>NZ_BAAATS010000027.1:433141-581515 GCF_039533535.1 Streptomyces kunmingensis
AGCTCGCCGGGCCACCCTTTTGCCTTCAGGGGCGCGGGGAACTGCGCGCTCAGCCCCCACCGACCGGCGGCCGCGCCACGACCTCAGGCCTCTCGCCGATGCCGCGCACCGTCACCGGAGGCAGCCTCGGCCTCCGCCTTCTCGGCCGCTTCCATCTCGGCAAACACGTCAATAGGCGCGGGCGCCTTCGCCAGGAACACCCACGTCAGCCACACCGCCAGCAGGAACGGCGGGATCTTCAACGCGATCAGCACCCAGCTGAACTGCGTCGTGGCCGAGTCCGTGTCCGCCCAGAAGTACAGCGGGAACAGAATGGCGCACTTGGCGAGGAGGATGAGCCCCCAAGCCCAACTCGCCTTCGCATAGGCCTTCTTGCGCCCCGGGTTACGCGTCCGCCACGACAGGTTCTCCTTGAACACCGGCCCGAGGATGAGCCCGATCAGGGGAACCCCGCACAGCGTCGTCACGATGTACGCGAGCGCGAGCCCCAGCGTGTAGAGCATGCCCGGCAGGTAGAAGTCCTTGGCGTTGCCCGTGAACATCGCGAAGACGACACCGAACGCGACACCGAAGACGCCGCTGAAGGCGTGCTTGACGGTGTCCTTCATGACCAGCCGCACCACGACCAGGACCAGGGACACGGCGAGGGCCGCGATGGCCGCCACGTGCAGGTCCTTGTTGATCGTGAAGATGGTCACGAAGAGGAGGCCGGGCACGACGGTCTCCACCATGCCCCGCACGCCGCCGAAGGCGTCGAAGAGCGCGGCCTCGGTCACCGCCTTCGAAGCGGTGGAGCCCTGGTCGGCTTCCTGTTCGCGGTCGGTCGGCTTGTCGAGGGACGTCACCGGCTACTCCCGTCCGAGCGGTCTGAGTTCGTACTTCGGGTTGAAGAGCACCCTACGGCCCCGGCTCATCGAGATCCGCCCCGAAGCGATCAACTTGCGGCCGGGTTCGATTCCGAGGATCGAACGCCTGCCGAGCCACACCACGTCGAGCGCGGCCGAGCCGTCGAACAACTCCGCCTCCAGGGCCGGAACTCCGGCGCGTGGTCGCAGGGTTACCGTGCGCAACGTACCAGTTACCTGAACGACCTGTCGGTCCTGGCAGTCACCGATGCGTGTACAGCCCGTGGTCTCCGAGTCCTCGCGCAGCTCCTCCGACTCCAGGTCCTCCTGGGACGTGGACAGTCGGTCGAGCATGCGCCGGAATCGGCCCGCCGGCTTCTCGGACGCCCTGTCGGAACGAGGAACAGCACTCATATAGGAAGCGTACCCGTGGCCGGTGACTCGGTCGTGTCTCGGTCGTACTCGCTGGTGTACCCCGTTTCCGGGCCCTTATTTCTCGAAGCGGTAACCCATGCCGGGCTCCGTGATGAAGTGCCGGGGGTGCGAGGGGTCGGTCTCCAGCTTGCGGCGCAGCTGTGCCATGTACACGCGCAGGTAGTTGGTCTCCGTGCCGTACGAGGGGCCCCACACCTCCTGAAGCAGCTGCTTCTGGCTGACCAGGCGTCCCGTGTTGCGCACGAGCACCTCGAGGAGGTGCCACTCGGTGGGGGTGAGCCGCACGTCGCGTCCGCCCCGGTGGACCTTCTTGGCGGCCATGTCGACGGTGAAGTCGTCGGTCTCCACGATCCCTTCGTCCTCGGTGCCACCGGTGGGCTCGGCGCGCCGCACGGCCGCCCGCAGCCGCGCGAGCAGCTCGTCCATGCCGAAGGGTTTCGTCACGTAGTCGTCGGCGCCCGCGTCGAGCGCCTCGACCTTCTCGTCCGAGGAGTGCCGGGCGGACAGGACGAGGATGGGTACGCGGGTCCAGCCGCGCAGCCCCTTGATCACCTCGACGCCGTCCATGTCGGGCAGACCGAGGTCGAGGACGACCACGTCGGGGTGGCGGGCGGCGGCGAGTTGCAGCGCCTGCGCACCGTCGGCGGCGGCGTCCACCTCGTACTTGCGCGCCTTCAGGTTGATGACGAGGGCGCGGACGATTCCCGGCTCGTCGTCGACCACGAGCACCCTGGTCATGCGTGCCTGCCTCTCTGCGGTACTGCGTTGTCGGCTGATGCTGCTTCCGGTCCGGCTGCTGCCGGTGCCGTACGGGTCGACGGCCGGCCCGGTGGTCCGGGCGCCGGGCCCGCCGCCCGCAGGGTGAGCACCATCGTGAGCCCGCCCCCAGGAGTGTCCTCCGCACCGAGTGTGCCGCCCATGGCTTCGACGAAGCCGCGCGCCACGGCGAGGCCGAGCCCCACGCCCGCGCCCCGCGGCGCGTCGCCGTAGCGCTGGAAGGGGGCGAAGATGCGCTCCTTGGCCTCGTCCGGCACGCCGGGGCCGCGGTCCACCACGCGCAGTTCGACGCGTTCGCCGAGCGTGCTGGCGGAGACCAGGACGGGTTCGTCGGGCGGGCTGTACTTGACGGCGTTCTCGACGATGTTCGCGACGGCCCGCTCGAGGAGGCCCTTGTCGACGGTCACCATCGGCAGCGACTCGGGGATGTCCAGGTCGACGCTGAGGTCCGGGTCCGGTACGCCGACCAGCGCCATCGGCACCACCTCGTCGAGGTCGATCTCCCGGATGAGCGGGGTGACGGTGCCGGTCTGGAGGCGGGACATGTCGAGCAGGTTCCCCACGAGGTGGTCGAGCCGGTCGGCGCCCGCCTCGATCCCGGCGAGCAGTTCCGCCTGGTCCTCGGGCGACCAGTCGACGTCCTCGGAGCGCAGGGAGGAGACGGCGGCCTTGATGCCGGCGAGTGGGGTGCGCAGGTCGTGGCTGACGGCGGCGAGCAGCGCGGTGCGGATGCGGTTGCCCTCGGCGAGGGTGCGGGCCTGCTCGGCCTGCGACTGAAGCCGCCTGCGGTCCACGACGACGGCGGCCTGCGCGCCGAAGGCTGCCAGCACCCGGCGGTCCTCGGCGGGCAGGACGCGCCCGGTCAGGGCGAGCGCCATGTGGTCGCCCACGGGCACGTCCACGTCGGCGTCCTCGGGCCGTCCGTCGGGGTGCGGCCCGACGCTGCCCGCGCAGGTCCACGGGGAGGTGTCGCTCTCCCTTTCGAGCAGCGCCACGGACTCCATCGCGAAGGTCTCCCGTACGCGTTCGAGCAGCGCTTCCAGGCTGGTGTCGCCGCGCAGCACGCTGCCCGCGAGGAAGGAGAGGATCTCGGACTCGGCGCGCAGGCGTGCGGCCTGGTGGGTGCGGCGGGCGGCCAGGTCGACGACCGAGGCGACCGAGACGGCGACGCCGAAGAAGATGACGATGGCGACGAGGTTCTTGGGGTCGGCGACCGTGAACAGGTGCCGCGGCGGGGTGAAGTAGTAGTTCAGGAGCAGCGAGCCGAACGCCGCCGCGGCGAGCGCCGGAAGCAGGCCGCCGACCAGTGCCGCCGCCACGGTGAGCGTCAGGAACAGCAGCATGTCGTTGGCGAGGCCGAGGTCGGAGTCGACGTGGGTGAGCAGGAGTGCGAGGAGCGCCGGTCCGCCGACGCCGACGAGCCAGCCGCCGAGGATCCGGGAGCGGCCGAGCCGGGCCCCGCGGGCGACGGGCAGGCCGCGCCCCTTGGCCGCCTCCTCGTGCGTGACGATGTGGACGTCGAGGTCGGGCCCGGACTCGCGGGCGACGGTGGCGCCGACGCCGGGTCCGAAGATGTACTGCCAGGTCTTGCGGCGGGAGGAGCCGAGGACGATCTGGGTGGCGTTGACGCCGCGGGCGAACTCCAGGAGCGCCGAGGGGACGTCGTCGCCGATGACGTGGTGGAAGGTGCCGCCGAGGTCCTCGACCAGGGTGCGCTGGACAGCCAGTTCCTTGGGCGAGGCGGCGGTCAGTCCGTCGCTGCGGGCGATGTAGACCGCGAGGACCTCGCCGCCGGCGCCCTTCTCCGCGAGCCGCGCCGCGCGCCTGATCAACGTACGGCCTTCGGGACCGCCGGTGAGGCCGACGACGATGCGTTCGCGGGCTTGCCAGGTGGAGCGGATGTTGTGCTCGCCGCGGTACTGCTGGAGGTACTCGTCCGCGCGGTCGGCGACCCACAGGAGGGCCAGTTCACGCAGGGCGGTGAGGTTCCCGGGGCGGAAGTAGTTGGAGAGGGCCGCGTCGACCTTGTCCGGTTTGTAGATGTTGCCGTGGGCCATGCGGCGGCGCAGCGCCTGGGGCGACATGTCGACCAGCTCGATCTGGTCCGCGCGGCGCACGACCTCGTCGGGCACGGTTTCCCGCTGGCGCACGCCGGTGATCGCCTCGACCACGTCACCGAGGGATTCGAGGTGCTGGATGTTGACGGTCGAGACGACGTCGATGCCCGCGGCGAGCAGGTCCTCGACGTCCTGCCAGCGCTTGGCGTGGCGCGAGCCCGGCACGTTCGTGTGCGCCAGCTCGTCGACGAGGGCGACGGCCGGGGCCCGGGTGAGGACCGCGTCGACGTCCATCTCCTGGAAGACGGACCCGCGGTACTCGATCTCCCCCCGCGGGACCTGCTCCAGGCCGTGCAGCATGACCTCGGTCCGCGGCCGCTTGTGGTGTTCGACGAACGCGACCACGCAGTCGGTGCCGCGCTCGATGCGGCGGTGCGCTTCGGCCAGCATCGCGTACGTCTTGCCGACGCCCGGTGCGGAACCGAGATAGATCCGAAGCTTGCCGCGTCCCATGGCGTCGACCTTACGGTCAGGAAGTCCGGCAAAGGGGCCACGGGCCTGGTGAGCGGGCGTCTTTGACAGAACCCTGATGCGCTGCGGGCGGCTCAGCGCTGCTCGACGATCTCGCCGTCGCTGAGTTCCAGGACCCGGTCGGCGAGGTCGAGGAGCGCCGGGTCGTGCGTGGCGACCAGCGCGGTGACGTGCTCGCTGCGGACGACGGCGCGCAGCAGTTCCATCACGGCGAGGCCGGTCTCCGCGTCGAGCTGCCCGGTAGGTTCGTCGGCGATGAGCAGGGCCGGCTTGTTGGCGAGGGCGCGGGCGATGGCGACGCGCTGCTGCTGGCCGCCGGAGAGCTCGCCGGGCCGCTGCTTGGCGTGCCCTTCCAGGCCGACGAGGCCCAGCAGCAGTTCGACGCGCGCCTCGCGTTCGCGCACCGGCGTCCTGCGCAGCCGCATCGGCACGCCGACGTTCTCGGCGGCGGAGAGGATCCGGATGAGCCCGAAGGACTGGAAGATGAAGCCGATCCGGTCCCGGCGAAGCTCCAGGAGCCCGTTCTCACCGAGGTCCGCGAGGCCGAGTCCGTCGACCTCGATCCGCCCGCTGTCCGGTTCGTCGAGGCCGCCCACCAGGTTGAGCAGGGTCGTTTTGCCGGATCCCGAGCGTCCCTTGAGGGCGACGAGTTCGCCGCGCGGCACCTCGAAGGAGACCCCGCGCAGGGCGTGGACGGCGGCGGCGCCGCTGCCGTAGGAGCGGTGCAGGTCCCGCACGGCGACCATCGGCCCGCCGCCGTCCTGGTCGAGGACGGCGGTCCCCGCCTCGGTGCTCTCGGTCATGCCCCGCGCTCCCCCGTACGTACGTTCCCGGCCGGGCGCCAGTATGGTCACGTGGCGCCCGGCCGGGCAATGGCCGGGCGGGTCGCCCGTCAGCTCGGGTTCTCGGCGTGGGTCAGGGTCTCCCAGGCGACGAAGAGGTTGTTGGAGGCGGCCGGGCGCTGCTGCTCGGTGAGCTTCTGGGTGCTGGTCATGGCGGTGCCGAGGCGGGTGTGCAGGGCGTTGTAGCCGACCTCGGTGACGGGGCCGAGCCCGCGCGTGACGCTGCCGCCGCACAGCCAGCTCGGCGGCGCCTCGCCGAGCTGGTACTTGGCGTGGAAGCCGAGTGCCTGCCGCAGCCGCTCGCCGACGTCCGTGCCGTACAGGTCCTGGCCCTGGATGCGGCTGGTCTCGGCGATGTGCGAGATGGCGGAGATGCCGTAGCCGGTGTGCGTGAAGTCCCGGCAGGTCTCCTGCGTCAGACCGGTCACGAACGTGGACTGGCCCTGCCAGTAGTTGACGATCTTGGCCTTGGTGTCCAGGTTCTGGCTCGGCACGGTCTTGGGCAGCGCGCCGTCCGAGGACAGATAGACGTACGCGGCCGTACGCGTCCGGAACTTCGCCATCGCCTTGTCGTACGACGCCTTGTCCTCCAGGAAGACGGAGATGCCGACGGCGGCCTCCATCATCGACAGCTCCCAGTTCCCGTTGGAGTTGGAGCCGTTGATGATCTTCGGCAGGTACACATCGCGCAGCATGGTCCGGAACCGGCCCTCGTTCGCCCAGCCGCCGCTGTACGTGTACTTGATGATCTCGGCTGCCTTGGGCCAGGAGGAGCCGGCCCAGCCGGTCTGGAGGGGCCCGTTGCTGTTCGTGTGCTCCTTGATGGTCCCGGACCAGGCGTCCATGAGCGCGATCGACTTCTTCGCGTACCGCTCGTCGCGCGTGAAGTACCAGGCGAGCGCGGAGGTGTAGGCGGCTATCGCGTCCTCGCGCTCGTCCGTGCAGCCGTAGTTGGGGTTGGAGTACGAGCCGCACTCGACGGTGGCGCGGGGCTTGGGCGTGCGGTTCAGATCGGCGTACTTGCTGGCGATCATCTGGTCGAAGGCGCCCTTCCAGGGGCTCGCCCCGGCGTCGACCTTGGCCTTGGCGAAGTCCAGTTGCCCCTTGGAGACGGTGACTCCGGGGTGGGCGAACGTGGCGGGCGCGGCCTCGGCGCGGTCGGTCGCGGGCCAGGCGACGACGCCGGCGACCAACGCCGTGACGGCGGTGGCGAGGGTGGCAAGCAGGGCGGGACGCGATCTTCTGTGACGAGCCTGCATGGTGGGGGCCATCCGTTCTCGTATGTGAACGTGAGGCGCTGATGTGAACCACAGCGCTGGCCGGTGACCCTAGGTACGGACCAGCCTTCCGTCAAGTACTGAGAAAAGAACGGCAGTTGAGAGGCGCGACCCCGACGGGCTCGGCAGGCGTGCGTACGCACGACAAAGGCCGGGGCCGCGCACCCCTGAGGGATGCGCGGCCCCGGCCTACGGTCGAGCCGGTTCGGTCAACGGACCTCGGTGATCTCCGGACCACGGGCCAGCTGACCCATGCCGCCGGAGAAGCGCGAGCCGTCCGCGGCATCCTGACCGGCGCCCTCGGCGACCATCTGCGCGTCGTCCGGAAGCTTCAGGACGATCGGGTCGCGCGGGGCCATCGGACCGTCACCGCGGACCACGACGGTGTCCCGGAAGATCTGCTCGAGCAGCCCGGCCGCCTGCGGCGCCACCGCGCCCTGGCCCGAGATGACACCGCGCAGGAACCAGCGCGGGCCGTCCACGCCGATGAAGCGCACGACCTGGAAACCACCCGTGCCGTCCGGCAGCTGCACCGGCACCTGGGCCCGCAGCTCCCAGCCGAGCGGCCCCTCGACCTCGTCGATCACGCCACCCTGCTGAGTGATACCCGTGGCGATCTCCTCGCGGACCTCGCCCCAGATGCCCTCCTTCCGGGGAGCGGCGAAAGCCTGGAGCTGGACCGCGCTGTCCTGGAGGACGACGGTCGCCGCGACGATCGCGTCACCCGCGACCTCCACCCGCAGCTCCATGCCCTCCACACCGGGGACGAAGAGTCCGCCCAGGTCGACACGGCCCTCGCCGGGCTCGCGCACCTCTGCGGAGTCCCAGGGGCCGTCGGGACGCGGCTCCGGCTCGAGCCGGACGCGATCCGACTTTCCCTCGGCGTCCGTGCCGGCACTGTCGACACCGTCGACACCGTCGACCTGCTCGGCCTCGCCCGCCGCGTCCACTGCGTCTTCAGCGGAGCTGTTCTTCTTGCGACGTCCGAACACGTCACTGTCCTTCCCGGTCGGATACGACCGATGCGTATCGATTCCCACCCTGTTGACCGTCCGGACCCACGGAGGCATGCCCTCCCGTGGACCCGAAGCCCCCCTCGGCCCGCGCGGAGTCGGGAAGCTGCGCCACCTCGTGGAAGCGCACCCTCTCGACCTGCTGGACGACCAGTTGGGCAATCCGGTCGAAGCGCTCGAACCGCACCTTCTCGCGCGGGTCGAGATTCACCACGATCACCTTGATCTCCCCACGGTACCCGGCATCCACCGTCCCCGGGGCATTCACCAGAGCGACACCGCAGCGCGCTGCGAGCCCGGATCGCGGGTGCACGAAGGCCGCGTACCCCTCGGGCAGCGCGACAGACACTCCGGTGGGCAGTACGACGCGCTCGCCCGGGGCGAGTGTGCACGCTTCGGTGGTCCGCAGATCGGCGCCCGCGTCGCCCGGGTGCTCGTACGCGGGCAGCGGTACGTCGGGGTCGACACGCCGGATGAGCACGTCCAGCGGCTGGTTCACGGGTTCACCTCGAAAGCACGGGCGCGCCGGACCTGGTCCGGGTCGCTCATGGCCGCCTCGATCTCCGCCGGGCGGCCGTTGTCGATGAAGTGGTCGACCTTGACCTCGATGAAGAGAGCGTCGGCCCGGACGGCGACGGGCCCGTCGGGGCCGCCGATCCGGCCGGTCGCGGTCGAGTAGATCTTGCGCCCGGCGACGGCCGTGACCTCGGCGGACAGATGCAGCACGGTGTCCACGGGGACGGGGCGCACGAAGTCCGTCTCGAGCCGGCCGGTCACGGCGATGACGCGCAGCAGCCAGTTCAGCGAACCGAGCGTCTCGTCGAGAGCGGTGGCGAGGATGCCGCCGTGCGCGAGGCCGGGCGCCCCCTGATGGGCGGCGCGCACGGTGAACTCGGCGGTGACGCTCACGCCGTCACCGGCCCGCGCCTCCAGGTGCAGTCCGTGCGGCTGCTCGCCGCCACAGCCGAAACAGTGGCCGTAGTGCGCGCCGAGAAGCTCCCCGGGGGCGGGAGCGTCGGGGTGCCGTACCGGCGTTATGGCGTCGGCGGGGGGCGTCAGAGCTGCTGAAGTACCACTCACAGGCGCAGACCTTACCCGCCCGCCCGTCACCCACCGCCACCCTGCCGGACAGTGCTGCGCACTGGCTGCCCCCGTTCCCCTGTGCAGTCATGCATCGTGCCAAGCTTGGCCCCATGGAGCTCTCGACGACGCCTTACGAAGAACGCCTCACCGCACCCCGCTCGTGGTGGCTCGTCACCTTCCTCGTGGGGGTCGCCTGCGGCCTCACCCTGCTGCCCTTCGGCACGCTCCCGCTGCTCGGCGGGTTCGTCGGCGGCCTGCTGGTGGCGGCCGTGATCACCAGCCAGTACGGCTCGGTCCGGATCCGTGTCGTGGCGGACTCGCTGGTCGCGGGGGACGCGAGGATCCCGCTGTCGGCACTGGGTGCCGTGGAGATCCTGGACGCGGAGGAGGCGCTTGCCTGGCGCACGTACAAGGCGGACCCGCGCGCCTTCATGCTCCTGCGCAGTTACGTCCGTACGGCGGTCCGCGCGGAGATCACGGACCCCTCGGACCCGACGCCGTACGTCTACCTGTCGACGCGCGAACCCGAAACTCTGGCTAAGGCCCTGGGTGCCTGACGCGTCCTGACCCGGTTCGGTCGGGCCGGCTCGGCCCGGCCCGGCCCGGGCTCAGTCCTCGATCTGCAGGGCGTCCTCGGGCGTGGCCAGCGGCGGCAGCTCCGGCAGCGCGTCCCACGGCACCTGGAAGCGGCGCAGGTCGGTACGGACCCGCTCGGCCAGCTTCTTCGTGTCCCGGCGGTTCATGGCCGCCCCGACCGCCGCGCCGACCAAAAACGGCATCAGAGTCGGAAGATTGCGGACTGTCCGCTTCATGATCTGCTGTCGCAGCTCGCGCTTCATCTGACCGCCGAGCGCCACGTTCATGGTCGACGGCTTCGAGACGTCGATCCCTCGCTCCTGCGACCACGAGGTCAGATAGGCGCTGCTGCGGTCCTTCAGGCCGCCCGCGGGGCGGACCCCGTAGACCTCGTGCAGTTCGGCGATGAGCTTCAGCTCGATCGCCGCGACGCCGGTGACCTCCGCGGCCAGTTCGGTGGTCATCGCGGGCGGTACCGGCAGCATCGCCGCCGCTCCGACTCCGGCGCCCACCGTGGACGAGGCGGCCGCCGCACCGGCGACCAGCTTGTCCGCGAGCTGCTCGGGCCCGAGGCCGGGGAAGTGTGCGCGCAGGGTCGCGAGGTCCCGGACGGGCACGCGCGGTGCGATGTCGATGATCCGGTCGGCGAGATAGCCGACCGCGGCCCTGGCGGCGCTGCCGCCCTTGGCCATACCTGTTCTCGCGGCGCTGCCGCCCTTGACGAGTCCGGTTCTCGCGGCGCTGCCGCCCTTCACCATTCCCGTTCTGGCGACGCTGCCGCTCTTGCGGACGCCGTCCTTCATGGCGTCCGTCCGGCGTCGGGCCTGCTGCACCTCGGCGCCCGGCGCCTCGACTGCGTCGGCGTCGTGTCGTTCCACGACGCCGGCCGCCGTCGGGTCGCCCGTCACTTCGCTCCTGTGCGCCGCTTCGAGCGAGGCGTCTTCACTGGTGGAAGAGCCCCGCCCGTCGTCGTCACGCACGGCCTCTGACGGGCCTTCTGCCGCATCCCAGCGCTTGATGCGGATGCGGCGCTTCCAGGGCGGGGTCGAGCCACTCATGCCCGACCCCACCTCAGTCGCAGTCGCGGCAGATCGGCTGGCCGTTCTTCTCCCGCGCGAGCTGGCTGCGGTGGTGCACCAGGAAGCAGCTCATGCAGGTGAACTCGTCCTGCTGCTTGGGCAGGACACGGACGGCCAGCTCCTCGTTCGAGAGGTCGGCGCCCGGAAGTTCCAGACCCTCGGCCGCCTCGAACTCGTCCACGTCGACGTTGGACGCGGACTTGTCGTTCCTCCGGGACTTCAGCTCTTCGATGCTGTCCTCGTTGAGGTCGTCATCGGTCTTGCGTGGGGTGTCGTAATCCGTTGCCATGTCGCGCTCTCCCCCTCTGGGTGTATGCGGTGTCTCAGCGCACGTAACGCATGAGAGGCCGGACTTGTGCCCGACCTGAGGCGGAGATTTTGCCTCACATCAAGGTCTGTTACTCAATCGACACCCAACCGGACCCCTCTTGAGTGATCGGCTTGGGTGGCGAACGGGACCGTACACGGTCCGATTTCGCACCGCACGGGCGCCACCCCGTGTACTTCCCGTGATCAAGCTGCCCGAAAACTCGGATTTTCCGGCTTTCTGGCAGCTTTTGCGATCACGGAGAGTAGGAGACGGGGAATTCGCCCTTGTGATCGATCACACACGACCTTCTCGGGCGCAGGTCCCGAAAATTCCGCTATAAGCGAACTCCTCCAGCGCGTCGGCGGAAGCATGTCAGATCCCTCCGCGTATCGCACGTCGAACCGGCTCAGATCGGCAGGGTGACGCGCATCACGAGACCACCGCCTTCGCGGGGTACGGCAGTGATCCGGCCACCGTGGGCACGCGCCACCGACCGGGCGATGGAGAGGCCGAGACCCACGCCCTTGTCGCTGCCGGTGCGCTCGGTGCGCAGCCGCCGGAACGGTTCGAAGAGGTTGTCGATCTCGTACGCGGGGACCACAGGGCCCGTGTTGGCGACGAGCAGAACGGCCTGGCCGTGCTGCGCCTCGGTGTGCACCTCGACCCAGCCGCCCTCCGCCACGTTGTACCGGATCGCGTTCTGTACGAGGTTCAGCGCGATGCGCTCCAGGAGGACGCCGTTGCCCTGGACGACCGCCTCCTTGCGCTCGCCACGGATCTCCACGCCCTTGTCGTCGGCCTCGGATCTGGCCTGATCGAGCGCCTGGCCGGCGACCTCGGCCAGGTCCACGGGCTTGCGCTCCACGATCTGGTTGTCGCTGCGGGCGAGCAGCAGCAGACCCTCCACGAGCTGCTCGCTGCGCTCGTTCGTGGCGAGCAGTGTCTTGCCGAGCTGCTGCAACTCCACCGGGGCGCCCGGATCCGAGAGGTGGACCTCCAGGAGGGTGCGGTTGATGGCGAGCGGGGTGCGCAGTTCGTGCGAGGCGTTGCCCACGAAACGCTGCTGCGCCGTGAACGCCCGCTCCAGGCGGTCGAGCATCTCGTCGAAGGTGTCCGACAGCTCCTTGAGCTCGTCGTCCGGGCCGTCCAGCTCGATACGGCGCGTCAGGTCCGAGCCGGCCACGCGGCGCGCGGTGCGCGTGATGCGGCCGAGCGGGGACAGGACGCGGCCCGCCATCGCGTAACCGAAGGCGAAGGCGATGATCGCCAGGCCGAGCAGCGCCATGAGGGAGCGGCTCAGCAGGACGTCCAGGGCGTGCTGGCGCTGCCGGTTGACGCAGTCGTTCAGGGCGTCGTTGAGCTGGTTGTCCGTCGGGTCGGACGGGAAGGTGCAGACGGAGCTGACGAGGTTGTGGTTGATGATCTTGAAGGGCAGCTCGCTGCCCACGTTGAGCGCCTGCGCCGCGAGCATGTAGATGATCGACAGCAGCAGGATGCCCGCGATGAGGAACATGCCGCCGTACAGCAGCGTGAGCCGTATGCGGATGGTGGGGCGGAGCCAGGGGAAGGGCGGTTCGACCTTCGCGCCGGGCTTCCAGGTCGGTTTCGGCGGCGCGGTGGGGGGCGCTGGGGCGGCGGCCATGGAGGGATCAGATCCGGTAGCCGGAGCCGGGCACGGTGACGATGACCGCGGGTTCGCCCAGCTTGCGGCGCAGGGTCATCACGGTGACGCGCACGACGTTCGTGAACGGGTCCGTGTTCTCGTCCCAGGCCTTCTCCAGGAGCTGCTCGGCGGAGACGACGGCGCCCTCGCTGCGCAGCAGCACCTCGAGGACGGCGAACTCCTTGGGCGCGAGCTGGATCTCCTTGCCGTCCCGGAACACCTCGCGCCGGTTCGGGTCGAGTTTGATCCCGGCGCGCTCCAGGACGGGCGGCAGGGGCACGCTCGTACGGCGTCCGAGGGCGCGGACGCGGGCCGTCAGCTCGCTGAACGCGAAGGGCTTGGGGAGGTAGTCGTCGGCGCCCAGCTCCAGGCCCTCGACGCGGTCGCTGACGTCGCCGGAGGCGGTCAGCATCAGGATGCGGGTGGGCATGCCCAGCTCGACGATCTTGCGGGCGACGTCGTCACCGTGCACGAGCGGGAGGTCCCGGTCGAGCACGACCACGTCGTAGTCGTTGACGCCGATGCGCTCGAGGGCGGCCGCACCGTCGTACACGACGTCGACGGCCATGGCCTCCCGGCGCAGTCCGGTGGCCACCGCATCGGCGAGCAGTTGCTCGTCCTCGACGACGAGTACGCGCACGTCGCTGTCCTTCCTCTGGCCACCCGCGGGCAGGTTCGAGCGCACGCGGGCAGGGTCCGTTTCATGGGATGTGAGCCTCCATCCTGCCCCTTTCGGCCATAAACCGGCTGTAAGGCGGCGGGGCGGAGGGGGAATGCCGGTTTTTCTCCGGGGGTTGAGGTTTCCGCGGAAGGGAGCGGGGGGAGGACGGGTTTACACCCGCGATCACGCTTTGTATGTGGCGTGCCACGAGCTGCTTATCCAGGGCGGCTCGAGTCGTGATCGCCCCTTCCACAGGGCACACCCCCGTGCCACCGACCCACGACCCAGGACGAGGGGGCGCAACCATGGACGCTTTCACCGCAGGACTGCTGCAGCGCATAAAGGCGGCCGAGTCCGACCTGACGCTGGCGCGCGAGACCGGCGACGACTTCCTTGCCGAGGTCGAGCAAGGCGAGCTGGACGACCTTCACCGTCTCGCCGCCGAGCACGGCGTGGAGATTCACGCCACGAGCGCCTGACCACGGCCTGACCACCGCCTGACGGCCGTCAGACGGCCCTGTGCCCGCCGTCCGGCACCGTCCGGCATCCGTTCCACATCCGCCCGGCGTTCGTCCGGCATCCGTCCGAACAGACACAGCGAAGGGCCCCGGCGCCTGGTCCGATCCAGGCAGGCGCCGGGGCCCTTCGTCGTGTGCGGGCGGGCGGGGGCGGGGCCCCGTCAGTCGTGCCAGGCGCCAAGCTCTTCGAGCCAGTTCTGCAGTGGCTCGAAGAGGCCGGGCGGCGCGGCGATCGTCAGCTCCGGCGACACGGGCTCGCCCGGGCGGCCTCCGGTCAGGGCGCCCGCCTCACGCGCGATGAGGTCGCCGGCCGCGTAGTCCCAGGGGTTCAGGCCGCGTTCGTAATACGCGTCCAGGCGGCCGAGCGCGACGTCACAGAGGTCGATCGCGGCCGAGCCCCCGCGCCGGATGTCACGCACCCGGGGCACCAACTCCCGTACGACATCGGCCTGATGGGCCCGCCGCGTCTCCAGGTAGCCGAAGCCGGTGCCGACCAGGGCCTGCGCGAAGGGGGGTGCCACGCGCGCGTGGGTGGGCCGGTCGTTCACGTGGGCGCCCTCCCCCAGGACGGCGCGGTAGGTCTCGCCGCGCATCGGCGCCGCGACGACGCCGATCAGCGTCTCGCCGTCCTTGCGGGCCGCGATGGAGACGGACCAATCGGGGCGCCCGTACAGGTAGTTCACGGTCCCGTCGATGGGGTCGATCACCCACTGGACGCCGCTGGTGCCCTCGCTGGACGCGCCTTCCTCACCGAGCACGCCGTCGTCCGGGCGGCGCTCGGCCAGGAAGTCCGTGATGAGCTTCTCGGACGCGATGTCCATCTCGGTGACCACGTCGACCGCGCTGGTCTTGGTGGCGGCGACGCCGAGGTCGGCGGGGCGCCCGTCGCGCAGGAAGGCGCCCGCGCGGGCGGCCGCTTCCAGGGCGACTTCGAGGAGTTCGGCCTTGAGGTCGGTCACGTCAACGTCCTTACGCGTACGGGCTGTCGGCGCCCGCGGCGGCGGGCTTGGGGGCACGGGCCGGGCAGCAGCCCACCGGACACAGGTCGTGGCTCGGGCCGAGCGCTCCCAGGGCGCACGGCGTGACGTTCCTGCCGCTCTCATCTGCGGCTCGCTCCAGGATCAACTCCCTTACGGCGGCGGCGAAGCGCGGGTCCGCGCCCACGGTCGCCGAGCGGCGTACCGGCAGGCCAAGCTCCGCCGCCTTGTCCGTGGCCTCGGTGTCGAGGTCGTACAGGACCTCCATGTGGTCCGAGACGAACCCGATGGGGGCCATGACGACTGCGGGCACCCCGGCGGCGTGCCGCTCCTCCAGGTGGTCGCAGATGTCGGGCTCCAGCCACGGGATGTGCGGGGCGCCGGAGCGCGACTGGTAGACGAGCTGCCAGGGGTGGTCGACGCCGGTCTCCTCACGCACGGCGTCGGCGATCAGCCGGGCCACGTCCAGGTGCTGCTTCACGTACGCGCCACCGTCGCCGTGGTCCTCCAGGGGGCCCGAGGTGTCGGCCGCCGTGGTCGGGATGGAGTGCGTGCTGAACGCGATGTGGGCGCCGTCCCGTACGTCCTCGGGGAGGTCGGCGAGGGACTTCAGGACCCCGTCGACCATGGGCCGGACGAAGCCGGGGTGGTTGAAGTAGTGGCGCAGCTTGTCGATCTTCGGCAGCTCCAGGCCCTCGGCCGCGAGGGCGGCCAGCGACTCCGCGAGGTTCTCGCGGTACTGGCGGCAGCCCGAGTACGAGGCGTACGCGCTGGTGGCGAGTACGAGGATGCGGCGGTGCCCGTCGGTGACCATCTCGCGCAGGGTGTCGGTCAGGTACGGCGCCCAGTTCCTGTTGCCCCAGTAGACCGGCAGGTCCAGGCCGTGCTCGGCGAAATCCTTGCGCAGGGCGTCGAGCAGCGCACGGTTCTGGTCGTTGATCGGGCTGACCCCGCCGAACAGGAAGTAGTGCTGACCGACTTCCTTGAGCCGCTCCTTGGGGATGCCGCGGCCCCGCGTCACGTTCTCCAGGAACGGGACGACGTCGTCGGGCCCCTCGGGGCCGCCGAAGGAGAGCAGCAGCAGGGCGTCGTAGGGGTGGGCATCAAGGCTGGCAGCGTGCGCGTCTGGCATGTGTTCGATCCTGCCACCCGCCACTGACAGGCGGAAAACTGCCATGCCGACCGACTCATGACACGCGTAAGCTGTATCGGTCGCATATGCGACTTACCCCTTACGTCTGCCTTTCACGTCCGCCGGAGTCCCGTTGCCCAGCCCCTACCGCGCCATATTCGCCCTGCCCGGCACCAAGAGCTTCTCGGTGGCCGGGTTCCTGGGCCGGATGCCCCTGTCGATGATGGGCATCGGGATCGTCACCATGGTCTCGCAACTGACCGGGCGCTATGGGCTCGCGGGCGCCCTGTCGGCGACGGTGGCCCTGTCCGCCGCGGCGATCGGGCCGCAGATCTCCCGCCTGGTCGACCGGTACGGCCAGCGGCGGGTGCTGCGTCCGGCCACGCTGGTCTCGCTCGCCGCGGTCAGCGGGATGCTGCTGTGCGCGAAGTACGAGGCCGCGGACTGGACGCTGTTCCTGTGTGCCGCGTTCATCGGGTGCGTGCCGAGCGTCGGTTCGATGATCCGCGCGCGGTGGGCGGTCCTGTACCGGGACACCCCTCGGCAGTTGCACACGGCGTACTCGTTCGAGTCCGTGATCGACGAGGTGTGCTTCATCTTCGGGCCGATCATCTCGATCGGTCTGTCCACGGCATGGTTCCCGGAGGCCGGGCCCCTCCTTGCGGGCTGTTTCCTCGCGGTGGGCGTCTTCTGGCTGACCGGACAGCGGGCCACCGAACCGGCGCCGCACTCGCGTGAGCAGCACGGCGGCGGGTCGGCGCTCCGCGCGCGTGGGTTGCAGGTTCTGGTGGCCACGTTCGTGGCGACGGGCGCGATCTTCGGGGCGGTCGACGTGGTGACGGTGGCCTTCGCGGAGGACCAGGGGCACAAGTCCCTGGCCAGTGTGGTGCTCGCCGTGTACGCGTCCGGGTCCTGTGTCGCGGGCGCCGTGTTCGGCCTGCTGCACTTCAAGGGGGCGCCCGCGCGCAGGTGGCTGGTGGGGGTCGTCGCGATGGGCCTGAGTATGATCCCCCTCCAACTGGTCGGGAACCTGTCGTTTCTGGCCGTGGCGCTCTTCGTTGCGGGCCTGTCCATCGCACCGACGATGATCACGACGATGGCCCTCGTCGAGCAGCACGTACCACGCGCGAAACTGACCGAGGGCATGACCTGGGTGAGCA
The DNA here is from genome assembly GCF_039533535.1 of Streptomyces kunmingensis. Classification (NCBI taxonomy): domain Bacteria; kingdom Bacillati; phylum Actinomycetota; class Actinomycetes; order Kitasatosporales; family Streptomycetaceae; genus Streptomyces; species Streptomyces kunmingensis. The sequence goes on from NZ_BAAATS010000027.1 coordinate 450,078, forward strand.
CCGGACTCGCGGTCGGGGTCGCGCTCGGCTCCTCCGTGGCCGGCTGGGTGATCGACGCCGCCGGTGCGAAGGCCGGGTACGGGGTGCCGGGAGTCGCCGGCGCCGTCGCGGTCGTGGTCGCGTTCCTCGGCTACCGCCGGCTGAAGCAGCCGGTTCCGCGGCGGGGAGGAACTACCGATGAGCACGGCGCAGACGGCCACCGGCACGAAGAGCGGCGAAGCGTGGCGTAACTGGGCGGGGAACGTCACCGCACGTCCCGTACGGGAGGTGACGCCCGCCTCCGTGGAGGAGCTGTCCGCGGCCGTACGCAAAGCGGCGGAGGACGGCCTGAAGGTGAAGGCCGTCGGCACGGGCCACTCCTTCACGGCGGCCGCCGCCACCGACGGTGTGCTGATACGTCCTCAGCTGCTGACCGGCATCCGGGACATCGACCGCGCCAACGGGACGGTCACGGTGGAGGCCGGCACCCCGCTCAAGCGGCTCAACCTGGCTCTGGCCCGTGAGGGTCTGTCGCTCACGAACATGGGCGACATCATGGAGCAGACCGTCTCCGGCGCCACCAGCACCGGCACGCACGGCACGGGCCGCGACTCCGCCTCCATCGCCGCGCAGATCAAGGGCCTCGAGCTGGTGACGGCGAGCGGCGAGCTCCTCACGTGCTCCGAGAAGGAGAACCCGGAGGTCTTCGCGGCCGCCCGTATCGGCCTGGGCGCGCTCGGCGTCATCACGGCCCTCACCTTCGCCGTGGAGCCGCTCTTCCTGCTCACCGCGCGGGAGGAGCCGATGAGCTTCGACCGGGTCACCGCCGACTTCGACGAGCTGTACGCCGAGAACGAGCACTTCGAGTTCTACTGGTTCCCGCACACCGGCAACTGCAACACCAAGCGCAACAACCGCAGCGCCGGGCCCGAGGCCCCGGTGTCCCGGTTCAGCGGCTTCGTCGACGACGAGGTGCTCTCCAACGGCCTGTTCCAGGTGGTCAATACGCTCGGCCGGGCGGTGCCCGCCACGATCCCGGCGATCGCCAAGATCTCCAGCAAGGCGCTGTCCGCACGGACGTACACCGACATCCCCTACAAGGTCTTCACATCTCCGCGCCGGGTCCGCTTCGTAGAAATGGAGTACGCCGTTCCGCGCGCGGCTCTCGTGGAGACGCTGCGCGAGCTGAAGGCCATGGTGGACCGCTCGAACCTGCGCATCAGCTTCCCGGTGGAGGTCCGCACCGCCCCCGCCGACGACATCACGCTGTCCACGGCGTCCGGCCGCGACAGCGCCTACATCGCGGTCCACATGTACAAGGGCACCCCGTACCAGCGGTACTTCACGGCCGCCGAGCAGATCTTCACCGCCCACGAGGGGCGTCCGCACTGGGGCAAGGTGCACACGCGCGACGCCGAGTACTTCGCGGCGGCCTATCCGCGCTTCGGTGAGTTCACGCGGCTGCGCGACCGCCTGGACCCGGACCGGCTCTTCGGCAACGCCTATCTGCGGCGGATCCTCGGCGACTGATCACGGCTGCTCACGGCTGTTCGGTGGGGCTCTGCCGGCCGGAGTCGGCGCCCGACCCGGTTCCCGCGCCCGAGCTTCCCGAGGGGGTCGGCGTGGGCGTCGGGGTCGGCGTCGTCTTGCCGTCGCCCGTATCCGAACCGCTGTCCGAGCCGTTGTCCGCGTCCGAGTCGGAGCCGGTGTCCGAACCGGTGTCCGACCCGTTGCTGTCGCTCGGCGTCGGGCTGGGCGTCGTATTCCCGTCCGTGGACGAGTCGTCGCCGTTCTGCCGCGAGTCGCTGTCGGACGCGGTGCTGCTGTCGTCGGAGGGCTCCGGCGTGCTGGGGGCGGGGTCGCTGTCGCCGGAGGATTTGTGGCCGCTGAAGGCGTCCCGGAACGTGGTGCTGCCGCTGTCACCGCTGAAGCTGTGCCCGGCGACGATCTCGTAGGTCGTGATGCCGCCCATGGTCACGCCGAAGACGACGGCGGCGGCGATCAGCGGCCGTTTCCAGCGCTTGACGCGGGCCCTGTGCACGGTCCCGTCGGTGAAGTCCTCCTCGCCCCCCTCCGCCGGCGCCGGCTGGTGCGGCAGCTCCGTCGCGGGCCGCAGCATCCGGGTGGCGTCGTCGACCGCGCCGGCCCTGAGCAGCTGCGTCTTCTCCGGATCGGCCGTGCCGAGAAGCTGGGTCTCGGCGGCTTCGTCCGGCCATAGATCGGCGACCGCGCCGGTGTCCAGCACCTGGGTCATGTCGTCGTCGGCCGGGCTCTGCGGCAGCACCGTCGTCGCCTCGGCGTCGGCCGCCGACGGCGTCCCCCACGTCGTGGTCGTCGGCAGCGCGCCTACGGCCTTCGTGACGCCCGCGATCTTTGTGACGCCCAGGGTCCCTGTGGCCCGCGCGCCCGTGGTGGCGTCCATGGACTCGTCCGAGCGGAAGGTGCGCGGTACGGGACGGCCCTCAGCCGTGACCGGTATTCGCCGCCCCTTCGGCTTCGTCTGCACCGCGGCGTCACGTATCTGCTCACCGGTACGGCTGAAGAAGTGCTGGAAGACGGTGCCGCCGCAGGTGGCGATGGCGCTGACCACGCCCGCGCCCAGGATCGTCCCGTAGACGCCGAAACTGGAGGCGAGCTTCGCGGCCACGACAGCGGCGACGGCGCTGCCCGCCACCTGAGGCACGCTCAGATCCACCCGCTTCTTCCCCTTGGGCCTGCTCTGCTCGTCCTGGGAGTTGTCCGGCGTCACGCCCATTTCCGTTCCTTACCTGCCTTTCCCACCTTCTCGGCATATCAGCCATTTCACGGCGAAGCTCCCGAGGCTACGCGAACTTCCTGTGCCGCATGAGAAAGGGACGTATGGCCGAAGCCTCTAGTTCCACTTCTGGAGATTCCGTGAAGCACGCCACGCGCATCCATCGCGAATCGGGCACGCGCCGGGGGCGCTCCGCGCTCAACTCCCGCCCCCCGTGAGAAGTTCGGTGGCGAGCCGATCCACGTGGGTGGCCCGAATGGAGTACTGTTGCGAGCCCTGGGTCCGGTCTCCCGCCAGGGGTGTCCGGGGCCTTCCAGGACCGCCGAGAGGGGGCTCGTTGCACAGGGTGACGACTTCGGTCACTTAGCGTTGCGAACAGGTAACCGTGCCATAACGGCGCTCTCGGGTCGTTGCCCGACACGCCGGGCAACTCGGCAAGGTTGTGGCAGGCTGCACCCGGGCAGGCCACACTCGACTAGCGGAAGCAGCGACGCACGTGACGTCGGCAGGCACCACCCGGGAGGTCCCCATGCCCGAACTGCGTGTCGTGGCCGTCTCTAACGACGGCACACGGCTGGTGCTGAAGGCTGCGGACAGCACGGAGTACACGCTTCCGATCGACGAGCGCCTCCGGGCCGCCGTGCGCGGCGATCGTCCGCGTCTCGGCCAGATCGAGATCGAGGTGGAGAGCCACCTCCGCCCTCGCGACATCCAGGCGCGTATACGGGCAGGCGCCTCCGCCGAGGAGGTCGCCCAGTTCGCGGGCATCCCGGTGGACCGGGTGCGCCGCTTCGAGGGCCCCGTGCTCGCGGAGCGCGCCTTCATGGCCGAGCGGGCCAGGAAGACCCCCGTGCGCCGCCCCGGCGAGAACGCCGGGCCGCAGCTCGGTGAAGCGGTGCAGGAGCGGCTCCTGCTGCGCGGCGCCGACAAGGAAACCGTCCAATGGGACTCCTGGCGCCGCGACGACGGCACCTGGGAAGTCCTGCTCGTCTACCGGGTCGCGGGCGAACCGCACTCGGCGAGCTGGACGTACGACCCGCCCCGCAGGCTCGTCCAGGCCGTCGACGACGAGGCGCGCTCGCTGATCGGCGAGTCCGACGACATCGGTACGCCCGAACCCACGTTCCCCTTCGTGCCGCGCATCGCCCGGCTACCCAGGGACCGTCCGCTCGATCGCGCCCTCGACCGCCCGCTGGACCGCGCCCTGGACCGGCAGTTGGAGCGCCCGGTGCCGCCGCCGGAGCCGCCCGCCGAGGAGAACCTGCCGGCGATCGCGTCCTCCTCGGAGCGCGACTCGCTGACCAGCCTCCTGGAGGCCGTGCCCAGCTACCGCGGCGACATCGTGGTGCCCGACCGTCCGACGACGGCGCCCGAACCGCCGCAGGAGGAGCCGGAGCCGCTCGTCGCCGCCGAGCTGGAGGAGCCCCAGGCGCCCGCCGCGTCGGCCGGGGCCGGATCCGCGTACGCGGACGTCCTCATGCCACGCAGCGTCGCGGGCCACCGGGACCGTCTCACGGGCACCACCGACCGTCAGGCCGAGGCCGACGGGGTGCGTCCCGGGCGCCGGGCCGCGGTGCCGAGCTGGGACGAGATCGTCTTCGGCACGCGCCGCAAGAAGCAGGACTGAGCACCGCTCCTACGTGAAGGGGCCCGCGCCGATCCGTCGGCGCGGGCCCCTTCACGTACAGGCGAGCGGTTACTGCGGGTCCGGTCCCGTCGCCACCGGGCGGGACTCGTCCGCGGACCACTCCGACCACGAGCCGACGTACAGCTGCGCGTCGATGCCTGCCACCGCGAGCGCCAGGACCTCGTGGGCGCCGGAGACGCCCGAGCCGCAGTAGACACCGACCTGGCCCGGATCGCCGGTCGCGCCAAGGGATGTGAAACGCCCGGCGAGTTCGGCGGCCGGACGGAAGCGGCCGTCCGCGGCGACGTTCTCCGTGGTCGGCGCGGAGACGGCACCCGGGATGTGGCCGCCGACGCGGTCGATGGGCTCCACATCGCCGCGATAGCGCTCGGCGGCGCGCGCGTCCAGGAGAAGGCCGGACCGGGCCAGAGCGGCGGCGGCAGAGGCGTCCAGGAGGCCCGTGGCACCCGGTGCAGGGGTGAAGGTGCCGGGTTCCGGCGTGACGGCACCGGTCTCGAGGGGGCCGTCCCAGGTGGCGAGGCCGCCGTCGAGGACCCGCACGGACGGGTGCCCCGTCCAGCGCAGCAGCCACCAGGCGCGCGCCGCGGCCCAGCCCTGTCCGCCGTCGTACACGACGACGTCGCGGTCGGCCGAGACGCCCGCCGCGCGCATCGCCGCACCGAAATCGGCCAGATCGGGCATGGGGTGCCGGCCGCCGCCCGCACCCGCGTGGCCCGCGAGTTCCGCGTCGAGGTCGACGAAGACCGCGCCGGGGAGATGGCCCGCGACGTACTCGGCACGGCCGTCGAACGCGGGTTCCCCCGCGGACTTCGCGGTGCTGAGCTGCCAGCGGATGTCGAGCAGCACGGGCGGCTCCTGGCCCGCCAGCTCGCTCGCGAGTTCAGATGCGGTGATGATGGCATTCATGAGGGTCATCCTTGCTCATGGTCTGGCCCGAGGGCCCACGTTCGGATAGCGTGCTCGATCGACTACCGAGCGTCATCCGGCCGGACACGGGCGGGTCGTGGCGCGGAAACGCCCCAGAAACACCGTTTCGGGCATCCTCTGTGCGGAGCCCGACGGATTCGGCGCGGCCAGGGAGCGCCGCGCGGCACGGAGTGCCACCATCAGCACGAGCGTGGTGCGACACGTGGGTTCCCGACACGTGAGTTCCGACATGTGGGTTTTCGACATGTGGTTCCGATCGCGGGCCCTGAGGGGTCCGCTCCGAGGAGAGAGTGACGATGACCGAGGCAGCAGCCGGGCGCGCGCCGGGAACACCCTGCTGGGTGAGCCTGATGGTGCACGACATGGCCGCGACCCAGGAGTTCTACGGAGCACTGTTCGGCTGGGAGTTCAGGCCGGGGCCGGGGCAGCTCGGCCCGTACGCGCGGGCGCTCCTCGACGGCAAGGAGGTGGCCGGCATCGGCCTGCTGCCGTCCGAGCGTCAACTGCCGATCGCCTGGACCCCCTATCTGGCCTCGGACGATGTGGACGCGACGGCCGCTACGGTGCGGCACTGCGGCGGCACGGTGGGCGTCGGCCCGCTGGACGCCGGAGAGGCGGGAAGGATGGCCATCGGCTCCGATCCGTCGGGCGCGGTGTTCGGCGTCTGGCAGGCGGCGGAGCATCTGGGCATGGCGGTGACCGGCGTACCGGGGGCGGTGGCGTGGAACGAGCTGGTGACGCGGGAGACCGCGAGCGTCGCGAAGTTCTACCAGATGGTCTTCGGCTACACCGAGGAGGCCGTCGTCTCCGCGGATTTCGACTGCCTGACGCTGCTCCTCGAGAACCGTCCGGTGGCTTCCGTGCACGGCGTCGGGCACGCGCTGCCGCCCGACCGGGGATCGCACTGGATGACGTACTTCGAGGTCACGGACGTGGACGAGGCCGTGGAGCGGGTTGCCGACCTGGGCGGTCACGCCGTCAAGGCCGCACGGGACGGCGCCCGGGGCCGGGTGGCGACGGTGGCGGATCCCGAAGGGGCTCAGTTCGCGCTGGTGACGTCGGCGCCGTCGTGACTACGCGACGGGAAGCACATCGGGTGACAGGGTCCCGGCGTGCGCCGTCGCACTGGTCGTGCGCTTGCGGTGATGCCGCCTGCACAACACCTCGTAGCCGATCTCGTCCTCGGCGTGGTTGACGTCGCCGACGACGACCTGGGCGCCCTCGACGACCATCTCGCCGTTGATGGTGCGCGCGTTGTGCGTGGCGCGCGCACCGCACCAGCACAACGCCTCGACCTGCAACACCTCGACGCGGTCCGCGAGTTCGACCAGACGCTGTGAGCCGGGGAACAGCTTGGAGCGGAAGTCGGTGGTGATGCCGAAGGCGAAGACGTCGAGGTCGAGGTCGTCGACGACACGCGCGAGCTGGTCGATCTGCCCGGGCGCGAGGAACTGTGCCTCGTCCGCGATCACGTAGTCCACCTTGCCGCCCTGCGAGAGACGGTCGACGACATACGCGTACACGTCGAGGTCGTCGGCGACCTCCACGGCGTCGGTGACCAGGCCGAGGCGCGAGGAGAGCTTTCCGGCGCCCGCCCGGTCGTCCCGGGTGAAGATCATCCCCTGTAGTCCGCGGGCCGAGCGGTTGTGCTCGATCTGCAGAGCCAGGGTGCTCTTTCCGCAGTCCATGGTTCCGGAGAAGAACACCAGCTCGGGCATGGGGAGTCGAGCACCTTTCGCGTGACGGGAGGAGGAAGGGGACGCGGTCTCAGGAGCGTACTTCGAGAAGCGGTACGAGCTGTTCCGCCGGGGTCATGGAGCCGTGGTTGCCGACCATCAGGGACTCCTTCGGCTCGCTGCGCGAAGCGGTGATCAGCACGTCGTCGCGGGCGGCGGCGATGACGTCCCCGAGCCGGTCGCGGACCCGCTGATCGACCTGGGGGCCGAACCAGCCCGCGTCGATCGCCTCGTCGCGGCTCGCGATCCAGAACTGCTCACCGAGGACCTCACGCCACACGGCCAGAACATCGCCCTGCGCGCCCGGCACCGCGTAGACGTGGCGCGCGCGGCCTTCGCCGCCCAGGAGGGCAACGCCCGCGCTCAGTTCCCAGTCGTCGTCGAAGTCGATACGGGACTGCTCGTCGAAGGGGATGTCGAGCATGCCGTGGTCGGCGGTCACGTACAGGGCGCTGCGCGGCGGCAGTTGCTCTGCGAGGCGCTGGGCGAGCCGGTCGACGTACATGAGCTGGCCGCGCCAGGGGTCGGAGTCGACGCCGAAGCGGTGCCCCTTGCCGTCGACCTCGCTGTAGTACGTGTACACCAGCGACCGGTCGCCGCCGGCCAGCTGAGCGGCGGCGAGGTCCATACGGTCCTCGCCGGAGAGGCGGCCGTGGAAGGTGCCACCGCTGAGGGCGATCTTGGTGAGGGGCGTCGACTGGAAGGCGGGGGCGGAAACCTGCGCCGTGTGCACACCCGCCTCGTGCGCGCGCTGGAAGATCGTCGGGTACGGCTGCCAGGTCCCCGGCTTCGTCCACGGGATCCAGCGGAGCTGGTTCATCAGCTCGCCGGTGGCGGGGTTGCGCACCGTGTAACCCGGCAGGCCGTGGGCGCCGGGCGGCAGGCCCGTGCCGACCGAGGCGAGGGAGGTCGCGGTGGTGGCCGGGTATCCGGCGGTGATGGGGCGGCCGGTGCCGCCGCGCGAGGAGGCTATGAGCGAGCTCAGGAAGGGCGCCTCGTCCGGGTGGGCCTTCAACTGCTCCCAGCCGAGGCCGTCGATGAGGAAGACACAGGCGCGGTCCACGGGTGCGAGCTCCGGGATCGCGGCCTCGCAGCCGGGAACGCCCAGGTGGGCGCCGAGGGTGGGCAGCAGATCGGCCAGCGATCCGGTGCCGTACGCCGGGACGGGCGCGGAGTGGACGGGCAGCGGCTCTACGTCGTCCCAGGCGGCCTGCGTCATCAGCGTCCCGCGTCCGCGGTTGCCTCGGAGAGGGACTGGGCGAAGGCGAGGGCCTGGCGCACGGTCTCGGGTCCGTCGCCCGCCTCGCTGACGCGCAGGCTCAGGTCGTCCGCGGTCGAGCTGCCCGTGTACCCGTGGTCCGCCTCGCAGTTGGGGTCGCCGCAGGCGGCGGGCTCCAGGTCGATACGGGCGACGGCGCCCCAGCCGATGGTGAGCACGACCTCGCGGGGCAGCGTGCCCGGGACGTACTTCTCCGGATTGGCGACGACGCGGCTGAGCACGACCGAGGAGATCCGGTCGAGCTTCACGGACTCCGTGGACGTCGTGGCGTACGGCGTCGGGGAGGTGGTGTCGGCCGCCTGCTCGTCCGTGTGGCTGACGATGAAGCGGGTGCCGGTCAGGACCAGGACGGTGACATGACGACGGACCTCGTTCGCGTCGAACGTGGTCTCCTGGTGCACGAGGTACGACGCGATGGGCTCTCCGCCGACCGCGGCCTCCACCGCCTCGGCCACGAGGGCCGGGTAGTAGCCGCTGCGCTCGATCGCCGCTCGCAGCCCTTGGGTCGTCGTACTGGTCTTGGCCATGGGGTCCATCCTAAGGCCGGGAAGAGACTGCCGTTGCGCCTGTGGATAACCCTCCGTGAGGGCGTTTCCCAGGGGTGTCCGTCAGTACGCGGCGGGCAGTGTGCGGGGTCCGAGATCATCGCGGACGGGGGGCGGAGCGAGCCGGACGGAGGCGCCGAGCACGGTCAGTCCGTGCTGGGCGACGACGACCGGTTCGAGGGTGACGCCGACCACCTCGGGGTGATCGTCGACGAGGCGGGACACGCGCTGGAGCAGCTCCTCCAGAGCAGGCGTGTCGACGGGGGCGGCACCGCGCCAGCCGAACAGGATCGGCGACGTCTTGATCGAGCGGACGACCGCGCCGGCGTCCTGGTCGGTGACCGGGATCAGGCGGTGTGCGGTGTCGCCGAGCAGCTCGGAGGGAGCGCCGGCCAGACCGAAGGAGAGCACCGCCCCGGCCGCCGGGTCGATGACGGCCCGGACGACCGTGTCGACGCCGCGCGGCGCCATCGACTGCACGACGGGACGCAGCTCGGCCGGTCTGCCGAGCTGCTCGGCCAGCTCTTCGTAGGCGCGCCGCAGGTCCGTCTCGTCGGCGAGGTCCAGTCGTACGCCGCCGAGGTCGGCGCGGTGGCGCAGGTGCGGGGCGGTCGTCTTGAGGGCGACGGGATAGCCGAGAGAGCGCGCGGCGTCGGCGGCGCTGTCGGCGTCGGGCGCGGGCAGCGTCTGCCGTACGGCGATGCCGTAGCGGGCGAGCAGATCGCGGGTGTCGTCCGCCGCGAGGTCGACGCCGCGCGGGTCGTCGTCCTTGGCGAGCAGTTCGGTGATGAGGGCGGCGGCCGCGGGCTCGTCGATGTCCTCGTACTCGGGCACCTTGCCGGGCTCGGCCGCGTCGCGCCGCCACTGGGCGTACTTCACGACCTCGGAGAGGGCACGGACGGCGCGCTCGGCGGCAGGGTAGGCGGGGATGAGGCGCGGAGTGTCCTCCGGGCTCCCGGCGGTCGCGGGGGCCGGCCGGGGCGTCTGGGTGTCGGGGGCGCCCGGGGCGTTGGGCCCGGTGCTCGTCGCGGCGGAGAGTGCCTCGGCGAGGCCGCCCAGCTCGACGTGGACGACGAGCACGGGCTTGGTGGGCGCGGCCGCGGCGGCAGCGCTCAGGGCGGCCGCAAGCTCCGCGTCCTCGGTCGGTCCCTCCCCCACGGCCGGCATCGCGGTGACGACGACGGCGTCGGTCTTGTCGTCGGCGAGCGCCTCGTCCAGGGCGGTACGGAAGTCGGCCGCGGAGGCCGCTGTGGTCAGGTCCCGGGGCGGTTTGGGGCGCAGCCCCTCGGCGAGGCACACGTCGTAGGTGAGCAGGCCGAGCGATTCGGAGTTGCCGAGGATGGCGACGCGCGGACCGGCGGGCAGCGGCTGGCGGGCCAACAGGAGGCCCGTGTCGACGAGTTCGGTGATCGTGTCCACCCGGATGACACCGGCTTGGCGCAACAGCGCGGAGACCGTGGCATACGGGAGGCGTGTGGCGCGTACGGCGTGCCCGGTCGGTGCGATGCCGCTGTGCCGGGCGCCCTGTACGACGACAAGAGGTTTGGCCTCGGCGGTGCGGCGGGCGAGGCGGGTGAACTTGCGCGGGTTGCCGATGGTTTCGAGGTACATGAGGGCGACGTCCGTGTCCGGGTCGTCGTACCAGTACTGAAGGACGTCGTTCCCGGAGACGTCGACGCGGTTGCCCGCGGAGACGAAGGTCGAGATGCCGGTGGCCCCGGTGACTCCCCCGCCCCTGCGGTGCAGGCGTGCGAGGAGGGCGATGCCGATGGCACCGGACTGGGCGAACAGGCCGATGCGGCCGGGGCGTGGCATCTCGGGGGCGAGCGAGGCGTTGAGCCGTACGTCCAGGGCCGTGTTGACGACTCCGAAGGCGTTCGGTCCGATGATGCGCATCCCGTAAGTGCGGGCCTGCCGGATCAGTTCCCGCTGGCGCTCGCGGCCTTCGGCGCCGCTCTCCGCGTATCCGGCGGAGACCACGATCAGTCCCTGTACGTCGCGGGCACCGCATTCGGCGACGACATCGGGTACGTCGGTCGCGGGTACGGCGACGACGGCCAGGTCCACGTGGTGGGCCGGGTCGATGTCGCGTACGCAGCGATGGGCGGGGACGCCGTCGATCTCGGTCAGGTCCGCGGGGAACGCCTTGTTGACCGCATACAGGCGACCTGTGTACCCCGCGTCCTTGAGGTTGTCGAGAACGCTGCGGCCGACCCCTCCCGGCGCCCGCCCCACGCCGATCACGGCTACGGAGCCGGGGGCGAGGAGCCGCTGCACGGAGCGGGCCTCGGCGCGCTGCTCCCGGGCGCGCTGCACCGCGAGGGAGGCCTCGGTGGGCTCCAGGCCGAACTCCAGACGGACCACGCCGTCCTCGAAGCTGCGCTTCTGTGTGTACCCGGCGTCCGTGAACACCTTGATCATCTTGGTGTTGGCGGGCAGCACCTCGGCGGCGAACCGGCGGATGCCGCGCTCCCGGGCGACGGCGGCGATGTGCTCGAGAAGAGCGGACGCCACGCCTCGCCCCTGATGGGCGTCCTGGACGAGGAAGGCGACCTCGGCCTCGTCGGCGGGCGCGGAGGCGGGCCGTCCGTGCGGATCGATCCGGTCGTAGCGGACGGTCGCGATGAACTCGCCGCCGACCGTGGCGGCGAGGCCGACGCGGTCCACGTAGTCGTGATGGGTGAAGCGGTGGACGTCTTTGTCGGACAGGCGTGGGTAGGGCGCGAAGAAGCGGTAGTACTTCGACTCGTCCGAGACCTGTTCGTAGAAGCTGGTCAGGCGCTCGGCGTCCGCGGTGGTGATCGGCCTGATCCGGGCGGTGCCGCCGTCGCGCAGCACCACGTCGGCCTCCCAGTGGGCGGGGTAGGCGTGCCGGTCCGACGGGGTCTCCATGCCGCAAGGGTAGAGCCGGGCGCCGACAGTCGTACGGGTCGCGTCCCGCGCGCGTGGGAGGCAGGCTATGGAAGGCCGCGGGGCGGTGCGTTCTCGGGACTCGGGTCCACGTCGAGCGCCGTGCCACGGTATGTGAGAATGGTCTAGACAACTTTGAGACACCTGAAGGGCAGCATCACATGGCTGAGCGCCGCGTCAACGTCGGCTGGGCCGAGGGCCTTCACGCCCGCCCCGCCTCCATCTTCGTCCGCGCGGCCACGGCTGCCGGCGTCCCCGTGACGATCGCCAAGGCCGACGGCAACCCCGTCAACGCCGCCTCCATGCTCGCGGTGCTCGGTCTGGGCGCCCAGGGTGGCGAGGAGATCGTCCTGGCTTCCGACGCCGAGGGTGCGGACGCCGCGCTCGACCGTCTGGCGAAGCTGGTCTCCGAGGGTCTCGACGAGCTTCCCGAGACCGTCTGACCCAATTCGTTCCGACGGAGCCGCGCGTTTCCCTCAGGGGGCGCGCGGCTTCGTCGTTTCCAGCTCCGGGGCAATCAATTCTCCGCGACGCATTCACGGAGCGACTGATTCACGCAGCGCCCCATTCACCGAGCGCTCCATTCACCGAGCGACCCTTCACGAAATTCCGCAACACTTCCCGAAGCTCTTTGTATACGGGGCTTTTGTTAATGCCGGAGCCCTGCCGTGTTTACGGCATGTTGCGAAGTCCTCACACGATCGCCCGCGCGCGGGACCCGCAGCCGGTGGGCCGCCACGGCGCGCTCGGCGTGCAGCACGGTCAGGGCGCGGGCCCGCTCGGCGTCACCGCGCGCCACCGCGTCCACGATGGCGCCGTGCTCGGCCCAGGACTCGGCCGGCCTGGCCGGGGACTCGACGGCGTACATCCAGGCGATCTTGTGCCGGAGCTGGGTGAGCAGGGTGATCAGTCCGGGGCTGCCGGAGGCCTGCGCGAGGGTCTCGTGGAACCAGCCGCCCAGGGAGCGCAGATCCTCGTACTGGCCCCGACCGGCGCGCTCCTGACCCATCCTGACCAGGCCCCGCAGGACTTTGAGGTGGGCCTCGGTGCGGCGCTGCGCGGCGCGCGCGGCGCTCAGCGGCTCGAGCAGCATCCGGACCTCCAGGAGGTCGGCGGCCTCTTGACCGGTGGGCTCCGCCACGCACGCGCCCGCGTGCCGGCGCGTGACGACGAAGCCCTCGGCCTCCAGGGTGCGCAGCGCCTCGCGGACCGGCACGCGCGAGACTCCGTAGCGGCGCGCGAGCACTTCCTCGGTGAGCCTGCCGCCGCGCTCGTAGACACCCGCGACGATGTCGTCGCGGATCGCCGTGCATACCGAATGCGCGGGAATGCGCATGACCCGACCTCCGCCTTAATCCCCGCGATACGCGGTCGATCGACGCTTGTGCAAGCGCATAACACCCCTTGACCGCGCCTGCCCGGTGACTCTATTCCACCGTCCCCGAATTTCCGACGCCGGACCGGAATCCATGGATATTTTTTGGCCAGGAACGCCTTGCGCACGCGAAAGCCCCGGCTCGTTCGAGCCGGGGCTTTCGCGTGGTGCCTTGGAGGCGTCAGACGTTCACGCCGTGCGAGCGCAGGTACGCGACGGGGTCCATGTCCGAGCCGTAGTCGGGGCTCGTGCGGGCCTCGAAGTGAAGGTGCGGGCCCGTGACGTTGCCGGTGGCGCCGGAGAGGGCGATCTGCTGGCCGGGGGTGACGGCCTGGCCGACGGAGACGCCGATGGACGAGAGGTGACCGTACTGGGTGTACGTGCCGTCGTTCATCTTGATCACGATGTTGTTGCCGTACGCGCCGCCCCAGCCGGCCTCGACGACGGTGCCGGAGCCCACGGCGTGCACGGAAGTGCCGCTCGCCGCATGGAAGTCGATGCCGGTGTGGCTGCCGGAGGACCACAGGCCGCTACTCGCCTTGTAGGCGGTGGAGACGTAGGAGCCGGAGATCGGCGCCACGAAGCTGTTGAGGAGGCGCTTGCGCTCGGCCTCGCGGGCGGCGCGCTCCTTCTCCTCACGCTCCTTGGCGGCCTTCGCCTCGGCCTCGCGCTTGGCTTCCTCGGCCCGCTTCTTGGCCTCGGCCTCGGCCTCGGCCTTGGCGGCGGCCGCGTCGGCGGCCTTCTTCTGGGCGGTGGCCTGCGCCTCGATCTGGGCGGCCAGGGAGTCGCCGATGGCGATGGCCTGGGTCAGGCCGTTCTGGTCGGCGGCCGCGGTGTCCGCGGCGAGGGCGGGGGCGGCGAGGCCCCCGATGACACCGGTCGTGGTGAGCGCCGCGACACCCGCAACCTGTGCGGTGGTACGCGTGAGACGACTCGGACGACGGTGCTTCCCGGTGGCACGGGTGAACGCCATGCGGTGGCTGGTCCTTTCCTTCCCTCTCGCCTACCGGGTTAGCTGACGGGTTCGGAGCAGGAAGGTCTCCTACGGACTCCCTCCCCGTACGGGAAGAGTGTCCGATTCACCCCAGGGACTGCGGTGGGTCCCCGGCTCCCCTGGCTCGCGCCATGGGGGACTCGGCGATGACTGTCCGGTGTCGCGGGCGCGACGCATGTCTGGCGGACAGCCGGACCGACGCTAAGCGGGACATCTTTAGTACGACAAACGGATCCCGGCTTTTGTAGCGCATGCCACAGAGCAGACGGGCAACCTCCGTGCCAAATCGGACATTTGTGATCGATGGCCGATCACGGACGGACGTGAGCGGCGCCACGAAGCCCCGGGGCCGTGGTGGCCTCCGGGGCTTCGTGTGACGTACGGGACCGGGAGTCAGCCCGCGACGACGGTCACCTCGCCGATGCCGAGGGCCTTGACGGGCTCCTCGATCTGCGCGGCGTCGCCCACCAGGATCGTCACCAGCCGGTCCGCCGGGAAGGCGCTCACGACGGCCGCGGTGGCCTCCACGGTGCCCGTCTCGGCGAGCTGCCGGTACAGCCGGGCCTGGAAGTCGTCCGGCAGGTGCTGCTCGACCTGGTCCGCGAGGGTGCCCGCGACGGCGGCCGCGGTCTCGTACTTAAGCGGCGCCACGCCCACCAGGTTCTGCACGGCCGTGTCCCGTTCGGCGTCCGTGAGGCCGCCTTCGGCCAGCGTACGCAGCACCTTCCAGAGGTCCTCGAGCGCGGGCCCGGTGTTCGGGGTGTCCACGGAGCCGCTGATGGCGAGCATCGCGGCGCCCGTCCCGTCGGGCGCGGACCGCAGCACCTGGGCGAAGGACCGCACACCGTAGGTGTAGCCCTTCTCCTCGCGCAGGACACGGTCCAGACGCGAGGTGAGCGTGCCGCCGAGGCAGTACGTGCCGAGGATCTGCGCGGCCCATACGCGGTCGTGCCGGTCGGGGCCGATCCGGCCGATGAGGAGCTGCGTCTGGACCGCTCCCGGGCGGTCCACGACGATGACGCGGCCGGTGTCGTCGGCGGTGACCGGCGGGACCGGGCGGGGCTCCGCCGTGTTGCCGGTCCAGGCGCCGAGCGTGTCCGCTAGGAGGGCGTCGAGGTCGGTGCCGGTCAGATCGCCCACCACGACGACCGTGCCGGTGGCGGGGCGTACGTGCTTCTCGTAGAAGGCGCGTACGGCCGCCGCGTCGATGGCGGAGACGGTCTCCTCGGTGCCCTGCCGCGGGCGCGACATGCGCGAGTCGGCCGGGAAGAGCTGCTTGGAGAGCTCCTTGGCGGCGCGCCGGGCCGGGTTGGCGCTCTCGTGCGGGATCTCGTCCAGGCGGTTGCGGACGAGGCGCTCGATCTCGCTGTCCGCGAAGGCGGGTGCCCGCAGGGCGTCGGCCAGCAGGGCGAGGCCCTTGGGGAGGCGGGAGACCGGCACTTCGAGGGAGACGCGGACGCCGGGGTGGTCGGCGTGCGCGTCCAACGTGGCGCCGCAGCGCTCCAGTTCCGCCGCGAACTCCTCCGCGGAGTGCTTGTCGGTGCCCTCGTTGAAGGCACGCGCCATGATCGTGGCGACGCCGTCGAGCCCCGCCGGTTCGGCCTCCAGCGGCGCGTCGAGGTTGATCTCCACGGCCACGACCTGCTGGCCGGGACGGTGACAGCGCAGCACGGTCAGGCCGTTGGCCAGCTCACCGCGCTCGGGGGCGGGGAACGCCCACGGCTTGGCCGTGCCCGCCTGGGGCCGGGGGTGGAAGTCCATGGTCGCGAGCTGCTCGGTCACCGGCCCGCCTCCTCGTCGCTCGGGTCGCTCTCGTCATCGGTGTCGGCGGGGGCCGTGGGCTCGTACACGAGGACCGAGCGGTTGTCGGGGCGCAGACGCGCCTTGGCCACCTCCTGGACCTCGTCGGCGGTCACGGCGAGGACGCGCTGGACGGCGGTCAGGGCGAGCTGCGGGTCGCCGAACAGCACCGCGTAGCGGCACAGTTCGTCGGCGCGGCCCGCCACGGTGCTGAGCCGGTCCAGCCACTCGCGCTCCAACTGGGCCTGGGCGCGCTCCATCTCCTCGGGCGTCGGGCCCTCCTCGGCGAACCGGGCGAGCTCCTCGTCGACGGCGGCCTCGATGACGGGCACCTCGACGTCTCCGGAGGTCTTCACGTCGAGCCAGCCGAGGGAGGGCGCGCCGGCCAGGCGCAGCAGGCCGAAGCCCGCGGCCACCGCGGTGCGGTCACGGCGCACGAGGCGGTTGTAGAGCCGCGACGACTCGCCGCCGCCGAGGACCGTCAGGGCCAGGTCTGCGGCGTCGCACGCGCGCGTGCCGTCCTCGGGGAGCCGGTAGGCCGCCATGAGGGCGCGCGCCGGGACCTCCTCCTCGACGACCTCGCGGAGCTCTCCGCCGATCACGTCGGGCAGGGAGCCGTCGCGCGGCGCGGGCTTGCCGTCGTGGCCGGCGATCGAGCCGAAGTACTTCTCGACCCAGGCGAGCGTCTCCTGGGGGTCGATGTCGCCCACGATGGAGAGCACGGCGTTGTTGGGCGCGTAGTAGGTGCGGAAGAAGCTCCGCGCGTCCTCCAGGGTGGCCGCGTCCAGGTCGGCCATGGAGCCGATGGGCGTGTGGTGGTACGGGTGGCCCTCCGGGTACATGAGGGCCGTCAGCTTCTCGAACGCGGTGCCGTAGGGGACGTTGTCGTAGCGCTGACGGCGCTCGTTCTTGACGACGTCCCGCTGGTTCTCCATCGACTCCTCGTCGAGGGCCGCCAGCAGGGAGCCCATACGGTCGGCCTCCAGCCACAGCGCGAGCTCCAGCTGGTGGGCGGGCATGGTCTCGAAGTAATTCGTGCGTTCGAAGCTCGTCGTGCCGTTGAGCGAGCCGCCGGCACCCTGGACGAGCTCGAAGTGACCGTTGCCGTGCACCTGCTTCGAGCCCTGGAACATCAGGTGCTCGAAAAGGTGAGCCAGGCCCGTACGGCCCTTGACCTCGTGGCGCGAGCCGACGTCGTACCAGAGGCAGACCGCCGCGACCGGGGTCAGGTGATCCTCGGAGAGCACTACACGCAGGCCGTTGGCCAGCCGGTGCTCGGTCGCTTTCAGGCCGCCGGAGCCGGCCTCGGCGGTGGCCGTGTGACCCATGGGCATGTACGTCCCTTCGATCGCGGGGGAACGGAGAACATCGGAAATACTGGGAACGCTGAGAAACTCTGAGTACGCGGACAACACTCTGAACGCGTACAACACTGTGAACACAAAACTGCTGCCAGTCCTGCCACTGTATGCAAGCGTGCAGGCCCCTGGCGAAGTTCCCGTCCGGGCTACGCCGTGAGCGAGCACGACGGCCCCTCGGCGGGCCGCCGGCCACCCGCTTCGGACGGGTCGCGATCAGCGTTGTCAGTGGGGCGGTCCACAATGGTCCGCGACAGTTCCCGTAGATGTTGGTGAAGGAGCCGCAGCAGCGATGGCCCGCCGCAGCACGAAGACCCCGCCGCCCGACGATTTCGAGGAGAGGATCCTCGACATCGATGTGGTCGACGAAATGCAGGGCTCCTACCTGGAGTACGCGTACTCGGTCATCTACTCGCGCGCCCTGCCCGACGCACGAGACGGGATGAAGCCCGTCCACCGTCGGATCGTCTACCAGATGAACGAGATGGGCTTGCGCCCCGACCGCGGCTATGTGAAGTGCGCCCGCGTCGTCGGCGAGGTCATGGGTAAGTTGCACCCCCATGGCGACGCGTCGATCTACGACGCCCTGGTGCGCCTGGCCCAGCCGTTCTCGATGCGCGTACCGCTGGTGGACGGGCACGGGAACTTCGGTTCACTGGGCAACGACGACCGCCCGGCCGCCATGAGGTACACCGAGTGCCGGATGGATCCGGCGGCGAGCCTGATGACGGAGTCGATCGAAGAGAACACGGTCGACTTCGCGCCGAACTACGACGGGCAGGAGCAGGAGCCCCTCGTCCTCCCAGCGGCGTACCCGAACCTGCTGGTGAACGGCGCGTCGGGGATCGCGGTCGGTATGGCGACCAACATGGCGCCGCACAACCTGGGCGAAGTGATCGCCGCGGCGCGGCACTTGATCAGGCACCCGGGCGCCGACCTCGAGACGCTCATGAGGTTCGTACCGGGGCCCGACCTGCCCACGGGCGGCCGGATCGTCGGCCTGTCCGGCATCAAGGACGCGTACGAGTCCGGCCGTGGCACCTTCAAGATCCGTGCGACGGTCTCGGTGGACACCGTGACGGCGCGCCGCAAGGGCCTCGTCGTCACCGAACTCCCGTTCGCGGTGGGCCCCGAGAAGGTCATCGCGAAGATCAAGGAGCTCGTCGGTTCGAAGAAGCTCCAGGGCATCGCCGACGTGAAGGACCTCACGGACCGCGAGCACGGCCTGCGCCTGGTCATCGAGATCAAGAACGGCTTCGTACCGGAGGCCGTCCTGGAGCAGCTCTACAAGCTGACGCCGATGGAGGAGTCCTTCGGTATCAACAATGTGGCCCTCGTGGACGGCCAGCCGCTCACGCTCGGCCTCAAGGAGCTGCTCGAGGTCTACCTGGACCACCGCTTCGAGGTGGTGCGCCGCCGCAGCGAGTTCCGTCGCACCAAGAAGAAGGACCGGCTGCACCTCGTCGAGGGGCTCCTCGTCGCGCTCCTCGACATCGACGAGGTCATCCGCCTCATCCGCTCCAGCGAGAACAGCGCGCAGGCCAAGGAGCGCCTCATCGAGCGCTTCTCGCTGAGCGACATCCAGACGCAGTACATCCTGGACACGCCGCTGCGCCGCCTCACCAAGTTCGACCGCATCGAGCTGGAGTCGGAGCGCGACAAGCTCAACGGCGAGATCGACGAGCTGACCGGCATCCTCGACTCCGACTCGGAGCTGCGCAAGCTCGTCTCCGCGGAACTGGCGGCGGTCGCCAAGAAGTTCGGTACCGACCGGCGTACGGTGCTGCTCGAGTCGTCGGGCCCGGCGGTGGCCACGGTGCCGCTCCAGGTGGCCGACGACCCGTGCCGGGTGCTGCTCTCCTCGACCGGCCTGCTGGCCCGTACGGCGAACGGGGAGCCGTTCGCAGCGGACGAGGACGGCAAGCGCGCCAAGCACGACGTGATCGTCTCCGCAGTGCCGGCCACGGCCCGCGGTGAGATCGGTGTGGTCACTTCCGAAGGCCGGCTGTTGCGCCTGAACGTCGTCGATCTGCCGCAGCTCCCGGACACGGCGTCCGCGCCGAACCTCTCCGGCGGCGCCCCGATCTCCGAGTTCCTCTCCTCCCTGGAGGCGGACGAGGCGGTCGTCTGTCTGACGACGCTGGACGAGTCGTCACCGGGCATCGCCCTCGGCACCGAGCAGGGCGTCGTGAAGCGCGTGACGCCCGACTACCCCTCCCACAAGGAGGAGCTGGAGGTCATCACCCTCAAGGACGGTGACCGGATCGTGGGCGCGGTCGAGCTGCGGACCGGCGAGGAGGACCTGGTCTTCATCACCGACGACGCACAACTGCTGCGTTACCAGGCCTCCATGGTGCGGCCGCAGGGCCGTCCCGCGGGCGGCATGGCCGGCATCAAGCTGGCGACCGGCGCGAAGGTCATCTCCTTCACCGCGGTCGACCCGGCGGCCGACGCCGTCGTCTTCACGGTGGCGGGTTCGCGCGGCACGCTCGACGATTCGGTGCAGACGACGGCCAAGCTCACGCCGTTCGACCAGTACCCCCGTAAGGGGCGCGCGACCGGTGGCGTACGCTGCCAGCGGTTCCTGAAGGGCGAGGACTGCCTGAGCCTCGGCTGGGCGGGCCCGGCGCCCGCGCGCGCGGCGCAGAAGAACGGCACGCCGGCCGAGCTGACCCAGATGGACCCGCGCCGCGACGGCTCGGGCATCTCCCTGCCGAAGACGGTGGCGGTGGTGGCCGGACCGGTCTAGGCGGGCCCGGGGCCGCCGGCGAAGTCCTCGACCTCGTCGGCGTCGCCCTTGTCCTGTACGTAGCGGAGAACGCCCCACATGCCGTGCTGGTCGACGGTGTGCGGGGCGTCGCTCGTGGCCCCGCTCCTACAGGCGTCGAGCCCCTTGCGGAGCGCCTCCGTGTCGATGCCCGCCCCGATGAGAACAAGCTGGGTGAGGCGTTCCTCACCGGTCGGCCACGGCTCGGGATAGAACCTCAGGAACCGCCCGACGGCGTGCACGGCGTACCGGTTGAGCGCATCGGCCGCACCGAAGTCCACGTACCCCTTGATGCGGTAGAGGCCTTCGGGACGGCTGTCGAAGAAGTCCATCAACGCGCGCGGCTCCATGGGCACCTCAGAGACGAACGCGAGGCTTTCGTAGGCGGCGTGCAGATGCCCGTCGTGCGCCCCTCCTCGGTGCGGGTCGTCGCCCCGGTCCAGGTCGTCACCCCGGTACAGGTCGTCGAAGGACAGCTGCCCGATCCGCTCCCGCGTGGGCCGGCAGTCGAAGAGCAGCTCGGGGTCGATCCGTCCGTACGACGCGTGGACGACGGCAGCCCGTTCGGCCGCCGCCCGCACGGCGCCCAGGACGCGCTCCCGCTCGGCATCGGGGACCCGGTCGCTCTTGTTCACCACGACGAGGTCCGCGATCCCCAGATGCCGGTCCACCTCGGGATGCTTCTCCCGGGTCGCGTCGAACTCGGCCGCGTCGACGACCTCGATCAGCCCTCCGTAGACGATCCGCGGATTCTCACTGGCCAGCACCATCCGCACCAGTTCCTGCGGTTCCGCGATGCCGCTCGCCTCGATGACGATGACGTCCATGGCGTGACCGTCCTGGGTGGCACGCGTCAACTTGTCCAGATAGACGTCGAGTTCACTGGCGTCCACGGCGCAACACAGGCACCCGTTGCCGAGCGAGACCGTCGAGTCGCCCAACTGGCCCGCCACGGCCATCGCGTCGATCTCGATCGCCCCGAAGTCATTGACGATCGCACCGATCCGCGAACCGCCGCTGTGGTGCAGCAGGTGGTTCAGCAGCGTGGTCTTCCCCGAACCGAGAAAGCCCGCGAGGACGACGACGGGAATCTGCGGGCCCACCTTGCTCGACGTGGCGTCTCCGCTCAACGCGGTGTCTCCGCTCAACGTGACCTCTCCACTCAATGTGACCTCTCCAACAGCAACGACAGCGACGACACCAGTACCCGCATGCCGCGTCAGAATAGGCGCGCATAAAGGCGGCCGAGTGAACGATTGTCAGCACCACGCGCGGGCAGATGTGGGACATGGTGCCGGTTTTCGCGACCCAATGTGCTTCCGTGCGCCTCCTCTCCGCCTCCCAGCCGATCGAAGCCGCTCGGCACCCTGGGAAACGTCAAGCGCGCCGCCCTTCGCTCGCCGGTCCCCTGCCCGTCGACCCGCGCCCGATCGACCGGCGGACGGTCGCCTGAATCGGGGGTTGACATGGCCACACAAAACGTAAGGACGTGGCGATCAGTGGTCGCCGCAACGATTGCCGGCGGGCTCGCGGGCACGGCCACAGCGCACCTGTGGCAGCTGTACGGCCCGAGCCGGACGGGAACCACGGCACAGTGGCGACGACAGGCTCGCGCCCACCAGCAGCGCATGCACTGGGAGCTCCTGAGCAAGGCGATCGACGACCCTGCCCTGGCCGTCGTGATCGACAACTACGGACTGGATCTCTCACCGGAGAAACGACGGCAGTACCTCTACGCCAACCTCTGGTACATCAACGCCTTCCACCTCTACGAATCCGGCGTACTGGACCGGCGTCAACTCCGCGGCCATCTGCGCGAACTCTTCCAGAGTGCGCACATCCGGGAGTACTGGGAGGCCACGCGGCCGCACCGCGCCTCACTCGACCCAGCGTCGACGGAAGCGGAGGTCGGACACATCGCCGAGGCCCTGCTACAGGAACGGGACGAGTCGGACACGGACGAATGGTGGGTAGTGGGCGAGCCGCCGCCACTCTGATGCCCGCCCCGCACCCGTACGCGGGTCACTCGTACCGGTGAAGTTATCGGCCAACTCCCCCTGGATTAGCGCCTTTAGGTACTATCCAGCCCAGCCGGGAGCACTACTGTGGCGCCCTAACGTCGCCCTCCAGAAGGACCGGTTGTCTTGAAGATCGTACGCCGCATCGGGGTGCCCCCGAGCGCTCGCGGAAGTGCCTCTGGCGCCACCTGCCCCGATGTTTTCGAACTCAGCGACGGGAACTTCGCCGTGATCGGCACGGAGGCCACCGCCGAGCTCAAGAAGGAACTGCCGGCGGACGCGGGGGTCGCCGACTACGAGCGCATCGTCATCGTGAACCGGGAGACCTTGCTGCGCGCCAAAAGCGACATTCCTGACGCGTGAGGTCTTCGGGTGCGTCGGGCGGTGCCGGGCCGGGCTCCTGCCGGGTGCATGGTGCATGGCGGCCGTAGACGGGTCCTCCCGTCGGCGGCCGCCGCGCCGCAGGGCCGCTCGGTGCCGGGGGCGGCGGCAGGGCAAGGAGTGACTCCGCGAGTGACCGCGCACGCAGGTTAGGCTCACCTGCGTGAGTACGTGCGCGACCTCCTCGCTGGACCTTGACGAACCTCTCGCGGGGACCGCGGCCACCGCCCGGACCTGGCTGTTGATCGAGCAGCCCGGCCCCTGGGGAGCGAAGGCCCTGACCTCCAGCCATCTCGACCCCGAGGTCGGCCGTGCCCTAAAGGCAGCCGCTGAGAACACCGGGGTGCGGGTCGCGCTCGTGCGGCGCCCCGGCCGGCACGCCGACCGTCACACCCCGGCGCACCACCAGGTGTACGTCGCACACACCGTCCCCGGACGTACATGGCTGCGCGGCACCACCGTGAAGACGCCCGGGGAACTGCTGCGGCTCGACTTCTCCGCTCTGGGAGCCGGCGATCACGGCGGCTTCGGCGAACCGCACGAGGGCGCTCCCCTCGCACTCGTCTGCACCAACGGGAAACGGGACCGCTGCTGCGCCGTGCTCGGTCGGCCGTTGGCCTCCGAACTCGCCCTCTCCGCCGAGGACAACGTCTGGGAGGTCACCCACCTCGGTGGCCACCGCTTTTCCCCCACCCTTCTGGTGCTGCCCTACGGATACGCCTACGGAAGGGCCACAGCGACGGCCGTGAAAGACATCCTGGAGGCCGTACGCGCCGACCGGATCGTCGTCGACGGCTGCCGCGGGAACTCCGCCTGGGACCGCCCGGGCCAGGCCGCGGAACTGGCCGTGCGCCGCGCCGCCCACGAATACGGGGCCGACGTCCTGCACATCGTACGGACGGACGCCGTCCCCGCTACGCGCTGGGAGGTGACCGTCGCACACTCCGACGGCCGCCGGTGGCTCGTGACGGTCGAGCAGGGCGCATCGTCCCCTCCGCGCGCGGAGAGCTGCGGCGGCGCGCTCGGATCACCGGCCCGTATGGATGTCGTGGCTGTCCGTGAGATCCCCGCGGCGCTCGACTGACCCGGCGCTCGACACTCGACTGACCCGGCGCTCGACCGGCGTTCGAGCGACCCGGTCGTCGGCGACGTACGAGATCCGCGCCACAAGGGCTTCGATCGGGGGCGGAAGGGCCCGTACCGTTCGTCAGCATGAGCCCGACCTCCCCCGCCCGCCGTCTGCGCTTCGGTCTGCCGAGGCGGGTGTTCGCGCAGGTGCTGCTCATGCAGGTGGCGATCGCGGCGGGGGTGGCCGTGCTGGCGACCGGGCTGTTCCTGGCTCCGCTGAGCGATCAGCTGGACGACCAGGCCATGCGGCGCGCCCTCGCCATCGCGCAGACCACGGCGGCGCAGCCGCGGATCGCCGAGGAACTGCGGTCCTCGCGGCCCGTCACGGACGGCCCCGTGCAGGCCGACGCGGAGCGGATCCGGCGGGCCAGCGGCGCCGAGTACGTCGTGATCATGAACAAGAAGGGGGTCCGCTGGTCGCACACCGACCGCGGTCAGATCGGCAGGGTCGTCTCGACGGACCCCAGCGACGCTCTGGCGGGCCGTGAGGTGATGGAGATAGACGACGGCACCCTCGGGCGCTCCGCGCGCGGCAAAGTGCCCTTGAGGGGCGCTGACGGGGCCATCGTGGGCGCGGTGTCGGTCGGCATCGAGTACGACAGCGTCCGCGCGCGCCTCATCCACGCCATTCCGGGCCTGTTCGCCTACGCGGGCGGAGCCCTGGCGGTGGGGGCGCTCGCCGCGTACCTGATCTCGCGGCGGGTGCAGCGGCAGACACGCGATCTGGCGTTCTCCGACATCTCCGCGCTGTTGGCCGAGCGGGAGGCGATGCTGCACGGCATCCGTGAGGGCGTCGTCGCCTTGGACCGCACCGGCCGGATCCGGCTGCTGAACGACGAGGCGCAGCGTCTGCTCGGCCTCGACAGCGCGGCGATCGGACGGCCCCTGGACGACGCGCTCGGCGCGGGACGGACGACGGACGTGCTCGCGGGCCACGTCACCGGTACGGATCTGCTGACGGTCCGGGGCCGGCGCGTCCTGGTGGCCAACCGGATGCCCACCGACGACGGCGGCGCCGTCGCGACCCTGCGGGACCGCACGGAACTGGAGGAACTGGGCCGCGAGCTCGACTCCACGCGCGGCCTCATCGACGCCCTGCGCGCCCAGGACCACGAGCACGCCAACCGCATGCATACGTTGCTGGGGCTGCTGGAGCTGGAGATGTACGAGGAGGCCGCCGAGTTCGTCGGCGAGGTGGCGGGCGCCCACCGGGTCACCGCGGAACAGATCACCGAGAAGATTCAGGATCCGCTGCTCGCGGCCCTGCTGGTGGGCAAGGCCACGGTCGCCGCGGAGCGCGGTGTCGCTCTCGGCGTCTCACGCGACACCGAACTGCCGGACCGGCTCGTCGATCCGCGCGGGCTCGTCACGATCGTCGGCAACCTGGTGGACAACGCCCTGGACGCGGCAGCCGGCTCGAGTCGGCACGCGCGCGTGGAGGTGGCTCTGCGAGCGGACGGCCCTACAGCGGTCCTACGGGTGCGCGACACAGGGCCGGGGGTCCCCGCGGAGCAGCGGGAGAGCGTCTTCGAGGAAGGCTGGTCCACGAAGGAGCCGCCGGAGTACGGCAAGCGCGGCATCGGGCTCGCCCTGGTGCGGCGGCTCGCCGAGCGGCAGGGCGGCACGGCCGAGGTGACGGCGTCGCCGGCCGGGGGCGCCGAGTTCGTCGTCGTACTACCGGAAGCCTTCGCCGTCCCGAACGAGACCATGCCGAGGGGACCCGTGCCGAGCGAAAGCGTCCCGAGCGCCGCCGATGAGGAGGTCCGATGATCGAGGTACTGGTCGTGGACGACGACACCCGCGTCGCCGACGTGAACGCCGCCTACGTGGCGAAGGTGCCCGGTTTCCGCGTGGCCGCCAAGGCCCACAGCGCTGCCGAGGCCTTGGAGCGCATCGACGCCCTCGAGGTCGATCTGGTCCTCCTCGACCACTACCTGCCGGACGAGACGGGCCTCGACGTCGCCCGGACGGTGCGCGAACGCGGTCTGCAGATCGACGTGATCATGGTGACGGCGGCGCGGGATGTGGCGACCGTGCAGGCCGCGATGCGCCAGGGAGCGCTGCAGTACCTGGTCAAGCCTTTCTCGTTCGCGGGGCTGCGCGGCAAGCTGGAGGCGTACGCGACGCTGCGCCGCACCCTCGACGGCGGCGGTGAGGCCGAGCAGGCGGAGGTGGACCAGATCTTCGGCGCCCTGTCGGCCACACCCGCGCCCGAGCTGCCGAAGGGGCACTCCCCCACCACGGCGGAACTCGTCCGCAGAGCCATGATGAACGCCGAGGGGCCCCTCTCCGCGCAGGAGTTGGCCGACCGGACCCGGCTCAGCCGCCAGACCGCCCAGCGCTACCTGAAGCTGCTGGAGCGCACGGGGCGGGTGCGGCTGAGCCTGAAGTACGGCGACACGGGGCGGCCCGAGCACCGGTACGAATGGGCCGCCAGCCGCTGAGCCGGCCTCCGAACCGCCCCAGATCTCGCCGCCCGGCTCAGACAACTCCGGCTCAGACCACTTCGGCTCAGACGGCTCCGGCTCAGACGGCTCCGGCGCCGGTCAGCGCGCGCACCTCGGTCTCCGCGTGCTTGGCCTCGTCCGGGGGTTCGTCGGAGGTCATGGTGCCCAGCCAGCCGGCCAGGAAGCCGAGCGGGATGGAGACGAGCCCGGGGTTCTCCAGCGGGAAGAACTGGAAGTCCACCCCGGGGAACAGGGATGTCGGGCTCCCCGAGACCACCGGCGACAGCACGACCAGGACGAGCGCGGGAACGAGCCCGCCGTACACCGACCACACCGCTCCGCGCGTGGTGAAGTTCCGCCAGAACAGCGAGTACAGCAGCACGGGCAGGTTGGCGGACGCGGCGACGGCGAAGGCCAGGCCCACGAGGAACGCCACGTTGAGATCGCGGGCGAGCAGCCCGAGCGCGATCGCGAGTACGCCGATCCCGGCCGCGGCGATCCGCGCCACCGCGACCTCGCTGTGCTGCTTCCCGCCCGGTCTGCGCAGCGAGGCGTACAGGTCGTGCGCCACCGATGCCGAGGAGGCGAGCGTGATGCCGGCGACGACGGCGAGGATGGTGGCGAAGGCGACCGCGGCGACGATCGCGAACAGCACCGTGCCGCCCGTCGAGTCCGCGCCGCCGCCCAGGTGGAGGGCGAGCAGCGGAACCGCCGTGTTCCCCGCCGCATTCGAGCCTCGTACGGCTTCGGGTCCCACGAGGGCGGCCGCGCCGAACCCGAGCACGATCGTCATGAGATAGAAGCTGCCGATGAGTCCGATGGACCAGACGACGGAGCGCCGGGCGGCCCGGGCGGTCGGCACGGTGTAGAAGCGCGACAGGATGTGCGGAAGGCCCGCCGTGCCCAGGACGAGCGCGAGGCCCAGGCTGATGAAGTCGAAGCGCGCGGTCCAGCTCCCGCCGTACTTCAGGCCGGGCACGAGGAAGTCGGAGCCGTGCCCGCTGCGCGCCGCGGCCGCGCGCAGCAGTTGGTCGAAGTCACCGTGGAATCGCGCCAGAACAAGCACGGTCAGGGTGATCGTCCCGCCCATGAGCAGGACCGCTTTGACGATCTGGATCCACGTGGTGGCCCGCATCCCTCCCATCGACACATAGATCACCATGAGCGCGCCCACGCCGACGACGGTCCATGCCTGCGCCGCTCCGCTCTTCCCACCCAGCAGCAGCGCGACCAGGCTGCCCGCGCCCACCATCTGCGCCACCAGATAGAGAACGGACACGGTGACCGAAGAAGTTCCCGCCGCGATGCGCACCGGACGCTCCCGCATCCGGGACGCCACGACGTCGGCCATCGTGAACCGCCCGCAGTTGCGCACCAGTTCGGCGACGAGGAAGAGCACGACGAGCCAGGCGACGAGGAAGCCCACGGAGTAGAGCAGTCCGTCGTACCCGAAGAGGGCGATCAGCCCCGAGATACCGAGGAACGACGCGGCCGACATGTAGTCCCCGGCGATGGCGAATCCGTTCTCCATCGGCGAGAAGAGGCGTCCGCCCGCGTAGAACTCCTCGGCCGAACCCTGCCGGTGGCGTCCCACCCAGGTCGTGATGGCGAGCGTGACCGCCACGAACGCGCTGAACAGGACCAGCGCCCAGGTCTGATGCGCCCCCGTCATCGCCGCCCGCTCTCGCTCTGCGCGGAACCGTTCATGCGGACGGAATCGTCGATGCTTCGCGTCATCTCCTGCGTGTCCCACCGCAGTTCGAGCGCGGGACGGTCACGGCGGAGCCGCGCGTGGCGCGCGTACAGCCACGTCAGCAGGAACGTACTGGCGAACTGGCCGAGCCCGGCCACCATCGCCACGTTCACGGATCCCGCGACCGGGCGGGCCATCAGCGCGGGCGCGCTCGTGGCGGCCACGACGTACGCGAGGTACCAGGCGAAGAACAGCACGGTCGCGGGGACGACGAACCTCCGGTAGCGCCCGCGTACTTCCTGGAAGGCGGCGCTGCGCTGCACCTCCAGATAGACCCCCGCCGCGCTCCGCTCCCGGCGCGCGGGCTGGGCGGGCACGGTGGGCGCCGGTGCGCCCGTGCCGTCCCACTCGCCCCACCCCGAGGCCGGCGCGTCGTACCAGGGGTCGCCCAGGCCCCCGCGATCGCCGGCCCGGGGCTGCGCCGTCTCGCGCCCGTCGTGCTTCTCCACCGAACTCTCCTTGTCCGCGGCCCACTGCGACCGCGTGCCCAAGGATGGACAGACCGGGAAGATCCCGGACTCTCCTCGCAAGTCCTTCACCCCATTAGGTGATGGACCGAGCCATGGACCGGGGCAGGCGCCGGAGCAGGGCCAGGGGCAGGGACCGGGGCGTGGACGGGCGAGGAACCAACCGGGGCGTGGACGGGTGAGGACTAGGTGAGCGATGCTCCCGGCGGCTTCGCGAGTCCGTGCCGGTACGCGTAACGGACCGCCTGAGCGCGATCCTTGAGCCCCGTCTTCGCGAACAGGTTGTTGATGTGGGTCTTCACCGTCGCCGTGGAGACCTGGAGCGCCCGGGCGATCTCCTGGTTGCTCAGCCCGTCGGCGATCAGCGCCAGGACTTCGGCCTCCCGGGCGGTGAGCCCGTCCGGCGGCTCCTTCGGCTCCTTCGCCACGGAGGGCTCGGACTGCGACAGTCTCTCCAGGAGCCGCCGCTGGATCCGGGGCGAGAGTCCCGCGTCGCCGGACAGCACGTCCTCGACGGCCCGGACGATCTCGTCCCCGCCCGCGTCCTTCGTCAGGTAGCCCCGCGCTCCCGCCTTGAGCGCGGGGAACAGTGACTCGTCGTCGGCATACGTGGTCAGGACGACGATCTGGGTACCCGGGTGCTCCGCGCGGATCCGGCGTGTCGCCTCGACGCCGTCGCAGCGCGGCATGCGCAGGTCCATCAGGACGACGTCCGGGTCCAGTTCGGCCACGAGCGTGAGCGCCTGCTCCCCGTCTCCCCCGGCACCGACGACCTCGATCCCGGGCAGCAGCCCGAGCAGCATCACGATGCCTTCGCGCACCACCGTCTGATCGTCGACCACCACGACGCGGGCCGGGGGCCGCCCCGCGTCGGACTCCGCCCCGCGCACCCCGCTCACAGGGGAACCTTCAACGTGACCACAAACCCCTCCTCGTACGGCCCTGCGTCCAGCGTGCCGCCCAGCAGCTCGGCGCGCTCCCGCATCCCCAACAGACCGTAACCGGAGCCACTGACAGCGAGGTCTTCCCGCGGTCGGGACGCCCCCGAGTCCCGTATTTCCAGGGCCACTTCGTGCCGCCCGTACTCCAGCCGCATCACGGCCTTCGCCCCGGGCGCATGCTTGCGTACGTTCGTCAGCGCCTCCTGCGCGACTCTGCGCACCGCCTGTGAGGCCTCCGCGGACATCGGCCCGGGTTCGCCCGAGACGGCCAGGGAGGCTCCGTCGCAGGACGCGACCAGCTCTCGCAGGAAGTCCTCCAGCGGCGTCATCTCGCCGCGCAGCGCCGACAACGCCTGGCGGGTCTCGGCGAGTCCGTCGCGGGCCATGCCGCGCGCCGCGACGACCCGGTCCAGGATCTGGTCCCGGCCGGCTCCGCGCTCGATGAGGAGCCGGGCCGCCTCCAGGTGGACGAGTTGCGCGGAGAGGCTATGCGCGAGGACGTCGTGGATCTCGCGGGCGATGCGGGACCTCTCGGCGAGCGCCGCCGACTCGGCTTCCGCGGTCCGCGCCGCGCGTTCCTGCACGAGCAGCCGCTGAGCGTTGCCCCTGGCCTCGGCGTCGAGGCGCAACACGTACCCGGACAGGCAGAGTCCCACCGCGACGACGGCGGTGGTCAGCCAGGCGTCGTCGTTGACGAGCGCGAAGCCGGTGAGTGCGACGGCCGTGGCGGGCACGGCGGCGGCGAGCGGCATGCGTTCGAGCGCGGAGATCGCGCATCCGCACCACAGCACGACAGCCGGGCCGCGGAACCCGATCTGCTGGGCGCCCGTAGCGATCAGCAGCAGGACCGCGAGCAGTCCGAGCGAGGGCCACAGCCGGTGCTCGAGCGTGGTGCGGAAGAAACCCCGGGCGGTGGCCGCGCAGGCCAGCAACCCCACAGGCGCCGCCACGACGGCCCAGTCGGCGACGTTCCGCTGGGTGACCGCGGTCCACAGCAGGATCGCGAGCGCGGCCACCCGGACCGTTCCGGCCAGTATCCGGCGGGCTCGCGTCAGTCCCGCGCGCGAGAGCGCCTCGCGCGAGGGCCACGTGATCCAGGGGCTCTGCCTCACCTGCGGTCCTCCCAGGCCGGCTGCGCGAAAGCACCAACGTACGCCGACCGCAGGCTGCCGGCCCGCCACATCAGAAGGCCGGAGCGGACCAGGAGCGAGAGGGCGAAGCCCAGCATGAGCGCGGAGCTGCCGAGGTGGATGCCCAGGGCCATGCCGATGCCGACGACAGCGGCGCGGGCGGCGATGCCGCCGAGCCAGGTCCCGGCCGTCGCCACCGTGCCCTTGGTCCACACGTCGCCCTGTTCGTCGGACCAGACGTGCGTCGTGAACACCCATCCGACGCCGATGCCCAGGCTGACCAGCAACTCGACGACAAGGAGGGCGACCGAGCCCGGCAGGTGGTGGGCGTCCGTGAGGGAGCCGTTCCGCAGGGCGAAGAAGCCGAGGAGTGCGGGGAGCAGCCACCACTTGCGGTCCATCGACAGGCGCTCGGTCCTGAACTGGCGCGCCAGGACCAGTGCGGCAACTGCGACGATCACCAGGACATCGGTGAATCCGGACATGACGGCCTCCGTGGAGCGGTCGGGAGCGGAGTGTTCCAACGCCTTCGACGCTACGGAGAACAGCAGGTCAACAGATCGGAGCCGGGGTGGATCCCAGGTGGATCGTGCGGCTCCACCCAGGGGTGGAGCCGCACGGAGCTACGCGTCGATGCGCGAGCGGTCGAGCGTCGCCGCGGAGCTGCTGATGAACTCCTTGCGCGGCGCCACGTCGTTGCCCATCAGCAGGTCGAAGACCTGCTCGGCGGCGTCCAGCTCGCCGATGTTGATGCGGCGCAGTGTGCGGTGCCGCGGGTCCATCGTGGTCTCGGCCAGCTGGTCGGCGTCCATCTCGCCCAGCCCCTTGTAGCGCTGGATCGAGTCCTTGTAGCGCACGCCCTTGCGCTGGAGCTCCAGGATCGTCTCCCGCAGCTCGCGGTCCGAGTACGTGTACACGTACTTGTCCTGGCCCTTCTTCGGCTGGACCAGTTCGATGCGGTGCAGGGGCGGCACGGCGGCGAAGACGCGGCCGGCCTCGACCATGGGCCGCATGTAGCGCTGGAACAGCGTCAGCAGCAGGCAGCGGATGTGCGCACCGTCGACATCGGCGTCGACGAGCAGGATGATCTTTCCGTAACGCGCCGCGTCGAGGTCGAAGGTCCGGCCGGACCCGGCTCCTATGACCTGGATGATCGCGCCGCACTCGACGTTCTTCAGCATGTCCG
This sequence comes from Streptomyces kunmingensis, assembly GCF_039533535.1. NCBI lineage: Bacteria > Bacillati > Actinomycetota > Actinomycetes > Kitasatosporales > Streptomycetaceae > Streptomyces > Streptomyces kunmingensis. The sequence continues at coordinate 481,602 of NZ_BAAATS010000027.1, forward strand.
AGACGGACGACTTCTGTACGTTGAGAATTTTTCCGCGGATCGGCAGGAGCGCCTGGAACTCGGAGTTGCGCGCGAGCTTGGCGGTGCCGAGCGCCGAGTCGCCCTCGACGATGAACAGCTCGCTGCGCTCCACGTCGTCGCTGCGGCAGTCCGCCAGCTTCGCGGGCAGCGACGACGACTCCAGGGCCGTCTTACGACGCTGCGCGTCCTTGTGCTGACGGGCCGCAATGCGCGTGCGCGCGGCAGCGACGGCCTTCTCCATGACGGCGCGGGCCTGGGCCTTGGCGTCGCGCTTGGTGGAGGTCAGGAAGCCCTTGAGCTCCTTGGCCAGGACGTTGGCCACGATCCGGTTGGCCGCCGAGGTACCGAGGACCTCCTTGGTCTGGCCCTCGAACTGCGGCTCCGCCAGGCGCACCGTGACGACGGCTGTGAGGCCCTCCAGGGCGTCGTCCTTGATGACGTCGTCCTCGGCGACCCGCAGCAGCTTCTGGGTGCGCAGGACCTCGTTCACCGTCTTTGTGAGCGAGCGCTCGAAGCCGGCGACGTGGGTGCCGCCCTTGGGGGTGGCGATGATGTTGACGAACGACTTGATGTTCGTGTCGTAGCCGGTGCCCCAGCGCATCGCGATGTCGACGCCGAGCTCACGGGTGACCTCGGTCGGCGTCATCTGGCCGTGCTCGTCGAGTACGGGGACGGTCTCCTTGAAGCTGCCCTGCCCCGTGAAGCGGAGGACGTCGCAGACCGGCTTGTCCTGGGCCAGGTACTCGCAGAACTCGCTGATGCCGCCGTCGAAGCGGAAGCTCTCCTCGCCCTTGCTGCCGCCCTCGCCGAGACCGAGCTCGTCCCGCACGACGATGGTCAGTCCCGGCACCAGGAAGGCGGTCTGGCGCGCACGCTGGTGCAGGTGCTCCAGCGAGAGCTTGGCGTCCTTGAGGAAGATCTGCCGGTCCGCCCAGTAGCGGATGCGGGTGCCGACGCGGTTCTTCGGGACCTTCTTGGTCTTGCTCAGCCGAGCGGAGGAGTCGAAGGGCGCGTCCGGCCCGGGCTTGGAGAACGCGCCGGGGACACCGCGCCGGAAGCTGATGGCGTGCACGTGCCCGCCACGGTCCACCTCCACGTCGAGACGCGCCGACAGCGCGTTCACCACGGAGGCGCCCACGCCGTGCAGACCGCCGGAGGCCGCGTACGAGCCGCCTCCGAACTTGCCGCCCGCGTGGAGCTTGGTCATGACGACCTCGACCCCGGAAAGGCCGGTTTTGGGCTCCACGTCCACGGGGATGCCGCGGCCGTTGTCCCGCACCTCCACGGAGCCGTCGTCGTGCAGGATCACATCGATGTGGTCACAGAATCCGCCGAGAGCCTCGTCGACAGAGTTGTCGATGATCTCCCAGAGGCAGTGCATCAGGCCACGGCTGTCGGTCGAGCCGATATACATGCCGGGACGCTTGCGTACGGCTTCGAGCCCCTCGAGGACGAGAAGGTGCCGCGCGGTGTAGTTGGAACCGTCCCGGTCTGCTCCGGTCAGCAACGCTGTGGACGGCACGGACGTGTCGGCGGTCACGCGGTTCGCTCCTCGCTGAATTTCAGATGAGGCCCTTGTGGGTAAAGGGCCGGCGTCGGTCACCCGTCAGAGGGTACCGAGGCCTGGTAGAGCCGTTGTACCGCCACCCTCACGTCTGACCAGACTAGTCCACCGTCGTATGCGTGTTCGATCGCTCGAAGGAGTGAAGCCCACATCACGTTCCCTTCCAGGCATGAACCATTTAGGCTCCGGGCACGTCCTCATGAACAACCGGCAAGCCAGCCGGGGACGACCGACCTGATGGATCGCGCGAACCCGTAAGACACGTAAGAGACGCAATACGGCACATTCGCCGCCACCCGGCAGCAGACAGCCGGTCTCGAAGAAAATTTTCGAGGAAAAGCCGCGAGCGGGAACGTTTTCGGCCTGGTTGGATGTTGACCCTGGTACGACAGCTCGTCGAGCTAGAGAAGAGGCGACGTGACTACTGTTCTGACCCCCGCGAGCCCGCTGACGGCGGCTGACCGCTGTGACCGTTGCGGCGCCCAGGCATACCTGCGCGTCGTTCTGATCAGCGGTGGTGAACTGCTCTTCTGCGCCCACCACGGACGCAAGTTCGAGCCGGAACTCAAGAAGATCGCCGCTGAGATACAGGACGAGACGGAGCGGCTCACCGCCGTTCCGGAAAGTGCTGAAACCGAGGAACGCTGACGCCTCGCATCCACGACGAGCCAGCTCCGGCATCAGGCCGGTGATCGGGCGGCCACCCCTCCACCAAGGGGTGACCGCCCGTCCTCGTATCCAGGTCAGCCGTGTTGCTGCAGCACCTTCACCACGTCCGAGACCCTCGTGTAGACGCCAGGGCTCTTCGGACGCCCGCAGCCGCTCCCCCAGGAGACGAGGCCGACCAGCTTCCCCTGGGCGACCAGCGGGCCGCCGCTGTCGCCCTGACAGGCGTCCTTGCCGCCGCCCAGCTCTCCCGCGCACAGCATCGTCTTCGCCATGTAGGTGCCGTCCGCGTTACCGGGATACGCCTGCTCACAGACTGCGTCGGCGAGCACCTGCACCTGTGCGGCGCGCAGCGTGTTCGGGTACTTGCCGGTGCCGGTCGTGTCACCCCATCCGTAGACGGACGCCTTGGTCCCCGCCTTGTAGGCCGGATCGCCCTCCTCGGCCATCGGGAGCACGTCACCGGCGGGCAGCGGTTTGGACAGTGTGAGGACCGCCACATCCCCTGAGTTCGTCCGGGAGTCGTAGTCCGGGTTGATCCACTCGCTGCTGGGCGGGATCTCGACGCCCTCCGTTGTCCGCAGATCGGTTCTGCCGGCGATCACCTTGAGGTCGCTCACCCTGTTGCGCGGCACCCCGAGCACCTCCTCGCTCATGCAGTGCGCCGCTGTGATGACCGTCGAGCGTGCGACGAGCACGCCGCCGCAGAACTGTCCGGAGCGCATTCCCCCGAACCGGTCACGGCTGCTCAGTGCCACCACCCATGGATGGTCGGACGTCTTGACGGCGCTGCCGCCGATGACGCCCTCGTCGGCGACCGCGGGAGCCGATGAGGCCAAGGGCAGCACGGCCGCCGCGACCAGCACGGCCAGCGGCACGGTCAGCGCTCTGGCGAATGGACGACGCATTCGAACTCCTCACTCTAGGTGGCCATGGAACACCCAGGGTGATTCAGTGACGCGCGCGACGCACCGCGAGAACGCGCGCTGCGCCACGCACGCCGAAGGCCCGGCCCCGCCCCGCGAACGGGGGCGTGCCGGGCCCTGGAGGAGCCGTACAGCGGCTCGCCTAGTCGAGGTAGTCGCGCAGGACCTGCGAGCGCGACGGGTGACGCAGCTTCGACATCGTCTTGGACTCGATCTGGCGGATGCGCTCACGCGTCACGCCGTACACCTTGCCGATCTCGTCGAGGGTCTTCGGCTGACCGTCGGTGAGACCGAACCGCATGGAGACGACGCCCGCTTCGCGCTCGGACAGCGTGTCGAGCACGGAGTGCAGCTGCTCCTGGAGGAGCGTGAAGCTGACGGCGTCGGCCGGGACCACGGCCTCGGAGTCCTCGATGAGGTCACCGAACTCGCTGTCACCGTCCTCGCCCAGCGGGGTGTGCAGGGAGATGGGCTCCCGGCCGTACTTCTGGACCTCGATGACCTTCTCAGGGGTCATGTCGAGCTCCTTGGCCAGCTCCTCCGGGGTGGGCTCGCGGCCCAGGTCCTGGAGCATCTGGCGCTGCACGCGCGCGAGCTTGTTGATGACCTCGACCATGTGCACCGGGATACGGATGGTGCGGGCCTGGTCGGCCATCGCGCGCGTGATCGCCTGACGGATCCACCAGGTGGCGTACGTGGAGAACTTGTAGCCCTTGGTGTAGTCGAACTTCTCGACCGCGCGGATCAGACCGAGGTTACCCTCCTGGATGAGGTCCAGGAAGAGCATGCCGCGGCCGGTGTAGCGCTTGGCCAGGGAGACCACCAGACGGAGGTTGGCCTCCAGCAGGTGGTTCTTGGCGCGGCGGCCGTCCTCGGCGATGATCTCCAGCTCGCGCTTGAGCTTGGGAGCGAGCTTGTCGGCGTTGGCCAGCTTGTCCTCGGCGAACAGACCGGCCTCGATGCGCTTGGCGAGCTCGACCTCCTGCTCGGCGTTGAGCAGCGGGACCTTACCGATCTGCTTGAGGTAGTCCTTGACGGGGTCGGCGGTGGCGCCGGCGGCCGCGACCTGCTGGGCGGGCGCGTCGTCCTCGTCGTCGTCGGACAGGACGAAACCGCCCTGGCCCTCCTCGGCGGGCTCGCCCTCCTTGCCCGTGGCGGGAGTTTCCTCGGTCGTCTCGTCCTCGGAGGCCTCGTCGTCCTTCTTGCCGCCCGCCTTCTTGGCAGCGGTCTTCTTGGCGACGGTCTTCTTTGCGGTGGCCTTCTTGGCGACCGTCTTCTTGGCTACGGTCTTCTTGGCCGGCTCGGTTTCCTCGGCGCCTGCCTCGGTGGCCGTCGGCTCGGGTGCGGTCGTGGCAGCGACCTTCTTGGCGGTGACCGTCTTGGCCGCAACAGTCTTGGTGGCGGTGCGCTTGACCGGACTCTTGGCCGCGACGCTCTTGCGAGGACGCTTGGGCTCAGCAGCACTGACCATCAGCGTCACACCCTCTTCCTCGAGGATCTGGTTGAGGCTGCGCAGAACGTTCTTCCACTGAGTGGCCGGAATCTGGTCGGCTTCGAACGCACGGCGTACGTCATCGCCGGCGATCTGGCCATCAGCCTTTCCCCGCTCAATGAGCGCCATGACAGAGACGGATTCGGCGATCTCCGGCGGGAGCGTACGGGATGTGCTGGCCGACACGAACAACCTCTCGGAACGTTGGAAAACGGCTTCCGGCCCCGTCCTGTGAGGACCGGAGCCGACGACCGTCGACTTGGGGATGGGTCAACGGCGCGGGCGGGGACCGGGAGAAGGACAGCGCCACGAACGGCTGCTGTATTCCCTCCTCGGCTGTCACCTCTTAGGTCATCGCGTTGCCCCGAGGAGCGTTACGCCCAATCTGCGTGGCCCGAGTCACACCCCGTATTCGGTCAAAAACTGACGGATACGGACGGAGTGGGTCATGACGGGAGTCGTCCCATCGATGGAGCGTCCCACCGATGGGGGACGCGCACGAGCCGGCCGCCCCGTACGAGCAACGCCTCCACGGCCACGTCGCCGGACGGCGCCCGTCCACATGTGCGCAGGGCACATGGAGGGGCGCCGTCCGGCGACACCAAATTCGTACTCCCTCGCTCCGCTACGGATGCGGGGCGGTCAGTGCTCGCGCGGCGCAGGCACCACGCGGTCCACCTCGGGGTGGACCATCAGCAGCTGCCGCATGGCCGTCTCGGCGCCGGAGCTGTCACCCGCGGCGAGCGCGTCGGCGATGCGGGCGTGATGCGCGATGGCCGTCTCGTTCGGCCGGTCGCAACCGGTGACGGGGCCGCCGGAGACCTGAAGGGCCGCGGAGACGATGCCGGAAAGGTGCTCCAGCATGCGGTTGCCGGCGAGCTGGATCAGCAGCGAGTGGAACTCCGCGTCGGCGCGCGAGAACGTGATCGAGTCCCCCTGACCGAGCGCGTGCCCCATGATCTCGACCATGTCGACGAGGCGCTGCTGCACGTCCTCACGGCCGTGTCCGGCGGCGAGGCGCGCGGCGAGCGGCTCGATCGTCCAGCGCATCTCGCTGAGCTCCCGACGCTGATCGTCACGCTGCGGCCCGAAGGCGCGCCACTCGATGATGTCGGGGTCCAACAGGTTCCAGTCACTCACCGGACGCACGCGCGTGCCCACGTTCGGCCGGGCGCTGACCAGGCCCTTCGCCTCCAGGACGCGGAGGGACTCACGGACGACGGTCCGGGACACCTCGAAGCGCTGGCCGATCTCCTCGGGCACCAGTGGGCGGTCCGCGCCCAAATCCCCGGAGACGATCATCTGCCCCAACTGCTGGACGAGTTGACCATGCAGACCGCGGCCCCGGCTGCCCGCCGGGCGCCGGCCCACACGGCCGAGGTCCTGGTCCGGGCCGTCCCAGACGGGGGCGCCGACGCGGTCGGCGGGCGACCCCGCGTAGGGGTAGCGGTCGAGTTCACCCGGTCCGGCGAGGCCTGAGTCGGCGGAGCGGGCGGCGGTCATCATGGTGTGCGCAAGGGTACTCACGGAATGTGTTGTCGGCTCCGGCCCCAACTCCCTTGAGGTCTTTGGTGAAAAGCACACGAAAGGGTGATCTCCCCCCTCGCTGCAATTGACGCCTTATCGGAAAGAAGTGGGCGCAACAGAGGGAGTTGTGGGCAGCGGAGGTCGCGAAGGTGCCGGATGGCCGTCATCGCAGCCTGGGACGCAGCACCAAGAGCAGATATACGCAGAGCAGAGCGGTGAGCGACAACATCATTGCCCCGCCCACAGGTTGGGTGATCATCCGCACTGCGGCGGCGACGAACCGCTCCGCACCGAACGGCCAGTGCACCAGGGCAAGATCACGCAGCCTGGCCGGAAGGCCCGCCGCCGTTCGCACTGAGGGACCCTCCAAGGCCTTCTGTACGAGCGGCACGATGACGATGGGGACGGCCACCACGGCCGCCAATCCGGCCGCGGTGGACCGGAACACTCCGGACGCGAGGACTCCGGCCCAGGCGCACGCCACGACGAGCGACAGCCAACTCGCGCTCTGCGGCAACCAGTCGGCAGGAACTTTCGTGAGTTCCGGTCCGTATACGAGGTGAAGCAGTGCGGCGCCGCAGCCGACGACAAGGACGGCCATGAGGACGGCGGTCGCCGCGCTGACGAGCAGTTTCGCGCCGAGGAGCCCCAGTCGGCGCGGAACGGTGCCACGGTCGGCGGCGAGTGCGGGATGGCGGAACTCGTCACCGAAGGCGAAGGCACCGAGCAGCCCTGCGCCGAGAGCGGCGGGCGGCAGGGGCAGTTCCTGCGGCCAGGCCGCGAGCAGGCGGGTCTGCGGAGTGTGCCCGACACGGGCCAGCAGCACGGAGAGGAGCGCGGACACGGCGAGCACGAGCGCGACGGTGAGGTATCCGGTGGCGATGCCGGTCGCGCGGCGCAGTTCATAGCGCAGGGGACGCAGCGGGCTGCGCGCAGAGCCGACGGTGATGGGGGGCGGCAGGAGGGAGGGGGCGGCTGACGCCTGCGGCCCGGCCGCGCCGTGCCGCAGGTGACCGTGGCTCTCGGCGCCGTGCCCGGACGCGGCGGCTGGGATTGTGGTCCGAGGGGCCGTCTCGACGACGGGCACGAACGTGCTGGTCGGGGCGAGGGCGTTGATGGACTCTGCGGCGCCCGCCGGGGCGGGGGTAGCGGCGGGGGTAGCGGCGGGCCCGACGGTGCTTGCCGCAGCGAAGGCGTCGGCGTGCTCGACGGCAGCCGGGGAGTCGTGGGTCTCTGGGCCGGTCATGTGGGTGTCCGTGCGGGGCGCGGATGCCTCGGGCGAAGTGGGTACGCGGGCGTCTGCGTTGTCACCCGGGGGGAGGGCCCGCGCCGTGGCGGGCCCCGCATCCCCGATCTCGTCGGCGAGTTGGTGCACCAGGATGTTGTGCCGGAACGCCGTCTCCCCCACGTCCGCGCAGGTGCTGCCGTACACAGAGAGGTGGCTGCCGCCCTCCGGAACCACTTCGACCGTGCGCCTGGCATTGCGGGCCTCCTTGGCCAGCAGGACTCCGAGGCGTGTGGCATGCGGGCTGCGCACGGCGACCCTGGGCCGCAGCCGAGTGCGGGCGAAGTCGGTGACCTCCTGGTCCGCGACCACCTGCCCCTCGGCGAGGGTGACGACACGGTCCGCGGTCCGCGCCGCTTCCTTGGGGTCGCCCGTGGTGAACAGGACCGTGCCGCCGAGGCTCGCGTGCGCGCGCAGAATGCCGTGCAGCCACTTGTTCTCACGGGTCGACAGTCCGTCCGCCGAGCCGTCGAGGACCAGCGTGTGCGGGTCCGGGAGCAGGGCACAGGCCAGGCCGAGCCGCCGGTCCATGCCTCGGGACAGGGTGCCGAGGCGCTGTTCTCGCAGGCTCACCAGACCCACGACCTCGAGAACTTCATCGGCACGCTGGACCGGCACCCCTGCGGCCGCGCACAGCATGCGCAAGTGGCCCCGGACCGTCCGGGCCGGGTGACCGGGCACATCGCCGAGCAGGACGCCCACTTCACGTGCGGGATGCGCGAGCCGGTGCAGGGGACGGCCCCTGAAGTAGGTGATCCCACGGCCGTGTTGGAGTTCGAGCATGAGCCGCACCACGGTCGTCTTGCCGGCTCCGTGGGCACCGAGCAGTGCCGTGACACGGCCCGCGTGCGCCTCGAAGGACACGTCGTCGACCGCGGGCGGGCACTCCTTACGGGCGTTGCTGGTCAGTCCGATGGCCTGGATCATCGCTTCTCTCACAGGATGGGCGACCGCCCGGCGGCCGGGCCCCGTCCACCGCTCGGGCGGCAGGCGAGTCCCGTGGGTACTCCAGCAACATAACGCTATATTTCTGCCTTTTCGGGCAGGGTGCGGCCATGGGTGTCCGCGAATTGGGGAGTCCAGGAGACAGCTGGTCCACTGCGGATACGGACTTCACCGAATACGGAGTTCACCGAATACGACGTTCGCTGAGTACAGCCCTACTGAATGCAAGACCGGAACACGCTGAGAATTACGGAGTCGCAACACGCCGACGACGCGGCTCACGGGCGTGGCTGCCACAGAACGCCCCCGCGCGTCGGTGAGCCGGTCAGACCTCCGGTCGCAGCATCGGCGGATTGAGCAGCGTGGCGCCACCCGCGCGAAAGAGCTGGGCGGGCCGACCACCTTGGCGCGTGGTGGTGCCACCGGTCGGCACCAGAAAGCCAGGCGTTCCGGTCACCTTGCGATGGAAATTGCGCGGATCCAAGGCGACTCCCCAGACCGCCTCGTACACGCGGCGCAGCTCACCGACCGTGAACTCCGGCGGGCAGAATGCCGTGGCGAGCGAGGAGTATTCGATCTTCGATCGGGCCCGCTCGACGCCGTCCGCCAGGATCTGCGCGTGGTCGAAGGCGAGCGGTGCGGCCAGCTCGTCCTCCCGCCCGTACCCGCCCTGATGGAGCAGGGCCTCGACCGGGGCCCACCGGGCGCTGTGCGCATCGCCACCCGCGCGCGGCGCCGGCAAGTCGGGGGCGAGCGCGAGGTGGGCGACGCTCACGACGCGCATCCGAGGATCCCGCTTCGGGTCTCCGTAGGTCCCCAGCTGTTCCAAGTGCGCGCCGTTGTCCTGAGCGGGCGCGGCCGCGTCATGCGCACACAGCCCCGTCTCCTCGGCCAGCTCACGCGCCGCCGCCCCTGTCAGATCCTCGTCGTCCCGCACGAACCCGCCCGGCAGCGCCCAACGCCCCTGAAACGGCGGTTCGCCGCGGCGCACCGCCAACGCACACAGCGCATGACGGCGCACGGTGAGCACGACCAGGTCGACGGTGACAGCGAAGGGCGGGAAAGCCGACGGGTCGTAGGGCGACATGGAACGATCATAGTCGTCTGCCTGACGATAAACAGTCCCTTCGCTCGTTGCTTCCTCCAATTCCCGGTGCGGCGCACGCGGCTCCGGCCTGGCCCGGCCATTCCGGCCACACCACCGGTCACCTCGTCGGCCGCTTCCGGTCACACGCCCAACTGCAGGGCGTCCGCGGCCTCCTCGACCATGGCGAGGCCGAGTCTGCTGACCCGCACGGAGAAGGCGTGCCCGGCCACCCGCAGTCCTGTCAGCCCGATCTCACCCAGCGGCGCGCTGCGCACCGGGGACAGCGCCACCGTCCCGGCGGGCGCGTCCGGACGGATACCCGCGAGGGAGGTCAGGAGGTGCACACCGGCGGCCGCGGCGACGGCAGCCGGTCTGCAGGCGGCGGGATGCGGCAGCGGGGTACTGCCCTCGACGCGCTGCTCCCCCGCGTACATCTCCGGAATTCGGTACTCGAAGGTCTCCGCAGCGGCCAGGACACCCCCGAGCAGGGACGCCGCCTCTTTCTCGTACCCGGCAACGGCCAGGCCCGCTACAGCGACCGCCGTCTCCTGCACGCTCACGGCCCCCGCGCGATGGCCGAACGGGTTGTACGACGCCTCCTTCACTCCCAGGGTTCGCAGGCCCCAGCCCGAGTCCAGGCCCGGGCCTCCCAGCAGGCGCGCGAGTTGCTCGGTCTGCACCTTGTCCAACAGGCCCGGCGCACACGTGCCGGCTCCAAGAAGCCCGGTGTCCAGAAGATGGGCGGAGCCACTGCCCAGTTGCGGGATCAGGCGGCCGTCCCGGGTGCGTGCTGCCGCGGGTCTGCCACCGCTCCTGTCGTCGGCCCAGAAGTCCACACGGAACCGCAGCCGCAGCTCCCCCGCCCATTCGCGCAGCTCCGCGGCGCCGGGTCTGCCGTACGCGTCGAGCAAATCGGCGCCGAGGATCGCTGCCCGGTGAGCGTGGGCCTGGGTCTCACAGCGCAGCAGCCCTGCCGGGCCGGGATCCGGCAGAAAAGGCCCCTCACGGGCCGCGGTGCGCAACCAGTGCAGGCATCGCTCCGCGGCGGGGAGCAGCTCCGCCACCTCCTGCTCGGCGAGCCCCCAGCGTCTCGCTTCGGCCAGCAGCACCGGGAACAGGAGCGTGGCCTCGATGCCGGTGCAGCTCGGGGGCAGTCCCGCACCCATATGTCGCATCGGGCCCGGCAGGCGCCCGAACTGCGGTCCTGCCCCGTCCAGTTGCGTGCGGGCAAGTGCTCGCAGCGTGCTGCCGGCCAAGCGGGTTCCCAGAGGCAGCACCATCCTGGCCGCCGCGAGCGCCTCGGCCGGTGCCGGACCACAGCGCCAGGGAGCGCCCGCTGCCAGGTAGACGTCCGACGGGTGCGCGGGGTCTCGCATCATGAGCGCTTGCAGGTCATCGATGCAGGTCCGCAGCAGGGGTCCCACGCGCGGGTCGTCCCCTCGCGCGTGCGCCGCGGCGAGGGGGCGGGCCGCGCTGTGTCCTGCGGCTCTGCCGATCCCGGTGCCGTCCGCCCCCACCTTCAGCTCCACGGTCCGCGTACCGCCGGGCGGCAGTTCGAACTCCCAGCGCAGGAGGCCGGCCGAGGCCAGAGCATCCGTGGGCGGCGGTGTCGCCGTGACGACGGTGTGGCCGACCGGGGACGACCATCGCATGCCCGTGTCATGGACTGTCGCGGGCAGTTCGCGGCCTGCGTTTCCCGCGGCCACCGCGCCGAGTTCGGCCAGGTCCGTGCCGAGCGACACCTCCAGGGGCAGCCGCAGAGGCCGCACCGCGGAGCTGTGGAGTGTGATGCGTTCCGTGCCGTCGGCGTGCCGGATCCGCTCCACGATGACGTCCGGGTCCGGCCCCGCGTCCGAAGCTGCGCGCACGGTCCCCACGAAGCGGGCGCGATCGGCCGAGACCATGCGCGCGTGCACCGCGAGCGGCTCCCGGCCCGCCACACGGACCCGGCACCGCGAGAGGAGCCGTCGGCCGCCGCGGTAGAAGCCCTCGAGTCCCTGGGTCGTCAGCTGCCCGCCCTCGGAGGAGATGGCCAGCCCCGGCAGCGCCACGCAGATCAGCGTCCGGTGGGTGGGTGGAAGTTCGAGGGAGCGCCTGGGCATCGCTGCCGGGTCCGCCGAAACGGGCTGGAGGGCGGAGCGGCCCGAGGAAGCCTGCGGTCGCTCATGCCAAGGCTCGGGCAGGCGGCCGCCCGGCAGCGAGGTCATGCCTCCGTCCGGCGGTGACGCCGTGGGCTGCCTCGACACGTTCGCCGTCACGACTGCCGCCCTGCGAAGGGAGCCGCGAGCGAGCGAGGCGCCACGAGCATGCGGGACGCCCCCAGCACGCAAAGCGCCGCCAACCCGTGAGGCGCCGCAAGCATGCGGGGCACCCTCAACATGCCGGACGCCTCCGTCTTGCGCGGTGCCGCCAACGCGCCGGACACCGTGCCCCCCGCTGTCGCCGCTACCTCGCGCACCACCCAGGTTCCGGGTGAAGACCACCCGGCACCGGGCGACCCAACCGGCCGGTGGCCGCCGCCTCTGTCCGTCATCCGCTTCCGCTGCGGCTCCCGCATGAACGGTCTCCTTTCGCGCACGGTCGCGCGAGGCGCCGGCATCCTGCCGGGTTGGTGGACGCGCCGACGGGGCCCGGCCGCCGCTACCGACACACAGTTGAACGGAGTCGCCCCGCTCCAAGTAACGCCACGGCGCGGCGAACCACCGATGCCCTCGACCACAGACCGCAGCCACGAACGCGGCGACGGCCATGGCCCTGTTCATCCGTCGTCCCTGGTCCGCGGCCGTCCTACGCGACGGTTTCCCGTAGGTCGCCGAGGCGCACGCGCTCCCGCCCGGGGCGGCCTGGTGCCCGCCCGGTGACGATGCTCGCCGCGTCGCCGCAACGCGGCTTCCAGACCGCGGGCCGCCCGGGACGCCCCCGGGTCCACGGCGCCTCCCGGCAGCGGGGCGCCAACTCGTCCTTGCTCCGCGGCGAGGTCCCTGTCGGCCGGCCCACCCGTCTTCCCGGCATCGTCCGTGTCCTCGGTCGGCCGAACATCTCCCGCGTCCTCGGTCGGCCGAGCTCCCTCCGCGGTCGGCTCCGTACCCCGACCGGCCCGCTTGCCGCGCAGCGAACGTCGTACCGGTTCCAGATCGAGCCCATCGGCCCGTGCCGCGTTGAGGAGCCGGGCGAACACGTAGCGCGGGTCGACGGTGAGTGCCATCTCCAGGACTTGGTCCGCCTCGACGGTGTCACCGAGCGACCAGGCGATCCAGCCCGCGAGGGACAGCGGCGCGGCGGCGTGTTCTCCGTAGGGCCCGACGCAGCGCCGCGCCAGGGCCCTCCACAGACGGAGCGCGCAGGAGGCTTCGGCGCCTTCCATCCACTCTGCGGCTCGGTCCCGGGTCAGTCGGTCCTGGAGGCCGAGGATCAACGCCGCGGCTTCGTCGTGCGCAACCAGTTCGTCGTCCCTGAGGTCGGCCTCCAGTTCCGCGTCCTCGCACGGCGCGTCCGAGAGACGGCGCATGACGCGGCGTGCCAGGTCGAGGGTCTCCGCCTCCACCTCTTCACGCGAGACGCCGGCGAAGATCCTCGGCACGAGGTCCATCGCCGCGGCGTCGAGCGCCCGCGTCTGTTCCGCGACGAGTGCCGTCTCCAGCGGGGCCAGGCGTGCCCGCACTTCCTGCGTCGACGCGCGTACGTGGATACCGGCGTAAGCCGCTGTGGCTGCCATGACCGAGGTGCCGTCGGTGGCGATGACGTTGCCCTCCGGCGGACAGCAGTCGAGGCGCGGGCAGCAGTAGGACCAGTACCTGCCGTCCGAGAGGCACAGCGCTTCCGTGACCGGCACGTCCAGGCTGCCGCACGCCGTGCGCAGGAACTGGGCGAGAGGGCGCAGCCGCTCCATGATCAGTCGCGCGGACTCCATACCCGGGGCCGCGTCCTGGCAGAGGAACGCGACGATGCTGTCCGGCCGCCCGTCCCGGCGCTCGCATTCGCCGATCAGGCAGCGCGCCATCTGTTGCGCCACGGACGGCCAGTCCTCCGCACGATCGGGGATGCCGAGGCGCACCCGGCCGCCGAATCGCCCCTTGTGCAGGGCGACGAGGACGACGCTGTCGTCCGGCCGGAACCCGAGCAAATACGGCAGCGCCTCGGCGAGTTCACCGGCCGTGCGCAGGGTGATCTTTGCCGCACCGGTCGCACCGGCGGGCTCGCTGTGATTCGTCATGGGACGACCATCCCGCGGATCGGCAAACTCCGTTTCGCGCTGTGGATAACCTCGATCAGGGACACGACACGAGTTGTCCACAGGTCGACGCCCTCGTTCGCGCGATGTCAGTCCCATCGGGTTGCATAGGGGCATGAGCAACGAAGAGCTGCGGACGGCCGCCGATGCCGTACTCGCGCGTCTGGTCTCCGACCCGAGCGGGACGGCCCGCCTGCGCGAGGACCAGTGGCGCGCGATCGAGGCCCTGGTCGCCGAGCACAGACGTGCCCTCGTCGTGCAGCGCACCGGCTGGGGCAAGTCCGCGGTGTACTTCGTGGCGACCGCGCTGCTGCGCGAGCGCGGCGGCGGTCCGACCGTGATCGTCTCCCCGCTGCTCGCGCTTATGCGCAACCAGGTGGAAGCCGCAGCGCGTGCCGGTATTCGCGCCCGCACCATCAACTCGTCGAACGCGGAGGAGTGGGACGCCGTCCGGGCCGAGGTCGCGGCCGGCGACGTCGATGTGCTTCTGGTCAGCCCCGAGCGGCTGAACAACCCGGATTTCCGGGACAACGTGCTGCCACAGCTGGCCGCCGCCACCGGCCTGCTGGTCGTCGACGAGGCGCACTGCATCTCGGACTGGGGGCACGACTTCCGTCCTGACTACCGACGCCTGCGCACGATGCTGGCCGAGCTTCCCCAGGGCGTCCCCGTCCTGGCCACGACGGCGACGGCCAACGCCCGCGTGACGGCGGACGTCGCGGACCAGCTCGGCACCGGCGGCGGCTCGGACGCCCTCGTCCTGCGCGGACCGCTCGACCGCGAGAGCCTGAGTCTCGGGGTGCTGCAACTGCCGGACGCGGCACACCGGTTGGCCTGGCTTGCCGGTCACCTCGACGAGCTGCCCGGCTCGGGGATCATCTACACGCTCACGGTCGCCGCCGCCGAGGAGGTCACGGCCTATCTGCGCCAGTGCGGTCACACCGTGACCTCGTACACCGGCAAGACGGAGAACGTGGATCGCCAGCAGGCCGAGGAGGACCTCCTGGCAAACCGGGTGAAGGCCCTGGTCGCCACCTCCGCGCTCGGCATGGGTTTCGACAAACCGGACCTCGGGTTCGTCGTGCATCTCGGCTCCCCGTCCTCGCCGATCGCGTACTACCAGCAGGTGGGGCGCGCGGGACGTGGCGTCGAGCACGCGGAAGTACTGCTGCTCCCCGGTAAGGAGGACGAGGCGATCTGGCGTTACTTCGCCTCGCTCGCGTTCCCCCCGGAGGAACAGGTACGCCGCACCCTGGATGTGCTGGCGCAGTCCGACCGGCCGCTCTCGCTGCCGGCTCTCGAACCCCTGGTGGAGCTGCGTCGTTCGCGGCTGGAAACCATGCTCAAGGTGCTGGACGTGGACAGCGCGGTGCACCGGGTGAAGGGCGGTTGGATCGCCACCGGCAGGCCGTGGACGTACGACACCGAACGCTATGCGTGGGTCGCCAAACAGCGGGAGGCCGAGCAGCAGGCGATGCGCGACTACGTCACGACGACCGACTGCCGCATGGAGTTCCTGCGTCGCCAGCTGGACGACGACGCGGCGGCCCCTTGCGGGCGCTGTGACAACTGCGCGGGAGCACGCTTCGAGGCCGCCGTCTCCCCGGACGCCCTGGACTCGGCGCGGGGCGAGCTGGGTCGCCCCGGCGTCGAGGTGGAGCCCAGGAAGATGTGGCCCACCGGCCTCGCCGCCGTCGGCATCGACCTGAAGGGCCGCATTCCCGCGGGCGAGCAGATGGGCTCGGGGCGGGCGCTCGGCCGCCTCTCGGACATCGGCTGGGGCAACCGGCTGCGTCCCATGCTCACGCCCCAGGCGCCGGACGGCCCGGTGCCGGACGATGTCGCCCGAGCCGTCGTGGAGGTCCTGGCCGACTGGGCGAAGGGGCCTGGCGGCTGGGCGAGCGGAGGTCCTGACGCGCAGCCGCGCCCCGTGGGCGTCGTCACCCTGGCGTCGCACACGCGCCCCCAGCTCATCGAGTCGTTGGGTGCGGGCATCGCCCAGGTCGGACGCATGCCGCTCCTGGGGCGTATCGCGTACGCGCCGGGCAGCGACACGACGCACATCCCGCGGAGCAACAGCGCGCAGCGTCTTCGTGCCTTGGAGGGCACGTTGACGTTGGAGCCCGAGCTGACCGAGGCCCTCGCGCGCGCGGGCGGCCCGGTGCTGCTCGTCGATGACTACACAGAGACCGGCTGGACGCTTGCGATGGCCGCTCGGCTGCTCCGTCGGGCAGGCGCCGAGGGGGTGTTGCCGCTGGTCCTGGCGGTGCAGGGCTGACTCAGGAGTCGAAGAGTCTGCCTGTGGGCAGGGATATAGACGACGCATCGCCAGATACCGCAACCGGACCGCGATTGCTCGTTGCCGTGCGCCAGCGCGACGGGAAGAATTGGCAGCGCTCCCCGCGTGGCTCCCCGTGGTCCGGTAGGGGCTTATGTCGCGGTGCGCTCCCCCAGTCCGCCCCTGCCCGCGTCCGGGCGTGTAGCCGAAGGGAGGACCGTGACCTTCGGATTCCCTCCATCCTCGGCCGCATCGACGTCCGCGTCATCGATGCGCTTCGAGAGGTCCACCGATTCCGTCAACCGACCGACCAGATTGCTGGAACCCACGGAGTGGGCGGCGGCGGGAATTCCGCTGCTGCGCAATCCCCGTGAGGTCGTCAGCGGGCTGCACGCGCGCCACCGGCCGGTGCCCCGGACCGCTGTGGTGGCCGTCCTGGACCCGGAGGAGCGATTGAGTGCCAGCGCCTCGTTCACACGCCGTGAAAACGCCATCGACGGCTGGACGTTCCGCAACGCACTGCTTTCCCAGCTGCGCCGGGTGATCCCGCACGACCTGCGCCGTCGTACTCCGGTGCGTACAGCGGTCCTGCTGTACTGCCGCGAGGGGAACACGCGGTGGACGGAGGAGGACGGCGCGTGGATGTGGGGGCTGCGTGACGCGTGCACGTTGCACGGCCTGCGCTGTGGCGCGTACATCACGATGACGCGTGACGGCTGGCAGGTGCTGGGCGAGGGCCGTGGCGGCCGACGCCCGAGCGTGGGCTCCGTGACCGAGGTCCTCGGCGGCGACGAGGAGTCGACACCGCGGACCGGCGGCGCCGCGACGGAGATGCTCCGCCGTGCGGCGGCTCGCTGAACCGCACCACCGCGGGCACGCACCGGCCTGACCACCGCGGGCACGCACCGGCCTGCCGGTCTCCCCGGGCACCGACGAGCGGTGCGGGCAGCCGGCAAGCGGTGCGTCAGACCCCGGCGCCGAGCAGTGTGTTGACGCGCTGCGGGTCACCGCACACGATCAGCAGGGTGCCTGCGCTGCCGAGAGCGAGCGGCAGAGCGGTGGTGGCTGCCTCATCGGCGCCGCCGTTCACGGCGACGACGACCACGGGCCGGGACGCGGCACGGCTCAGGGCGGAGGCGTCTGCGTAGAAGACGTCGTCGCCCGCGTCGTGCTGCGCCCAGTAGGCGGTCTCGCCGAACGACAGCTCGTGAGCGGCCCACGGGTGCGGTTCCCCCGTGGTGATCACCAGGATGTCGCCGGGCGCACGACCCGTGTCGAGCAGCAGGTCGACGGCTTCCTCCGCGGCGTCCAGCGCGCCCTCGGCCGAGGCCGGGATGAGCTGGACCTGCGGCTGCGAGGCCGAAGTCGACGGGACGGCCGGGGCGTTGGGCCCCGGCTCGGCGGCGGGAGCCGACTCGCGCGAGGTGCGCTGCGCGGGCGGCGTAGGCCTTACGGGACCCGGACGACCGGGTCGCGGCGGCGCCGCAGGACGCGGGCCGGGTACAGGACGGGGGGTCGGCGCGGTGCGGGGACCCTGGGCACTCTCGTGAATCTGAGGCTCCTCGGGAATGAGAGGCATGAGCTGATATCTATCAAACGCAGGTGCGGCTCGCGTCAGCGGGTGGCACATCAGTACGAACGCAATGGTCAGAAGTCGAAGCCGAGCTGGCCCTCGATTTCTGGAACGCTCACGTCCGCCCAACTGCGGGCTTTCTTGAGATGCCGCCACTGGGGCAGCGCATCAAGATACGCCCACGAAAGCCGGTGGTGCGGGGTGGGCCCCCGCTCCTCCAACGCGGCGCGATGCACCGGCGACGGGTATCCGGCGTTGGCCGCAAACCCGAAGTCTGCATGGTCGATGCCCAGTTCGGCCATCATTTTGTCGCGGCGGACCTTGGCGATCACCGACGCCGCGGCAACGGCGACGCAGGATCGGTCCCCCTTGATCACCGTACGGACCTGCCAGGGAGCACCGAGGTAATCGTGCTTCCCGTCGAGGATCACCGCTTCCGGCCGCACGGGCAGACCCTCGAGGGCACGGACCGCGGCGAGACGTAGCGCCGCGGTCATCCCCAGGTCGTCGATCTCCTCGTGCGAGGCGTGCCCGAGGGCGTGTGCGGTGACCCAGCCCTCCAACTGCTCCGCGAGCACCTCGCGGCGCTTGGGGCTGATCAGCTTGGAGTCGGTGAGCCCCTCCGGCGGGCGCCGCAGTCCCGTGACGGCGGCGCAGACGGTGACGGGGCCCGCCCAGGCACCACGGCCGACCTCGTCGACACCGGCGACGATCTTGGCTCCGGTGAGAGCGCGCACAGAGCGCTCGACGGCGTGAGTGGGTGGTTCGTACGGCATGGCGGCAAACAGCGTACGCCGCCCGTGCCGCGCCGCGACACCCGGCCGGGTCTAATCCACGTGCCGCCGCAGCAAGGGGACCATGACCTGGTCGATCAGCGTCACCAGATCTGCCTCCTCCCATTCGCTTCCGCACACCTTCGAGCGGTACATCATCATCGCCGGGATGACGTCGAAGACCGCAGCGTCCGAGGCGTCGGACCGCACCTCACCACGCTCGATTCCGCGACGCACGACTTCCTTGATCAGCTCGACGCTGGGCTCGACGACGCCCTCGATGATCACCGCATGGAAACGCTCAGCCGTGAACGTGTCGCATTCGTGAAGTACGGAGCGAAGCGCAAAGCCCGGCCGTGAGTACATGGCCGTCCGCATCTGCCGGCACAGCTCCAGCAGATCCTCACGGACGTTGCCGAGATCCGGGGCGGAGTCCATCTTGGGCAGCCCGGACTGCAGGGCGTCGACGACCAGGTCCTCCTTGGAGGGCCAGCGCCGGTACACCGCGGCCTTGCCCGTCTGCGCACTCGCGGCCACGCCCTCCATGGTGAGGCCGTTCCAGCCGACCGTACTGAGCTGATCCAGCGCGGCGTCGAGGATGGCCCGTTCGAGCACGGGACCACGCCTGCGCATGGACGCGGCCGATTGAGCGGAAGCGGCCGTCCAGCGCGAAGTAACCATCGTCATCTCTCCGTTGAGCAGGTCGAGCGGCACGAGACGCACGGCAGTAAATTCAGTGAACGGTTGCGTTCACTAGAGGGGAGTCACTACCGTTGACGCGACAGTGAACGGGTTCGTTCACTAATAGGCTCGTGGGGGATCCATAGTGTCAACCTCTCAGTTAACGCCACGTCAGAAGCCGGGAGCGGCCCGCCGGGAGGGACACCCCGGCATCGCACTCGCCGTCATCGCGGCCTGCCAACTCATGGTGGTCCTCGACGCGACGATTGTGAACATCGCGCTCCCGCATATTCAGAACGCGCTCAGCTTCTCGACGACCGACCTCACCTGGGTCGTCAGCGCCTACACGCTCACCTTTGGTGGTCTGCTGCTGCTCGGCGGCCGGGCCGGCGACATCCTCGGCCGCCGCCGTGTCTTCATGACCGGCATCCTGCTGTTCACCTTCGCCTCCCTCCTCGGCGGGCTCGCCCAGGAACCGTGGCAGTTGCTGGCCGCGCGCGCCCTGCAGGGCGTCGGCGGCGCGATCGCGTCGCCCACGTCACTGGCCCTCATCACGACCACTTTCCCCGAAGGGCCCGAGCGGAACCGCGCGTTCGGGGTCTTCGCGGCGGTCTCGGCGGGCGGCGGCGCCGTAGGTCTCCTCGCCGGCGGCATGCTCACGGAGTGGCTGGACTGGCGCTGGGTGCTGTTCGTGAACGTGCCCATCGGCATATTGATCGCGGTCCTCGCGCCGCGGTACATCAGCGAGTCCGAGCGACACCCAGGACGCTTCGACATAGCCGGAGCGCTCACCTCCACGCTCGGGATGGCCTCCCTCGTGTACGGCTTCATCCGTGCCGCGGAGGAGGGCTGGCGAGACAACCTGGCCATCGGGTCGTTCGCCGCGGCGATCGTGCTGCTGCTGTCCTTCGTGGCCGTCGAGAGCCGGGCCAAGGAACCGATCACTCCGCTGAGGATGTTCGCCGACCGCAACCGGTCGGGGACGTACGTGATCATGCTGAGTCTCGCCGCGGCCATGTTCGGCATGTTCTTCTTCATCGTGCTGTTCGTCCAGAACGTGCTGAGCTACTCGCCCATCAAGGCCGGTCTCGCCTTCCTGCCGGTGACGGTGGCGATCGCGTTCGGTGCGGCTCTCTCGCAGCGCTTCCTGCCGGTCCTGGGGCCGAAGCCGTTCCTGGCCGGCGGATCGGCCCTGGTCGTGGTCGGGCTCACCTGGCAGACGCTCATCAGCCCCGACAGCTCCTACGTGAGCGGGGTGCTCGGCCCGATGGTGGTCTTCGGGTTCGGCATGGGCCTGAACTTCGTGACGGTGACGC
This sequence comes from Streptomyces kunmingensis, assembly GCF_039533535.1. Classification (NCBI taxonomy): domain Bacteria; kingdom Bacillati; phylum Actinomycetota; class Actinomycetes; order Kitasatosporales; family Streptomycetaceae; genus Streptomyces; species Streptomyces kunmingensis. The sequence continues at coordinate 501,967 of NZ_BAAATS010000027.1, forward strand.
TCACCGCGGTGTCCGGAGTGGCCCCGCACGAGGCCGGAGCGGCGTCCGGTTTGCTCAACACGACGCAACAGGTGGGCGGTTCGCTGGGTCTGTCCATCCTGACGACTGTCTTCGGTACAGCGAGCCGTAACGAGGCGAAGGACCAGGTGGCCGACTTCATGGCCCATGCCTCACCGGAGCAGAAAGCCGCGTTCGCGAAGACCCATGAGCTGCCCGCGCCCTGGAGCCATGAGGTGCTGGCGCACGGCATCTCGACGGCCTTCATTCCAGCAGTCGCCATGGCCGTTCTCGCCCTGGCCGTCGCACTGGTAGTGATCAAGGTCCGCAAGAGCGATCTGGAGGCGCTCTCCGGCACGGCGAGCGCGGCCGGACCGGCCGGAGGCTGAGGCTCCGGAGGGGACGTGGGTGCCGGGCCTCGCCGAACGGCGGGACCCGGCACCCACGAGGTCTGCCGCGCCTACGCCACCGATCAGCGCGGTACATCGGAGCGAGACGGCCGACTCCACTCCGGAAGGGCCTCGGTACGCTCCAGCCAGTCGGCCGGCGGTGTCGCGCCGCTGCCGGCGGCGATGACGCCGCCCACGATCGCGCAGGTCGTGTCCATGTCGCCGCCCACCTGAGCAGTGGTCCAGAAAGCCTCTTCGAAGTCGTCGAGCCCGCGCGCCGCCGACCACAGGGTGAACGGCACCGTGTCGTGCGCGGTCGTCCGCCGACCGCACCCGAGCACCGCGGCCACAGTGCCCGCATCGCCGTAGTCGAGCATGTCCCTGGCCCTGCGCAGCCCCGCTCCCACCGCACTGCGTGGCACGAGCGCGATCACACCGTCCAGCAGCTCCTGCGGGCTCGGTGGGCCCGCCGGGTCCGCCGCGAGCGCCGCGGCGGCGGCCACGGCCATCGCTCCGACGACGGCCTCACGGTGCTGATGCGTTGGATACGCCGAGATCTCGGCCTGGTGCGTGGCCTGCTCGGGGTCGTCGGCGTAGTAGGCGCCGAGAGGTGCGATACGCATCGCCGCTCCGTTGCCCCACGACCCCTGTCCCTTGAACAGAGCGGACGCGAGCGCCCGCCAGTCGCCGCCCTCCCGGACCTGCCGCAGCAGCCGGTTCACCGCCGGTCCGTAGCCGCGGTCGAAATCGTGGTGCTCGGCGAACGACTGTGCCAGGACGTCCTGGTCGATGCGCTCGTGAGCCGCCAGGACGGCCACCACGGAGCAGGCCATCTCGGTGTCGTCGGTCCACTGCCAGGGGCCGTCCGGAACCGCACGGCGCTTGAGCAGCGGATAGTTCGCCGGGACGAAGAACTGGGAGCCCAGCGCGTCGCCCACGGAAAGTCCACGCAGGCTGGACAGGGCGCGGTCCAAGCGCCCGTCGGGTGAGGTATCAGCGGTCATCGCCCTGTCACCCTATCCGGTTGCCCCATAGGATCTAGGGTCACACCAATGTTCGAATGGCCGGTCCATTTCGTACTTGCCGTTCTTTCCCAGAACGAGCGCCCTCGTCTCGGCGTTCCCGGGATTCGACAGCGACTCGAATTCCGCGACGGTCCAGTGGAACCAGCGCATACAGAACAGCCGCATGGTCAGCCCGTGCGTCACCAGAAGCACGTTCGGCGGATGGTCCGGGTGCTCGAAGCTGCGGTACAGGCTTTCCAGGAACGCGCCTACGCGGTCGTACACATCGGCCCCGGACTCGCCCTGCGCGAACCGGTAGAAGAAGTGGCCGTAGGCATCGCGATACGCCTTCTGAAGCCGTACGTCGTCACGGTCCTGCCAGTTTCCCCAGTCCTGCTCCCGAAGGCGTGGCTCCTCGCGCACCCGCACCAGAGCGGGATCGAGACGGAACGCCCGGAACGTCTCGTGGGTGCGCCGGTACGGCGAGACATAGACGCTCACCCGCTCGCGACCGAACAGCTCCCGCAGCCGCTTGCCCGTCTCCTCGGCCTGCTGCCACCCCGACTCCGTGAGTGCCAGGGCATGGTCGGGCTCGCGCTCGTACACGGTGTCGTCGGCGTTGCCTTCCGATTCGCCGTGCCGGACCAGAACAATGCGCCGCGGTCGTGCCATGCGCAAACACTAGATCGGTTCGGCCGGTTTCGAGCACTCGTACGAGCTCCATCCGGCGTACGCACCACGACTACGCGCGCGTGGTGTGCGCGTCGCGGCACGCGCGCGTGGTCACGCGTTCACACCGTCCAGGTCGGCTCCAGCCGCACGATGTCACCGTCGATGGCTTCGATGTCGGTCTCGGTCTGCGCTCTCAAGGACAACCGCTCCACCCGGTCGACCTGGTACTTTCCGCGCTCGGCAGCCGACAGCCACATCGACAGGACCAGAAACTCGTCGCCCGGCGCCTCCCCGAAGAAGCCACGCACCATCCCCGGCGAGCCGGCCATCGCCGGGTTCCACACCTTCTGCTGCATCAGCGTGAAGTGCTCGGCCCGCTCGGCCCGGACCTTGCAATGGGCGACACGGACGACATCCGTATCCGTGAATCTCGGCTCGAACCCCGTCTTCAGATCGAAGAGGTGATCGAACAATTTCGCCTGCATGCCCCTATAGGTGCCGCTCTGCGCCGCGGCAAGCCGGTCATGGGACCGCGCCATGAAGGAGTCGTAAAAGGCACGGCTCTCCCAGAAACCGAAGACATGGGCCACATCGGGCCGCTGCCTGCTCCAGCCCCCGCCCTGCCCCCGGAACCCCGGCTCTCCAAGGAGCCCCGCCCATTTCCGCTGTCCCCGCTCGAACCCCCGACGGTCCACCACAACGCAGCGAATCCACTTGACCAGCACCGCGCCATCGTACGGCGCGGTGCGTGACACGGGGTCACTCTCCGGTGCAGTGCACGCTTACCAGCTCGGCGGGATCGCCCTTGCTCAGCTCGATCCCGAACTCACGGTCGAGAACCGCACTCAACTCCCGCTCACCGATGTCCCGTTCTGCCCGTCGCTCATCCACGTATTCGGTGACAAAACCTCCCCCGGTAAGCATGTTCCGCGTTCCGCGTCATTCCCCAATGATCGACCCGTGGTGTCAGTGGGAGGACGTAGCGTGTCGGTAGCAAGCAACATCGCGTGAAGAAGGGGGAGTTCGGTGAGCAGTCTCCGCAAGGGGATCGAAAAGATCGAGGTCGGCCTGAAGTGGGACCCGAGCCCGTTGGGTTCGCCGCCCCACGACCTGGATCTCATCGCTGCGCCGTACACGAGCGAGGACCCGCACGGCAGCCCCGCCTACGTCGTCCACTTCGACAGCCGCTCCCCCGACGGGACCATCCACCTCGACCGGGACAGCCGGACGGGACAGGGCTTCGGTTTCGACGAAGTGATGACCCTCGAGCTGGAGCGGCTCGCGCCGAAGTACGGGCGCGTGGTCGTCGGCGTGGTCCTCCAGCAGAGCGAGCAGGAGCTGGGACGGCTCACGGTGTTCGGGGACGTGGCGAACACCGCGGTACGCATCCGGGAGGACTACACCGAGCTGTCGCACCACGACCTCTCGGCAGTGGACAGCAGCTCGGCGGCCACCATCGCCGAGTTCACGCGCGGCGCCGACGGCGAATGGGCGTTCCGCGAGCTGATACGCGGTTTCGACGGCGACCTCACGGCGTTCGCCGCCGCGATGGGCACCCTGTAGCGCCGGAACGCCGAAGGGGCGGCGGAACCGAGTGGTCCCGCCGCCCCTTCAGGTCAGGCGATCAGCTGCAACCGCTGGTCGAGCCGCAGCCCTCGCAGATGTAGCAGGAGCCGGCCCGCTGCATCTTCGTACCGCAGGAGAAGCAGAGCGGGGCGTCGGCCTGGATGCCCAGCTGCATCTCGACGAGCTCGGCGCTCGTGTGCACCTGCTGCGGGGCGGCCTGGACGGCGGCGGCTTCGGCCTTCGGCGTCTCGACGACCTTCAGGGACTCGGCCTGCGACGTCTGGAGAGGCGCCGACTGCGCCAGGCCCTCGACGTCGAGCTCGTCCTCGGACGGCTCGTAGGAGCCCGTCTCCAGGTGGCGCTGACGCTCCTCGGCGGAGTGGATGCCGAGCGCGGAGCGCGTCTCGAAGGGCAGGAAGTCGAGCGCCAGACGGCGGAAGATGTAGTCGACGATCGACTGCGCGATCCGCACGTCCGGGTCGTCCGTCATGCCGGCCGGCTCGAAGCGCATGTTCGTGAACTTCGAGACGTACGTCTCCAGCGGCACGCCGTACTGCAGACCCACGGAGACGGCGATGGAGAAGGCGTCCATCATGCCCGCGAGGGTGGAGCCCTGCTTGGACATCTTCAGGAAGACCTCACCGAGACCGTCGTCCGGGTAGGAGTTGGCGGTCATGTAGCCCTCGGCGCCGCCCACCGTGAAGGAGGTGGTGATGCCGGGACGGCCCTTGGGGAGACGCTTGCGGACGGGGCGGTACTCGACGACCTTCTCGACCGCCTTGCGGATCTCCGCCTCGGTCTTCTCCGTGACAGCGTCGGTCTCGGACTTCGCCTTCTCCTTGGTCTTGGCGGAGAGGGGCTGGCCGACCTTGCAGTTGTCGCGGTAGATGGCGAGCGCCTTGACGCCCATCTTCCAGGCCTCGAAGTAGACCTCTTCGACGTCCTCGACCGTCGCCGTCTCCGGCAGGTTGACGGTCTTGGAGAGGGCACCGGAGATCCAGGGCTGGATCGCGGCCATCATGCGGACGTGGCCCATCGCGGAGATGGAACGCTCGCCCATGGCGCAGTCGAAGACCTCGTAGTGCTCGGTCTTGAGACCGGGAGCGTCGATCACGTTGCCGTTGTCGGCGATGTGGGCGACGATCGCCTCGATCTGCTCCTCCTGGTAGCCCAGGCGGCGCAGGGCCTGCGGGACGGTGCCGTTGACGATCTGCATCGAGCCGCCGCCGACCAGCTTCTTGAACTTGACCAGGGCGAGGTCGGGCTCGAGGCCGGTGGTGTCGCAGGACATCGCGAGACCGATGGTGCCGGTCGGGGCGATGACGGACGCCTGCGAGTTACGGAAACCGTTCTTCTCGCCGAGGCGGACCACGTCCTGCCAGGCCTCCGTGGCGGCGGCCCAGATCGGGGTGTCCAGGTCGTCCACGCGGACGGCCACGGTGTTGGCGTCGGCGTGCTGCTTCATGACGCGCTGGTGCGGGGTCGCGTTCTTGGCGTAGCCCTCGTACGGGCCGACGACCGCGGCGAGCTCGGCGGAGCGCTTGTAGGACGTGCCCGTCATCAGCGACGTGATCGAGCCGGCCAGCGCGCGGCCGCCGTCCGAGTCGTAGGCGTGGCCGGTCGCCATGAGCAGGGCGCCCAGGTTCGCGTAGCCGATACCGAGCTGACGGAAGGCGCGGGTGTTCTCGCCGATCTTCTGCGTCGGGAAGTCCGCGAAGCAGATCGAGATGTCCATCGCGGTGATGACCAGCTCGACGACCTTCGAGAAGCGCTCGACGTCGAAGGACTGGTGGCCCTTGGCGTCGTCCTTCAGGAACTTCATCAGGTTCAGCGAGGCGAGGTTGCAGGACGTGTTGTCCAGGTGCATGTACTCGCTGCACGGGTTCGAGCCGTTGATGCGGCCGGACTCCGGGCACGTGTGCCACTGGTTGATGGTGTCGTCGTACTGGATGCCGGGGTCGGCACAGGCCCAGGCGGCCTCGGCCATCTTGCGGAAGAGCGACTTGGCGTCGACCTCCTCGATGACCTCACCGGTCATCCGGGACGTCAGACCGAACTTGCCGCCCTCCTCGACCGCCTTCATGAACGTGTCGTTCACACGGACCGAGTTGTTGGCGTTCTGGTACTGGACGGACGTGATGTCGTCGCCGCCCAGGTCCATGTCGAAGCCCGCGTCACGCAGGGCGCGGATCTTCTCCTCTTCCTTCACCTTGGTCTCGATGAAGCCCTCGATGTCGGGGTGGTCGACGTCGAGGATGACCATCTTGGCCGCGCGGCGCGTGGCGCCACCCGACTTGATCGTCCCTGCGGAGGCGTCGGCACCGCGCATGAAGGAGACGGGACCCGAGGCGTTGCCGCCCGAGGAGAGGAGCTCCTTGGAGGAGCGGATACGGGAGAGGTTCAGGCCGGCGCCGGAGCCGCCCTTGAAGATCATGCCCTCTTCCTTGTACCAGTCGAGGATCGACTCCATGGAGTCGTCGACGGACAGGATGAAGCAGGCGGAGACCTGCTGGGGCTGCGGCGTGCCGACGTTGAACCACACCGGCGAGTTGAAGCTGAAGATCTGGTGCAGGAGGGCGTACGCCAGCTCGTGCTCGAAGATCTCGGCGTCGGCGGGGGAAGAGAAGTACTTGTAGTCCTCGCCGGCCTTCCGATACGTCTTCACAATGCGGTCGATGAGCTGCTTGAGGCTCACTTCGCGCTGCGGAGTGCCGACGGCACCCCGGAAGTACTTGCTGGTGACGATGTTGACCGCGTTCACCGACCAGAACTCGGGGAACTCGACGCCACGCTGCTCGAAATTGACCGAGCCGTCGCGCCAATTGGTCATGACGACGTCACGGCTCGCCCATTCCACCTCGTCGTACGGGTGCACGCCGGGGGTGGTGTGGATGCGCTCGATACGCAGACCCTTGGTGGCCTTGGAACCCTTGGTACGGGAACCTCGTGCCGGGCCGCTCGTCGTCTCTGTCATGCCGCCTCCCATATACCGGGCTAAAACGCCCAAAAGTGCCGCGTAATTCCCGTGGCACGGTGTGTGTCTTGTATTGCGGACGCCGCTCACGCCGCCCGCAACAGGTCTGTGGTGCCGCCGCCCCGTCCGGACCGGTCAGTCGGCGGCTTGGGCGGGCACGGGAACCTCGACAGTTCCTCCGGGCCCGCTGTCACGCTCTGCGCACTCTCCGGCGGCGCCGTCCGCCGTCGCGCCGGGCGCTTGTTCCCTCAGTTCCGCGATCGCGGACTCGAAGTCCTCCAGCGAGTCGAACGCCCGGTACACGGACGCGAAGCGCAGGTAGGCGACGAGATCCAGCTCCTGAAGCGGGCCGAGCATGGCCAGGCCCACATCATGCGTGGTCAGCTCCGCGCTTCCGGTGGCGCGCACCGCTTCCTCGACGCGCTGGCCGAGCAGAGCCAGAGCGTCCTCGGTCACGGGCCTGCCCTGGCAGGCCTTGCGCACTCCGTTGATCACCTTGGTGCGGCTGAAGGGTTCGGTGACTCCGCTCCGCTTGATCACCATCAGTGAACACGTCTCCACCGTCGTGAAACGACGGGAGCAGTCCGGGCACTGGCGGCGTCGGCGGATCGATGTGCCGTCGTCGGTGGTGCGGCTGTCGACGACACGGCTGTCGGAATGCCTGCAGAAGGGACAGTGCATGAACTCCCAACCCTCCTTCACGGCACGACTCGATAGCCTCACGGGGCTTGTTCCGCCCCTCGAAGCAGCCCCAAGCATAGGCGATGACTTCGGCCGCGAAGGACCGGGGACCACAACTTCTGGGCTGCTGATGCAATCCAACCACTACATCTGGGGTTTGGCCGCCTTTGCAGCACTAGCGCGTGTCGTCGAGCCCGAGTTGGCCGCGTATGGCACGGAAACCCCACAGGCCACAGCTGTCGACCGGCGCGACGCACGCAGGGAGGGGGCGGTGCCCGACCGTCGAGGGGCCCAGTGGCAGACTGGGAGGGCCCTCGGAGGGGGTCTCGGTCCCGGCGGAGAAGCGTACCGGATTGAACCGAATTGCCACTCTGTGCGGCCGCTAGCCATACACCTAGGCACATGATCACGACAAGTAATCTACGGTTTTTCACTCGAACGTGTGTTTGGCGCAACCTTTCGAAAGGAACTACCGTTGGCTAGCTAGGGAGACATTCTCGAGAGGGGCCGACCGACGTGACCACCACCGCAGACAGCGCCACCATCACTGCCCAGGGCCGCGCCCCGGGCCGACTCGAGCCGGTGCATGCCATGACTGACGCGCCCATGAGCCAGGAGGGGCCCAAGCCGGGCCGTTCCCTGCCCGGCCGACCTCCAGGAATCCGCGCCGACAGCTCGGGTCTCACCGACCGCCAGCGTCGCGTGATCGAGGTCATCCGGGACTCGGTGCAGCGTCGCGGGTACCCGCCGTCGATGCGGGAGATCGGCCAGGCGGTGGGCCTGTCCAGCACGTCGTCCGTCGCGCACCAGCTCATGGCTCTCGAGCGCAAGGGCTTCCTGCGCCGCGACCCGCACCGTCCGCGTGCGTACGAGGTCAGGGGCTCGGACCAGCCGAGCACGCAGCCCACGGACACGACGGGCAAGCCGGCCGCCTCGTACGTGCCGCTCGTCGGTCGGATCGCCGCAGGTGGGCCGATTCTCGCCGAGGAATCGGTCGAGGATGTCTTCCCCCTCCCCCGGCAACTGGTCGGCGACGGCGAGCTGTTCGTCCTCAAGGTCGTCGGCGACTCGATGATCGAGGCCGCGATCTGCGACGGTGACTGGGTCACGGTCCGTCGCCAGCCCGTCGCGGAGAACGGCGACATCGTCGCCGCGATGCTCGACGGTGAGGCCACCGTCAAGCGCTTCAAGCGCGAGGACGGCCATGTGTGGCTCCTCCCTCACAACTCCGCGTACCAGCCGATCCCCGGTGACGAGGCGACGATCCTCGGCAAGGTGGTAGCTGTTCTGCGCCGGGTGTGACTCCTCCCTGACCGGGCCCCGGAACCAACTGCGCCGGTTCCGGGGCCCAGCGCTGTCCGCACCAGGCCCCGAGGCCGGCCGAACCGCCCCGGGAAGCTACTTCTCGTCGGCCTTCGCCGTCGCGTCGATCGCCGCGAGCGAGCGCCGTGCCTGATTCCGGTCCGTTGTGTACCAGAAGTCCGGCATCGAAGCCCGCAGGTAGCTGCCATAGCGGGCCGTCGCCAGGCGGGGGTCCAGGACCGCCACGACGCCGCGGTCTCCGGTCGCTCGCACGAGGCGGCCCGCACCCTGCGCCATCAGCAGCGCCGCATGGGTCGCCGCCACCGCCATGAAGCCGTTGCCACCCGCCTCCTCGACGGCCTTCTGCCGGGCGCTCATCAGCGGATCGTCGGGCCGGGGGAACGGGATCTTGTCCATGACGACCAGCTGGCAGCCCGTACCCGGTACGTCCACGCCCTGCCACAGCGACAGCGTGCCGAACAGACACGTCTTCGGATCTGCTGCGAAGTTCTTGATCAGCTCGCCGAGGGTGTCCTCGCCCTGCAGCAGGATCGGGTATTCGGGGATCCGCGTCCGCAGCTCCTCGGCCGCGGCCTGTGCGGCGCGCATGGAGGAGAAGAGGCCCAGCGTTCTGCCGCCGGCCGCCTGCACCAGCTCGGTCAGCTCGTCCGTCATGTCGTCCCGGGTGCCTTCGCGGGCGGGACGGGCCAGGTGCTTGGCGACGTACAGGATGCCCTGCTTCGGGTAGTCGAACGGCGAGCCGACATCGAGGCCCTGCCATTCAGGCAGGTCGTCGCCGTGCGTACCTTCGGGCGCGAGACCCAGGGAAGCGCCTACGCCGTTGAAATCACCGCCGAGCTTCAAAGTCGCCGATGTCAGGGTCACGGAGCGGTCGGAGAACAGCTTCTCCCGGAGCAGCCCCGACACGGACATGGGTGCCACCCGCAGCGATGCCCCGCTCTGCCGGAACGTGGACCCGGCGCGGGGCTCGTGGCGCTCGTACCAGACGACGTCCCACTCCGACCCGTTCGTGATCCGCTCCGCCACATCGTGGATCGTCTCCACGGAGGCCAGAGCCTGCTTGCGTACGGCGTCCTCGTCCTGGACGGATTTGTCCCGCGTGGAGCCGATCGCGGTGATGACCGTCCGCGCGGCGTCGCGCAGCGCCATCAGGGCATAGCCGAGGTCTTCCGGGATCTCCTCGAGGCGGCCGGGCAGTGCCAGCTCCATGAGCCGCTCGAAGCCCTCGGCGGCCGTCTGGAGCTGGTCCGCGGCCTTCTCGTTCACCAGCTTCGCGGCCCGCCGCACCGCGCGGTTGACCTGGCCCGGAGTGAGCTCGCCCGTCGCCACACCGGTCACCCTGGACACCAGCTCGTGGGCCTCGTCCACGATCAGGACCTCGTGCTCCGGCAGGACCGGCGCGCCCTCGATGGCGTCGATCGCGAGCAGGGCGTGGTTGGTGACGATGACATCCGAGAGCTTGGCCCGCTCACGGGACATCTCGGCGAAGCACTCCTGTCCGTACGCGCATTTCGACGCGCCCAGGCACTCGCGCGACGACACGGACACCTGGGCCCAGGCCCGGTCCGAGACACCCGGTGTGAGGTCGTCCCGGTCACCGGTCTCCGTGTCGTCCGCCCAGTCCCGCATGCGCAGCAGGTCCTGCCCGAGCTTGCTGGTCGGCGCCGCGGCCTCGAACTGGTCGAAGAGCCCCTCCTCCTCGTCCTGCGGCATGCCTTCGTGCAGGCGGTGCAGACACAGATAGTTCGACCGGCCCTTGAGCATGGCGAACGTGGGGCGGCGGCGCAGCAGCGGGTGCAGCGCCTCGACCGTGCGCGGCAGGTCCCGCTCCACGAGCTGGCGCTGGAGGGCGAGCGTCGCCGTCGCCACCACGACGCGCTCCCCGTGGGCCAGGGCCGGCACCAGATATCCGAGCGACTTGCCGGTGCCGGTGCCCGCCTGGACAAGCAGATGGGAACCGTCGTCGATCGCCGCGGCGACGGTCTCGGCCATGGTGACCTGGCCAGGGCGCTCCGTGCCGCCGACGGCAGTGACGGCGGCGTGCAGGAGCTCGGGGAGTGAGGGCTTCGTCATAGCTCGACCACCCTAAACGGCGGCACTGACAATCCCGCGATCACGGTTGGTGCAGGGGGTTGGCGACGGTGCCGTGCACGGCGGCGTGCGGGCGGTGTGCACGGTCGCGGTAGCCGTCGAGGTGGAGGCGGTTGCGGTTGAGGCACAGCCGCTCGATCCGCGGGGTGAGCAGGTCGAACATCTCGTACCGCTCCTTCAGCTCCGGGAAGCGGGCGTGGTGGCGCAGGATCTCGGCGCGTACCAGGAACCAGAACTGCGCTTCCGGGACGCCGAGTTGTTCCTCGCACAGGGGCGCCAGGTACCGGAAGACGCCGATGAAGAGGCCGGAGTGGATGAACTGCGTCAGGAAGTCGGGCCTCTCCGTGAGCAGGACGTCGCGTACGTCCTGCGGCATGGAGTCGTGTTCCGGGAGTGGTTCGCCGCTGACGTTGACGTCGTCGACGAAGTCCTTGACCGCGAGGCGCACGGGTACGTCCTGCTCGTCGAAGACGACGATGGCGTTCTCCCCGTGCGGCGAGAACACGGTTCCGTAGCGGTACAGGAAGCGCAGCAGGGGTGGCAGGAGAGCGGCGAAGAGCCTGCGCAGCCAGGTCTTCGCGTCGAGTCCCGAGCGCGCGACGAGTTCCGCTGTGAAGGACCGCCCCTGCGGATCGACGAGTAACAGGGAGGCGAGCGTACGGGCGCGCTCCCCGGATGCGAGGTGCCGCGTCACGGGCTCCCGCCAGATGGCTCCCAGCAGCTCTTTGTACTGGTAGGGGACTTCGTCGAGATCCCCGTACACGGGGTGCTGGACCGCGACGGAAGCGACCTCACCCAGCAGGATGACTCCGCACTCGTCCTTGAGGAAGGTGTCGGCGTCGCGCAGTGCCAGCATCCAGGTGGTCACGGCGGGTGCGGCAAGGGTGCGCTCCGTCGGGAGTCCGCGCCATACAAGGGTGTTGAGAACCGACAGAGGCAGTTTGACGGTGTGCCGTTCCGGATGCGTGGTGTTCAGGAACGTGCGGATCGACTGCTGGGGCAGGCGCAGGTCGCCGTCGGTGGGGAGCGGGACGATCGCGTCCGTGGCGACGGAGTGCGCGAAGAGCGGGAGCACGATGTCGTCCCACTGCCACGGGTGCACCGGCAGGTAGAGGTACGCGGCCGGGTCCAGGCCCCTCGCACGCAGGCTGTCGGCGAACAGTTGCCGTATGGGTGCGTCCAGTTCGCGGGAGTAGAGAGAGTCGGCGGATTCCAGGCCCGCGGCACCACGGTAGGTGGCGAGGCTGGTGTGCACGGCGATCCAGGGGAGGCTGGTGTGACGGCGGGCCTCTGGTGCCCAGCGGGAGGCGTCCGTCGCCGAGAAGCCGAGCCGGCCCTTGTTCAGGACAATCCAGGGGTGGCCGGTCTGGTGGCCCTCGAGCTCGGCGTATCCGAGGTCGGTGAGCTGCGGTGCGGTCAGGGCGGTGTGGTCGAGCCGGGCGTCGGCGGCGAGGGTGACGGAGAGCTCGCGGATGAGGTGGCCCAGGGTGGTGCCGTCGAGGCCGATGAGGTGCTTGGTGCGCAGGAGGAAAGCGAGGGGGTCGGTGAAGGGCTCGGGGTCGGATGGTGCGGCGGTCACGTCGTCCGCTGCGTGCGGTCCGGGCTCGGGCTCGGGGTCGGGTGATGCGGCGGCCTCGTCGTCCGCAGCGTGCGGTACGGGGTCGGATGGTGCGGCGGTCGCGTCGTCCGCTGTTCCCGGCCCGGGCACCCACTCGATGCTGTCCGGGTCCACCTGCCAGCTGCCGTACGCGCCACGGCGGGCGTTGAACCGGACTCGGCCACTGCCGGATCCGTCGTCGCTCGGGACGTTCAGGATGTAGGGGTGACGGCCCGGCGCCGCGTCCACCGCCGCGTCCCGGTCGACGGGCAGCGGCCGGAGGATCTCCTCGTACGCGAATTCACCGATCAGTTTGGCCAGCAGACGTGCTCCTGCCCTGTCCCAGTTCTTACGCGTGAGCTCGGGCGGGTCGTACAGCACGGGCGGCTCTGCGGAATGCGGGACGACGGGCGGGTTCGGCACAAGGACTCCTCGCGAGGGAACCGGATCGGGTCGAGCGGTGTACCAAGCGTGACGAGCTCACAGCACGGTGCGCAGGGCTCGGTCACGGACCATGAGCGCGGCCCGCTTGTCGGGGAGGTCCACCTCGGCGGAGAAGCGGAAACCGGCGCTCAAGAAGGCGGAGACGGAGGGGGTGTTGCGAAGGTCTGGCTCTGCGACGACCCGCGCACACGGCGGACGGTGATCGAGTACGAGATCGGCAACGGCTCTGAGCAGTGTGGTTCCGAGCCCATGACCGCGATGGGCGACGCCGCCGATGAGGAGGTGGATACCGGTGTCGTGGGGGCGGGCGGGGTAGTGGCGGGCCAGCGGGTCGAGGTCGGCGCGGTAGATCTCCCAGTAGCTCATGGGCGTGCCGTCGAGTACACCGAGGCAGGGCACACTGCGTCCGTCACCGTCGAGCTGGGGGCCCAGGTGGTCCGCGGTGACGGATTCGGGGCCGGCGAGTTCCCAGAAGGCGGCCACGGCGGGGTCGTTCATCCAGCGGCTGAGGAGCCCGAGGTCGCGCTCGATGCGGACGGGGACGAGCTGGAACACGCCTGAGGGGGTGGTGACCGGTCCCCATCCCCCTACGTGGTCGAGCAGATCGTCCTGGGATGTGCTCGTGAGGACAGGAACGCTCCGGTGGTCGCCGCCCGTCCCCTCGGTGGGTTGCGTCCCGTCCTGTTCAGCGATGAGCGCGACGAGTTCGTCGGGAAGGCGCAGGTCCAGGGTGTCCTGGCAGTCCGGGTTCTCCGGAGGGGCGGTGGGTTCGTCCGGGTCGGTGACGGGGGCGGGGTCGGCGTCGGCGTCGGCGTCGGTGCTCGCATGGGTGGGAGACACGGCGACGCTCCTCTCAGGAAGGGGTGCGGAATGTGGTCCTCGGGTTGGGTTGTCGGGGGTCTCAGGTGTGGAGGGGGTTGGCGATGGTGACGTAGACGGATTGGGTGTCGACGGGGCCGACGAGTTCGTCGAGGCCGTGCAGGCGGGTGAGGAGATTTGCCTTGCAGCGCAGCGTGGGCGAGTCCAGCAGGCGATGCGGCAGCGGGCTGCGCAGTCGGCGGGGGCCGGCAGCGGCCTCGCCGAGGAAGCGGCGGAACGCGGCGATCAACAGTCGTTCGTCGGCGAGCTGTTGGGAGCCGAAGGCGCCGACGAGACCGAAGACGTTGTTGATGGCGAGGTAGTAGGCGAATCGTTCGTCGGTGACGTCGTCGGAGACGAAGGTGTCGCTGAGGGCGCCGATGCCGGGCAGGCGCTTGTCGAGTTCGGCGCGACGGGACTCGCGGAAGTAGTAGCCCTGGTTGTCCCGGTATCGCCCGCCGGTGGGCCAGCCGTCAGGGTCGAGGAGGAGGAGGGTGTTCTGCTGGTGGGCCTCGAGGGCGACGCCGGCTTCGCTGTCGAGCCAGAGCACGGGGCGCACCACGTGCTCGAGGTAGCGCAGGAACCACTCGGCGGCCACGGCTTCGCGGGAGCGTCCGGTACGGGTCGCGAGGTTCGTGACGATGTCGGCGAGCCTGGAGCTCATCGGGGAGCGGTCCAGGTGGGTGTCCTGGTCGTACGGGGGCCGGGGCGAGACGAAGCCGGCGACGCAGGTGGCGTCGGTGTCGGGCGCGAAGGGGTTGTTGCGGATCATGACGTCGAGGCCGGGGACGGGTTCGCCGGCCGGATCATCGACCGCGAGCCAGGCCGGGTCGCGGACGATGTCGAAGCCGGGGTGGACGGCGTGCCACTGCTCGGCGAGGCCGTTGCGCAGGAGCCGGTGGACCTCGACGCCCCGGTGCAGTTCCTTGCGGAGGTTCTCGCGGCGGGAGTTGGTGATCCGCAGGCTGAGGGAGAGCTTCAGCATCGCTGATGCGCCGGGCCGGTACAGGGTGCGGACGGAGGAGGTGGGATACCAGGGCTCGCCGTGGGGGCCGAGTTCGCGCAGGAGTCCTGCGTCGAGGAGAGCTGCGGTGCCGGGTCGGTGCTTCAGTTCGCGCAGCTGCCAGGGGTGCATCGGCAGGGCGGCGTAGCCGCGGGGCAACGGGAGGTCGGGGCCGGCGAGTTGTGCGGTGAGGCGGGTGGCGGGGACGGGGCGGCCGCGTTCGGTCCAGGCCGAGTCGTGGGCGAGGACGTCGGGTGCGACAGCGATCCAGTGCAGGGGGAAGGAGCCGCGCAGTTCCGGTGAGTAGAGGCGGGCTTCGGCTTCGGAGAGTCCTTCCCGGCTCTTCGGCGTCGGGTGCAGCGGGTGGCCGAGAAGCAGGGCCTGTTCACCGGCGAGGAAGTGGTCGGGGGTGTCTTCGCGACGGCTGCGGCGGTCGGCGATGAAGACGGCCGTGCGGCGGACGGAGTCGGCGACGCGGCCGACGAGGTCGCCACCCTCTTCCTTTTCGTCGGCTTCGGCTTCGGCTTCGGCGGGCCCGGACGGCGCCGGGATCGTGTCGGTCGGGGCCGATTCGCGGCTGAGGAGGGAGGCGAGGGTTACCGCGTCGACGCAGGGGGCGCCCTGGGGGCCGTCCTCCAGGTAGGGCAGGCCGAAGCGGTGCCAGCCGGTGGGTGACCAGTAGTGGACCGGGACGAGGAGGGCGGTGCCGCTCGCGGGCAGGGCGACGCGGAGGGCGCCGACGGCAGGAGGGGCGAGGTTGTTCTCGCGTACCCAGCAGCGCAGCAGGTTCTCGACGGCCGCGACCTGGGCGGAGGTCGCGGGGTCGGGGTGTTCGAGGAGGTCGACGGGAGAGGCGTGCAGATGTTCGGCCTCTTGGGCGCCGCCCTTCTGCCAAGGGACCGTTTCGCGCTCCGGGCCGCGCGGGCTCTGCGTGTCGCAGGCTCCTCCGGCAGGGGTGCGGGGACGACCGTCGGATGCGGGAGTGGCGTTCAAGAGGGCTTCCTTGCGTGGGGTGGGGGCTCCGTGAGGCGGTGGTCCGGCTGGTCCGGTTGCCGCGGCTGGCGCTGGGGCAGGGCGTGCCGCCGGGTACTGGTGCGGCTAGGTGCGTGCTCGGGCCACGGCGGCGATGGCGTCCGCGAGCCGGTCGACGATGGCCGCGGCCTGTTCATCGGTGATGGTCAGGGGAGGCAGGAGGCGTACGACGCTGGAGTGGCGGCCGCCGAGTTCGACGATCAGGCCCCGGTCCAGGCAGGCGTCGCGAACGGCCGCGGCCAGGTCGGGAGCGGCGGGGAGCGGTGTGGCCAACGGTTCGCCGAGGAGGGCGTCGGCCGTGAAGTCGGCGATGTCGACGCCGTCAGCGGTGCGCGCGGTGGGGTCGGTGGGCCCGGTGGGCCCGGTGGGGTCGGTGTAGGCCGTACCGGTGGCATCCGGGCCGGTGATACGCGGACCTGCGGCGCCCGAGCCGGTGGTACCCGGTCCGGTGGTACCCGAGCCGACGGCGCCCGAGCCGGTGATACGCGATCCTGCAGCGCCCGCGCCGGCGGTACCCGGTCCGGCGCTACCCGGTCCGGCGGCACCCGAGCCGGCGGCACCCGAGCCGGCGGTATTCGGGTGAGCCGCACCCGGGCGGCCGACGGCGTTCGGACCGGTGGAGGCCCGGCGAGCGCCCTCCGGGTCCACCAGTTCGACTCCGATCATCAGGCCTCGGCCTCGTACGTCACCGATGCACGGGTATTCCGTGGCGAGGGCCCGGAGTTGGCCGATCATGCGGGTGCCGAGTTCGGCGGCACGTTCGGCGAGGCCGTTCTCGCGCACGTAGGCCAGGGTCGCCGTGCCGGCGGCCATCGCCAGTTGGTTGCCGCGGAAGGTGCCCGCGTGGGCGCCGGGGCCCCAGACGTCGAGGTCGTCGCGGTAGACGATCACGGCGAGCGGGAGGCTGCCGCCGATCGCCTTGGACAGGACCATCACGTCGGGTACGACGCCGCTGTGGTCGACGGCCCAGAAGGCGCCGGTCCTGCCGACGCCGGTCTGCACCTCGTCGGCGATCAGTGGGATCGAGCGGGACTCGGTGATCGCCCGCATGCGGCGCAGCCAGGTGTCGGGGGCGGGGTTGACACCGCCTTCCCCCTGCACCGGTTCGAGGATCATGCCCGCCGGGTGCGGCACTCCCGATTTGGTGTCGTCGAGGAGCGACTCGGTCCAGCGGGCGGCTAGTTCGGCTCCGCGTGGGCCGCCGATGCCGAAGGGGCAGCGGTAGTCCTGCGGATAGGGCAGCCGGGCGACCCGTACGTCCTGCGCCCCGCCCGACGCTTCGAGGGCTCCGGCGGTCATCCCGTGGTACGCGCCGGTGAAGGCGAGGAGGCCCTGGCGGCCGGTGGCGGTGCGGACCAGTTTCAGGGCGGCCTCGACGGCGTCCGTTCCGGCGGGCCCGCAGAACTGGATGCGGGCCCTGTCGGCGAGGGCGCGTGGCAGCGTACGGAACAGCTCGGTGGTGAAGGCGTCCTTGACGGGTGTGGCCAGGTCGAGGACGTGCAGCGGCGCACCCGAGTCGAGCACCTTGCGGATGGCTTCGAGCACCACGGGGTGGTTGTGGCCGAGGGCGAGGGTGCCCGCGCCGGAGAGGCAGTCCAGATAGCGGCGGCCGTCGGCCCCCTCGATGGTGAGGCCTCGGGCCCGCACCGGCACGATCGGCAGGGCACGCGCGTAGGTGCGCGCCGCGGACTCCCGGGCGGACTGGCGGCGCAGGATGCCTTCGTGCACGGCGCTTTCGCGTGCGGCTGCCTTGCGCACCTCCCCGTCGTAGGGGGTGGGCACCGTCAGGGGCGCAGGGTCGGTCACGGCCACGGTTGCTGGTCCTCCCGCTGGAGATACGGCCGACTAATGTTGTCAACTTACCTTTGTGCGGGGCGAGTTGGCAGGTACAGCATCGAAGGACCGCCCTGGCGGCACACCAGGACGGTTCGAGGGCTGAGCGCCGACTGCGGTTCCCCCGGACGCACTAACGACGAGGGAGCGAGAGGAACACGGGCCGCTCGCAGACTCGTGACGAGACCTGCGCCACAGATCGTCTCCGCCGAGGGCCCCGGTGCGGCACCGGTGTGCGGCAGGGCCGGCCCGGGGTGAACGCCGGCCGCGGATCCCGCGTACGTACCGAAGACGCGGAGCGGAGGTGGCGGTTCGTAGCTGGGTCATGATCCGTCCGTGACGGAACCGTTGCGGTCCCGTCGGTCGTCCCCGACGGCACCGGCATAGTGTGGGGTGCCGTTCGGGGAGGGGCCGCACCGCTCGTCCACCGCACCTGTTCGGCAGTGCACTGATCTCGAAGCCCAGGGGGATTCACACCATGCGACCCATACGCCCGCTGTTCGCCGCTCGCCGCGCCCGGAGCGTACGCGGCAGAACGTCCCCCGTGGCGGCGGCCGTTGCCCTTGGCGCGGCGCTCGCCCTCACCGCTACCGCGTGCGGTCCGAGCGAGGACGAGGCGAGCGACAAGGCGACGTCCTCCGCGGCCGCGGGCGATGGCTCGTTCAAGATCCCGGACAACATCAAGGACAAGCTCAAAGAACACGGGATCGATCCGGACAAATGGAAGAACGGCGAGTGGAAGAACTGGGACAGGGACAAGTGGCTGCGTGAGGCGCAGGACTTCGTCAACCCGATCATCGACGGTCTGTGGGACTCGGACCGGATGCGTGACGCCGACAAGAACCCGGGCGGCGAGGTCGACGAGAACGACCTCTCCGGCGACCAGGGGGTGACGGACCCGACGCCGCAGCCGGTGGAGGCGGCGGCCGCCGCGAGTCCGTACCACGACAGTGCGCCGTACGCGGGGAAGTTGTTCTTCGACGGGCCCGAGGGGTCGATGGTGTGCTCGGCCACCGTGGTCTCGGACCCTGCCCACCCGGGCAAGTCCGACATGCTCTGGACGGCCGGTCACTGTGTGCACGCCGGCAAGAGCGGCGGCTGGTACCGCAACATCGCGTTCGTCCCCTCGTACAACAACGACGGCAAGAGCGCCGAGGAGTTGCAGGGGGCGCCGAAGGACGAAGTCGCTCCGTTCGGTGTGTGGTGGGGCGACTGGGCACAGACGTCCGACCAGTGGATCGAGCAGGGTGGCCCGACCGGTGGTGCGGGGGCGCCGTACGACTTCGCCGTCATCCATGTGACGCCGGAGAAGGGCGGCTCGGGCAAGTCGCTCGAGGAGACGGTCGGTTCGTCGCTTCCGGTGAACTTCAACGCGCCGACGGTGGCGAGCATCTCCCAGCTGACGGCGAAGGGCTACCCGGCGGCGCCGCCGTTCGACGGGCAGAAGCTGTTCCAGTGCGCGGACAAGCCGGGGCGTCTGTCGCTGAACTCGACGGACCCGACGATGTACCGGGTCGGCTGCACGATGACCGGTGGTTCGTCCGGCGGCGGCTGGGTCGGGCAGGGTCCCGACGGCAAGCCCGCGCTGGTGTCCAACACCTCGATCGGCCCGGTGACGGCGGGCTGGCTCGCCGGTCCGCGGCTCGGCAAGGAAGCCAAGGGCATCTACGACGCCGTGAGCAAGAAGTTCGCCGGCCAGTAGTACGGCCCGCGTCGGTGTCCGGGCAGGTCAGTGACGTAAGGAACCCGGTCCGGACACCGGTGTGAACCAGTACGAACGGCAGGCG
Source organism: Streptomyces kunmingensis (assembly GCF_039533535.1). NCBI lineage: Bacteria > Bacillati > Actinomycetota > Actinomycetes > Kitasatosporales > Streptomycetaceae > Streptomyces > Streptomyces kunmingensis. The sequence goes on from NZ_BAAATS010000027.1 coordinate 521,218, forward strand.
GGGTGCCGCGTCCTCCACCACCCCGCCGCCGTGACTCGCCACGCGCCGCCGCCAGAACCTTCACCGCTCCGCCGCTGTTCGTCCCCGACTCCACGGGCATAGTGGGGTGCTGTGTCGAAACGGGTGCGCGCGGACGCCCGCCCCGCATCAATGACACGCACATGACAGACACGCGCTCATGACAGACATCGCGCCGGCGCCGCGCCGTGGTCCCGCATCACGAGCACGCCGGGCGCCGTTTTACTTCGGGGGTACTCGCACCATGCGTTCCACACGTCCGTCCGCCGTGCGCGGCCGGGGGCGGCGCTCCGTCCTCGCCGCGACCGGGATCGCCGCCGCTCTGGCGCTCACCGCCACTGCTTGCAACGACGGCGAGGACAGTGCCGCGGCCAAGCCGGCCGCCGCTTCCTCGCAGGGGTCGCAGAGCGGTGCCGAGCTGCCGGCCGACATCGCCGACAAGCTGAAGAAGCACGGCATCGACCCCGACAAGTGGGAGAGCGGCGCCTGGAAGAACTGGGACAAGGACGACTGGCTGCGTGAGGCCAAGGACTTCGTCAACCCGGTCATCGAGGGGCTGTGGAAGCCCGAGCGGATGAAGTCCGCCGAGGAGCCGAAGAAGACGATCGCGGCGAAGGACTACGCGAGCGACCAGGGCGTCTCCGACCCGGAGCCCGCGCCCGTCCGGGCACAGGCCGAGAAGGTTCCGTACCACGAGAACGCGGCACCGGTCGGCAAGGTCTTCTTCGACTCCCCCGAGGGGTCGATGGTCTGCTCCGGCACCGTCGTGAAGGACCCGCGCAACCCGGGCCGGTCGAACCTGGTGTGGACGGCGGGCCACTGTGTGCACGCGGGTTCGGCGGGTGGCTGGTACCGCAACATCGCGTTCGTGCCGTCCTACAACGACCAGGGCAAGTCGGCGAACGCGCTGCGCAACGCGACGCAGACGGAGATCGCCCCGTACGGCACCTACTGGGCCGACTGGGCCTCCACCTCCAACGAGTGGATCGGCCAGGGCGCCGAGTCCGGCGGCGCGGGTGCGCCGTACGACTTCGCGGTGCTGCACGTGAAGCCGGAGCAGGGCACCAAGTCCCTGGAGGAGACGGTCGGCAACGCGCTGGACGTGGACTTCTCGGCGCCGTCCGTCCAGACGGTCGATTCGATGGGCGCGTGGGGCTACCCGGCTGCCCCGCCGTTCGACGGGCTGCTCATGAACAAGTGCCTCGACCGGCCCGGCCGGCTCTCGCTCAGCCCCGAGCAGCCGACGATGTACCGCATCGGCTGCACGATGACGGGCGGTTCGTCGGGCGGCGGCTGGTTCCGTGTCCGTGACGGCAAGACCGTCCTGGTGTCGAACACATCGATCGGCCCGGCCGCCAACACGTGGCTCGCCGGACCGCAGTTGGGCCAGGAGGCCCAGCAGGTCTTCGACATGATGAGCGAGAAGTACGGCAGCCGGTAAGACGGCAAGGCGATAGCAAGGAGCCCCGTCCGGGCGGACCCGGACGGGGCTCCTTCACTTCATGCACGTCGAGCCAGGCCTGCAGGGCCGGTCGGCGTCAGCGCGTGCCCGCCGCCGTCGGAACGTACGGCGCGAGGTCCGCCGCCAGTTCCTCGTGGACGCGCGCCTTCAGGAGCGTGCCCTCCGGGGTGTGCTCCTCGGAGAGCACCTCACCGTCGGTGTGCGCCCGCGCGACGAGCCCGCCGTGCGTGTACGGGACGAGCGCCTCGATCTCGACCGCGGGTCGCGGCAGTTCGACGTCGATGAGCGCGAGCAGCTCCTCGATGCCGGCGCCTGTACGGGCGGAGACGGCGATCGCGCGCTTCTCCTGGCGCATCAGTCGCTGAAGCACCAGCGGGTCGGCCGCGTCCGCCTTGTTGATCACCACGATCTCGGGGACCTTGGTGGCCCCGACGTCGCGGATGACCTCGCGTACGGCGGCGAGCTGCTCCTCGGGCACCGGGTGCGAACCGTCGACCACGTGCAGGATCAGGTCGGAGTCGCCGACCTCCTCCATCGTGGAGCGGAACGCCTCGACGAGGTGGTGCGGCAGATGGCGGACGAATCCGACCGTGTCGGCCAGCGTGTAGAGCCGGCCGCTCGGGGTCTCGGCCCGGCGCACGGTCGGGTCGAGGGTGGCGAACAGCGCGTTCTCCACCAGTACGCCCGCGCCCGTGAGGCGATTGAGCAGGGAGGACTTGCCCGCGTTCGTGTAGCCGGCGATCGCGACCGACGGCACCTTGTTCCGCCGGCGCTCCTGGCGCTTGATCTCGCGGCCGGTCTTCATCTCCGCGATCTCACGGCGCATCTTGGCCATCTTCTCGCGGATCCGGCGCCGGTCCGTCTCGATCTTGGTCTCACCGGGGCCACGGGTCGCCATGCCACCGCCGGAGCCGGAGGAGCCACCGCCACCCATCTGCCGGGAGAGTGACTGGCCCCAGCCGCGCAGCCGCGGCAGCATGTACTGCATCTGCGCGAGCGCGACCTGCGCCTTGCCCTCTCGGGACTTGGCGTGCTGGGCGAAGATGTCGAGGATCAGGGCGGTCCGGTCGACCACCTTGACCTTGACGACGTCTTCGAGGTGGATGAGCTGGCCGGGGCTCAGCTCACCGTCGCACACGACGGTGTCGGCGCCGGTCTCGAGGACGATGTCCCGCAGCTCCTGGGCCTTGCCCGAGCCGATGTACGTCGCCGCGTCGGGCTTGTCCCGGCGCTGGATGACGCCGTCGAGCACCAGGGCGCCCGCGGTCTCGGCGAGGGCGGCCAGCTCCGCGAGAGAGTTCTCCGCGTCGTCGACCGTGCCCGACGTCCAGACGCCGACGAGGACCACGCGCTCCAGGCGGAGCTGGCGGTACTCGACTTCGGTGACGTCCTCGAGCTCGGTGGAGAGACCCGCCACGCGGCGCAGGGCCGCGCGCTCGGAGCGGTCGAACTGATCGCCGTCCCGCGCTGTGTCGATCTCATGGCTCCAGGCGACGTCCTCTTCCATCAGGGCATCGGCCCGAAGACCTTCGGTGTGGTTCTGCGCGAAGCTCTGCTCGTCCTGGGAAGGGGAAGAAGAGGAGGTCATTGGATCCTTACGTCGCTGGGAGTGTGGCTGACTGCTCGGTACATGTGACGGACGCCTCGTCCGTCATCACTGACAACGCTCGACCCCGCTCCGGGATTCCCGGAAGAGGCGATTCCCCGGAAGAGCCGATCAGAGCGACCTTATGGCCCGCGCCGCCGATGGCAAGATGTTCGCACGGGACGGGCCGTCTCGTCACCCGAGTTATTTCCCGTGATTGCCGGGTCGAAGCCTCACCGCGCGCCCTGCTTCTGCTCCGGCTTGGACTTCCAGTCCGGGTGCCCGGGCATCGGCGGCGTCTTCTCCCCGTAGAGCCAGGCCTGGAAGAAGCCGCTCAGGTCGCGTCCGGCTACCTGTGAGGCGAGCGTGACGAAGTCGGCGGTCGTGGCGGTGGAGTCCCGGTGCGTGCTCACCCACCTGCGCTCCAGCCGCTCGAAGGCCTCCTTGCCGATGTCCTGGCGCAGCGCGTAGAGGACCAAGGCGCTGCCGTCGTAGACGACCGGCCGGAAGATGCTGATCTTCTCGCCGTCCTTGGGGCCCTTGGGTGCGGCGGGCGGGCCGCCGGCCGCGCGCCAGCCGTCGGAGGCCGTGTAGGCGTTGCGCATCCGCTTCTCCATGGGCGCGTGCGCCTTCTCCTCGGTGTACAGGGCCTCGTACCAGGTGGCATGCCCTTCGTTGAGCCAGAGGTCGGACCAGGTGCGGGGGCTGACGCTGTCGCCGAACCACTGGTGCGCCAGTTCATGGACCATGATCGATTCGACGTACCACTTCGGGTACTCGGGTCGTGTGAAGACGTCCCGCTCGAAGAGGGAGAGCGTCTGCGTCTCGAGTTCGAAGCCGGTGTTGGCCTCGGCGATGAGCAGGCCGTAGTTCTCGAAGGGGTAGGGGCCGACCTTGCCTTCCATCCAGGCGATCTGGCCGGGCGTCCTGGCGAGCCAGGGTTGCAGCGCCTTCGTGTCCTTGGCAGGAACGACATCGCGTACGGGCAGGCCGTGCGGGCCCTTCTGGTGCAGGACGGCCGAGCGGCCGATGGAGACCTGGGCCAGTTCGGTGGCCATGGGGTGGGCGGTGCGGTAGACCCAGCTGGTGGTGGGGCCGGAGCGGGTCGTCGCGACGGGCAGCCCGTTGGCCACCGCTTGCAGGTTCTTCGGGGCGGTCACTCGGAACGTGAAGTACGCCTTGTCCGAGGGGTGGTCGTTGCTGGGGAACACGCGGTGCGCGGCGTCCGCCTGGTTCGCCATGGCGAGCCCGTCCTTGGTGCGGAGCCAGCCGACGTCCTGCTTGCCCGGCATCGGGTTGCTGGTGTGGCGCACGGTGATGTGCAGGGGCAGGCCCGGCAGCACCGGCCGGGCGGGCGTCACGACCAGGTCCTCCTGGCTGGTCGCGAAGCGCGCGGGCTCCCCGTTGACCTCCACGGAGCTCACCGTTCCGTGCGAGAAGTCGAGGTTGACCCGCTCCAGCCGGTCGGTCGCTTGGGCGTCGATCTTGGTGACGGCGGCGAGCGGCTTGCTGTTGTCGCCTCCGTAGGTGAAGGCGATGTCGTACGACCTGACGTCGTACCCGGGGTTGCCCAGGTGCGGGAAGAGGCGGTCGCCGATGCCGAGCGGGGTGGCCGACTGCGGCGCGCCCGCCGCGAGGAGGGCGACGGAGGCACCTGCGGCGAGCAGCGCGGCGGTGCGGGGCGTTCGGGAGCTGAGCAGCATGAACTACGGCTATCAGCGTGTCGCCCCACGGCGGGGGCGGTACACGCCGCACCCACCCGAACGAGACCCCCGGGGCCCGCGACGGGCTCAGAGAGCGCCGGTCGCCGCGTGCTGTGCGCGCCCCACGTCGAACACCCCCGGCACGTTGCGCATCGCCCGCATGAGCCCCGGCAGATGCGCGGCGTCCGGGAGTTGCAGCGTATACGTGTGCCGGACGCCGCCCTGGGTGGGCGGTTCGACGGTCGCCGAGATGATGGCGACGCCCTCCAGCGCTATGGCTTCCGTGAGGTCCGCCAGGAGATGCGGGCGGCTGAACGACTCGGCGACCAGCGTCACGCGGTACTCGGCGGTCTCCTCGTCGGCCCAGCGCACGTCGACCTCCGCGCGCCCGTCGTCCTTCATGCGCGCCACCCCGGGGCACGCGACACGGTGCACGGTGAAGACACCGCCGCGTACGGCGAAGGCCGTGATCTCGTCGGGCGGTACGGGCGTACAGCAGCCGGCCAGACGCACGGCGGCGCCCGGCTGGTCGACCAGCGCGTTGGCCGCGGCGGGCCGCACGGAAGGCCCGCTGTAGGGCGCGCGCGGGGCCGCTTCGGGGGCGCTGGGGCCCTCGGGGTGGGCGGTCAGCCAGCGCCGGATGGCGATGCGTGCGGCGGGCGTACGGGCGTGGTCGAGCCAGTCGCGGGAGGGTTCGGAGGCGGCGGCGCCCTCCATGCGGTCCATCAGGAGCTGCACCGTGTCGCCGTCGACGAGGACCGTGCCGAGCGTCGCCAGGCGGCCGTTGACCCGCGCGCCGATGCAGGCGTGGGCGTCCTCGCCGTACTGGGCGTACGCGGCGTCGACGCAGCTGGCGCCGGCGGGCAGGCCGATGGTGCCGCCGTCCGGCCGGAAGACGGTGATCTCGCGGTCCTGGGCGAGGTCCTCGCGCAGCGTCGACCAGAACATGTCGGCGTCGGGTGCGGACTGCTGCCAGTCGAGGAGGCGGGAGAGCCAGCCGGGGCGCGTGGGGTCGGCGCGCTCTCCGTCCGTGTCCAGGTGCTCCTCGCCGGACGGCGTGTACGGATTGCCGAGGGCGACGACACCCGCCTCCGCCACCTTGTGCATCTGATGCGTACGGATGAGGACTTCGGCGACCTCGCCGTCGCCGCGGGCGACGGCGGTGTGCAGCGACTGGTACAGGTTGAACTTCGGTACGGCGATGAAGTCCTTGAACTCCGAGACCACCGGGGTGAAACAGGTGTGCAGTTCTCCGAGGACGCCGTAACAGTCCGCGTCCTCCGAGACGAGGACGAGGAGCCGGCCGAAGTCGGAGCCGCGCAGCTCACCGCGCTTGCGGCGGACCCGGTGGACGGAGACGAAGTGCCGGGGCCTGATGAGGACCTCGGCGCTCAGGCCCGCCTCGCGCAGCACACCGCGCACCTCTTCGGCGATCGCGGCGAGGGGGTCGTCCTCGCGTGCCGCGTTGGCCGCCATGAGGGCGTGGGTCTGCGTGTACTCCTCGGGGTGCAGGATCGCGAAGACGAGGTCCTCGAGTTCGGTCTTCAGGGCCTGGACGCCGAGCCGCTCGGCGAGCGGGATGAGGACATCGCGGGTGACCTTCGCGATCCGTTCCTGTTTCTCCTGCCGCATGACGCCGAGGGTGCGCATGTTGTGCAGGCGGTCGGCGAGTTTGATCGACATGACGCGCACGTCGTTGCCGGTGGCGACGAGCATCTTGCGGAAGGTCTCGGGTTCGGCGGCCGCGCCGTAGTCGACCTTCTCCAGTTTGGTGACGCCGTCGACGAGATAGGCGACCTCCTCGCCGAACTCGGTGCGCACCTGGTCGAGGGTGACGTCCGTGTCCTCGACGGTGTCGTGGAGGAGGGAGGCGGTCAGGGTCGTGTTCTCCGCGCCCAGTTCGGCGAGGATCAGCGTCACCGCGAGCGGGTGCGTGATGTAGGGCTCGCCGCTCTTGCGCATCTGGCCGCGGTGCGAGGACTCGGCCAGTACATAGGCGCGGCGCAGCGGGTCGAGATCGGCGTCGGGGTAGTGGGCGCGGTGCGCTTCGACCACGTGCCCGATGGCGTCGGGAAGGCGGCCGCGGGAGGCAGATCCGAGGAGTGCGGCGCGGCCCAGACGTCGCAGGTCGATCCGGGGGCGGCCACGCCTGCGGTGTACTCCGGGCGTGATCGGCCCTGGGGTGGCGGGGTTGGTCGCCTCCGCGCTCATGAGCACCTCCGGCTTTCTCGACCCGGCGGCGGGCTGGCGGGGGTACCCGTCCGGACCGGTGCTTGATGCTACCGAGCCCATCACGTGGCTCGGTCCCGCTCTCGCCCAGCGTGAAACGGATCACCCATTCGAGCGACGGTTCACGGGTTTACGGTTTCGATAGCCGCGAACCAGTCCGTGTCGATCATGCCCTCGGCCACGATCACGGCCGGCCCGGTCATCTCGATCTCGCCGCCGGGCCGCTCGGTGATCGTGAGCCGGCCGCCGGGCAGATCGATGTCGTACGTGACGGGCGCCCCGGTCAGGGCCGGGTCGAGGCCGTCTCTGCGGGCCGCTGCGACGGCCACGGCGCAGGCACCGGTGCCGCAGGAGCGGGTCTCGCCCGAGCCGCGCTCGTGCACGCGCATGGCGACGTGCCGCGGGCCGCGGTCGACGACGAATTCGACGTTCACACCCTGCGGGTAGGCGTTCGCCGGAGCAAAAGGGGGCGGGTCGTAGAGGGTGCCCGCGTGCGCCAGGTCGTCCACGAAGGCCACGGCGTGGGGGTTGCCCATGTTCACGTTCGTCGCGGGCCAGGTGCGCTCGCCGACCGACACGGTGACGGCGCCCTCGGGCAGCGCCGCCTTGCCCATGTCGACCGTGATCAGGCCTTCCTTGTCGATGTGGACGCGCTTGACGCCGCCGCGCGTGGCCACGGCGACGTCGCCCTCGCCCACGTGCCCGGCGTGCTGGAGGTAGCGGGCGAAGACCCGGACTCCGTTGCCGCACATCTCGGCGATCGAGCCGTCCCCGTTCCGGTAGTCCATGAACCACTCGGCCTCGGCCGCCATGGCACGCGCCTCGGGGTGGGCGGCGGAGCGCACGACGTGCAGGACGCCGTCGCCGCCGATTCCGGCGCGGCGGTCGCACAGCGCGGCCACCGCGGCCGCGGAGAGCTCGATGCCGTTCTCCGGGTCCGGGATGATCACGAAGTCGTTCTGCGTCCCGTGGCCCTTGAGGAAGGTGGTCATTTCCCGATCGTACGAGATACGTCCGACGCCGCGGTCAGCGGAGTCGCGCCACCCGCCAGACGGCCAGGACCGCCACCGCCGCCACCACGACCACGTACGCGCCCACGACGCGCCAGTCCGGCCACCGGCCCGAGCCGCGCGGCGGGAAGCCCGGCAGCGTGTAGCCCACCCGGCGGGCCGCCATCATGCCCCAGCCGGCCGCGCACGAGCTGATCAGCAGGCCGAGCATCGCGACGACCGCGCCACCGTCGCCGAACTCGAAGAACAGCGGGAACGCGAACATCAGTGAGCCGACGGTGGCCAGGATCACGATGGGGGCGAGCTGCCAGATGCGGAGCCTGCGCTGCGGGCGCAGCTCGATCTCGACCTCGGCCGCCTCGTCCTGCGCGGTGAGCTCGTCGGCGGTCGGCCCGTCGGCGATGACGCCGTCCGGGATCGCCTCTGGACCGTCGGGGCTCAACTGCTCCCCGCCCGGTGCGGTGTCACGAGGGCCGGCCTCCATCGCCACGCGCCCTCCCACTTCGGACTCCACTGGTCGATCGATGGTCGATGATGGCACGGCCGAAGAGGCCGGGATGACGGCCGGAGCTTCCCGATGCCATCACGTGATCAGGCTGTAACCGGTCGTTCGACCAACGCGATTGCCCGGTCCTGGAGTTCCCCGCGCTCGGCGACGGCCCCACTGAGCCAGTGCACCCGTGGGTCACGCCTGAACCACGAGTCCTGGCGGCGCGCGAAGCGCTTGGTGGCGCGGACCGTCTCCGCACGCGCCTCTTCCTCGGTGCACTCCCCCGCGAGAGCCGCGAGTACCTGCTGATAGCCGAGCGCGCGCGACGCCGTGCGGCCCTCGCCCAGGCCCTGGGCCGCCAGAGTGCGCACCTCGTCTACGAGACCCGCCTCCCACATTCGGTCGACGCGTGTGGTGATGCGGTCGTCGAGTTCGGGGCGCGCTACGTCGACGCCGATCTGGACGGTGTCGTAGACGGAGTCATGTCCCGGCAGGTTGGCCGTGAACGGCTTTCCGGTGATCTCGATGACTTCGAGGGCGCGCACGATGCGCCGGCCGTTGCTCGGCAGGATCGCGGCACCGGCCTCCGGGTCCGCCGCGGCGAGGCGGGCGTGCAGGGCGCCGGAGCCGCGCATCGCCAGCTCCTCCTCCAGGCGGGCGCGGATCTCGGGGTCGGTACCGGGGAACTCCATCTTGTCGACGGCGCCGCGTACGTAGAGTCCGGAGCCGCCGACGAGGACGGGCCAGCGGCCCTCGGCGAGGAGGCGGTCGATCTCGGCGCGGGCGAGCCTCTGGTACTCGGCGACGCTCGCGGTCACCGTGACGTCCCAGATGTCCAGGAGGTGGTGCGGGATCCCGGCGCGCTCCTCGGGCGTCAGCTTGGCGGTGCCGATGTCCATCCCTCGGTACAGCTGCATGGAGTCGGCGTTGACGACCTCGCCGCCGAGCTCCTTGGCGAGGAAGACACCGAGATCTGACTTTCCGGCCGCGGTCGGACCGACGACGGCGATGACCCGCGGGGCGGGAGCTGCGCTACTCACCGCCCCAGTCTCGCAAACCCGGGGGTCACTTCTCGAACGAGCTACGTGACGCCACGGGTCCGGGTTCGTTGCCTGTTGCGAGGTTCCAGCCGCCGGTTTCGAGGACCGGTGACCCGGGCGACGCAATGGGACGCACCGGGCAGGGCGGGATTTCGCCCACACGAGTAACGTATGGAGTTGAAATGGGCGTTTTTGCCATGTTTCGCCGGAAGGCCAAGGACAGCGACGCGGCGTCGGCTGCCGAGACGCAGGCCGCCCCTGTGACCGCCGAGGCGGAGCCGGAGGGCCAGGAGGGCGCCGAGGGCGCGACGTCCCCGTCCGAGGCCGTCGCCGGGGCTTCCACGGCCGAGGAGAAGGCCGGGGTGACCGAGGCCGGCGAGACGGCCGAGGCCGCCGCTGCGGAGAACGTGGAGATTCCGAAGCAGCAGTCCGCGGAACAGGCCGCCGACAACGAGGCGGCCGACGAAAGCGTCCGTAAGTAGCTTCCGCGAGGAAAGGTGTTCCATGGGCTTCCTGGACAACTTGAAAGCCAAGCTCGGCCCCGCCAAGGACAAGGTCTCCGACCTCGCGCAACAGCACGGGGACAAGATCGACCAGGGTCTGGACAAGGCCGCCCGAGCGGTCGACGGCAAGACCAAGGGCAAGTACAGCGACAAGATCCAGCAGGGTACGAGCAAGGCGAAGGACGCTCTGGACCGTCTGTCCGCACCGGACGGAAAGGACGGCGGTAAGCCGCCGTCACCCCCCGCGGCCTCCTGACGCCGCACCCGCGCACATGGCCGACGGCCGCGAAGCCCTCGGGTTTCGCGGCCGTCGCCGTCTCCCGTGGGCCGGAGGCGCTGGATGTACTGATCACGAGCGCTGGGCACTACAGCGACTCGGCCGCGGCAGCGCTACGTCCAAGAGGCCACGAAGTAGCCCACTCCGTAGGGCGCGTCCTCGTACAGGAGGCGGCCCGTGCCGTCGTCGCCGTGGTCCTGGGACCAGGCCGCGGAGAGGAGTTGCCAGGGCGCGCGGCCGGAGATCTTCAGCTCGGCGGCGAGCCCGGCGTCCAGCTGGGCCAGGTAGCCGTCCCGGTCGAGGGTGCGCAGGGACTCCGCGATCCGTGAGTCGACCCCGTCGGCGCGCTCGTCCAGGTACCCGGGGGCCTTCACCGTGCGGCAGGCGGTGCCGTCGCCCATGACCAGGAAGCCCACGCGCTCCTTGCCCGTGCGGCCCTCGCCGAGGCGCCACGCGCCGTCCGCGCCGGCGAACGCCGAGTCGTCCGGCGCCACCTCGTGACCGCGGGTCTCGCCGGTCCACCCCGCGCGCGTGAGGAGCCAGGCGCCCACGGCCAGGGACGGCGCGAGCGTGACGTCGGCGGACTCGTCCGGTGCTCCGAGGTACACGTCGAGGTCGACGCCGAAGGGGCGGAACGAGCCTCGGGCACCAGGGCGGTGGACACCGGGGCGCGGGCCCTGGCCGATCACCCACACCAGGTCGGGGCCGGCGGCGAGGACCGCGCCGATCGCCTCGTCGCACGCCTCGCGCGCGGCGTCCAGCTCGGGGGCGGCGCCGGCCGCGACCTCCGGTACGAGCAGAGGCGGACAGGGGCAGACGGCTGCGGCGACAAGCATGATCGGCAGCTTACTGGTCGGGTGCCCGCCAGACGTCGGGGACGGCGTCCCCGGCCTCCGCAGCGCCCGCGGACGGGTGGCCCGGCGCCGGCCCGTCGGTGCTCCAGACCAGCTCGCTGAGGCAGTACCGCAGGTGATAGGTGGCCAGCTTGCCCTCGATCTGCACGTGGTAGACGTCCGGGTCCTGCCGGAACACCTCGCGGCGCTGCTGTTGCAGGGCGCGGCTGAACCGGTGCGTGCACGCCGTCTCGTACAGCCTGCGGCGGGCCTCCTCGCGGGTGGCCTCGAAGCGTGCGACCGGCTCGGCCCCGTGCGCCTCTCTCCCCTGGCTCAGTTCACGCGTGATCAGCCATGCGGTGGCCACGTGTCCCCCCTCACTCTCGTAGGCCGGCTCAGTCGACGGCGCAGCCGCCCGTGACCGCCGGCAGCGGCTCCGGTACGCCCACCTTGGGCAGGCCCAGCAGGACGCCCGGCTTCTTGTCCTGCTGTTCCTTGGTGCGCCGCTCCCAGGCGTCGCCCGCGCGCGTGGGGCGCACGTTCAGGACGGGGCCCTCGGCGAGCAGGTGGTGCGGGGCGGCGTAGGTGATCTCGACCGTGACGACGTCGCCCGGGCGGACCTCGCCGTCCGGCTTGGTGAAGTGGACCAGGCGGTTGTCGGGGGCGCGGCCGGAGAGGCGGTGCGTGGAGCCGTCCTTGCGGCCCTCGCCCTCGGCGACCATGAGCTCCAGGGTGCGGCCGACCTGCTTCTTGTTCTCCTCCCAGGAGATCTCCTCCTGGAGGGCGACGAGACGCTCGTAGCGCGCCTGGACGACCTCCTTGGGGATCTGCCCCTCCATGGTCGCGGCCGGGGTCCCGGGGCGCTTGGAGTACTGGAAGGTGAAGGCGTTGGCGAAGCGGGCCTCGCGCACGGCGTGCATCGTCTGCTCGAAGTCCTCCTCGGTCTCGCCGGGGAAGCCCACGATGATGTCGGTGGAGATCGCCGCGTCCGGCATGGCGGCGCGGACCTTGTCGATGATGCCGAGGAAGCGCTCCTGGCGGTACGAGCGGCGCATCGCCTTGAGGACCGTGTCCGAACCGGACTGCATCGGCATGTGCAGCTGCGGCATCACGTTCGGCGTCTCGGCCATGGCGGCGATCACGTCGTCGGTGAAGTCGCGCGGGTGCGGGGACGTGAAGCGCACGCGCTCCAGGCCCTCGATCTGCCCACAGGCGCGCAGCAGCTTGCTGAAGGCCTCGCGGTCGCCGATGTCGCTGCCGTACGCGTTCACGTTCTGGCCGAGCAGGGTGATCTCGCTGACGCCCTCGCCGACCAGGGCCTCGATCTCCGCGAGGATGTCGCCGGTCCTGCGGTCCTTCTCCTTGCCGCGCAGGGCGGGCACGATGCAGAAGGTGCAGGTGTTGTTGCAGCCGACCGAGATGGACACCCAGGCCGCGTACGCGCTCTCGCGGCGGGTCGGCAGCGTGGAGGGGAAGGCCTCCAGGGACTCGGCGATCTCGACCTGTGCCTCTTCCTGGACGCGGGCGCGCTCCAGGAGGACGGGCAGCTTGCCGATGTTGTGCGTGCCGAAGACGACGTCCACCCAGGGCGCCTTCTTCACGATGGTGTCGCGGTCCTTCTGGGCGAGGCAGCCGCCCACGGCGATCTGCATGCCCGGGCGCTGTGTCTTCCTCGGAGCGAGCCGGCCCAGGTTGCCGTAGAGCTTGTTGTCCGCGTTCTCGCGCACCGCGCACGTGTTGAAGACCACGACGTCGGCGTCGCCGTCGGAGCCCTCGGGGGCGCGGACGTAACCCGCGCCCTCCAGGAGGCCCGACAGGCGCTCGGAGTCGTGGACGTTCATCTGGCACCCGTAGGTGCGTACTTCGTACGTCTTGGCGGGATTGGGTGAACGGTCGTCCACGGACGGGCTCGGCTGGCTGCTGCTCATGACAACAAGGGTATGGGGTGCACAGGGGCGCCCCGAGCCGCCCCTGTGTCCTTCCCCCGCTACTTGCGGCGGTCCGCGACGGCGGCGATCCAGCGGATGAAGTCGGCGGGGTCCTGGTCGGCGCCGTGACCGGCGTCCCAGTAGTAGGCCGTGTCCACGTCGTCGCCGAGTGCGGTGAGCCGGGCGGAGAGGTTGCCCGCGACCGTGTGCGAGGTGTCGGTGTCCTTGGTGCCGAGCCGGATCCACCAGTGCCGGGAGCGGTGGCCGTTGCCTTGACCGGACAGGTGGTGCATGGGGTTCATCAGGTCGAGCTTGGCGGGCAGGTCGGGGTCGAGGCGGGCGCTGCCGCCGTTCTCGTGGCGGAGGCTGTAGAGGGTGAAGTGGCGGGCTCTGGTCGTGCCCGTGCCGAAGAGGTTGGTCTCGGGGCTGGTCATGGCGAAGTCGTCGAAGGCCGGGGCGTTCTTCTTCCGGGGGCCTACGTGGGTCAGGAAGTCGTCCCAGGTGAAGGTGGCCCGGCCGTGGGACCAGGTGATGAACGGGTTGGCGGCCAGGTAGGCGGTGCGGTCCTCGGCCGACAAGGAGGCGAGGTATTTCGTGGCCGACGGCTCCATGTAGGTCTTCAGGAGGTACGCGTCCAGGTTGCGGGCGGTGAGGGAGCCGAAACCCTTCGCCTTCAGGTGGAGCGAAGCCAGATAGTCGGCATATGTAGTCGCGAGTTCCCTGGAAGTGGTGCGGTCCACCAAGGAGCCACCACTGAGGGGGTTGCTTCCCCAGCACCACTCGTAGGCCATGTCGGCGTGCTCCAGGTCCGTGATGGGGCACCACGTGCCGGTGGCGAAGATCGCGTCCGAGGCGGGGGCCGCGCCGAGTTCCTCCAGGTAGGGACGGTAGAGCGGGCTGTCGCCCGAGGCGCCGAGCAGGGCCGAGAGGGCGCCGCCCGCGCTGACTCCGCCGGAGACGATGCGGTCCACGTCGCCGGGGACGCGCCCCTTGTTGAACCTCAGGTACCGGACGGCCGCCTTCAGGTCGACGATCACAGCGGGCGCGGTGCCGTAATACGTACCACTGGAGTCGACGAGGGTACGGCCGCGGGCGCCGGGCTCCACGACCACGTATCCGGCGGCGAGCGCGAGGCCCTGGCGGCTGGTGCCGCCGCCCATCCCGGAGGCGTTGATCCCGGTGGCGCCCGCCACCGAGGACGGCATGTACCCGCCTATCTGGTTGGCCAGCAGGATGGGCGCGCGCCCGGCGTCCACGGCCTTGCCGTCGATCGTCACCGGGACGCTGACGTTCAGGGACTGGTACGCGGGGTCCACCGGCTTCGCCACGTAGGAGGCGACCTCGGTGAAGCGGTAGACGACCTCGTGGGCGGTGCCCTCGGTGTCCTTGATGGTGGCGGTGAGCTCCGTGTACGCGTGCGGGTCGAAGACCAGGGAGGGCGGCGCGGCAGCTCTCGCCATTGAGGCAGTGGCGAGAGCGGCCGTCGGTGCCGCGGCGGCGGCCGCGGTGAGTCCCATGACCACTGTCCTGCGCTTCACGTGCGTCTCCTGTCATCGCGGCTCTACGGACAACTCCCCGGCGTCCGCGCCCGGTTGGGGCGCGGACGCGTTCGGTCCGGCTGCGGGCACCACAATAGGAATCGCTCACAAAATTGTCAGCAATTTCGCCTACATTTAGCCGGGGACTTCGGTCGGCACGGGTTCCGCCGTCGGCGCGGGCTGCTGCGTGCGCCGAACCGGCGTACGCAGCAGGAGGAACGCGACCAGCGCCGCTACGAGGGTGAGTGTTCCGGCGACCGTGAGGCACAGGCGCATACCGTCGAGGAACGCCTCCCCCACGGCGCCCATGGCCGGTCCGGTGGCCGCACCCAGGTCGGCGCCGGCGACCGCGCCGAGCCCGCCGTCATGCGCCGCCGCGACAGCCCGCCGACCGGCCTCTCCCGTGACGCCGGCGTCGGCCAGCCGCTCCGGGAACGAATCCAGCGCCCTGGTGGTCAGCAGGGCGCCGAGCACGGCAGGACCAAGGGCGCCGCCGACCTGCCGGAAGGCGTTGTTGCCCGCCGCCGCCATGCTCGCGAGGGGGTAGGGCACAGCGGAGACCGCGGTGGCGGTCATCGGCGTGATGACGCAGCCCATGCCGAGGCCCAGCACGATCAGCCGCCAGGCGACGGACCCGAACGACGTGTCCACGTCGAGGGTGAGCAGCGAGAAGAGCGCCGCGGAGACGACCAGCAGCCCCGAGGTGATCATCGCGCGGGGCGAGATCCGGTGCATCAGACGTCCGGCGGGACCGCCCACCACGAGAGCCGCCGCGGAGACCAGCAGCAACCGGACACCGGCGTCCAGCGTGTCGAGCCGCTGCACCATGCCGAAGTACAGGCTGAGCAGGAAGAAGAAGCCGATGAGCGCCAGAAAGGTGATCATGGCGACGAGGGTGGCGGCGGTGAACCCCGGGCTGCGGAACAGGGTCAGGTCCAGCATCGGGCTGTCGCTGCGCCGCTCGGCCAGGACGAAGCCGATGCCGCCGAGCACGGCCACCGCCAGGGCGAGCACGACCCTGGTCTCGGTGAAGGACGCGGCGCCGCCCTCGATGACCCCGTACACCAGCGCGGTGACCGCGACCATGGCGGTGAGCTGACCGGGCCAGTCCAGCGTGCGGCCGTGCGCGGCGCGCGAGTCGGCCAGCAGCCGGGCGGCCACCACCATGGTGATCAGCGAGACCGGGATCGGCAGCACGTAGATCCAGCGCCAGGCGGTGTGGTCGATGACCGGCCCGGCGATGAGCGGGCCCACGGTCAGCGCCGCGAGCAGGGACATGGCCCACAGCCCGATGTACTTGCCGCGCTCCCTGACGTCCGGCACCGCGTGGCTGATGAGGGCCAGCGTGGTCGGCAGCAGGGTCGCCGCGCCGAGGCCCGCGAACGCCTGCCCGAGCCACAGCACCTGCACGGACTGCGCGGACAGCGCGATCGCGGCGCCGAGGGCCGAGAACAGCAGCCCGGCCTGGAACACCTTCTTCCTGCCGTGTACGTCGCCGAAGACGCCCGCGGTGAGGATGAACGCGGCCATCGGCAGTACGAAGGCGTCCTGGACCCAGGCCAGTTGGGACGTGGTCGCGCCGAGCGCCTCCTGGATCGCCGGCAGGCTCACGGCGACGGTGGTGATCGGCAGGTAGGCGACGAAGACGCCGAGGCAGGCCATGAAGAGGGTGGCCGCTCTGCGGTCCCCCGCGCTGCTCGCCGGTGTCGTGACGTTCAAGAGAACTCTCCTTCTGGACGCGGGCGCAGCCACCCGGCACGGGCGTGATCGCCCGGCAGGGACGTGATCGCCCGACACGGACGTGATCGCCCGGAGAGCCAGATTCGGCGTGCGCCGCGTCGAACGCCTATGCAGAAGCGGGAAGTGCACCAGAACCTCCAGCCCAGAGCGTTCGGCTGCATACTTCCCTCATGCTTGACGCCGTCGACAGGACGATCCTCCGCTCGCTGCAGATCGCGCCCCGCGCGCCGTTCCGGCTGATCGGCGAGATCGCCGGGGTCTCCGAACAGACCGCCGCCCGCCGCTACCAGGGTCTGCGGCGCAGCGGCGTCATGCGGGTGGTCGGCCTCGTCGACCCGGCCGTGTACGGCGACGCCCGCTGGGTCGCGCGGGTCCGCTGCCGCCCGGACCGGGTCGGGCCGCTCGCGCACGCACTGGCCCAGCGGCCGGACATCGCCTACGCCGCGCTGGTCTCCGGCGGTTCGGAGATCGTCTGTGTGATCAGCGCGCCGGTCGACGCCGCGCGCGAGGACGTCCTGCTGCGTCAGTTGCCCCGGGCCGCCGCAGTCCTGGACGTCAGCATCGACCTGATCATCCACCCCTTCGGCGCCGGGGTGCCGGGCAACTGGACCGGGTACGGCGATCCCCTCACGGCCGAACAGACCCGCCTCCTCCAAGCGCAGCGGCCTCCTGGGCCCATCGGCCCGGCCCGGCCGCCCGCCGACGAGGACGCGCCCCTGCTCGCGGCCCTCGCGGAGGACGGACGCGTCACGCACACCCGGCTCGCCGGGCTCACCGGCTGGTCGAAGGCCCGGGTCGCCCGCCGCCTCGAGAGGCTCGAGCGGTCGGGAACGCTCCTCTACGACGTCGATCTGCTGCCCGAGCTGCTGGGCCACCGGCTCAACGCCACGCTCTGGCTGCGCGTGGCACCGGCCCGCCTCGCCCGGGCCGGTGAGGAGCTGGCCCGTCACGACGAGGTCGCCTTCGCGGCGGCGACCAGCGGCGACCACAACGTGATGGTGAGCGTCGCCTGCCGGGACGCCGAGGATCTGTACCGCTATCTGACGACGCGCGTCGCGGCTGTTCCCGGCATCGACGGGTACGGAGTCAGCATCCGGGTCCGGCGCCTCAAGCAGGCGGCCTCCCTCATCGCCCACGGGCGCCTCGTCCAGGCGGCGCCGCCGGTCTGAGACAGACCATTTGGGACAGCACGGTCCCCGCCCGAGACAGACCGGCGATCACGAGCGGCCGAGGGCAGCGTCCACCCGGTGGGCTCCGGCACCCCGCCGGCAACCGGACGGGCAGGGACCGAGGGCCTGCCGCTGCCCCGCGAGAAGCCCGCCAGGCCTGGTCAGCACCCGGTCCGAGCTGGCAGGATCGCGCGTATGCCCGCTCCGTTCACCCGTGTCACCCGCCGCCGCGCACTCACCGGAGCCACGGCCGGGCTCGTCGTGTTCGGACTGCTGCTGTGGTGGCTGCTCCCCCTGGGCGAACCGGCGCAGAGTGGACGGGTCACGATCAGCACGGGCGCCCGCACCGGCGTCTACGAGAAGTACGGCAACCTGCTGAAGACGGCCCTGTCCCACGACCTCCCCCGGCTCGACGTGACCCTCACCGGCAGCGAGGGTTCATGGGACAACGTGGAGCGGGTCGCCACCGGCAAGGCCGACTTCACCATCGCCGCGGCCGACGCGGTCGCCAAGTACCAATACGAGGACCGGCCGGGCGCGCTGCGCCTGCGCGGCTGCGCCCGCCTCTACGACGACTACATGCAGCTCGTCGTGGCGGACTCCTCCTCCGTGCGGAAGGTCGCCGACCTGCGCGGCAAGAAGGTCGCCGTGGGCGGGGACCGCTCGGGCGTGCGGCTCATCGCCGACAAGGTGCTGCGCGCGGCGGGCCTGGACATCAACAGGGACGTCACGCCCGTGGGTATCGGCATAGACGCCATGCCCCAGGCCCTCAAGTCGGGGGAGATCGACGCGTTCTTCTGGTCGGGCGGCCTACCCACCAACCACGTCCGCAACCTGTCGGCGAAGTTCCCGGTCCGCCTCGTCGAACTCGGCAGCCTCGTCGACGAACTGCACAGACAGGGCGAGTCGTCCCGCTACTACCGGGCCGCCGTGATGCCCGCCGACGCCTATCCGGCCGCCCAGCAGGGCAAGGCCGTCAGCACGCTCGCCGTGGCGAACCTGCTGGTCACCACCGATCGCACCGATCCGGAACTGACCGAGGCGATGACGCGTACGGTCATCGACAGCCGCGACCACATCGGCGCCGAGGTGCACGCGGCGCAGCTCGTCGACCTCAGGACGGCCGTCTACACGGACCCGCTCTCCCTGCACGAGGGCGCGCGCCGCTACTACCGGTCCGTCAAGCCCTGAGAGCCGCCCCGGGGCTCCGGCACCGGCGCCGCCCTGGGCACGCGCACCGTCACCTTCAGCCCGTGCGGTTCGTGCGGGGCGTACGTGAGGGAGCCGCCGCCCGCTGTCAGCAGCGCCCGGGAGATGGACAGGCCGAGGCCCGAGCCCTTGATGTTCTGGTGCCGGCCGCTGCGCCAGAACCGGTCGCCGATCCGGGCGAGCTCCTCCTCGCGCAGACCGGGGCCGTGGTCGGCGACGACGATGGCGCTGCTCTCCCCGTTCGCCGCGACCGTGACCGTGACCTGCTCGCCCGCGGGCGTGAACTTCAGGGCGTTGTCGATCACCGCGTCCAGGGCGCTGGACAGCGCGACCGGGTCGGCCCAGCCGGTCACCGCGGGGCAGTCGGCGACCAGCCGTACACCCTTCTCGTCCGCCGTCAGGCGCCAGGCCTCGACGCGCTCGGCGGCCAGCTCACCGATGTCGGTCAGCTGCAGGTCGGCGTCGGCGTGCTCGGCCAGGGCCAGGTCGAGCAGGTCGTCGAGGACCCGGGCCAGGCGCTTGCCCTCGGCCCGTACGGACGCGATCTCCTCGTTCCCCTCCGGTAGTTCGTAGGACAGGACCTCGATGCGCAGCAGCAGGGCGGCGAGCGGGTTGCGGAGTTGGTGCGAGGCGTCGGCGACGAAGGCGCGCTGCTGCTCGAGCACGTCCTCGACGTTGTCCGCCATCTCGTTGAACGACCGGGCCAGGCGCCGGAGTTCCGGCGGGCCGCCGGCGGCCGCGACCCGCGACTTCAGGCGTCCGGTGGCGATGTCGTGGGTGGTCGCGTCGAGGACCCGGACCGGACGCAGCACCCAGCCGGTCAGGCGCAGCGCGGCGCCCACCGCGAGGAGCATCGCGGCGACCTCGCCGGCCGCGATGAGGAGCCAGCCGCGCAGTGTCGCGGCCCGCATCGCGTCGGTGGGCGAGTCGGTGACGACGACCGCGACGACGTCACCGTCCCTGATGACCGGTGAGGCGACCACGAGCCGGCCCCGCTGCCACGGCCACACCTGTGGCGGATCGTGGCTGCCGCGCGAGTACAGCGCCTCGTCGAACGCGGCCCGCAGGGCGCCGTCCCGTGGCACCCGCAAGTCACCCGGCGCCCGCCCCATCGGCTCCCAGGTGCGGTAGAAGACGCCGGCCTTTATGCCGTACACGTCGTGGTAGCGGGCGAGTTCCTTCTGCAGCGTCTGCTGCCGTTCGTCCGCCACGTCCTCCCCGCCCTCGTCCGGCCGGGTCGTGACGAACTGCGCGAGCGAGGCGAAGCGGGCCGTGTCGTCGATCCGGTCGACGACGACCTTCTGCTGCTGTGCGGAGGCCACGCTCACCGCGAGCGGGAACCCGAGCGCGAGCAGCACGCCCGCCATGAGGACGATGAGCAGCGGAAGCAGACGGGCGCGCACCCGGGGACTCTACGGCTTCCGCTACGCGGCCGGGGCCACGAGGCGGTAACCGACGCCGCGCACGGTCTCGATGAGCGCGGGCATCCGCAGCTTGGAGCGCAGGGAGGCGACATGGACCTCCAGGGTGCGCCCCGTCCCCTCCCAACTCGTGCGCCACACCTCGCTGATGATCTGCTCCCGGCGGAAGACGACGCCCGGCCGCTGCGCGAGCAGGGCCAGCAGGTCGAACTCCTTGCGGGTGAGCTGCACGACGGATCCGTCCACCGTGACCTGCCGGGTGGGCAGTTCGATGTGGACGGCGCCGAGCCGCAGCCCGCTCTCGGCCACCGGCGCACTCTCCGCACCTGTGTTGCGCCGGCTCACGGCATGGATGCGGGCCAGCAGTTCGCCGGTGTCGTAGGGCTTCACCACGTAGTCGTCCGCGCCGAGATTGAGCCCGTGGATGCGCGAGCGTACGTCCGCGCGCGCGGTCACCATGATGACGGGCGTCGACGTGCGCTTGCGGATCTTGCCGCAGACCTCGTAACCGTCCTGGTCGGGCAGGCCCAGGTCGAGCAGGACGACTCCGAAGCCGTCGGGTTCGGGGACGAGGGCCTGGAGCGCCTCCTCGCCGTTACGGGCGTGCAGCACCGAGAAACCGTGCCGGGCCAGCACGGCGGACAGGGCCGCGGCCACATGGTCGTCGTCCTCGACGAGCAGCAGTCTCATTCCGGCCCCCTCTCCCGTCCCGGATTCTTCAGGTTCACCAAGGCATCCACGCCGATACATGCGGATGCCGTCAAGAGTCTGCCGGTCACGGCCGTGTTCCGTTATGCAGCCGGTACGCGCCAGCCCCGCCCTCTTCACACATGGTGTCCGGTTGCGGCCGGATCGTTATGCTCAATTTCCCCTCAGATGTAATGACGCTGGTCGCATGGCGTTATTAATGTCCTCCCAACCGAGGAGGATGGAGCAAGACCCCGATGACCGAAGTTTCGGTGACCAAGGACGCCACTCCCCCTGCGGGCGACGCACTGGTCGCGCTGAGCGAAGTGAACAAGCACTTCGGAGCGCTGCACGTGCTGCAGGACATCGACCTGACCGTCGCGCGAGGTGAGGTCGTCGTCGTCATCGGCCCCTCGGGCTCCGGCAAATCGACGCTGTGCCGCACGATCAACCGCCTGGAGACGATCGACTCCGGCAGCATCACGATCGACGGCAAGCCGCTGCCCCAGGAGGGCAAGGAACTGGCCAGGCTGCGTGCGGACGTGGGCATGGTGTTCCAGTCCTTCAACCTCTTCGCGCACAAGACCGTGCTCGAGAACGTGACGCTGGGTCAGGTCAAGGTCCGCAAGGCGGACAAGAAAAAGGCCGAGGAGAAGGCCCGGACGCTGCTCGACCGGGTCGGGGTAGGCGCCCAGGCGGACAAGTACCCCGCACAGCTCTCCGGCGGCCAGCAGCAACGTGTCGCCATCGCACGGGCGTTGGCGATGGACCCGAAGATCATGCTCTTCGACGAGCCGACGTCGGCGCTCGACCCGGAGATGATCAACGAGGTGCTCGAGGTGATGCAGCAGCTCGCCCGGGACGGCATGACGATGGTGGTGGTCACGCACGAGATGGGCTTCGCCCGCTCGGCGGCCAACCGCGTCGTCTTCATGGCGGACGGCCGGATCGTCGAGGAGTCCGCCCCCGACCAGTTCTTCAGCAACCCGCGCAGCGACCGGGCCAAGGACTTCCTGTCGAAGATCCTGCACCACTAGTTCACTGCCGAATCTGCCGACACGAAGGCCGACACGAAGGATGTTCACCATGAAGCTCCGCAAATCCGCCGCTGCGGCGACCTTGGCCGTGCTCGCTCTGACCGCTACCGCCTGTGGCGGCGAGTCCGGCAACGCCGGTGACAAGCCCGCCGGCACCACCGGCGGCAAGAACCAGCCGAAGCTGCCCACCTACAAGGTCGCCACGGACGTCAAGCTGGACTCCGCGGCCCTGAAGCGGGCCCAGAAGGCCGGCAAGATCGTCGTGGGTGCCAAGAACGACCAGCCCTACCTCGGCTTCGAGGACACGGACGGCAAGCGGTCCGGCTTCGACATCGAGATCGCCAAGATGGTCGCCGCCGACCTCGGCTTCAAGCCGTCCCAGGTCGAGTTCAAGACGGTCGACTCGAACGTCCGTGAGACCACCATCTCCAAGGGCGAGGTCGACCTCTACGTAGGCACCTACACGATCAACGACGAGCGCAAGAAGCAGGTCGGTTTCGCCGGCCCGTACTTCCTGGCCGGCGCGGACCTCCTGGTGCGCAAGGACGACAAGGCCATCACCGGCCCGGACTCGCTCAAGGGCAAGACGGTCTGCTCCATCAAGGGCTCGACTCCGCTCCAGGAGATCAAGAAGCCCAAGTACGGCGCGAAGACCATCGAGCTGTCGAAGTACTCCGAGTGCGTGCAGCAGCTCCTCAACAACGAGGTCGACGCCGTCACCACCGACGACGCGATCCTCAAGGGCTACGCCGCCCAGCGCCCCGAGAAGCTGCGGGTCGTCGGCAAGCCCTTCACCAAGGAGCCGTACGGCGTCGGCATGAACAAGGACGACAAGGCGCTGCGCGACGCGGTCAGCGACGCCATCGAGGCGCACCAGAAGAACGGCGACTACAAGAAGGCGTACGACGCGACGCTCGGCCTGTCCGGCTCCGCGTACACCGAGCCGCCGGCGCTCGCGCGTTACTGATCAGCGCCTACTGATCGACGCCTGAGGGGTTCTCTTCCGCGGCGGGCGCATCCCTGCGATGCGCCCGCGGCGTGGCCCTTGCTGTCCGTCTCCCTGTCGCCCGTCCGCTGCCGCCCACGAGGACATCCCCGTGAACGTATTGCTCGACTATCTCCCGGAGTTTCGCGAGGGGTTCATAGGCACCGTCCTGCTGACCCTGGCCAGCGGGCTCCTGGCGATGGTCCTCGGCGTGATCATCGCCGGCTTCCGTGTCTCCCCCGTCCCGCCCCTTCGACTGTTCGGCACCGCCTGGGTCACGCTGTTCCGCAACACGCCCCTGACGCTGCTCTTCCTTGTCGTCTGGTTCGTCATCCCGGTCATCTTCCTGCCGGGCCTCAACCCGTGGACCAAGGCGCTGCTCGCGCTGGGCTGCTACACCTCGGCGTTCGTCTGTGAAGCCGTCCGCTCCGGCATCAACACGGTGCCGCTGGGCCAGGCCGAGGCCGCCAGGTCGATCGGCATGACCTTCTCCCAGACGCTGCGCATGATCATCCTGCCGCAGGCCACGCGGACCGTGCTGCCGCCGCTCAGCTCGATCTTCATCGCGCTGACCAAGAACTCGGCCATCGCGGGCGCCTTCAGCGTCGCCGAACTCTTCGGGGTGCAGAAGCTGTTGAGCGACAAGGGTTACGCCATCGGCTGGATCTTCCTGTGGGTGGCCCTCGGCTACCTCGTCATCACCTTCACCATCAGCGGTCTCTTCCGGCTGCTCGAGCGGCGCATGGGGGTCGCACGATGAGTTCGAGCGTCCTGTACGACGCACCCGGCCCCAAGGCCCAGGTGCGCAACCGGATCTACACGGTCGTCGGCTCCCTCGCGGTGCTCGGCCTGATCGCGTTCACCCTCTACCGGATGAACGCCACGGGCCAGTTGGAGTCCGAGGTCTGGAACATCTTCAACAACGCGGGAGTCCGCGCCAACATCCGTGACGGTGTGCTGACCACCCTGAAGGTGTTCGCCGCCGCCGGTGTGCTCTCCCTGGTGCTCGGTCTGCTCCTCGCGGTGGCACGCCTGTCCGACCACAAGTCGGTCAGGTGGTTCGCCACCGGCTTCATCGAGCTGTTCCGCGCCATCCCGCTGCTGATCACGATCTACGCCCTGTGGGTGCTCTTCCTCACCTACAAGGAGAACCTCGGGATCGTCGGCGAGAACTCCGCCTTCTGGGCGCTCACCATCGGCCTGACCGTCTACAACGGCTGTGTCCAGGCCGAGGTCATCCGCGCCGGCGTCAACGCCGTACCGCGCGGCCAGGTCGAGGCGGCGTACGCACTGGGGCTGCGCAAGTCCCAGGTGATGACGATGCTGCTGCTGCCGCAGGCCGTCCGCGCCATGCTGCCGACGATGATCAGCCAGCTCGTGGTGACCCTCAAGGACACCTCGCTCGGCTACATCATCACCTACGGCGAGCTGCTCTTCGCGGCCCGCACGATGGCCAACAACATCATCGTCAACGGCGACAACCCCATCACCGCGGTGGTCATCGTCGTGGGCGCCATCTACATCGCGATGTGTCTGGCACTGTCGTCGCTGGCCACATGGATCGAGCGGCGGGGACGTCGCACCAAGAAGGGCGTGGCCGTGGCTCCCGCGGGCGAACCCACCGTGGAGATGTCGGAGATCGAGCAGGCTCTCGGCAAGGGCGGCACCGGCGGCGCCGGCGGCGCCTGACGGAACGACACGCACCATCATCGACCGTTCCGGTGTCTCGGAGGCAGTGGCATGATCGCCACTGCCTCCGTCACTTGACGCAAGCACCGGCAATGGGTTGCATACGCTCTGTGAACGTGCACCCCGCTCCAACTGCCCCTTCTTGTACGTCCAGTACGCCACCCGCACCGCGCGGGACACTTTCCGGCGGACTTCCCGGGGCAGGAGGGGCCGCGCCGTGGATCCGGTGATCGTCGTCGGCGCGGGCCCCGTCGGGCTCGCGCTGTCCCTCGCCCTCGCCCGCCACGACGTCCCGTCCGTGGTGCTCGACGAGGGTCCCGGCAAGGACGAGCAGCGTCCCGCCCGCACCGTCGTCCTGCGTGAGGACACCGCCGCGCTCGTCGAGCGCCTGTCGGGTACGTCGTTCGACCGGGCCGGCTCCCGTTGGACCGGTTGGCGTTCCCTGCGCCGCAAACAGGAGATGCGTACACTCACCTTCGGTGAGCAGTCCCCCGCACCGCTCCACATCGCCCAGCACGAACTGACCGGCGCGCTGCGCGAGGCCGTCGCGCGGGAGCCGCTCATCAAGGTCGCCGTCGACAGCCGCCTCGACTCGATCGAGGAGGACAGGTCAGGGCTGACCGCGCACACGCGCGGCCCCAAGGGCACGTGGTGGCGCGGCAGTTATCTGGTGGGCTGCGACGGCCCCCGCTCCACGGTCCGCAAACTGCTCGACATCCGCTTCCCGGGCCGTACCGCCGTCGAACGGCATGCGGTCGCCGCGCTGCGCACGGAACTTCCGTGGCCCGGTGAGGCGTTGCTCCATCGGAGCCCTCCGTGGCGGACCTCGGGTCCGGCGGGCTCGGAGGTCGTCGGCCGCCCCCTCGCCGACGGCGTCTGGCGCCTGGACTGGCTGCTGCCGCCCCGCAGCGACCTGGTCACCCCCGACGTGCTGGTGGCGCGCATCCGGGAGACCCTCGCGGGCTGGTGCGGAGGCTCCACCCCGCCGTACGAACTGCTCGACACGGGCGTCCACACCGTCCACCACCGTCTCGCCCGCCGCTGGCGCGTGGGCCGGGCCTTTCTCGCCGGCGACGCCGCACATCTGCTGGGGGCGCTCGGCACCCAGGGCCTGGACGAGGGGCTGCGCGACGCGGACAACCTCTCCTGGAAGCTGGCCCTGACCTGGCACGACGGGCCGCACCCGGCCCCCGCCGCACTGCTCGACAGCTACCAGGCAGAGCGCCGCGCCATCGTCGCCGCCCGTCTGCGCGCCGCGGACCAGGCGCTGCCGATACTGCGCGGCGGTAAGGGGCCGAGAGGACTGCGGGCCTACGTTCCCGGAGGCGCCCGGGGCCACGACGCTCTGCTCACGGACGGTCACCTGGGTCACGGCCCGCTGGGCGCGCCGGGGGCGTACACCGACTCGCCTCTCGCACCCCTGCCCACCGAATCACAGGTGGACGTGGGCACCGCACCGGGCGCCCCGATCGCCGATGTGCGGGTGACGGCGCCCGACGGTTCGTTCGTCCGGCTGCGCGACCGGCTGGGCCTCGGACACCTGCTCGTCGTCCTCGTCGCGCCCGGCACCGGTGTGTGGGAGCGCAAGCACTGGATGTCCGCGGGGCTGATGCCCCGGCTCGCGGCGGCCATCGCCGCGCTGCCGCACGAGGCGGAACTGCTCGTCGCGGAGAGCTACCCCGGGGCTGCCGCCCATACCGTGCTGCTGATCCGGCCCGACGGGCATCTCGTGACGGCGCTCAGCGGAGTGCGCCCCGCGGAACTGTACGAGGCGGCACAGACGGCGCTCGGCGGCGCCGCACCCGAGGGCGAACCGGTGGAGTCCGCGGCGAGAACGGGTGGACCTGCCTGATCACGTGTCTCCGGGGGCGCGCGAGGGGCGTTGTGTCGCGCGCCACTCGCGGGCCGCTCGCGGGTTACTCGTGTGCCGCTGGTGGCCGGCCAGCGGGCCAGCAACAGGCCCTGTAACAGGCCCTGCAACAGGCCGCTTGCGAGGCTGAGCCGGGGTTTCTGGACGTGAGTTGACCGGCATCCGCCTCCGTGGTGTACTCCGGAGCGTGACGATCGACACCGATGTACGCCTGTGGCGGAGGGTCCATATGGACCTCGTCCGCTATGCGGGCTGCGTGTGTCGCCCGTCCTGCTGAATTCGCCTTTTCCCCTTCCGCGTGCCTGCCCCGCGCTGCCGGTCCCTTCGGCGCCCCGCGGCACGCGTCCTTCGCGAACTCCAGGACGGTATTTGTGTCTCTTCCCACGACGACCACGTCATCCGCGCCCCTGACGTCCCCCGACTCTGCCCCCGCCTCGTCCGGTCCGGCTGCGCAGGGCGTGGCGCCCACCCAGGCCGAGCTGCTCGACTTCGTCCGCCGCACCGCTGCCGACCGCGACCTCATCGCCTCCCTGCCGCTGGATCCGGAGGGCCGCACGTGGGTACGGCTCGAAGGTCCCGGCGGCAGCGAGGCCTGGCTCATCGGCTGGCCGCCCGGCACCGGCACCGGCTGGCACGACCACGCCGAGTCCGTCGGCGCCTTCCTCACCGCGTCGGGTGAGCTGCGGGAGAACGCCCTGGCTGCCCGGCTGCCCGCCGACGGCTGGCAGACCCTGGAACTCTCCGAAGGAGTCGACAGGCAACGGAGTCTGACGTCCGGTCAGGGCCGCGCCTTCGGCCGCCACCATGTGCACGAGGTCCTGAACGAGTCCCTCAGCGAGCACGCCGTCTCGGTGCACGCCTACTACCCGCCGCTCCCGCAGATCCGCCGCTACAGCCGCACCGGTCAGGTGCTGCGCCTGGAGTCGGTGGAGCGCCCGAAGGACTGGCAGTGAGCGCCGCGGACCCCCGCCGGGTGGGCATCGACGAGCTGCTGGAACAGGTGCGGTCCGGACTCGACCGCGTCGAAGCGCGGGAGGCCTTCGACGCGGCCTCCGGAGGTGAGGCACTCCTGGTCGACATCCGGTACGCGGCGCTGCGCGAGCGCGACGGGCTGATCCCCGGAGCGCTGGTGGTCGAGCGCAACGAACTGGAGTGGCGTCTCGACCCCCAGGGCAGTCACCGCGCGCCCGAGGCGACACATCATGATCTTCGCGTGATCGTCGTCTGCAACGAGGGCTACGCCTCCAGCCTCGCGGCCGCGTCCCTGCGTCAGTTGGGGCTGCACCGGGCGACGGACCTGGTGGGCGGCTTCCAGGCGTGGCGAACGGCGGGCCTGCCGGTCACCGAGGCGTAAGGTCCCCGCCCTGCCGGTCACCGAGGCGTACAGTCCCCGCCCTGCCGGCCTCCGACGCCTCTACTCCCCGAACCCCAGGTCCTCCGTCTCCTCCCCCTCTTCCTCCAGCGCCTGACGCACCACACGGAGCGCCAGGCCCTCGGGGTACCCCTTGCGGGCGAGCATGCCCGCGAGGCGGCGCAGCCTCTTGTCGCGGTCGAGGCCGCGCGTGGAGCGGAGCTTGCGCGCGACGAGCTCGCGCGCGGTCTCCTCCTCCCGCTCGGCGTCGAGCTGCCCGACCGCCTCGTCGATCACCGTGGAGTCCACGCCCTTGGTGCGCAGCTCACGGGCGAGCGCCCGACGGGCCAGTCCCCGCCCGTGGTGCCGGGACTCCACCCAGGCGTCCGCGAAGGCGCTGTCGTTGATCAGCCCGACCTCCTCGAACCGGGACAGCACCTCCTCCGCCACCTCGTCCGGGATCTCCCGCTTGCGCAGAGCGTCCGCCAGCTGTTTGCGCGTGCGCGGGGTCCCGGTGAGCAGACGTAGGCAGATGTTCCGTGCCCGCTCCGCCGGGTCCCCTGACGGCTCCCCTCGCCCGCCCCCCGACGAGTCAGGGGGGCCGTCGTCCCCCGTGGCGCCGGACGGATCCCCGAACCCGCTCCGGCGTCGGCGTCCGCGCGGCCCGGCCCCGCCACGCGAACGTCCCCCGCGGCGCGGCCCGCCCGCCGCACCGTCCCCCGCTTCGACGTCGTGCCCGGCTTCCCCGTACGCGGCATCGTCGTACGCCTCGTCGCCCCCGTGCCCCCGGCCCTCGGGGACGGCGGGGCGGGCGTCGTACTCACCCCAGTCGGTTCGTCGTGTCACGGACTAGCTCTTGGCCGCCGCGGCCTTGGTCTTGGCGACCTTGGGAGCGGGCACCGTCTTTGCGGCGTCCTCGACGGGCGCCCCGGCCACCACGTCGGCGGCCGGCTCGACGGCGGGCTCCTCCGGACGGACACCGACGCCCAGCTTCTCCTTGATCTTCCTCTCGATCTCGTTGGCCAGGTCGGGGTTGTCCTTGAGGAAGTTGCGCGCGTTCTCCTTGCCCTGGCCGAGCTGGTCGCCCTCGTACGTGTACCAGGCGCCGGCCTTGCGGACGAAGCCGTGCTCCACGCCCATGTCGATCAGGCCGCCCTCGCGGGAGATGCCCTGGCCGTAGAGGATGTCGAACTCGGCCTGCTTGAAGGGCGGCGCGACCTTGTTCTTGACGACCTTGACGCGGGTGCGGTTGCCCACCGCGTCCGTGCCGTCCTTCAGGGTCTCGATGCGGCGGATGTCCATGCGCACCGAGGCGTAGAACTTGAGCGCCCGGCCACCGGTCGTGGTCTCCGGCGAGCCGAACATCACACCGATCTTCTCGCGGAGCTGGTTGATGAAGATCGCGGTGGTCTTCGACTGGTTGAGCGCACTGGTGATCTTTCGCAGGGCCTGGCTCATCAGACGGGCCTGCAGACCCACGTGCGAGTCACCCATCTCGCCCTCGATCTCCGCACGCGGCACGAGCGCGGCGACGGAGTCGATGACGATGAGGTCGAGGGCGCCGGAACGGACCAGCATGTCGACGATCTCCAGAGCCTGCTCGCCGTTGTCCGGCTGGGACAGGATCAGGTTGTCGATGTCGACGCCGAGCTTCTTGGCGTACTCGGGGTCGAGAGCGTGCTCGGCGTCGATGAAGGCCACCGACCCACCCGCACGCTGCGCGTTCGCCACGGCGTGCAGCGTCAGCGTCGTCTTACCGGAGGACTCCGGACCGTACACCTCCACCACGCGGCCGCGCGGGATGCCGCCGACGCCGAGCGCGACGTCGAGCGCGGTCGACCCGGTGGGGATGACCTCGATGGGTTCATTCGGCCGCTCGCCCATGCGCATGACAGCGCCCTTGCCGAATTGCCGTTCAATCTGTGCGAGCGCGGCTTCGAGCGCCTTCTCGCGGTCGGTTCCTGCCATGGGTTCCACCCGGTTTGCTTGTGTCGATCGCTTCACGTCAAAGACGCTAACGCCTGCCACTGACAATCGGCCTCGACGCCCGTCCGCCTGTGGATAACTCGAGGCTCCTCGCCCGGTCACTCTCTCCGGATCCCTTGGGATTCCTGAGAAGAAAGCCCCTGGTCGCTCCATAAGAATGGATGTTCGATTTCAGTGTCAAGCGCACCACGCGGGGCGCGCCGCGCGGCGGGACCGGCTTCGGGACCCGCCTACCGACCCTCGGCGTTGGGCTCGTTCGGCCCCCGCAGAGCGCGTCGTGCGCGGGCCAGGACCGACGCGCCGCCGCGCCTGCGGTGTCCGTGTACCCGCGGATCGTCGGTGACGTCGTACCGCTTCACATACGCGCCCAGGAACGCCTGGAGCGTCGCGACGGCGGGGATCGCGATCAGGGCGCCCACCGCACCGAGCAGCGCCGTGCCCACGATGACCGACCCGAAGGCGACCGCGGGGTGGATGTCCACCGTCTTCGCGGTCAGCTTCGGTTGCAGCATGTAGTTCTCGAACTGCTGGTACACGACGACGAAGATGAACACCCACAGCGTGTACCAGGGGTCCACGGTGAAGGCGATCAGCATCGGCAGCGCGCCCGCCAGATAGGTGCCGATGGTCGGGATGAACTGCGAAACGAGGCCCACCCACACGGCGAGCACCGGTGCGTAGGGCACCCCGAGGGCCTGCAACAGGATGTAGTGGGCGATCCCGGAGATCAGCGCCATCAGGCCGCGCGAGTACAGGTAGCCGCCCGTCTTGTCGACGGCGATCTCCCAGGCGCGCAGCACCTCGGCCTGCTTGGCGGGCGGCAGCACCGAGCACAGCGCGCGCCGCAGCCGCGGCCCGTCGGCGGCGAAGTAGAACGAGAACAGCGTGACCGTCAGGAGCTGGAAGAGGCCGCCGAGCACCTGCGCGGAGACGTCGAGGACACCGGTCGCGCTGTTCTGGACGTACTTCTGGAGCCAGTCCGAGTGCAGCAGGCTGTCCTGGACCTCGACGCGGTTGAGCTCCGTGTGGAACGTCTGGTTGACCCAGCTGATGACCTGGTCGAGATATTTCGGGAAGTCCTCGACCATGTCCACGATCTGGCCCGCGAGCATCGACCCCATCAGCACGACGAAGCCCGCGCCCGCGATCATCACGGCGAGGAAGACGAGGCCCGTGGCAAGGCCGCGGCGCAGACCGCGCGCCGACATCCAGCTCACCGCGGGCTCCACCGCGAGCGCCAGGAAGAACGCGATCAGTACGTTGATCAGCAGCCCGGTGATCTGGTGGAAGGCCCAACTGCCCAGTTGGAAACAGGCGATGAGAGCCAGGGCTAGCACCATGGCGCGCGGCAGCCACCGCGGCATGCCCGCGCGCGGGACCGGCGTCGGGCCCGGCGGCCGCTCGGGGGGCGCCGTACCGGGCGGTGCCGCGTCGGCCGTCACCGGGAAGGTCTCGTCTGTCGCTGCCACGGAGCCAGTCTCGCCCACACCTGGGACAATCGGTGAACTCCCCCGTCCCGCCACCGCTCTCAGCGCTTCTCGGCGGGCACGTTCATCGTCGTGCACACCACGCGCCAGACGTCCTTGGCCTCCCAGCCGGAGTCGAGCGCCTCGTGCACCGTGCGCCCGCCGAGACCCGCCATCACATGATCGCGCGCGAACGTGTCGGCGTACCCGGACCCGAAGTGATCCGCCATCCGTTGCCAAAAGACCGTCAACCGCATGCCTCCAGTATCCCGCCCCTGAGAGTGGGGCCCGGTCCGGGAGGCTCGCCGAGAACGCTTTCCGTCCTACGGTCGGTGCATGGCTGAAACCGGAGCTTCCCCACTCCCCTCATCGCCGTCGGCACGCTCCCCGCTCTCCCGCGCCGAATCGTTCGTCTGGTCGACCGCGCGCGTCCTGGAACAGCGCCGCTTCGCCTATCACTTCCTGGAGGCCTCATCCGCCGCGGCCGACGCCGTCGAGCTCGCCCTGGCCGCCTACCGCAACGAGGACGACGGGTACGGCTACGCCCTCGAACCCGATCTGCGCGGCCCCGCCGGCCAGCCCCTGCACACAGGTCACGCGCTGCGCGTCCTGGACTCGATCGGACGGTGCTCGGGGCAGCGCGTGGAGCGCGTGTGCCGGTATCTGACCACCGCGTCCACCCCGGAAGGGGCCCTTCCGGCGGTACTTCCCAGCCAGCGCGGCTATCCGCATGCCCCGTTCGTCCCCGTGGTCGACGACCCGCCGGGCGAGCTGCTGGCCACGGGCCCGGTGGTCGGCCTGCTGCACCGCAACGAGGTGTGGCACGCCTGGCTGTTCAGGGCCACCGAATTCTGCTGGTCCGCCGTCGAGTCCCTGAAGACCTCGCATCCGTACGAGGTCGAGGCGGCGGTCGCCTTCCTGGACGGTGTGCCGGACCGCTCACGCGCGCGGGCAGCCGCCGACCGCCTCGGCCGTCTCGTCCGCGAGCAACGCCTCGTGGTCCTCGATCCGGGGCACATGGAAAACTACCCGGTCGCTCCTGGTTACGCGCCGGGCGAGCACCACTTTCCGTACGACTACGCGAAGACGCCCGAATCGCTGGCCCGCTCCTGGTTCACCGACGAGGAGATGGCCCGCGCGCTTGACCACCTGGAGAGGGAACAGCGGGAGGACGGCGGCTGGCCGGTCAACTGGCGCCAATGGGCACCGGGCGCCACCGCTGAGTCGCGCCCCATGGTGACGATCGAGGCCCTGCGCACCCTGCGCGCTCACGGGCGTCCCCTGTAGTCATCACTCAGGGCACGCAGGGGGGCACGTCAGCCCGTAAGGGCCCGTACCCCGGCCGTGGCGACCACGGCGACAGCGACGACCACGAGGAAGGGCGCGCGCAGCACGAGGGCGACGGCGGCCGCGGCCAGGCCCGCGGCCTTGGCGTCCAGGATCAGGACGCGGCCCTCCGCGAACGTCTGCTGAGCCGTGAGCGCGGCGAGCAGCGCGACCGGCAGCAGGGCCGCGAGCCGCTTCACCGCGGGCCGCTCCAGGGCGCCCGCGGGTACGAGCAGACCGATCAGCTTGACGGCGTAGCAGCCCACTGCGGTGACACCGATGGCGATCCAGATGTTCATCGGTCTCCTCCTTGTGCGGCGTCGGAAGCGGAAGTGCGGCGACGCCCTTCTATGTAGAGCACGGTCGGCGCCGCGAGGGCGGCCACCAGCACGGGGACTCCGGCGGGCAGCACAGGAAGCAGCCCGAGCCCGAGTACGACGGCGACGGCCGCGACGGCGCGCTCCGTGGTGCTGCGCAGCATCGGTGCCAGCAGCGCGAGGAAGACGGCCGGACCGGCCGCGTCGATCCCCCAGGCGTCGGTGTCGCCGATGGCCTCGGCTCCGAGGGCGCCGAGGAGCGTGGTCAGGTTCCACAGGACGTACAGGGTGAGCCCGGTGACGGTGAAGCCCATGCGCACACTGCGCCGCGTCGGCTGGGCCAGGGCGACCGCCGCCGTCTCGTCGATGACCCAGTGCGCGGCGAACGGCCGCACCGCGCGCGGGAGGGCCAGTAGCTGCGAGAGACGCAGCCCGTAGAACGCGTTGCGCACCCCGAGGAAGAACGCGCCGGCGGCGGCGGTGAACGGGTTGCCGCCGGCCGCGAGCGCGCCGACCAGCGCGAACTGCGACGCCCCGGTGAAGACGAGAAGGCTGAGCGCGCAGGTCTGGAGCACAGTGAGGCCGCTGCCCGCCGAGGTCACTCCGAAGGCGAAGCCGGACAGGCCGACGGCGACTCCGACGCCGAGTGCGTCACGGACGACCGCGCCGTCGGACTTCAGGGCCTCGTCGGCGTGCTCGGGGCGGGGGCTGTCCGGTGGTCGTATGTCTGCGGGTGTTGTCTGTTCTGCCACGTCTCGGACAGTACGAGAGGGCGCTGGGCGGTTTCTTGTACGTTCTTGCGCTCGCGCTGGTAGGCCCCGGGAGGCACGCCGACGATCCGGGTGAAGTGCCGGTTCAGATGCGGCTGGTCGGTGAAGCCGACGGCCACGGCCGCCTCGGCGGGCGCCGTGCCTTTTTCCAGGAGGCGACGCGCGACGCGCACGCGCGCGTTGGTGAGCCAGGCGTGCGGTGGCATCCCGTAGGCGTCGCGGAAGGCCCGCAGGAGCGCGAACGAGCTGGTGCCGAGGTCCGCCGCCAGGGTCTCCAGAGACGGCGGATCCGTCATGCCCTCTTCCAGTACCTCACGCGCGCGTGCCGCGGCCGAGGCCCCCGCCGACCGGAGCGGCCGCGGGGCGAGTGCCGTGCCGTGGTCCCGCAGCAGCCGGGCGAGGACGATCCGCAACAGGCTGTCGGCGGCCAGCGCGTTGCCCTGCTCTGCGGCCCGGTGCACCTCGCGGACGAGGTGTGCGGCCTGCGGGTCGGTGACGATGGTCTCGCCGAAACTCACGGTGCCGCGGATCGTGGTGGTCTCCGCGGCTATCTCGCCGACGACCCGCGCCGACGGATAGAGCGTGGAGTACGACCAGCCGTCGGGCCCGGCGGCCCGCGCGGTGTGCGCCACCTCGGGGTTGATCATGACGACGGTGCCGGGCCTGGCGTGCACGGTGTCGTCGGGCATCCCGACCTCTTCGACTCCGCGGGAGACCGCCCCGAGCACATACCCGTCGTGG
The DNA here is from genome assembly GCF_039533535.1 of Streptomyces kunmingensis. Classification (NCBI taxonomy): domain Bacteria; kingdom Bacillati; phylum Actinomycetota; class Actinomycetes; order Kitasatosporales; family Streptomycetaceae; genus Streptomyces; species Streptomyces kunmingensis. The sequence continues at coordinate 555,598 of NZ_BAAATS010000027.1, forward strand.
CTGTGGCGCGGGAAGGTGTGCCGCAGGTAGCGGGCGCGCAGCAGGTCGAGGCCGGGCAGCCGCTCGTACTGCCAGTGCCGTGCCCATTCGCCCTCGCCCGCCATGCCCCCATTCTGCGTCACGTCACCCCGATGAACCAGTCATTTCCGCAGGTCACGGCCATTGTCAGTGGCGGGGTGCAGGATGGGGTCATGGTCAGGTCCAGGCAGGGCGCCCGCGGCGCCCTTGACGGGTTCTCCCCCGCGACGCGCGGTTGGTTCACGGGGGCCTTCTCCGCGCCCACACCCGCTCAGGCCGGAGCGTGGCAGGCGATCGGCGAGGGGTCGGACGTCCTGGTCGTCGCACCGACCGGTTCGGGCAAGACGCTCGCCGCGTTCCTCGCCGCCCTCGACCAGCTCGCCTCGACGCCCCCGCCCGCCGACCCGAAGAAGCGCTGCCGCGTCCTGTACGTGTCACCGATGAAGGCCCTCGCGGTCGACGTGGAGCGCAATCTGCGCAGCCCTCTGACCGGCATCCGCCAGGAGGCCGTGCGCCTCGGCATGCCCGAGCCCGAGGTGAAGGTCGGCATCCGCTCCGGCGACACCCCGCCCGCCGAGCGCCGCGCGCTGGCCACGCGCCCGCCGGACATCCTGATCACGACACCGGAGTCGCTGTTCCTGATGCTGACGTCGGCCACGCGCGATGCGCTGACCGGCATCGAGACGGTGATCCTGGACGAGGTGCACGCGGTGGCCGGCACCAAGCGCGGCGCCCACCTGGCGCTCTCCCTGGAGCGCCTGGACGAGCTGCTGCCCCGCCCGGCCCGCCGCATCGGCCTGTCCGCGACGGTCCGGCCGGTCGACGAGGTGGCGCGCTATCTGTCGCCGCAGCGCAAGGTGGAGATCGTCCAGCCGCCGTCCGGCAAGGAGTTCGACCTGTCGGTGGTCGTCCCGGTCGAGGATCTGGGCGAGCTCGGCGGCTCTCCGGTCGCCGACTCCGACCAGGGGGCCGAGCGCCCGTCGATCTGGCCCTCCGTGGAGGAGCGCATCGCGGACCTCATCGAGGCCCACCGTTCGACGATCGTCTTCGCCAACTCCCGGCGTCTGGCGGAGCGCTTGTGCAACAGGCTGAACGAGATCGCGTACGAGCGGGCCACCGGTGAGGCCCTTCCCGAGGACCACTCCCCCGCCGAGCTGATGGGCGGCTCCGGCGCCGCGACGGGCGCCCCGCAGGTCATCGCCCGCGCGCACCACGGCTCGGTCTCCAAGGAGCAGCGCCAGCTCGTCGAGGAGGACCTGAAGGCGGGCCGTCTGCCGGCCGTGGTCGCCACCTCCAGCCTCGAGCTCGGAATCGACATGGGCGCCGTCGACCTCGTCGTGCAGGTGGAATCACCGCCCTCCGTCGCCTCCGGCCTGCAGCGCGTGGGCCGTGCGGGCCACCAGGTGGGCGCAGTCTCCACCGGAGTCGTCTTCCCGAAGTACCGCGGCGACCTCGTGCAGTCCGCGGTGGTGACCGAGCGGATGCGCTCGGGCGCCATCGAGTCGCTGCGTGTCCCGGGCAACCCCCTGGACGTGCTCGCCCAGCAGTTGGTCGCGATGACGGCCATGGACACCTGGCAGGTCGACGACCTGCTGGCGCTGGCCCGCCGGGCGGCCCCCTTCGCCTCGCTCCCCGAGTCGGCGTTCACCGGCGTCCTCGACATGCTCGCGGGCCGCTATCCCTCCGACGCCTTCGCCGAGCTGCGCCCCCGCGTCGTCTGGGACCGCGTCGCCGGCACCGTCACGGGCCGCCCCGGAGCCCAGCGCCTGGCCGTCACCTCCGGAGGCACGATCCCCGACCGCGGCCTGTTCGGCGTCTTCCTCGCGGGCACCGACCCCAAGAAGGGCGGCGGCCGCGTCGGCGAGCTCGACGAGGAGATGGTCTACGAGTCCCGCATCGGGGATGTCTTCACGCTGGGCACCAGCTCCTGGCGGATCGAGGACATCACGCGCGACCGCGTCCTCGTCTCACCCGCCCCCGGCGTTCCCGGCCGGCTGCCCTTCTGGAAGGGCGACCAGCTCGGCCGCCCGCTCGAACTGGGGCGGGCGCTGGGCGCCTTCCTTCGCGAGGTAGGTTCACAGAAACCCGACGACGCGCGCGTGCGCCTCGCCGCCGCGGGCCTCGACACCTGGGCCGCGGAGAACGTGTTGTCGTACCTCGCCGAGCAGCGCGAGGCCTGCGGCCACATCCCGGACGACCGCACCATCGTGGTCGAGCGTTTCCGCGACGAGCTGGGCGACTGGCGCGTCGTCGTCCACTCCCCCTTCGGCGCCCAGGTGCACGCCCCTTGGGCGCTCGCCCTGGGCGCCCGGCTCAGCGAGAAGTACGGCATGGACGCCCAGGTCATGCACGCCGACGACGGCATCGTGCTGCGCCTGCCCGACGCCGATCTGATGGGCCTGGACCTCCTCGACCAGGAGCCGTCCAAGCCGGGCCTGGAGTACGACTCCGATCAGGCCCCCATCGGCGCCGCCGACGTCGCCTTCGACAAGGGGGACGTCGACCAGATCGTCACCGACCAGGTGGGCGGCTCGGCCCTGTTCGCCTCCCGCTTCCGCGAGTGCGCCGCCCGCGCGCTTCTGCTCCCGAAGCGCAACCCCGGCAAGCGCACACCGCTGTGGCAGCAGCGCCAGCGCGCTTCACAGCTGCTGGAGGTGGCCAGCGAGTTCGGCTCCTTCCCGATCGTCCTGGAGGCGGTGCGGGAATGCCTGCAGGACGTCTTCGACGTACCGGGGCTCGCGGAGCTGATGGGCGACATCGAGTCCCGCAAGGTGCGCCTCGTCGAGGTCACCACTCCGGAGGCATCCCCCTTCGCCCGCTCGCTCCTGTTCGGTTACGTCGCGCAGTTCCTCTACGAGGGTGACTCCCCGCTCGCCGAGCGCCGCGCGGCAGCGCTGTCCCTGGACTCCCGGCTGCTGGCCGAGCTCCTGGGCCAGGCCGAGCTGCGCGAGCTGCTCGACGCGGACGTCCTGGCCGAGCTCGAGCAGGAGCTGCAGTGGCGCACGGAGGACCGGCGGATCAAGAGCGTCGAAGGAGTCGCGGACCTGCTGCGTCTGCTGGGACCGCTCACGGACGGCGAGCTGGTGGAGCGGGGCGCCGAGCCCGGCTGGGCCGAGGAGCTCGCGTCCGCCAGGCGCGCCATCCGGGTCCGCGTCGCCGGCGCCGACCACTGGGCGGCGATCGAGGACGCGGGCCGCCTGCGCGACGCCCTCGGCACGGCCCTCCCGGTCGGTGTCCCCGAGGCCTTCACCGAGCCGGTCAAGGACCCCCTCGGCGACCTACTGGCCCGCTACGCCCGCACGCACGGCCCGTTCACCTCCACCCAGGCGGCGGCCCGCTTCGGCCTGGGCGCCGCGGTCACGGAGGGCGCCCTCCAGCGGCTCGCCGCGAACGGCCGGGTGGTCCAGGGCGAGTTCCACCCCGCGGGCATCGGCCAGGAGTGGTGCGACGCCACTGTGCTGCGCCGTCTGCGCCGCCGCTCTCTCGCCGCGCTGCGGCACGAACTCGAACCGGTACCGCCCGCCGCTCTGGCCCAGTTCCTGCCTCAGTGGCAGAACGTGAGCGGGCACGGCCTGCGCGGCATCGACGGTCTGGTGCGCGCCGTCGAGCAGCTCCAGGGCGCCTCCGTGCCCGCCTCGGCCCTGGAGAAGCTCGTCCTGCCCTCCCGCGTCTCCGGCTACGCTCCGGCGCTGCTCGACGAACTCACGGCCTCCGGCGAGGTGTTGTGGGCGGGCGCGGGCTCCCTGCCGGGCAAGGACGGCTGGGTCTCCCTCTACCTCGCCGACGCCGCCCCGCTCCTTCTGCCGCCTGCGCACCCCCTGGAGCTCACGCCGCTCCATCAGGCAGTCCTGGACAGCCTCTCCGGCGGCTACGGCCTGTTCTTCCGGCAGATCGCCGACCAGGTCCGCGCCACCACTCAGGATCTGGAGGGCCGGAGCGGCACTCCCCTCACCGCCACCGATCCCCAACTGGCCGACGTCCTTTGGGACCTGGCCTGGTCGGGCCGGCTCACGAACGACACGCTCGCCCCGTTGCGGTCCCTCCTCGGCTCGGGACGCACCGCGGGATCCACCGCCCACCGGGCCCGCAGATCCGTCCCGCGCGGCCGTTACGGAAGCCTGACGGCCGCCGCCAGAGCCACCTCGCGCACGGGCCCGCCCACCGTCGCAGGCCGCTGGTCGCTCCTGCCCGCCCAGGAGCCCGACCCGACCGTGCGCGGGCACGCCCTGGCCCGCACGCTTCTCGACCGGCACGGCGTGGTGACCCGTGGCGCGGTCGCCGCCGAAGGCATCGAGGGCGGCTTCTCGGCGATCTACCGGATCCTGTCCGTCTTCGAGGAGAGCGGGCAGGCCCGGCGCGGCTATGTGGTGGAGGGTCTCGGCGCCGCCCAGTTCGCGATGGACGGCGCGGTGGACCGCCTGCGTGCGGCGGCCAACGCGCAGGAGCGCGGGACGCCACCGCCCGACCCGTTCGGCCAGGCCGGCGCCCCGGCCGGCCGTTCGGCTCCCGCCCGCGCCCTGGTCCTCGCCGCCGCCGACCCGGCCAACGCGTACGGCGCGGCCCTCCCGTGGCCCGAGCCGCCCGCGCACGCGGGCCACAAACCGGGCCGCAAAGCCGGTTCCCTGGTGGTCCTGGTCGACGGCGAGCTGACGCTGTACATGGAGCGCGGCGGCAAGAGCCTCCTCGCCTGGCCCAGCACCGAGGAGGCCGACTCCGCCCCGCCGTCCGCCGCCCACCTCGCGGACGACCCCCGCCTGCCCGCCGCCGCCCAGGCCCTGGCCGAGGCGGCCCGCTCCGGCGCCCTCGGCACGATCACCGTCGAGCGGATCAACGGCGAGGCCGCGCTCACCGCCCCGTACGCCCCTCTCCTGGAAGGCTCCGGCTTCCACGCAACACCCCGAGGCCTACGCCTGCGCGCGTAAGAGCCGATCCCCCGGCCCCCACGCGGAGGCGCCCTGACACCCCGCGCCCCACCCGGACACTGGCTCCACCGAGCACACCCCCAACACGCGTAGAAGCCCGTCACCGATCCCTCGTCCCACGCGGAGGCTCCCCGACACCCGGCACTCCACCCCGACGTCACTCCACCGAGCACGCCCGCGCCCGCACAACCGCCCCCCAGGCCCGCGCCCCGCGCGTAGAAGCCCATCACCGACCCCTCACCCCACGCCGGGACGCCCCGACCCACCCCGCCCCCACATCGACGCCCCTCCCCCAAGCACGCCGGCCCGCCCGCACAACCGCCCCCGCGACAGCAGGCCGCCTACCCTGGAGGCATGCCCGAAGGAGACACCGTTCTGCAGGCCGCCAAGCGGCTGCACACCGCGCTCGCGGGCCAGGTCCTCATCCGCTCGGACCTGCGCGTCCCCCGGTTCGCCACGGCGGACCTCACCGGGCGCACGGTCCTGGAGGTCATCTCGCGCGGCAAGCACCTGATGACCCGTATCGAGGGCGACCTCACCCTCCACTCGCACCTGCGGATGGACGGCTCCTGGAAGATCTATGCCCCCGGCGAGCGCTGGCGCGGTGGCCCCGCCTTCCAGATCCGGGCCATCCTCGCCAACGAGTCGCACGCGGCCGTGGGCTACCGCCTCCCCGTACTCGAACTGCTGCGCACCAGCGAGGAGGAGAAGGCCGTGGGCCACCTCGGCCCCGACCTCCTCGGCCCGGACTGGGACCCCGACAAGGCATTGAGCAACCTGCGCAAGGACCCCGACCGCGCCGTCGGCGAGGCCGTTCTCGACCAGCGCAACCTCGCCGGCATCGGCAACGTGTTCAAGTCCGAACTCTGCTTCCTCCTGGGTATCACGCCCTGGCTGCCGGTCGGCGAGCTGGACCCCGACACCGCCGAGCACCTCCCGCTGCTCTCCAAGAAGCTCCTCGAGTTCAACCGTGACCGCCCCAACCGCGTCACCACCGGCCGCGCCGGCCCCGGCGAGCGCCTGTACGTCTACGGCCGAGCCTCGCGCCCCTGCCTGCGCTGCCGCACCCGGATCCGCGTGGCCGAACAGGGCGACGGCTCCCGCGAACGTCCCACCTACTGGTGCCCCACCTGCCAGCCGGGCCCACACCCCACCGGTCAAGCCGGACCCACCAGGCAAGCCCGGCCCACCAGATAACCCCGCCCCAGCAATTGACGGCCCGTCAGAAACACTCGTACGGTCCCCCCATGCCCGTCAAGGCGTACGACCTCACCGGCCGCACCGCACTCGTCACCGGCGCCGCGAGCGGCATCGGACGTGCCTCGGCCGCGCTCCTCGCCGAGGCAGGAGCCACCGTGCACTGCGCGGACCGCGACGCACAGGGCCTGCACGAGACGGCGGCCCTCGTCGAAGAGAGCGGCGGCACGGCCCACACCCACACCCTGGACGTGTCCGACCGCACACAGATCGCCGAGGCCGTCAGAGCCGCGGCCGCCCCCACCGGCACGCTGGACATCATGGCCGCCATCGCCGGAGTCATGCACAACAGCCCCGTCCTGGAGACCCTCGACGAGGACCTGGACCGCGTACTCGCCATCAACTTCAAGGGCGTCCTGTACGCCTGCCAGGAGGCGGCCCGCACGATGATCGCGGCCGGCACCCCCGGCAGCATCGTCACCATGGCGTCGGGCGCGGTCGACACGGGCGGCCCCGGCCTCCTCTGCTACGGCGCCGCCAAGGCCGCCGTGGTCCAGCTCACCAAGACTCTCGCCACGGAGGTCGGCCGTCACGGCATCCGCGTCAACGCGGTCGCGCCGGGCTGGATCCGTACCCCGATGACGACCCGCCACGACGAGAGCGCCCAGGCCCACACGGAATCCCTGATGGTGCGCATGGCCCCGCTCGGCCGGGTCGGCGAACCGGAGGACATCGCACACGCGGTGCTGCATCTGGCCTCGGACGCCGCGGCGTTCACGACCGGTCAGATCCTCCGTCCGAACGGCGGCGTCGCCATGCCTTGGTGACCCGCCCCCGCATCCCCGCCTCGACACTCCACCCCGCCCGTCCTGCCCGCCCCCCGTGCCGCGCCCGCCCCCCGTGCCGCGCCCGCGCCCCGTGCCGCCCCGACGCACCGGCGACGCCCGCCGCCCGCGACTTCGGCAGTGCGTGCACCGGCAGCAGACTCAGCCCCCAGCCCCCCGCGGCCACCGCCCCCTCGAATGCTCCCGCGTCCGGCGCGAAGGCCAGCCGCAGCACACCCCACCACCACAGCCCGCCGAGCACCAGGCCCGGTATCCAGCGCAGCAGCCGCCCTGCCACGACCGCTCACCTCCGCCCGTCACCCGGACCTCGCGCCTCGAACGCCGAACACCTGCCACCGGCCTCGACAGGGCGTACCGAGGGGCGCGTCACGAGCCCCGTGACACGCCCCCGCACTCCGCACCGCCCGTGCGGCTACCGGATTCAGCCGCGGTTCTCGGCCTGGAACATCCAGTGGTGCTTCTCCAGATCAGCCGTGATGCCGATGAAGATGTCCTGGCTCACCGGGTCCGCCTCACCGGTCGCCTCGATCCGCTCGCGCATACGGGTGATCACCGCGCCGAGCGCCTCCACGAGCGTCCCCACGGCATCCGTGTCCTTCACCCAGCCGTCCGACACCGCGCCGATACCGCTGCTGGCGGCCACGGTCTTCGCCCGTCCGTCCGGCGGGACGCCCAGCGTCGAGGCCCGCTCCGCGACCGTGTCGGAGTGCTGTCGAGCGGTGTCCACCACCTCGTCGAGCTGGAGGTGCACGGAACGGAACCGGGGACCGACCACGTTCCAGTGGACCTGCTTCGCCACCAGGGAGAGGTCCACCAGATCCACGAGCGCGCCCTGGAGCGCCTCGGACACGGTCTTCAGGTCAGCATCGGACAGCGGACTCTTCACGACGTACATCCGTTACCTCCGTAGTGAAATCACGCTCAACGATGGCATAGATGCACTATTACGGACACACGAGAAGACGAATCCGGAATCTTCGGCCTGGGGCGGACAGCCGAAAGCCCCGACCTTGTTCCCAGCCGGGGCTTCCTCGAATTCACACTGCGCAAGGCGCTACGCCGCTACGACGTCGACCGCCTCCGCAGGCGCCTTGATGGTCACTCGTTCCGGCGGGACGCCGGTCACGGAGACCGCATTGAGCATCGGACGAACCGGTGCGCGCACCGGTTCCGACGGGACCGCTGCTGCCGACTCGGCCAGCTCCGCGAGAGCGAGCTCGTCACTCACCTCGCGCATCAGCTCGGACATCCGTACGTCAAGCGCGTCGCAGATAGCGGAAAGCAGCTCGGAGGATGCCTCCTTCTGCCCCCGCTCCACCTCGGAGAGATAGCCGAGCGAGACTCGGGCGGACGAGGAGACTTCGCGCAGAGTACGGCCCTGGCGCTGGCGCTGCCGACGCAGCACGTCACCCAGCAGGCGACGGAGCAGAATCATCGGTGGCTCCCTCCTCGGACCGCGTAGCCGCATCCTTCACGCCCCACCGTACCGCCTCGTGCGGCGGCCGTGCGGGGAGCGATGTCGTGTTCACTCAGGGCTGCAAACATCAAAACCCCCCGTTCTGTTCCGTATCCTGTGCCCGCGCATTCCCACGACGTTCGTCGGAACACCCTCCGACCAGCTCTTCCATGATGAGGCCGAGCACGCTGCGTACACTCTCCCTACGGATTTCCGTACGGCCGCCGTTCAACCGCAGCTCGAGCACTTTGCGGCTACCAGCGAAATTACGTGTGCCCTTCGGCGCACTGTTCCGGGGCCCCACGGCGGCCACGTAGACGGTGCCTACCGGCTGTCCGTCCTGCGGCTCGGGCCCGGCGACGCCGGTCGTGGCGATCCCCCAGTCCGCGCCGAGCGCTTCCCGAACACCCGCCGCCATCTGCAGCGCGACGTCGGGATGGACGGGTCCGTGCGCGGCCAGCAGGTCGGCATCGACACCGAGCAGCTCGTGCTTGAGCTCGGTCGCGTACGCCGTGACCGATCCGCGGAAGGCCTTCGAGGCGCCGGGCACCGCCACCAGCTCCGCGGCGACCAGGCCACCGGTCAGCGACTCGGCCACGGCGAGGGTCTCCCCCCGCGCGATCAGCAGCCGCAGCGCCTCGACAGCCTCGTCCGTCACTTCTCGGCCGCCTCCGACGACGCAGCTTCCGAAGACACGGCTCCCGAAGGCGCGGCACCCGAGGGCGCCGCCTCCGACGTCGCAGCCTCCGAGGACACGACTTCCGAAGACGCGGCTTCCGAAGACACGGTCCCCGACGACGCGGCCTGGGACACGGCCGCCGCGACCGCCACCTCCGCCAGACCCGCGCGCCGCAGCACGACCGCCTGGCGAACGTAGTCGAGCCCGGTCAGCACGGTCAGCGCGACGGCCACCGCCATCACCCAGAACCGGAACGTGGCGAGCGGCCCGGTCAGCGCCAGCACGTACATCCCAACGGCCGTGCCCTGCGCGAGCGTCTTCATCTTGCCGCCGCGGCTGGCCGGAATGACTCCGTACCGGATCACCAGGAAACGCATCAGCGTGATCCCGAGCTCACGCCCGAGGATGACGCCCGTCACCCACCACGGCAGATCCCCGAGGGAGGACAGACAGATCAGCGCCGCGCCCATGATCGCCTTGTCGGCGATGGGGTCGGCGATCTTCCCGAAGTCGGTGACCAGGTTGTACGTACGCGCCAGATGCCCGTCGAAGACATCGGTGATCATCGCGACGGCGAACGCCGCCCACGCCCAGGCCCGCCACGCCGGGTCGTACCCGCCGTCGGCCAGCATGAGCATCACGAACCCGGGCACGAGCAGCAGCCGCACCATGGTCAGGAGATTGGCGACGTTCCACAGGCTGGCCTGATCGACGGCCGCAGCGCCCAGCTTGCCGCCGGGCGCCGGCGTGCCGGTCCCGCCCGTGGCGGATGCCGGGACTCCGGTCATCTGGCCGCCTCCTCAAACCTGTCGAGCGGCTCGGCGACGAGGTCCACGCCCTCGGTGCCCACCACCTTTGCCTCGACCATACGGCCGACGCTCAGTCCGGCGCCGCCCGTGAGCCGCACCTGCCCGTCCGTCTCGGGCGCCTGGTGCGCGCCGCGCCCGACGACACCGTCCTCGTCGTCCACGGACTCCACGAGCACCTCGACGGTCTCGCCCAGGCGCTCCTCGGCCCGCTGCGACACCAGCTGCTCGGCAAGGCGCGACACGCGCGCGAGGCGCTCGGCGACGACGTCCTCGTCCAGCTTGTTCTCGTACGTCGCCGCTTCCGTGCCCTCCTCGTCGGAGTAGCCGAACACACCGATGGCGTCCAGCCGCGCGCCGTTCAGGAAGCGCTCCAGCTCGGCGAAGTCGGACTCGGACTCACCGGGGAAGCCCACGATGAAGTTGGACCGGACACCGGCCTGCGGTGCCTTGCTCCGAATGGTGTCGAGCAGCTCCAGGAAGCGGTCGGTGTCACCGAAGCGGCGCATCGCGCGCAGCACGCCGGGCGCCGAGTGCTGGAAGGAGAGGTCGAAGTACGGGACGACCTTGTCGGTGCCCGTCAGGACGTCGATGAGGCCGGGCCGCATCTCGGCGGGCTGCAGGTAGCTGACGCGGACCCGCTCGATCCCGTCGACGGCGGCCAGCTCGGGCAGCAGGGACTCCAGAAGGCGGATGTCGCCCAGGTCCTTGCCGTACGACGTGTTGTTCTCGGAGACCAGCATGACCTCCTTGACGCCCTGCTCGGCGAGCCAGCGCGTCTCGTTCAGCACGTCACTGGGGCGGCGCGAGATGAAGGAGCCGCGGAACGAGGGGATGGCGCAGAACGAGCAGCGCCGGTCACAGCCGGAGGCCAGCTTCACGGAGGCGACGGGCGCCCCGTCGAGCCGGCGGCGCAGCGGCGCGCGCGGCCCGGACGCGGGCGCGAGCCCGTCGGGCAGGTCCGCCGGGGCGTGGCCGGGAAGCGCGATCCCGGCACCGGCCTCCTGGCGCTCGGCAGGGCTGATCGGCAGCAGCTTGCGCCGGTCGCGCGGGGCGTGCGCCTCCACATTGCCGCCGGAGAGGATGGTCTGCAGGCGGCCGGAGATGTCCTCGTAGTCGTCGAAGCCGAGTACGCCATCGGCCTCGGGCAGAGCGTCGGCGAGCTCCTTGCCGTACCGCTCGGCCATGCAGCCGACGGCCACGACGGCCTGGGTTCTGCCATGGCCCTTGAGATCGTTGGCCTCGAGCAGGGCGTCGACGGAGTCCTTCTTGGCGGCTTCGACGAAGCCACAGGTGTTGACGACGGCGACATCCGCGGACTCGGCGTCCTCGACGAGCTCCCAGCCGTCCGCCTCCAAGCGGCCTGCGAGCTCCTCCGAGTCCACCTCGTTACGGGCGCAGCCAAGGGTGACAAGTGCGACGGTACGGCGTTCGGGCATGGACTCAAGACTACTTTGTTCCACTGACAGCCCTCGCCGCGAGGGTTACCGAAGGATCGCCCAGGTCATCGTCGAGGCCGTCGCGGGGGCCGTCGCTCAGCCGACTTCGGGGTCGCCCTTCGTGTACGTGAGGCGCTCGACCTGGCCCGGCTGGAACTCGTCCTCGATCTGCTTGCCGTTCACGAACAGCTGTATGGCACCCGCGTCACCGAGCACGAGATCGATCTTCTGGCTGTCCTGGAACGTCTTGGTCTGCCCCTGTTCGAGCAGTCCGTCGAACATGATCCGCCCGTTGTGATCCTTCGCCGAGATCCAGCTGCGTCCGTCCGCGGCGTTGAGCTTGACGGTGACCTTGTCCTGGGGAGCCGCCGCGATCGCGCTGTCGGACGGGTCCGGCTTCGGGTCGGTCGGCTTCTTGGTCGAGGGACTCGGCTTCGGGGCGGGCTTGCTGGTCGCGGGGGTGGCGCCCTCGGCGGCCTGCTGCTTGTCGCCGTCGTCGCCGCCGTTGACCACGGTGTAGCCCACGAAGGCGATGACGGCCACGATCGCGGCGACCATGGCGGCGGTCCAGTTGGGCCGGCGCGGCTCGGAGCGGATGCGCTCGGCCTCGAACAGCGGCGTGGCGGGTGTGGGCGCGGGCCGGTTGCCGTGCTCGGCGCCGTACTGCTCGAGGAGCGGCTCGGGATCGACGCCCACGGCGCGCGCCAGCGTCCGGATGTGCCCGCGCGCGTACACGTCGCCGCCGCAGCGGGAGAAGTCGTCCTCTTCGATGGCGTGCACGATCGGGCCGCGCACCCGGGTGGACTGGCTCACCTCGTCGACGGTCAGCCCCGCGGCGATACGTGCCTGCTGAAGGGCACGACCGATCGAGGGCCCGTCGTCCGCGCGCGGGGTGCTGTCATCGGAAGGACGGTCTTCTGAAGGACGGTCTTCCGAAGGACGGTCGTCTTCAGGGGAGTTGCCGATGGACACGGGGGCGCCTTTCGAGCGTGTAACCACCTGCTGGAGGTTCAGTCTAGGGGGGGTACGAAAGGGTGGGGCAACCGGGCGGTCGGACTTTGTACGCCATCAGAATGGCCCGACATCCCGATGGTGGGACAAGAAGTTGTCCCTTCCCTCAACTTGACGTACTCGTTGGGGAAACGGTTGCCCCGGATCCCCGTACGAGTGACATCAAAATCGAAAGATCCTCAGGATTGAGTCTCCCCGCGGATCACTGCGAGCACTCCGTCCAGTTCGTCCGGCTTCACGAGGACGTCGCGGGCCTTCGAGCCCTCGCTGGGTCCCACGATGTTGCGCGACTCCATGAGGTCCATCAGGCGTCCGGCCTTGGCGAAGCCCACCCGGAGCTTGCGCTGCAGCATGGACGTGGACCCGAACTGGGTGGAGACGACCAGCTCGGCGGCGGCGCACAGCAGCTCCAGGTCGTCGCCGATGTCCTCGTCGATCTCCTTCTTCTGCTTGGTGCCCACGGTGACGTCGTCCCGGAAGACGGGCGCCATCTGGTCCTTGCAGTGCTGCACGACGGCATGGATCTCGTCCTCCGTGACGAAAGCGCCCTGCATACGGGTCGGCTTGTTCGCGCCCATCGGGAGGTACAGGCCGTCGCCCTTGCCGATGAGCTTCTCGGCACCCGGCTGGTCGAGGATGACGCGACTGTCGGCGAGGGAGGAGGTGGCGAAGGCGAGGCGCGAGGGCACGTTCGCCTTGATGAGACCCGTGACGACGTCGACCGACGGGCGCTGCGTGGCGAGCACCAGGTGGATGCCGGCCGCGCGCGCGAGCTGCGTGATCCGCACGATGGCGTCCTCCACGTCACGCGGAGCGACCATCATCAGGTCGGCGAGCTCGTCGACGATCACCAGCAGGTACGGGTACGTCTTCAGCTCCCGCTCGCTGCCCTCGGGCGTCTTGAGCTTGCCGTCGCGGATCGCCTGGTTGAAGTCGTCGATGTGCCGGTAGCCGAACGCGGCGAGGTCGTCGTAGCGCAGATCCATCTCGCGCACGACCCACTGGAGCGCCTCGGCGGCCTTCTTCGGGTTGGTGATGATCGGCGTGATGAGGTGCGGAATCCCCTCGTACGCCGTCAGCTCCACGCGCTTGGGGTCGACGAGGACCATCCGGACGTCCTCGGGCGTGGCCCGCATCATGACCGAGGTGATCAGGCAGTTGATGCAGGACGACTTGCCGGATCCGGTGGCGCCGGCCACCAGGATGTGCGGCATTTTCGCGAGGTTCGACATCACGTAGCCGCCCTCGACGTCCTTGCCTAGCGCGACCAGCATCGGGTGCTCGTCCTCGGCGGCGTCGGCGAGGCGCAGCACGTCCCCGACGTTGACCATTTCGCGGTCGGTGTTGGGGATCTCGATGCCGACCGCCGACTTGCCGGGGATGGGGCTGATGATCCGGACGTCCGGGGAGGCGACGGCGTAGGCGATGTTCTTCGCGAGGGCCGTGATCTTCTCGACCTTCACGGCGGGGCCGAGCTCCACCTCGTAGCGCGTGACCGTCGGACCGCGTGTGAAGCCCGTGACGGCCGCGTCCACCTTGAACTCGGTGAAGACGGTCGTGAGCGAGTCGACCACGGCGTCGTTGGCGGCGCTGCGCGACTTGCCGGGCCCGCCGCGCGTCAGGAGGTCGAGCGAGGGCAGCGCGTACGTGATGTCACCGGCGAGCTGGAGCTGCTCGGCGCGCGGCGGCAGGTCCCGGGCGTCGTCGGGCGAGGACTTGGTCAGGTCGGGCACGGCGAGCTTCGACGGCGTCGGCTCGGGCTCGGCGGCGACCGGCGCGGACTTCTTCCCCCGGGCCGTCGGCACGGGCGCCGTGCGCTCCGGCGCGGGGGTCTCCCCCGAGCGCTCCCCGCGTTCGGTGCCGACGCCCTGCGTGAGGTCGGCGACGAGCGGCGACGGCGGCATGCCGTGCAGCACGGCACCGTCCAGCGCGGCGGCGGCTGCGGCGGCCACGTCCACCGCGTCCATGCGGCGCTCCATGGCGGGCTGCACGGACGTGCGCCTGCCCCTGCGCCGCTTGGAGAGGGCGTCTTCCTCTATGCGGCCGGGATCGTAGGTCTCGGGGGCCGCGGAGCGCCGCCTCGCGGGCGGGGGCGCGGCCTCGCGCCACTCCTCGTCGTACTCCTCGGCGGCGAACTCCTCCACGGCCAGGTCGTCGTGGACGATGCCGAGCCGCACGCCGAGCAGCCGAAGCCGCTGCGGGATCGCGTTGACCGGCGTCGCGGTGACCACGAGCAGCCCGAAGACGGTGAGCAGGACGAGCAGCGGGACCGCGAGCACCTCGGTCATCGTGAAGCTCAGCGGAGTCGCGGCGGCCCAGCCGATGAGCCCGCCCGCGTCCCTTATGGCCTGCATACCGTCGTCGCGCGCCGGCGAGCCGCACGCGATGTGCACCTGTCCTAGCACGCCGACGACGAGGGCGGACAGGCCGATCACGATGCGCCCGTTGGCCTCGGGCTTCTCCGGGTGCCGGATGAGGCGTACGGCGATCAGGCCGAGCAGTATCGGCACCAGCAGGTCGAGCCGGCCGAACGCGCCGGTCACCAGCATCTCGACGAGGTCGCCGACCGGGCCGCGCAGATTGGACCAGGTACCGGCCGCGCAGATCAGCGCGATGCCGAGCAGCAGGAGCGCAAGCCCGTCCTTGCGGTGCGCCGGGTCGAGCCCCTTCGCGCCGCGCCCTATGCCGCGGAACATCGCTCCTACGCTGTGCGCGGCGCCGAGCCACAGGGCGCGTACGAGCCTGTACAAGCCCCCTGTGGGGCTGGGCGCCGGCTTGGGCGCGGGCTTCTTCGCCGCGGCCTTCTTCGCGGGCGCCTTCGCCACGGCCTTCTTGGCGGCAGCTCTTTTCGCAGGGGCCTTCTTCGCCGGAGCCTTGGTCGGCGCGGCCGCCTTTTTCGCGGGCGACTTCTTGGCTGCGGGACGTGAGGCCATAGGTGTGAGGTTACCGGGGGAGGCGCCCGCGTACACGTGTGCCCAGCGCTTCACCCTTTTGTGTCGCGAACTGGCGGTACCAGAACTGACGCGCCCTCAAAGCCCGGGCAGGGCCTCAGCTCTGGGACGGCAGCGAGGGCGCGCCGTTGCCCGTACCGGGCTCCAGCGCGTCGAGCGCCCGGCGCAGACCGGTCAGTTTGCGCTCCAGGTGCGCTGCGGTGGCGACGGCTGCCGCGTCCGCGGAGTCGTCGTCGAGCTGCTTGGACAGCGCCTCGGCCTGCTCCTCGACCGCGGCGAGCCGCGCCGACAGCTCGGCGAGCAGCCCCGCGGGCTCCTTCGCGTCGCCGACCGACCGGCCGCCGCCCTCCAACTGGAGGCGAAGCAGCGCGGCCTGCTCTCTGAGCTGGCAGTTCTTCATGTACAGCTCCACGAAGACCGAGACCTTCGCGCGCAGCACCCACGGGTCGAACGGCTTGGAGATGTAGTCCACCGCGCCCGCCGCATAACCACGGAACGTGTGGTGCGGACCGTGGTTGATCGCCGTGAGGAAGATGATCGGGATGTCCCGGGTCCGCTCCCGGCGCTTGATGTGCGCCGCGGTTTCAAATCCGTCCATTCCGGGCATCTGAACGGCCAACAGAATGACCGCGAAATCGTCCGTGAGCAGCGCCTTGAGCGCTTCCTCCCCGGACGATGCCCGCACCAGCGTCTGATCGAGCGCGGAGAGAATGGCCTCCAGCGCCAGCAGATTCTCCGGCCGGTCATCGACCAGGAGGATCTTGGCCTTCTGCACCATGGCCCGCCCTCCTCGCCCCGGCATGGGGCCGCCCCTGTCCGCAGGATTCGAGGCGACTTCTGTCGCCGCCCCAGGGGACGACTCCCTTGCGCCGTCCGTCCTTGTGCCGGTCATCGTAGCCGCACCCCGCTCGCCGCCACACCCTGTCACCGAGATGTCACTGTGCACGTAGCAGAAACGCAGTGGGAGACCAGAAGGTTCCCCGGTTACCGCGCTTCTACACGGACACGGCCACACTCAGTCAGCAACTTCGCGTGAAAGTTTCGGATTCCGATCACTCACCACTCATCCACTGCTCCATCACGGACAGCAGGTGATCGGGATCCACCGGCTTCGTGACGTAGTCGGAAGCGCCGGACTCGATCGCCTTCTCCCGGTCGCCCTTCATCGCCTTCGCGGTGAGCGCGATGATCGGCAGTCCGGCGAACTGCGGCATCCTGCGGATCGCCGTCGTCGTCGCGTAGCCGTCCATCTCCGGCATCATGATGTCCATCAGCACGACCGTCACATCGTCGTGCTGCTCCAGGACTTCGATGCCCTCCCGCCCGTTCTCCGCGTACAGCACCGACAGTCCGTGCTGCTCCAGGACGCTGGTGAGCGCGAAGACGTTGCGGATGTCGTCGTCGACGATGAGCACCTTCTCGCCGCCGAAGTGGAACGATCGCCGCACCTTGGGAGTGCCCTGCGTCTCGATCTCGTCCCAGTGCTGCTGCGCGGGCGTCGGCTGCCCGGAGAGCGCCGAGCGCGCCTCCGATGCCGGGGTGGGGCGGCGACGGCGCCGGAACAGCGCCGCGGCACCGTTCTGCGTCTCCTGGTACGACTTCACCTCCGCCGGGGTCTCCACCTCGGACGGCTCGGGCGCGGCATCCAGGGCCAGCGGCCGGCCGGGCTCGACGGCCGGGGCGAGCTGCGTGTACCCCTGGGGCGGCAGCTCGCTCGGGTGCAGCGGCAGGTACAGCGTGAACGTGGAGCCGCGGCCGGACTCGCTCGCCGCGTGGATCTCGCCGCCCAGCAGGCGGGCGATCTCCCGGCT
Source organism: Streptomyces kunmingensis (assembly GCF_039533535.1). Classification (NCBI taxonomy): domain Bacteria; kingdom Bacillati; phylum Actinomycetota; class Actinomycetes; order Kitasatosporales; family Streptomycetaceae; genus Streptomyces; species Streptomyces kunmingensis. Next base: position 572,733 of record NZ_BAAATS010000027.1, read on the forward strand.
GATGGAGAGCCCCAGGCCCGTACCGCCGTACTTGCGGCTGGTGGTGCCGTCGGCCTGCTTGAACGCCTCGAAGATGACCCGCATCTTGCTGGCCGCGATACCGATACCGGTGTCGGTCACCGAGAAGGCGATCAGATCACCGTCCGCCTCCCGCAAGGAGCCCGCTTCCAGGAGCTGTTCACGGATGGCGTTCGGCACGTCGGCGCCCGCCGGCCTGATGACGAGCTCCACCGCGCCGGAGTCCGTGAACTTCACCGCATTGGAGAGCAGGTTGCGCAGCACCTGAAGGAGGCGCTGTTCGTCGGTGTGCAAGGTGGTGGGCAGCTCCGGCGACACCCTTACGGAGAAGTCGAGTTGCTTCTCCGCGGTCAGCGGCCGGAACGTCGCCTCTACGTAGTCGACGAGCTGCACCAGGGCGATACGCGTCGGAGAGACGTCCATCTTGCCCGCCTCGACCTTCGACAGGTCCAGGATGTCGTTGATCAACTGGAGCAGGTCGGAACCCGCCCCGTGGATCGTCTCGGCGAACTCGACCTGCTTCGGCGTGAGGTTCGCGTCGGCGTTGTCGGCAAGCAACTTGGCAAGAATCAGCAAGGAGTTGAGCGGAGTGCGCAGCTCGTGCGACATGTTCGCGAGGAACTCGCTCTTGTAGCGCATCGACACCGCGAGCTGCTCAGCGCGCTCCTCCAGGACCTGCCGCGCCTCTTCGATCTCGGTGTTCTTCACCTCGATGTCACGGTTCTGCTGAGCGAGCAGTTCGGCCTTCTCCTCCAGCTCGGCGTTGGACGCCTGGAGGGCCTTCTGCCGGTTCTCCAACTCGGCGGACCGCTCGCGCAGTTGCTCGGTCAGCTCCTGCGACTGCTTCAGCAGCACTTCCGTCTTCGTATTGACGGAGATCGTGTTGACGCTCGTCGCGATCATCTCCGCGATCTGCCCCAGGAAGTCCTTCTGGATCTGCGTGAACGGCGTGAAGGACGCCAGCTCGATCACGCCGAGCACCGTGCCCTCGAAGAGCACGGGGATCACGATGACCTGCGCCGGCGGCGCCTCACCGAGCCCGGAGGCGATCTTCAGGTAGCCGCTGGGCGCGTTGTCCACGAGGATCGTGCGCCGCTCCTGCGCGGCCGTCCCGATGAGCGTCTCGCCGGGTCGGAACGACGTCGGCATGGAGCCCATCGAGTAGCCGTAGCTGCCGCACATACGCAGCTCGTACGCGTCCTCGGGCGCGGTCGTCGGATCGGCGCCGTCGTCCAGCGGCAGCGCCAGGAAGAACGCGCCGTGCTGCGCCGAGACCACCGGCGTCAGCTCGCTCATGATGAGCGAGGCCACGTCGTCGAGGTCGCGACGGCCCTGCATCAGACCCGAGATACGGGCGAGGTTGCCCTTCAACCAGTCCTGCTCCTCGTTGGCGATCGTGGTGTCGCGCAGGTTGGAGATCATCTTGTTGATGTTGTCCTGGAGGACCTGGATCTCGCCCGCCGCGTCGACGTCGATCTTCAGATTGAGGTCACCGCGCGTCACCGCGGTGGCGACGGCCGCGATGGCGCGCACCTGCCGGGTCAGGTTCCCGGCCATCTCGTTCACGGACTCCGTCAGGTCGCGCCAGGTGCCGTCCACGTCGCGAACCCGCGCCTGACCGCCCAGCTGCCCTTCCGTGCCCACCTCACGCGCCACCCTGGTGACCTGCTCGGCGAAGGACGACAGCTGGTCGACCATCGTGTTGATCGTCGTCTTCAGTTCGAGGATCTCGCCCCGCGCGTCGATGTCGATCTTCTTGGTCAGGTCGCCCTTGGCGATGGCGGTCGTCACCATCGCGATGTTGCGCACCTGGCCGGTGAGGTTCGACGCCATGCCGTTCACGGACTCGGTGAGGTCCTTCCACGTGCCGGCCACGCCGGGTACGCGGGCCTGGCCGCCGAGGATGCCGTCCGTGCCCACCTCACGGGCCACCTTGGTGACCTGGTCGGCGAAGGAACTCAGGGTCTTCACCATCGTGTTGAACGTGTCGGCGAGCTGCGCGACCTCGCCGCGCGCCTCGATCGTGACCGTACGGGTCAGGTCGCCGTTGGCCACGGCGTTGGCGACCTGGGAGATGTTGCGCACCTGCATGGTCAGGTTGTTGGCCATCAGGTTGACGTTGTCGCTCAGGTCCTTCCAGATGCCGGTGATGCCGGACACCCGCGCCTGCCCGCCGAGCTGCCCCTCGGTGCCCACCTCGCGCGCGACGCGCGTCACCTGCTCGGCGAAGGACGACAGCTGATCGACCATCGTGTTCACCGTGGTGACGAGTTCGAGGATCTCGCCCTTGGCGTCGACGGTGATCTTCTTGGAGAGGTCACCGCGCGCTACAGCTGTAGTGACTTCGGCGATGTTGCGCACCTGAAGGGTCAGGTTGTTCGCCATGCCGTTCACGGACTGCGTCAGGTCCTTCCACGTACCCGACACACCCTGCACCTCGGCCTGGCCGCCGAGGATGCCGTCCGTACCCACCTCGCGGGCCACCCGCGTGACCTGCTCCGCGAAGGCCGAGAGCTGGTCCACCATCGTGTTGAGGGTGTTCTTCAGCTCCAGGATCTCGCCACGCGCGTCCACGTCGATCTTCTGCGACAGGTCACCGCGCGCCACCGCCGTGGCCACCTGCGCGATGTTGCGCACCTGGGCCGTGAGGTTGCCCGCCATGCCGTTCACGGAGTCCGTCAGGTCGCGCCACACACCGGCGACGCCGGGCACCTGCGCCTGACCGCCGAGCCGCCCCTCGGTGCCCACCTCGCGGGCCACGCGGGTCACCTGGTCCGCGAAGGCGGAGAGCTGGTCCACCATCGTGTTGATGGTGTTCTTCAGCTCCAGGATCTCGCCGCGCGCATCCACGTCGATCTTCTGCGACAGGTCACCGCGCGCTACAGCTGTAGTGACCTGAGCGATCTGCCGCACCTGAGAGGTCAGGTTCCCCGCCATGAAGTTGACGGAGTCGGTGAGCTCCTTCCACGTACCGCTCACACCGTCCACACGAGCCTGACCGCCGAGGCGGCCCTCCGTGCCCACGTCGCGCGCCATACGGGTCACCTGGTCGGCGAAGCTGGAGAGCTGGTCCACCATCGTGTTCACGGTGTTCTTCAGCTGGAGCATCTCGCCGGAGACGTCGACCGTGACCTTTTGCGACAGGTCACCGTTGGCCACCGCCGTCGTCACCTGGGCGATGTTGCGCACCTGACCGGTGAGGTTGCGGAAAGCCGTGTTGACGGAGTCCGTCAGGTCCTTCCACGTACCCGCGGCGCCCACCACGAGCGCCTGGCCGCCCAGCTCGCCCTCGACGCCGATCTCCCGGGCGACCCGGGTCACCTCCGAGCCGAAGGCCGAGAGCTGGTCGACCATGGTGTTGACGGTGTTCTTGAGCTCCAGCATCTCGCCGGCGACATCGACGGTGACCTTTTGCGAGAGGTCACCGTTGGCCACCGCCGTCGTGACAGTGGCGATGTCACGCACCTGCGTGGTGAGGTTCCGGAAGACCGTGTTGACGGAGTCCGTCAGGTCCTTCCAGGTACCGGCCGCGCCCGGCACGTTGGCCTGCCCGCCGAGCTGCCCCTCGGCCCCGACCTCGTTGGCGACGCGGGTGACCTCGTCCGCGAACGTACGCAGCGTCTCGGTCATCTGGTTGATCGTCTCGGCGAGCTGGGCGACCTCGCCGCGCGCCGAGACCGTCACCTTCTGCGAGAGGTCGCCGTTCGCTACAGCTGTAGTGACCTGAGCGATCCCACGCACCTGGGCGGTCAGATTGCCCGCCATGAGGTTCACCGAATCGGTGAGGTCCTTCCACACGCCGGCCACACCGGGCACCTGGGCCTGCCCGCCCAGCTCACCCTCCGTGCCCACCTCACGGGCCACCCGCGTGACCTCGGAGGAGAACGAGGACAGCTGGTCCACCATCGTGTTCACGGTGTTCTTCAGCTCGAGCATCTCGCCCGCGACGTGAACCGTGACCTTGCGGGACAAGTCGCCCTTGGCCACCGCGGTGGTGACGAGAGCAATGTCACGCACCTGTGCGGTGAGTCGGTACGCCATCGTGTTGACCGAATCCGTGAGGTCTTTCCACGAACCGGACATTCCACGTACGCGCGCCTGTCCACCCAGCTTGCCCTCGGTACCCACTTCACTGGCCACACGCGTGACCTCGTCGGTGAACGTGGAGAGCTGGTCGACCAGGTTGTTGACGGTCCGCCCGACCTTCAGGAACTCGCCCCGCAACGGATGCCCTGTCCCGTCCGGCACCTGGGAGCGCAGCTCCATCCGTGGTGACAGGTCACCTTCCGCGACCGCCGTGAGCACCCGGCCGACCTCGGAGACGGGTCGTACGAGATCGTCGACGAGCGCGTTCGAGGCGTTGATGGCGGCGGCCCAGGAGCCCTCGCAGGCGCCCGTCTCCAGGCGCTCGGTGAGCTTGCCCTCACGGCCGACCATCCGCCTCACCCGTGACAGTTCACCGGTCAGATGCAGATTCCGGTCGGCCACCTCGTTGAAGACAGCCGCGATCTCGGACATCACGCCGTCACCGCTGACAGTGAGCCGCTTGCGGAAATTACCGTCGCGCATCGCGACGAGACCTGCCAACAGCCTGTTCAGCGCCGCAGTATCCACCGTTGTGGTGCCATTGCGCGGCTTGTGCTGTTTATTCAGGGACTGTCCGCCTTCTGCGCGCGCTTTCCTGCCCCGCGTCGGTGCGCCAGACTCCACTGTGTCCCTCCCGCAGGGGTCGACCAGAACTGCTTGGGTTGCTCGGGTTCGCTTCTACCGCCGCATCGGCTTCTCGATGCGTCCTATCCGGAAGCTTGCCCAGTGTTTCACCCTGGCCGAACCAGGCCATAACAGTTCGGCAGCTTCGCACACCCTCCGCACACCCTCCGGACGGAAACTCCGGCGACCGGCATCCGCATGGACGGCGAAGGTAAGTAACCTTGGCAGCGGCTGTCCACCCACCCCGGTCCGCCCGGCCCGGGCGGTGGCGGAAAACGAGCGGGCATCGGAGGGGCGGCCGCGACATGGGTACGGGAGACCTGGGCCTCGATACTCGTACAGCGAGTACAACTCGTACAAGGAGTTCTGTGATCACCGCGCGCGCGGCTGCCACCTTCGAACCGGTCGGGCGATCCGTCGCGACCGCGCGTTCCTTCGTGCGCGACACCCTGCAGGGGTGGGGTTACGCCGACATCATCGACGACGCCGTGGTCCTCACCAGCGAACTCGTGACAAATGCCGTGGTCCACGCGGGCACGTCCGCGGAGGTCCTGTGCCTGCGCGGTGACGATCATGTCCGTATCGAGGTCTCCGACCGTTACCCGGAGCGTGAGATCCCGCTCCAGTCCTCCGCGATCAACATGGGCAGCCCCGACCGCGAGGGCGGCCGCGGCCTCCAGCTCTGCGCGGCGCTCGCCGGCCGCTGGGGCGTCGACTATTCGGCCACGCACAAGCAGGTCTGGTTCCAGATCGATCTCCCTGAGCGCTCCGTGGGCACCCGCGCCGCGGGCCCTGTGCTCCCCATCGACCTCCTGCCCCTCGCCGACGAGCGCGTCCGCGTCGCGGTCGTACAGATCGACAAGACCGGAGCGATCACCGCGTGGAACGAGGACGCGGAGCACCTCTTCGGTTATGCCGCCGACCTCGTCATGGGCAAACCCCTCACCGACCTCGCCGCCTGGCCCCACACCCCCGGCACCAGCACGGGCATCGCCGACGCGCTCCAGCTCTCCCGCTGGGAGGGCAGCTACGGCATCCGCAGCGCCAGCGGTCGCGTGAACCCGGTCTACGCCTCGCACCTGCGCGTCCGCGACACCGACGGCGACCCGTCCACGGTCTGCCTCCTCGTACGCGATCACGAGCGCGCCGTCCTGCAGACGCCGCTGCGCCTCCCGTCGCCGGACAGCGGCGGCCACTCCGACAGCCAGGGCGCGGACCCGTTCGAGGTCTTCATCGGCTCTCCGGCCCCGGACGACCTCGACGGCCTGCTGCAGCGCACGGTCGAGCGGGCCCGCGACATGCTCGACGCCGACTCGGCGTTCCTGCTCCTGGCCACCGACGACGAGACCGAGCTGGAGGTCCGTGCCTCCACCGGCCTGCCCTCGGCGCGCCAGCGCTTCGCCAGAGTCCCGGTCGAGGTCGGCCCCGGCCGCTACGGTTCGGCGCGGATGCCGGCCGTCCACGAGGACCTCGATCAAGTCCCGGGCGCGGTCCCCCTGTTGAGCGGTACGGGGATGCGCTCGGTCGTCACGGTCCCGCTGAAGGTCGAGGGCCGACTCACCGGCTCCCTCGGCGTCGCGGCCGAGGCCCCCGACCGGTACTCCAACGAGGAGGCGCTGCGCCTCCAGTTCGCCGCCGACCGCATCGCGATGGCCGTCGAGTCGGCCCGCCTGGGCGAGCTCGAGAAGCTCCGCCGCGGCTCCCTCAGCTTCCTCGTCGAGGCCTCCGACCTGCTGGCCGGCACTCTCGACCGGGATCAGACCCTGGCGCTCATGGCCCAGATGACGGTCCCCACGCTCGCCACCTGGTGCGCGGTCTACATGATCGCCGACCAGGCCTCCGACCCGTACCTCTCCTACGTCCTGCACGAGGACGAGGACCGCATCGACGGCCTCAAGGCCCTGCTTTCCAAGATCGCCCCGCCGGATCCCGTGCCGACCCCGGGCGCCCGCGTCTGGCCTGCCCCCGCCGAAGCGGCCCACCAGGCGGCACTCCGTACGTCGATGCGCAGCCTGGGCCTGGGAGAGCCGGCCAGCGTCAGTTCGGGCATCGGCACGACCCTGGCGACAGCTTCCGCGGTCGGCGGCGAGACGGTGGTCCTGCCGCTCGTCGCCCGTAACCGCGTCATCGGCATGCTCACGCTCGGCAAGCCCACGGACGAGCACTTCCGGCAGGAAATCCTCGAGCTGGCCGAGGACTTGAGCCGCCGGGCGGCGCTGGCTCTGGACAACGCGCGCCTGTACTCGGAGCGCATGGCCATCAGCCAGTCCCTCCAGCGCAGCCTCCTCCCGCCGGAGCTTCCGCACGTCCCGGGCGTCGAGGTGGAGGTCATCTACCGCGCGGCCGGTGAGGGCAACGAGGTGGGCGGTGACTTCTACGATCTCTTCCCGATCCGCGACGGCGCGTACGGCTTCGCGATCGGCGACGTCTGCGGCACGGGCCCGGAGGCCGCCGCGGTCACCGGCCTGGCCCGCCATGCGCTGCGTCTGCTGGCCCGCGAGGGCTTCGGCGGCCCGGCGGTCCTGGAGCGCCTGAACGCGGCAATCCTGGATGAGGGCGCCCGCAGCCGCTTCCTGACGCTGCTCTACGGGGAGTTGTGGCCGCAGGAGGACGGTTCGGCGGTCCTCAAGATGGTCTGCGCCGGCCACCCGCTCCCGCTCCGCCTGCGTCAGAACGGTTCGGTGGAGCCGTTCGCGGAACCGCAGCCCCTGCTCGGTGTGATGGACGACCTCGAACTGTACGAGCAGACGATGACGCTCGATCCGGGCGATGTCCTGCTCTGTGTCACCGATGGCATCACGGAGCGCCGCGAGGGCACGCGCATGCTCGGCGACGACGGCCTGGCCGAAGTCCTGTCGGGTTGTACGGGCCTGACGGCCGGTGCGGTGGCGGCGCGCATCATGCGGGCGGTGGAGCGGTTTGCGGCGGACGCCCCTTCGGACGACATGGCGATCCTCGCGATGCGCGTCCCCGGTATCCAGCACGACTGATTCGGCGGGGGCGGCAGCCAGTTGGGGGCGGGAGCAACAGAAAAAGGCTCCCGCCCGATCAGGGCAAGAGCCTTAATTGCAGAGCCCCCAAGCGGAATCGAACCGCTGACCTTCTCCTTACCATGGAGACGCTCTACCGACTGAGCTATAGGGGCCTGTTGCTTGTGCGGTTTCCCGCTCGGCAACGAAATAAAGCATACCTGAAGTTCGGGCCCTCTCGAACCGGCCTTCTAGAAGGCGGGTTGCAGCAGTCCACCCAGTGCGTTGCATGCCGACACGACGCGTTGGAGCTGCTTTCGCGACATCGTTCCGTCGACGGGCAACGCCAGTGTTTCGTCGGCGGCCCGTTCGGTCTCGGGCAGCACCACATCACGCCGGAACGCGGGCAGTCGGTGCACGGGCGTTTTCACCGGCACACTGCACTCGACGCCTTTGCCGCGCAGAACGCGGGCGAAGGCGTCCCGGTCGGGCCGCCCGTTGCCGGGGACTCGCACGACGTACTGCTGGTAGGTGTGCGCTTCGTGCCCGTCGGGTGTGCGCACTCCGTTGAGCCTCGCGCTCAGGTAGGCGGCGTGCGCCCGCCGTTGTGCCACTTCGGCGTACGGCTTCTCGGATTCGCCTTGTTCGAGTACGAGGAGTCCGTGCCTGTTGCCGAGGTCGTGCAGCCGCGCGATGTCGGCCCGGTGTCCGAAGCGGTGGACGGCGATGACGGCCGCGGTGCGCGTGTTCACGAGGTCGGTGACGTGCGCGGGATCTATGCAGTAGGTGTCCGCGTCGATGTCCGCGAAGACGGGAGCCGCTCCGGCGTGTACGACGGCTTCGGCGACCTCGGGGTTTCCGTAGGCCGGCACGATCACTTCGTCTCCGGCTCCGACGCCTGCGGCTTGCAGCATTGCAACTGTGCCCATGGCTTGGATGGTGGTGGGGGAACGTGAACGCGAGATGACGGACAACAAAAAAGCCTCTGGCCTCGAGCGAAATGCTCGAGGCCAGAGGCTTTTTATCAAAATTAGTTCGGCGGCGTCCTACTCTCCCACAGGGTCCCCCCTGCAGTACCATCGGCGC
>NZ_BAAATS010000028.1:0-249349 GCF_039533535.1 Streptomyces kunmingensis
TCCACACATCCAACATGCTCTTGATCAGCACAAACGGGAAGACCTAACGGAGTCCTAATAGTGCGTCACGTGGCAGGCCGGACCGTATGCCCCGGCTCACACAGCAGGCTCATTGATAAGGACTTGTCAGCAGTCCGACAGGTTCCCGACAGCTTCCGCCAGCCAAGCTCGGAACCCACCACTCGGAGTCCCCACCCCCGATCGAGGAGCTGCCGTCCTGTGACGACCGTCCAATCAGCCGCTGCGCCCCCCACGGCGATACGCCCCAGGGTGGTGGCCCGCACGGGCCTTTACGCGGTGCTCGCCGCCAACGTCGCCGTGGTCGCCTACTTCTTCGCCCAGGCGGGCTTCGCCTCCAACGCCCTGATCGTCATCGGCCGCCTCACCGGCCTGTCCAGCGCGCTGATCATGGCCTTCCAACTGGTCCTGGTGGCCCGGCTGCCCTGGCTCGACCGCCGCATCGGCATGGACCGGCTGACCAGCTGGCACCGCTGGACCGGCTTCAGCCTGCTGTGGACGCTGCTCGCGCACGTCGTCTTCATCAGCTTCGGCTACGCCGACGGCGCGGGCGTCGGTCCGGTCACCGAGCTCGTCGACCTCGCCGGGACGACGCAGGGTGTGCTGCGCGCGATCGTCGCGCTCGGCCTCATCCTCGTCATCGGCGCGGTCTCCGGCCGCTACGCCCGCCGCCGTCTCGCCTACGAGACCTGGCACTTCATCCACCTGTACGCCTACGTCGCCGTGGTGCTCGCCTTCACGCACCAGGTCGCGGTCGGTACGACCTTCACCTCGTCGTCCGCCGCGACGGCGTACTGGTACGGGGTGTGGGCCGTGGCCCTGGGCTCGGTCCTCCTCGGGCGCGTCGTCCTGCCGCTGTGGCGCAACACGCGGCACCAATTCAGGGTCTCGGCGGTCGTCCCGGAGTCCGACAACGTCGTCTCCGTCCACATCACCGGCCGTGACCTCGACAAACTGCCCGCCCAGGCCGGTCAGTTCTTCCTGTGGCGGTTCCTCACCAGGGACCGCTGGTGGCAGGCGAACCCCTTCTCCCTCTCCGCCGCCCCCGACGGCCGGAGCCTGCGCCTGACCGCCAAGGCGGCCGGGGAGGGCAGCGCGGCCCTGCGTCACTTGAAGGTCGGCACACGTGTGTTCGCGGAGGGCCCCTACGGCGCCTTCACCACCCTGCACCGCACGCGGGCCGAGTCACTGCTCATCGCGGGCGGCGTCGGCGTCACCCCGATCCGTGCGCTCCTGGAGGACCTCGACGGCCGCACGGTCGTCATCTACCGGGTCGCCTCCGAGCGCGACGCCGTCCTCTACGACGAACTCCGCGACCTCGCCCACGCCAAGGGCGCCGAGCTGCACCTGGTCACCGGCCCGCCCGTCCCCGACAAGCTGGCGCCGCACGAGCTGACCCGGCTGGTGCCGGACCTGGCGGACCGGGACGTCTTCCTGTGCGGGCCGCCGCCGATGATGAACGCCGTGCTGCGCACGCTGGGCGACCTCGACGTGCCCAAGCAGCAGATCCACTTCGAGCGCTTCAGCCTGGCGGGCTGAGCAGGACGAGGAAGACATCGTGAAGCGAGCCATCCCGCGAGCCGTACCCGTCGTCGCCCTCAGCATCGTGGGCCTGATCTCCGTCTGGCGCTACGAGCCGTCCAGCGGGGCCGTCGGCGATACGACGGCCACCGCCGAGCCGGCCCCGGCGCCCTCCGTATCCACGGGCGCCTCGGGCGGCTCCACCAGCACGGTCGTCAAGGGGCCGACCATCACGACGGAGAAGGGCCCGGTGCAGGTCCAGGTGGTCCTCGAGGGCGACGAGATCACCGCGGTGAAGCTGCTCCAGCAGCCGAACCATCCGCAGACGAAGGCGGCCGTGCCGAAGCTGGTCGCGCAGACACTGGAGACGCAGAACGCGGACGTCGACACGGTCACCGGCGCGACGATCACCAGCGACGCCTACAAGGAGTCCCTCCAGGCAGCCCTCGACGCGAAGGGAGCGTGACGTGCACCGCGTCGAGCACGTCATGGGGTTCCCGGTCTCCCTGCGTATCGACGACGACCTACCGCACCAGGCCGTGGAGCGGACCGGGGACGACGTATTCGCCTGGCTGCGGGAGGTCGACGAACGGTTCAGCCCCTTCAAGTCCCGCAGCGAGGTGTCGCGTCACGGCCGAGGCGAGCTGGCGCCGCACGAGCTGAGCACCGACCTCGTTGAGGTGCTCGACCTGTGTGAGCACTACCGGCTCGCCACGGGCGGCGCGTTCGACGTACGGCTGCCGGGGCGCGGGCTCGACCCCTGCGCGGTGGTCAAGGGCTGGTCGGTGCAGCGGGCCGCGCAGATGCTGCGGGCGGCCGGTGTCCGGCGGTTCTGCCTCAACGCCGGCGGGGACGTCGTCGCCTCCGGCGGACCCTGGCGGGTAGGAGTGCGGCATCCCGAACACGCCGACAAGCTGTGCGCCGCACTGGAGTTGACCGACGGCGCGGTCGCCACCTCCGCCCGTTACGAGCGCGGCGACCACATCATCGACGGGCGCACGGGGCGCCCGGCGACGGGACTCCTCAGCATGACGGTCGTGGCCGCGACCCTGACCGAGGCGGACTCGGTCGCCACCGCGGCGTTCGCGATGGGCCCCGAGGGCATCGAATGGGCCGCGTCCCTGGCAGGGTGCGAGGTGTTCGCGGTGGACGCCGGGGGCCGCGTGCTGCGGACGGACGGCTTCCCGCTCCTCGCGGAGTCCGCCGCCGTCCGGCCTCCCACCGAGGCGGAAGGCCGGACGGCGGCCGGGGGCGGTCAGACGCGGTCGGCCGCGATCAGCACGTACTGGAAGGAACCGTCCCTGTAGGAGTTGATGAACGCGTCCTCGATCCCCGTGACCAGCGACGAGGTGGCCCGCAGCTCCCAGTAGGGCAGCGTCTCGGGGGTGAGGTCGATGACGGTCTGCGGCACGAGACGGTTGTCGGCCATGGCGCGCAGGTACTCGCGGCGCGAGTGGATGTTGCACTCGAAGTGCGCGTTGATCTGGGAGACCCACTTCGAGGGCTGGCCGTACCGCGGGTTCCAGCAGCCGGTGATGGTCACATAGCGGCCGCCGACCGCGAGAACGCGGGAGTGCTCGGCGAAGAGGTCGTGCAGGTCGACGTACATGCTCGACTCGTTGTTCCACGAGGCGGCGGCCTGACCGGTCTCGAAAGGCGTGTCGAGCATGTTGCAGACGCGGGCGCGGACGTGGTCCTGGATGCCGAGTTCGGCGGCACGCTGGTTGGCGAAGTCGGCCTGCTTGGCCGACAGCGTGACTCCCTCGACCGTGCAGCCGAAGCGCTGGTGCGCCATCACCATCGAGCCGCCGCGGCCGCAGCCGGCGTCCATGAGGGTGTCGCCCCGGCCGATGTCGCCGAGGTTGCGCAGCAGGAGCTCGGCCTGCGCCGACTCCAGCCGGTGCAGCTCGGCGATCAGCTTCTGCTCGCTCTCGGCGCCGTCACCGTCGCCGAGAGCGGAGTGGTCCACCGCACCGATGCCGTAGTGGTGGTGGTACAGACCGTCGACATCGCCGAGCCGCAGGTTCACGGGCCTGGCCTCGCCGTCCCAGTACCGGGCGATGTCGCCCTGGTAGGGCGTGGCCGGGTTGGGGACGAACAAGGGGAGCTCGCTCGCGGGGGCGGTGAGTTCGGTGCTGGTCACTGATGAATCCAATCTCTTACCAGAAGTCGGGAAGGCTGTAGCGATAGGTGTTGTTCTGGTGCCAGTGGTGATTACCGTCGACCCACGCGGCGACGCCGCGCAGGAAGCGTTGGACGTTCGGCAGGGGACAGTTGCCGGCCAGGGCCGCGGCTTCGCTCTCGAAGGCGTGCATGAGGTCGTTGTGGACCTCGACCGACTTCAGATAGGCGTCCCGGTCGGAGAGGCCCTCGCGTTCCGCGATCACGACCGGCAGGTTCAAGTGCCTGCCGGGAGCGTCGAGTTCCTTCATGTACGAGTACAGGTCGTTGACGATGGTCGTCGCGTTGCCCGCCAGCGCGATGACCCTCTGCATGGCCGGGAGGGCGTGCAGATCCGCCGGCAGTTCGTAGCCGCCGACGGTGTCGGTGATGGTGGGGCAGGGGCGGAAGTTGTTGAACTGGCGCATCGCCAGGTACTCCCACACCTCGGGGACCTTGTCCTCCTGGGCCCAGGACGCCTCCGCGAGGTAGCCCATGTGCAGCCGGGCCATGTCGTGCCGGAACCGGTCGGCCTGGGACGGGCTGCTCGCCTCGGTGAAGTACTCCATGGCGGAGCGGTACGCCCGTCGCGGCGCGTCCGCGTGCAGCGACTTCGCCCAGTCCGGCTGGTACTCCTGCGTCGTGTGGAGGGGGTCGAGGGCGGTGTGCGCCAGCAGCAGACGCTCGCCGAGCCCGATGGGCGAGCCGCCGTGGTCCTCGCAGTAGCAGTCGTCCACCGCGTTCTCGGCCACCATCAGCCGGGTGGCGATCATCAGGTGGTCGACGGTGGGAGCGTCGGGATGGCAGCCGACCATGTAGCTGCCCACCAGGAAGCCGTCGAACTCCTCCTCCCAGTCGTCGGGGTAGAGGGAGACCTCGTCCAGCGCCCAGGACTTGATCCTGCGGCTGACCTCCTCGATCCGGACGGGATCGGGGTCGGGCACGGGGTGGTGGTACAGGCCGGGAATCGGCCTGCCCTTCCCGGAGGCGGCCGACTCCACGGTGGCCGAGGCCGCGGTGACCGGCGCCGCGGTGACCGGTGTCACAGGGGCCGACGCCACGGGTGCCGGCGGCTCCGCGTGCGGCGGTGGTTCCTGTCGCGGGCTCAGGCGCAGCCCCGACGTGCCGATGCCGCTGGGCCCGCTCAGAAGCCGCTCCAGGCCGGCGGCGGGCGGGGAAGGCTCGGGCGGATGCACGGGCGCGGGCGCGCAGAGCGGGCCACCGGTGGCGGCGCCGATGTCGCAGGCGCGGGCCGCGGCCTGGGTCAGTACGTGCTCCCCGAAGCGTGTGAGCGCTTCCGGCAGGCTCGACTGAGGAGGTGTCAGCTCAGGCGGGGGCATTCATGACTCCTTGCGGGCTCCTTGGTGGGGTGGGCGGCTGTCCCGAGGGGGCCGGACCCGCTACCTGGGCCAGTGGCTGATCTGCACGTTCTCCAGTACGCCGACCGCGTCCGGGACGAGGATGGCGGCGGAGTAGTAGGTGCTGACGAGGTAGGAGGTGATCGCCTTCTCGTCGAGGCCCATGAACCGGACGGAGAGCCCCGGTTCGTACTCGTCCGGCAGGCCGGTCTGCCGCAGGCCGATGACGCCCTGGTTCTCCTCGCCGGTACGCATCGCGAGGATCGAGCTGGTCCGTTCCTTCGTGATGGGGATCTTGTTGCAGGGCAGGATCGGGACCCCGCGCCAGGCCGGGACCTGCTGACCGCCTACGTCGACGTGGTCCGGATACAGCCCGCGCGCGTTGAACTCGCGCCCGATCGCCGCGATGGTCCGGGGGTGCGCGAGGTAGAACTTCGTCCCGCGCCGACGGCTGAGCAGGTTGTCCAGGTCGTCCGGCGTCGGCGGGCCGGAGTGCGTCTGGATGCGCTGCTTGAAGTCGGCGTTGTGGAGCAGACCGAACTCGCGGTCGTTGATGAGCTCGTGCTCCTGGCGCTCGCGCAACGCCTCGATGGTGAGCCTGAGCTGCTCCTTGGTCTGGTTCATCGGCTCGTTGTAGAGGTCGGCGACCCTGGTGTGGACCCGCAGGATCGTCTGCGCGACCGAGAGCTCGTACTGGCGCGGGTTCGACTCGTAGTCGACGAACGCGCCGGGCAGTTCGTGCTCGCCCTGGTGTCCGGCGGACATCGCGATCTCCGCCTCGCCGCGATGGTTCTGCCGCTGACGCGAGCGGGATTTGAACTTCTCGACGTGGTCCCGCAGGGCCGGCGCCGTGTCCAGGACGGCCGCGAAGTCGGCGCGCGACAGGGTGAGCAGGGTGCCCGGGGTCTCGGCGACCGCGGTCTGCTCCCAGTGGATACCGTCCTCCAGCAGGGCGTCGTCCCCGAACCGGTCGCCGTCGGCCAGGACGTCAAGAGTGATGTCGCCGCCGTACTCACCGACGGAGAGCTGGTTGACGCGTCCGTGGGCGATCAGATGAAGCTGTTCCGCCGGCGTTCCGCGCTCGACCAGCGTCTCGCCGGCCCGGAAGTCGCGTTGCACGCACCGGTCGGCGATGGCGGTCAGCACGTCCACGTCGTCGAAGCCGCGCAGCAGCGCCAGTTCACCGAGTTCACGGGGGACCACCCGGACGTCGGAGCCGTCCTGGATGAACTCCACGGTTCCGTCGCCGACGGTATAGGTCAGGCGGCGGTTCACCCGGTAGGTACCGCCCGTGGTCTCCACCCAGGGGAGCATCCGCAGCAGCCAGCGGGAGGTGATCTCCTGCATCTGCGGTGCGGACTTGGTCGTGGTGGAGAGGTTGCGGGCAGCCGCCGTCCCCAGGCTGGACTGCTGGGGCGGCTCCGGTCGAGCCTCCGGGGGCGTGTCAACGGTCATCGGGAGAGCTCTCCTTGGTCGGGCGGCAGCGCATGGGCCTGAGGGAGGGACGGGAGGAAATGCGGGTATACGGACGGGAATTCGTCCAGATGTCGTGAGAACAGTAGGGGTCGGCGTACCTGTCGGACCAAGCGAAGTCGGTGACATTAACTCGATCCGCTGATCACGGCCGTCGGATGTTTGCCGGGGCCACGGCGAAATTCGGCCCCGTTCTCGCCGGCCATGGCCGGGAGTCGGGCCCTCTCCCCGCTTGACGTGCGGGGGAGTCGTGAAGGGTTGGTGCACGGTTCTGGGGATCCGGTCGTGGGAGCGCGAAGGTCGGGAGTTCACCCGGTGCTCACGAACAGGTCGGGCGCCGGCCCATGCGACGGGAGACCCATCGACGATGTTCACTCTCATACCGCGCAGAGCGCGGACGGCCGCGCTCGCGTTCTCGGCCGCCGCGGCCCTCGCCCTCGGCACGACCGCCATGACCGGCGCTGCGGCCGCCCCCACCGCCGCCGAGGCGAAAGCGGGTCCGACCCCGGTGGCGTACGTCGAGGTGAACAACAACAGCATGCGCAACGTCGGCAAGTACACCCTCGCCAACGGCGGCGGCAATGTCTTCGACGTCGCCGTGATCTTCGCGGCGAACATCAACTACGACACGGGCACGAAGGCGGCCTATCTGCACTTCAACGAGAACGTGCAGCGCGTCCTCGACAACGCTGCCACCGAGATTCGCCCGTTGCAGCAGAAGGGCATCAAGGTCGTGCTCTCGGTGCTCGGCAACCACCAGGGCGCGGGCTTCGCCAACTTCCCCTCGCAGCAGGCGGCCGCCGGTTTCGCGAAGCAACTGTCGGACACCGTCGGCAAGTACGGCCTCGACGGCATCGACTTCGACGACGAGTACGCCGAGTACGGCAACAACGGCACCGGCCAGCCCAACAGCAGCTCGTTCGTGCACCTGGTGACGGCGCTGCGCGCGAACATGCCGGGCAAGATCATCAGCCTCTACAACATCGGCCCGGCCGCGTCACGCCTCTCGTACGGCGGCGTCGACGTCTCCTCCAAGTTCGACTATGCCTGGAACCCGTACTACGGCAGCTGGCAGGTCCCCGGCATCGGGCTGCCCAAGTCGAAGCTGTCGCCGGCGGCCGTCGAGATCGGCCGGACCTCGCAGAGCACGGCCGCCGACTTCGCCCGCCGCACCGTCAGTGAGGGGTACGGCGTCTATCTGACGTACAACCTGGACGGCGCCGACCGCAGCGGCGATGTCTCCGCGTTCACCAGGGAGCTGTACGGCAGCGACGCCGTGTACACGCCGTAGGGCGATCCGCCCCGGGTCGATCCGGCAGCTCACGCGGGGTGGTGTCCGGGTCGGGTGCGGACACCACCCCGCGGCTGTCAGAGGCAGGCTCTCAACCGCCCACCGTGTCCAGGGCGGTGCGCAGCGCCCACGGTGTGGCGGCCGCCCACGCCTGCGGGGAGCGGGAGTGCGGGTAGGGCACGGGCCCGGCCGAGTCCGTACGGGCATAGCCGCCCAGGACTTCGGGGAGCCGGTGGCCGTGCCGGGCCGCCGCGTCGAGGAGACCGGCGGCCACGCGGCGCAGTTCGCCGGCGAGGCCATGACGGGCCAGGCCGAGCGCGATGACCGCGTTGTCGTGCGGCCAGGCGCTGCCGCGGTGGTAGGACAACGGGTGGTAGGGCCGCTGGTCCGCGGCGAGCGTGCGGATCGCCCACCCGGAGAAGAAGTCCGGCTCCAGGAGGCGGCGGCCCACACGCCGGGCCCGGTCCTCGTCCAGGATGCCGGACCACAGCAGATGCCCCGCGTCGGAGGCGAGCGCGTCCACCTGGCGGCCGTCGCCGTCGAGGGCGAGGGCCGGGAAGTCGTCCCCGTCCATCCAGAAGTCCCGGGCGAACCGGGCCCGCAGCTCGTCGGCCAGCCGGTCCAACTCGCGGGCGTAGCCCGGGTCCTGCCACACCTAGTCGGCCAGGCGTGCCGTGCGGCGCAGCGCGTCGTAGGCGTAGCCCTGGGCCTCGGACACGGCGATGGGGCCGTGCGCCTGAGTGCCGTCCTTGTGGCAGACGGCGCCCGCGGAGTCCTTCCAGTTCTGGTTGACCAGGCCGCCCGGATCCGGCGTGTACACCAGGTATCCGTGTTCGGTGAGGCCGCCGTCGCCGCGCATCCAGTCGACCGCGGACCGTGCGTGCCGCTCAAGGCGGGCGGCCAGGGCCGGGTCCATGGTCGTCTCGTAGTGGGCGTGCAGCAGCACCAGGAACAGCGGCGTGGCGTCGATGGTCCGGTAGTAGCGGCCGTACGGGATCTGCCGGAAGTGGGCGAGTTCGCTGCCCCGGATCTCGTGCACGATGCGACCGGGCTGTTCGCCGCGGAAGGCGTCGTACCGCCGTCCCTGGGTGGCGGCGAGCGCGCTGAGCGTGCCGGAGGCGAGAGCGGGCCGGTAGGGAAGCATGAAGTACGAGGTGAGCAGCGAGTCCCGGCCGAACAGGGTCAGGAACCACGGCACACCGGCCGCCGGCACGGCGACGGCTTCGCCGTCCACTCCGGCGGCGGGGATCGTCAGCAGGCCGAGGTCGGTGAGGCCCTGGGCACAGGCCCGCCCCAAGTCGTCGTCGGCAGCGTTGAGTTCGGGCTCCTCTGTGCGGGGTGCGGCGGACTGCGGGCCGCCGTGCGGGTGCGCGGTGACGCGCAGCCGTACCTCGGCCCTGCCGTGCGGTGGGAGAGTCAGTCGCCACACCAGCCGGTGCGGGCCGTCGTCCGCGGCTCGTACGTCGTCGGGCGCGGGCTCGGCGACCACTGTGGTGCGGGAGTGCCAGTCGTCGCGGCGGTAGTCGAACTCCACGCCCGCGTCCGTGCGGCGGGTACGGCGTACCGCGCCGGGCTTGTCGTAGTGGCGGTCGTCCGTGCGCAGCTCGAAGGTGTCGGCGAAGTCGGCGTCCGCGGTGACGACGGCCTCGGCGACGAGCGGGTCGGGGCTGTTGCTGACCAGGCTCAGCACGTCGGTGAACTCGCCCGCTGTGACCGCCTGGTGGCGGAACACGGTGTACGCGGGTGGCGCGTCACGAGTGCCCTGAGGGGTCAGGACGCACTCGCCGGTACCGTCCCCGGCCGGTGTGAGCGGGGAGAGGACGGCGGGCGCGGTGCCGTCGACGGTGAGCTGCCAGCGGCTCAGGTGGCGGCCGTCCCGGACGAACAGGCCGTCGGGAGAGGTGCCGCGCGTGCCGGCGATGCCGCCGTCGGGATCGAGGTGCACGAAGGTGGCGTCGCGTACGAGTTGGACGCGCGGGGTGGTGCCGCTCATCGGTGTGCCTCCTCCTCGGGGGCTTCTTCGCGGGCGAGCAGGTCGAGGGCGAGCGCCGCCGTCCAGGAGAAGGCGCGGGCGCCGCGTCCCTCACCCGTGGTCGGATCGACGTACTCGGCGAATCCGGTCGTCCCGGCCGTCTCCAGGATCGCCGCGCGGATCCGGTCGGCATGGGTGTGCCGGCCGTGGGTACGCAGGCCGCGCTCGATCAGCCAGGCGGTGTTGAACCAGGCCGGGCCGCGCCAGTACCGCGTACGGTCGAAGGCCGGTCCCGTCAGGTCGTAACTGGGCACCAGCGTCGTGGAGTCGGCGTGGAAGCCGGGGCCGTCGAGGGTCGCGACCAGGGCGTCCACGACTGCCTCGGGCAGGCCGGGCACCAGCAGCGGCACGAGTCCGGCGACGCTGCGTTCCCGTACGAGGGCGCCGTCGACCAGGTCGCGGGCCAGGAACAGACCCGCTTCTTCGTCCCACAGCCGTGCCACGAGGGCTTTGGTGAGCCGGTCCGCCCTGGCCTCGTGCCGCGTCGCGTCCTCGCCGAGGTGGGCGGCGATCCCGGCGAGTGCCCGCTCGCCGGCGATCAGCAGGGCGTTGACACCGGGGTCCTCCAGGGCGAAGCGGTGGCTCGCGGTCCGGTCGTCATAGCCCGCGTCGCGGTAGTCGAGCGCGAGCTGGACGTAGCGGCCGTAGTCGAGGTCGGTGGGCCGGTCCGCGGGGTGTCCGTGGTCGAGGTCCGCGCGCCGGAAGCCGGTGGGGTCGGCGGGGGTGATCCGGGCCAGCGAGGCGTCCCAGCAGGGGCTGTTGTCCATGCCGGGCTCCCACGGGTGCACGACCGCCGTGAGGCCGCCGCCCAGGTCGCGGGCGGTCAGCAGATAGTCGTGCCAGGCGACGAGCCGCGGGTACAGCCGGTCGAGGAAGCCGCGGCGGCGTGACTCCCGTGGGTCGGCCCGGTGCGTGAGCCAGGCGGCGAGTGCGTGCACGGGCGGCTGGACGATGCCGGACGTCTCGCGTGCCCGGGGCGCCCCGGCGCCGCTGCCGGCCGTCGACGTCCGCCAGAAGTCGGGGCTCGGGAAGTAGGCGTCGTTGGGCACCGAGGGGTTGAAGACGATGTGCGGGACGCGCCCGTCGCCCCACTGGGCGGCGAACAGCGACTCCAGCTCGCGCTGTGCGCGGCGCGGAGACAGATGTCGCAGGCCGATCGCGATGAACGCGGAGTCCCAGCTCCACTGGTGCGGGTACAGCGTGCGCGAGGGCACGGTGCTGGTGCCCGTCCAGTTGCCGAAGAGGACGCGCGCCGCACCGCGCCGAAGGGTCAGGTCTTCGGCGACGGTGCGGGCGGGCCGGTCGAGGAGCGCCGTCACGCGCCGGACCCCCTGAGGAACGCGGGCACGGAGCGGACCGCCTCGACCGGGTCACCGGTCAGCCGGCACTCGGCGGCGAGGTATCCGTCGTAGCCGATGGTGTGCAGGGCGCCGAGCCAGGCGGGCCAGTCGAGGTGGCCGGCGCCGGGCTGGAACCGGTTGGAGTCCGACACCTGGGCGTGCCCGATGTAGGCGGCGTGGGCCACGATGGCGGCGGCCGGATCGCTCTCCTCGATGTTCATGTGGTAACTGTCGATGCCGATCTTCACGGAGTCGAGACCGACCTCCCGCAGCAGATCGGCCGCCTGGTCCAGGCGGTTGACCATGTGGTCCTCGTACCGGTTGAGCGGTTCGAGGTAGAGCGTGACACCTTCGGCGGCGGCGTGCTCGCCCAGCTCGGTGAGCCCGGCGAGGAGGATCTCGCGGTCCTGCTCCGGCGAGCGCGGCGGCTCGAACGGGGGCAGGCGGCGGGAGAACATGCCGTACGAGGCCGGGGTCTGGGCGCCGAGTCCGCCGAGTTCGCCGATAACGGTGAGCTGCGACTTCATCTGCTCGATGGCGTCGCGGCGCAGGTCGTCGTCGAAGGCGCCGAAGAAGTGCAGCATCTCGACGCAGACGGTCGGCATGACGACGCCGTCCTTTGCGGCCTGCTGCAACTCGGGGAGCCGGGAGGCGAAGTGGAGGTCGCCCTTGGCCCGCAGCTCGATGGCCGCGTAGCCGGCGGCCTGCGCGAAGTCCCACTTCTCCTGGAGGGTCTCGCCCGGCAGCAGCTGTTCTTGGGCAGCGGTCTTCAGCATGTTCGCGGTACCTCTCAGAATTCCAGGACGACCTGGAGGGCGTCGGCGGGGCGTTCGTCGAGCAGGACGTAGGCGTCGGCGGCGTCCGCCACCGGGACGACATGGCTGACCAGGCCGGCCACATCGACCTGGCCCTCGGCGACCAGGCGCAGGAACGTCTGCTGAAGCCGCTCCACCGTCCAACGGCCGGACAGCGGCGCGGGCACGCCACCGATCTGGGAGCAGACGATCTCCACGCGGTTGTGGTGGAACTCGTCGCCGAGCCGCAGGCCGATGCCGTCGCCCTGGTAGAAGCCGGAGGCGACGACGCGGCCGCCGACGGCCACCGAGCGGACGGCCTCGTGCAGCGCCGGGTAGGCGCCGGAGATCTCGATGGCGAGGTCCGCGCCGCGGCCCGCGGTGGCCTCGCGGATCCGGTCGGCCACCTCGCCGGAGCGGGCGTTCAGCGTGGTGTGCGCGCCGTACTTGCGGGCGGTCTCCAGGCGTACGTCCATCGCGTCGACCGCGGTGACGCGGGCGCCGCTGAGCTGGGCGAGGCGCGTGGCGATCAGGCCGATGACGCCCTGCCCGAAGACGGCGACGTCCTCGCCGAGGTTGATGTGCGCGGACAGGATCGCGTTGTAGGCGATGGCGCCGACCCGGGCGAACGCGCCGGCCAGCGGTTCGAGTCCGGCGGGCAGCGTGTGCCCGATCATGCGCTCGGCGGGGACGATGCCCTCGCTGCGGTGGCCCCAGATGCCCCAGACCAGGTCGCCGACGACGGGCATCCCCGGTGTGCCGGCCAACTCGGGGGAGAACTCGGTGACTTCGCCGACCTCGGAGTATCCCCAGCCGACCACGGGGTAGCTGATGCCGGCCTCGCCGTCGCGGAACAGCCGGGACCCGGCGTCCCAGGTGCGCGTCAGGTAGGGGTTCGTGCCGCGGTAGGCGGTGAGTTCGGTGCCCGCGGAGATGCCCGAGAAGCGGGTGCGGACCCGCAGGTGGCCGGCCGTCAGCTCGGCGCTCTCGTGCGGGGCCACCTCCACCTGGCGGGGACCTGTGAATTGAACGACGCGTTCCACGGACGACTCCGAAAAGGATGGTTCGGGTATTGGTTCCGTCGACAATATCCGCAACTTATGTCTTGTCAACATGCAAAAGTAGTGCTGAGATGCGTCTCGGATAGACGTAAGTCGGCGATGAGGCGATGAGGACAGGCAATGCGCACCAGGACCCGCTGGTCGAGGACGACCGCGGCCAGCGTCACGGCAGCTCTGGGCATGGGACTGCTCACCAGCTGCTCCGGCAGCACCGGACCGGGCACGCCGGACCGCGAGATCACCGTCTGGTCGCAGGAGAACCTGCCGGACCGGGTCGCCGCGACGCAGAAGATCATTGACAGGTTCGAGAAGAAGACGGGCGTCAAGGTCCATCTCGTCGGTGTCGACGAAGGGCAGATGCCGCAGCTCATCATGTCGGCCGCCGCCTCGGGACATCTGCCCGACGTGATCGGGGCCGCCCCGCTCGGCCAGACCTGGCAGATGTACACCAACGGTCTGCTGAACACGGACATACCTCAGCAGATCGTCAAGAAGTTGGGTGCCAAGACGTTCAACAAGAACGCTCTGGACCTGACCACCGACAACGGCGTGAACCTCGGCGTCCCGTCCGACGCCTGGCTCCAGCTCCTCGTCTACCGCAAGGACGACTTCGCCAAGGCCGGTCTCGGTACGCCGGACAGCTACGGCAAGCTGCTGAAAGCGGCGAAGAAGCTCAGCACGAAGGGCCACGACGGCATGTCCGCCGCGACGGACCCCTCCGACGTGTTCACCTCGCAGAGCTTCGAGAGCCTGGCCCTGGCCAACGACTGCCAGATGATCGACGACCGGCACGAGGTCACCCTGGACTCGCCGAAGTGCACAACCGCCTTCGACGCGTACGACAAGCTCGCCCGCCAGTACGGAGCGCCCGGCACCCAGACCGTCGACTCGACCCGCGCCACCTACTTCGCGGGCCGCTCCTCGATGATGATCTGGTCCTCGTTCCTCCTCGACGAGCTCGCGGGCCTGCGCAAGGACGCTCTGCCCAGCTGCGAGCAGTGCGGCAAGGACCGGCGGTTCCTCTCCGAGAACACCGGTGTCGTCACCGCCCTCAAGGGCACGGGCTCCGCCAAGGCCGCCCAGTTCGGCGAGGTCACCTCCTGGGTCACCACGAAGACCGCCGAGACCGCCGCCTCCCGCCAGTTCATCGAGTACATGATGGGCCGCGGCTACGAGTCCTGGTTCGGCCTGGCCCCCGAAGGCAAGATCCCGGTCCGCCGGGGCACGGCCCAGGACCCCGACAAGTACCTGGCGGCCTGGCGCCACAGCAGGATCGGCGTCGACACCCGCAAGCCGCTCGACGCGGTCTACTCGCCCGAACTCCTCGACCGGCTGGCCGACGGCGTCGGCGCCATCCGCCGCTGGGGTATCGAACAGGGCGAGGGCGCGCTCATCGGCGCCACCAACGGCGAACTGCCCGTCCCCAAGGCCATCGGCGCCATGACCAGCGGCCAGACCTCCGCCTCCGAAGCCGCCCGTGAGGCCCAGGACGAGGTCGCCGCCCTGAAGAAGTCCCAGCAGTAGCCGCGCGAGCAGCAGCCCCAGCCGTACGCCCCAGTTCTCACGAAAGCCGTGTCATGACAACCCCCACCACCAGCGCGGAGAAGCGCCCCAGCCCTCCGGACGGAGCGCCGGACCCGTCCGCGGGCAGCCGCCGCGCGCGCCGCCCGCTCACCATGAGCCGCCGCGAGGGCCGCGCGGGCCTCGCCTTCGTCAGCCCCACCTTCGTCGTCGTGCTCGTCGTCGTCGTGCTGCCGATCCTCTGGACGATCCTGCTCGCCTTCCAGCACGCGAAGCTCGTCGACATCCAGGGCATGGGCCTCTTCGGCAACTGGAGCCTGGCCAACTTCGAGCAGGTCTTCGACTCCGCCGGATTCTGGTCCAGCCTCGGGACCACGCTCCTCTACACCGCCGGCGCCACCTTCGGCTCCGTCGCGCTCGGTCTCGTCGCCGCGCTCGCCCTGCGCCGGCCGTTCCGCGGCCGTGGCCTGCTGCGCGCCGCGATGCTCCTGCCGTACGTGGCGCCCGTCGTGGCCGTCGCGTTCGTCTGGGAGACCGCGCTCAGCCCGCAGTACGGCATCGTCAACGACTGGGGGCAGCGCTTCTTCGGCTGGGACGACCCCATCGCCTTCCTGTCGACGCGCGAGTGCGAGGTCCACCTCCTGGGCCTGCACTTCGACATCCCCCTGGCGCTGCTGACCGTGATCGCCTTCGAATGCTGGCGGTACTTCCCGTTCGCCTTCCTGTTCATCCTGGCCCGCCTGCAGGCGGTGCCGGACAGCCTGGAGGAGGCCGCGCAGGTCGACGGTGCCACCCCGACCCAGCGCTTCCGGCACATCATGCTGCCGCAGCTGATGCCGGTGATCGCGCTGTTGTGCGTGCTGCGCTTCATCATGACGTTCAACAAGTTCGACGACGTCTACCTGCTGACCGGCGGCGGAGCGGGCACCGACGTCGCCGCCGTGCGCGTCTACGACTTCCTCACCTCGCGCTACGACATCGGCGCCGCGGCCGCCCAGGCCCTCGTCCTGGCGGTCGCCCTCATGGTCGTGCTCGGCCTGTACTTCAAGTTCTTCGGCAACAAGATGGAGGAGGAGTCGTGACCCGCAAGGCGGCCATGAC
Organism: Streptomyces kunmingensis; assembly: GCF_039533535.1. Taxonomy (NCBI): domain Bacteria; kingdom Bacillati; phylum Actinomycetota; class Actinomycetes; order Kitasatosporales; family Streptomycetaceae; genus Streptomyces; species Streptomyces kunmingensis. The sequence continues at coordinate 15,671 of NZ_BAAATS010000028.1, forward strand.
GCGGGCCCAGTTCGAGGAGAGGTTCTTCGGCGCCGCGCGGTGGGTGGTCATCGCCTTCCTCGTACTGATCACCTGCGTGCCCTTCTACTACATGCTGCTGCTGTCGGTGAAACCCATCGACTCGCTGCTGCTCGACCCCGGCTCCCTGTGGGTGTCGGCCAAGCAGTTCACCCTCGCCACGTACAGCGAGGTGCTGCGCTCCACCGGCGACGGCGGCCAGGGATTCCTCCAACTCCTGCGCAACTCCGCCCTCGTGTCGCTCGGCACGGTCGCGCTGACCCTGCTCGCCGCCGTGCCCGGCGCGTACGCGATCAGTCGCCTGAAGTTCTTCGGCAACCGCCAGATCAGCGCCCTGTTCCTGGCCGTCTACCTGTTCCCGTCGACGCTGCTCGCCGTCCCGCTCTTCGTCATGTTCGCCAAGATGGGACTGTCCTCCAGCCTCGTCGGCCTGGCGATCGTCTACGTCGCGCAGACCGTCCCCGTGGCGATCTACATGCTCAAGAACTATCTGGTGACGATCCCTTACTCGATCGAGGAGGCCGCCGCCCTCGACGGCTGCAGCCGCCTGCAGACCCTGCGCAAGGTGATCCTGCCGGTGGCCCTGCCCTCGCTGATGGCGACCGGCCTGTACGTGCTGATGATCGCCTGGAACGAGTTCCTGTTCGCCCTGCTGTTCCTGGCCGCCGACCCGGACAAGTGGACGGTCTCCCTCGGCCTGGCCCAGCTGGCCAACGGCATCGAGGTCTCCAAGACCGTCCTCATGGCCGGATCCGTGGTGCTGACGATCCCCGTGGTAATCCTGTTCTTCGCCGCCGAACGCCTGCTCACCGAGGGGCTCACCGCCGGCGCGGACAAGAGCTGACCGACACGGAACAGCCGCACAGGGCACCAGGACCTCACGAGGGGAACGACGCGATGACGACGCCGAGTCCGGCGAGCGCCGGAGGGCTGCTGCAACTGATCCGCGGCGGCCGGGCCAACACCCGGACCGACCTCCAGCGCGCGACCGGCATGTCCCGGTCGACGGTGGGCCACCGACTCGACGAACTCAACCGGGCCGGCTGGCTGCGCCAGGACACCGGCACGTCGACCGGCGGCCGGCCCTCCCACCGGATCGTCTTCGACCCCGGCCACGCCGCCGTGATCGCGATCGACCTGGAGACCCGCTACGCCCGTATCGCCGTCCTCGACCTCGCGGGCACCATCCTGGCCGAGCACACCGGCGACCTGGACATCGGCGACGGCCCCGACCGGGTGCTCGACGAACTGGCCCGCCACTTCCCGGACCTGCTCGCCGCCGCGGGCACACCCGCGGAGAAGGTCTGCGGCATCGGCCTGTCCGTGCCGGGCCCGGTGGACTGGGACAAGGGCCAGATCATCCAGCCGCCGATCATGCCGGGCTGGGACAAGTTCCCGGTCCGGGAGCGGATGCAGGAGGCGTACGCACAGCATGTGGGCGCCTGCATGCAGGACACGCCCACCGGGGCCGTCCCCGTGTTCGTGGACAACGACGCCAACCTGATGGCGCTCGCCGAGCAGCAGGCGGGCCACCGCGACTGCTCCGCGTTCGTCCTCGTCAAGGTTTCCACCGGCATCGGCGCCGGCGTCGTCGTCAACGACGAGTCGTTCCGCGGCATCGACGGCGGCGCCGGCGACATCGGCCACATCCGCCTGCACGACCGGCCCGACGCCCTGTGCATGTGCGGCTCCTACGGCTGCCTCGCGGCCGTGGCCAGCGGCGGCGCCCTCGCCAGGGAACTGTCCGCCCAGGGACTGGACGTCACCTCCGCCACCGACGTCAAGGCGCTCCTGGAGCAGGGCCACCCCGACGCGGTCCGGCTCGCCCGGCAGGCGGGCCGCCGGGTCGGCGAGGTCCTCGCCACCGTCGTGACCCTGCTCAACCCCGGCGTCCTGATGCTCGCCGGGGACCTCGCCGGCATCCCCTTCATGACCGGCGTGCGCGAACTGCTCTATCAGCGCGCGATGCCACGTACCACCGCCCATCTGAACGTCGTCACCTCACGCCTCGGCGAACGCGCGGGCCTGATCGGCGCCGCCGCCATGGTGGTCGACGTCCTGTACGCGCCGCAGCGCGCCGACGCCCGGCTGCGGGCGCTCACCGAAGCGGCACCCACCGCCCCCACCGCACCGAAGCCCCAGGAAGACCAGTGACCGAAACCGCCGCATGGACCCACGACCCCGTCCGGGTCGGACTCGTCGGCGCCGGCCCGTGGGCCCGCGCCATGCACGCCCGGATGCTGGCCGCGGGACCCGAGACCCGGCTCACCGCCGTCTGGGCCCGCCGCGCCGAGGCCGCGCGGGAGACCGCCGCGCCCTACGGAGCACGAGCGGCGGCGAGCTTCGGCGAACTGCTCGACCACTGCGAGGCCGTGGCCTTCGCCGTGCCGCCGTCCGTCCAGGCCGAGTTGGCGCCGCTCGCGGCCAAGGCGGGCAAGGCGCTCCTGCTGGAGAAGCCGCTCGCGCTCGACCTCGCGGCGGCCGAGCGCCTGGTGGACGCCGTCGACGAGGTGGGCGTCGTCTCCCAGCTCGTCCTGACCAAGCGGTACCACCCGCAGACCCGGCGGTTCATCGAAGAGGCCCGCAAGCTCTCCGTCACGGGCGCACGCTCCTGCTACCTCCACGGGGCGTTCCTCGGCGGCGAGTTCGCGACCTCGTGGCGCCTGGAACACGGCGCCCTGTACGACCTCGGCCCGCACCTGCTCGACCTCCTCGACGCGGCCGTCGGTCCCGTCGTGGACCTTCGAGCCACCGGTGACTCGCGCCGCTGGATCGAGCTGACCTGCGAGCACGAGAACGGGGCCGTCAGCCAGGCGTCGCTGTCGGGCTCGGTCGCCCGCGAGCGGTCCCTGACCCGGGTCGAACTCTTCGGCCCCGGCCCCGAACTCGTCTACGACACGGCGGGGATCGACCACGACGAGTGCTGGCCCGTACTCCGCCGCGAATTCGCCGACGCGGTCAGGGCGGGCCGCTCGAGTGAGCTGGACGCCCACCGGGGCCTGCGGTTGCAACGGCTGCTGGCGCGGGCCGCGTAGGCGGGATCAAGGCCGGAGAACGCATGGGAACGCACGAGGAATTCCGGCAGTGGAAGCCTCGCCGCGGCGGGTGATTCCCGTTACCGGAGCGGCAGTTGACTACTCGTGTGCCCGCCGGACGGCACCCCTTGCTTGAAAGCTCAGCCATATGCCGCACCAGGGGGGTCGGCATATGCCAATCGCCCTTACGCTGACTATGTGTGATGTGCGGCACATCTAGACGCCGCCATGTGCCATGTGCCAGGTGCCAACGGGGGGCGCTGTGGAGTGGACGGTCGAATTCGAGGCGGACTGTGGCATCGACGAAGAGGAATGGGGAGGCATCCGCTCGGCGCTGTCGAACGTGCCCTCGGAAGGGGGCGTCGGGCACTGGCCGGGCGAGCTGCGGACGGTGTCGGTCGTACGCCGCCTCGCCGGCGGCCGGAGCGGGTCACAGGTTCTGGAACTGCGTCTGGAGCTGGCAGGTGCGCAGGACTCCCGGCAGCAGGTCGCCAAACTGTCCCCTCTGCAGGAAGCCGCGGAGGAGTGGCGCCGCGGGCGCGCCATGGACCCCGAGCGCGAGTACTCCACGCTCGTCCCGGTGGTGGCGGCCAGCCGTCAGGTTCTGGACCCGCCGCCGGACCAGGGCGGTTGGCCGCGCCAGGTCGTGGTGTACCAGCATGCGCAGGAGCGGGAGGGGGCCGGTCCGCGGGGGCTGCGGACGCTGGAGGACATCGTCCGTGCGGGCGTGCTGTCCGCCGACGCCACCGAGCAGTCGTGCCACACCCTGCGCAAGACGCTGGCCCGTCTGGCCGTCCATCTGCACCGCAACGCGCAGGCCCGTGACGCGAAGCTGGCCGGCAGCAATCGGTCGCTCGGCGTGGATGTCCACCTGCGTTATGAACGTGTCCGGCCCGACGACGTCGCGGTGGAACTCAGCGTGGGCTCTCCCGACGCGGAGGAACTCCGGCGGACGGAGCACGACGGTGAGAGTCTGCGCCGCGCGTCGACCGCTCCGCCGGGGCCGGCGAGGACTCTCGCCCCGGGTCAACGGATCGCCTTTCGCGTAGACCGTCCTGTCCTGACTCCGAAGGTGCTGGAAGGCACCGTGGACCATGTGGCCTCCGTGCGCGTGGTGGGGCACGGGGCCGGTGTGAACAGGGATCTGGCGCGTGAACTCGCCGACCTCGCCAGTGTTCGCCTGAGCGCCGAGGTGGTGCAGACGCGCTCGGCGCTGTGGTCACAGCGTCTGGTCGGCTTCCTGGACCTGTCGCAGGGCGACGAGACCGCCGAGCACCTGCGCCATCAAGGGCTCACGGTGGACCACCCGCTGCGCAGCCTGCACGGCATCCTCGCCGCTTCCCGGCGCAAGCGCGTCTTCAGCGTCCTGCACGGCGACCTGAACCCACGCAACATCCTCCTGGTCGACTCGCACGCCTACGTGATCGACTTCGCGAACGCGTTGAAGCAGGACGACGAGAACGCCCTCACGTTCAGCGATTACACCTGGCTCGAGGTCTGCCTGCTGCGCGAGCTGGAGGACGCGGGCCTGTCCTGGGAGCAACTGGTCGGCGTGCAGCGCAAACTGGCCGTGCTGTGCACACTCGCCGAGCACCAGGTCGCCCTGGACTGCCTGGACAAACTGGTGGCGTCCCTCGCCCACCAGGCCCAGGAATCCGACCGAGGCGCTCGCCTGCTGCTCGTGCTGTGGGAGGTGCGCCGGGCGGCGATGCAGCTGGCCGCCGGAAAAGACGCCGAACGCCCCGCGCGTCAACTGCTCGAGCACCTGACGCTCTCGGCGCTGCGGGCGCTGAAATTCCCCGACCGGGAGCAGAGCGCCCACCGCGTCCGGTCCTGCGCCGCCGTCGCCGGGGTGGCCGGCGAAGGACTACGGGAAGATCACCCCACCCTCTTCTCGACCTGGGACGACGAGCAACTGGCCCTGCTGCGGGCCGCTTTGCTGACTCCCCACACCCAGCATCACCCGCACGTCATAGATCTGCTCATCGCTGCCCAAGGCGCGCAGGAGGGCGAGACGGCGGGTTTTGATCCGCTGCTTCTGCAGGCCATCGTGGAGGGACCCGCGCGTGCGGAGCTGGCCGACCTGCGCCGGAAATGCTCGTTCACCTTCGCCTACATCCCGCTCACCGGCCGCTACCTGGAGGTGGGTGAGCCCCTGATCCCGCAGGGAGACGGGGCGCTGGACCCCACCCCGCGCGAAGCTCTGGACCTGCTGACGGGGCGGCGCCGGCACCTGGTTCTGGTGGGGGAGTGCGGGAGCGGGAAGACGACCGTCGTCTCCGAGCTCCGCGCCCGCCTGCTCAGCGGAGATCTGCACACCCGGGACGAGAACGGGGCCGGCGGCCCGAGCACACCCTGGCCGCTGCTGGTCAAAGCACTGAGTCTCCGTCAGCAGCTGCACACCGGCACAGGCCCGGCCGGGGAGGAGTTCACCCCGAGTGCCGTGGCGGAGTGCCTGCGCGCCTGCGGCAGCATCCCGGCCGAGATGTCGGACGCCGTGCTCACGTGTCTGCTCCAGGCGGGCGGCATCTTGCTCATCGTCGACGAGTTCCACCAGATCGACGCCGACGACAGACCGAGAGTCCTGGCCTGGATCAAGCAGGTGAGCCTGCGCTGCCCCTCCTTGCGGATCGTGCTGTGCCAGCGCGGACTGGACTACCAGCCCGACGCCCTGGGGTGGCAGGCGGTGGCCCTGCACAAGGTGCGCGCCGCTCAGGCGAGTGACTACATCGAGGACCACATCCGCCGGCAGAACCCGATCGGATGGCGACCCCGCGTGCGTGTGCTCTACGAAGCGATCTTCCAGGACGCGGGCGCGGTCAGCCTGCGCGACCTCGCCACCAAACCGCTCTTCCTGCACATGATGGTCAAGCACTACCTGGACGAGGACGACTTCCGCACCACCAACCCGGGGCGCCTCGTCGAGGAGTTCGTCCGCCGCCTGGTGCACAGCGACGAAGAGGGCGAGATCGACCGCCGTATGCGGTTCCTGCGCCGCCTCGCCTACGAGATGGACGAACACGGGGCGGCGCTCCCCTACGAACGGGCCCTCTCGCTCCTGAACAAGTTCAACCTGCACGACCCGGAGCGGACCTTGGACGCTCTGCTGCACTCCGAAGCCATCGTGCACGACCCCAACAAGGCCTGGGTCACCTTCGCCAACCCGATCATCCACGCCTACTGCGTGGCCGCCATGCTCCAGAAGAAGCAGCCGGACGACGTGTGCGACCGCATCCTGCACTTCCACTGCCGCGACGCGGCGCAACTGCTGGTCGCGAACCCCGACACCGACCAGCGAATCGTCAGCCAGGTGCTGGAGACGGCGCTGGACGTCAACATCGTCTACGGGACCTGGCTGTTGCAGGCAGCCCCGCCGAACTGCTTCGCCCCGCTGCGCGAACGGGTGCTGCAGACCCTGCGCGACACGCTCGGCGATCCCGGCACCGCCGCTCCGGTGCGACGGCAGACGATCTACGCGCTGGCCAAGAACGGCACACCGCAGGCGAAGGAGATCCTGGAATCGGCCGCCCTCGACGGCCCCGCGGCCGCCGACGCCCTCGACGGCCTGGTGATGATGCACCAGTGGTTCGTGCCGGAGGCCGCCGAGGCACTCAACCGCGTACTGACCGTCGTCTTCGACCGGCCGCCGTCCGAGGGCGACGACGAGGTGACGGTACGCGCCCTGCGCAGTGTCGCGGCCGTCGGACTGACCGGCCTTGCGGGCCACGTCTGGGACCGGGTCACGCCGGACGGACCCTGGGCGGTGGTCGCGCAGGCATGGCAGACACTCCGGCAACTGGACATCGTCCCCAGCCGGACACTGTCCACCGTCTACGCCGACGCCTGCGCGGAGCGACTGGCGCAGCTGGCCCGCCAACTGCGCGGCAGCAGCCATACCGAGACCGAGAGAGCGGCCGTTCTCCAACTCCACCGTGAACGCATGGATCTGCTGACGGCGCTGGCGGCCCACGGACGCGTGGACACCCTTCTCGAGCACCGCTTCGGTGCGGGATTCGCCGACGCCCCAGGATGGGACCGGCTCCTGGAGACGGCTGCCGAGCACTGCACCGCGCCCGACGAGCAGGGTGCGCGGGCCGCGCTGCTTCTCGCCGACGCACAGGACAACGACTGGCCGGCGCTGCTCGCCGGAGCCGGCGACCTCGACGCCGCCGTGGCAGCACACCGCATGCTCCAGCAGGGCGAGATGCCCGCCCGCGGAGACTGGCAGGACCTCGCCTCCGCGGCGAGCCCAAGGCGCCTGCTGACCCTGGCCAGCTTTGTCCACGGACTGCACAGGCACGAGCTCGCCGCCGTCGACGACGTCGTACGTATCCATGCTCCCGCCCTCGCGGACGGCTACCTCGAAGCGCTGTCCGCCCTGGTCGGCGCGGTCAGCAGCCTCGACACCCAGGCACGCCCCCGCGCGGCGCTCATGGTGGACGAGGAGCTGCGCAAGGGCGCCGCTCCGCACGCCCTCGCCTGGCCCTGGGCGCTCGCGTGGCGCCGTAGCGCACCCGACCACACCGAGAGCGCCCTCTTCCTCGACAGCCCCGGCCTCAGCACCGGCGAGAAACGGAAACTGATCAGCACGACCGACGTACTGATCGACGCGCCCTACTTCGAACCTGTTCCGCTCAGCGCCACCCACAGCGCGGCGCTGCAAGGCCTCAAGCCCCGGTCCACGGTCACCGGGATCGACGCGCACCGCTTCGTACTGATCGCCGCGAGCACCGGACTGCACCAGCAGAGCGACTACGTCCGTCAGGTCGCCTTCCACCCGGACAACGAGCACCACGTCATCCGGCACGCGCACCCCCTCCACGGGGCCGTCGACACCGTCGTCGCCGCACACGCCCTCGTCGCCCTGGCCTACCTGACGCGCCTGGAGGTCACCGAGCAACCCGACGCCGCGACCAAGGCCTACTCACTGCAGTACCAGCTCAAGGAAGTCACCTACGGCGCCGGCGCACACGAGAGCCTGCACCGGGCCCGGCTGATCGCCCTCGGAATCCTCGGCGACTGGAACACCCTCATGGAGCAACTCGACGCCGAGGAACCGCTGTTGCTGCATGCCGTGCTGAACATCGTGATGCACTGGCTCCCCGGCCCCTGCACGCCCGGCGGCCCCAAGCCCCGGCCAGGGGTGGTCACCGAGCCCGAGGCCATCGCAGCGGTGGCCGCATGGATCAACGACCGGCTCAGACAGCCGGGCATCGAAGCCCCGGCGCGAGCGGCACTCACCCACCTTCGCGACAGCGTCGAGACCAAGCTGGGCCGCTATGTGCGATGACATCGACGGCGTCAGAGGTCCTTCACCACAGACCCATCAGCTTCTGCGCGGCGGCCAGCACCGTACGCCGCCCCTGCGAAGCGCGTACCAACGCCTGATCCCGTACCGCCCCCACCCCGGCCTCCTGCACGGCGCGGTGCGCGCGCACCAGGGCCTCACCGGCCTTCACCACGTCCGCCCCGGCGAGGAGCCGCAGCCGGGTCAACTGCTGACGCATCTCCTCGTACTCCGCCGCCAACGCGGCGTGCTGCGCGTCCGACGCCTCGCCGCGCGCCGCGTCGGAATGCCGCCAACTGGACGCCAGAAACGCCACGAACGCCTCGGTCAGAGCCTCGCGCAGCCAGCGATGACGCTCCCGGCGGCCCCCCACCCACGTCGTCACGACCAGCGTCGCCGCACTGGTGACCGCGGCCGCCCACGCGGCCAGTCCACTTGCGTCCATAGAAGAGAAAGTGTGGACGGTTCACCGCTGTATCGCGCCCGAACGCGTAAATCGTCGCCACATGCCCTACCCAGCCACGGGTGCCGGCCCCACTATGGACCCGCACCGCGCCACGCACCGGCCGCCGACCCGCGGCGCACCGACCGGCTCCGCAGGAGTGATTCGTCATGACGGAACAGCAGCACACGACGGCCGGTACCGACCTCCTGGGCGACCCCGCCATTGCCGCGCTGATCAGAGCCATACAGCAGCGACTGGGCGCAAGCCCGCAGCTCAACACCCCCGAGGCCGCGCGCGACATGCTGTGGCGCGTCAAGAGCAGCCACCGCGACATCCGTCACGGCATCGACGCCTCGGCGTCCTACCGCACCCAGGTGCAGCAACTGCTCGAGCTGTGCGCCCGCGAGGTCTCCTGGGCGGAGGCGCTCGCGGGCGCCATCGAGCAGGTCACCCAGGATCCGGTGGCGGCCGCCCCCTTACGTACGCTCGCCGACTGGAGAGCCGCACAGAAATGGGTCACCGTCACGGAGCTGACCCATCTGCAACCTCTCGTCCAGGACATTCCCGAGGCCGACGCACTGTCCGCCGCCCGCGCCTGCCTGCCGCCCCTGTCGGCCGACCTCCCCCCGCACTGCACGCAGGCCTGGCCGACCGTCCTGCACCTGCTGCGGCGCAACATCCTGCCCAGCGGACTCCCGCCCTTCCTGGCCTTCCTGGAATACCTCGCGGCGTCCGCCCCGGACCAGCGCGGACGCCTTCAGCGATGGACCACCGGCAAGGCCGAGTCCTGGGGTCTCGGAAACCAGCTCCTCCAATGCCGGTCGGCGGCAGCCGACTTCGTCCTGCCCGAGCCGGGACACGCCCGCGTCATGTTCGTCCTCCTGCCCGACGGACTCAACGACGATCAGTACACCCTGCGCATGTGGCACCGGGACGGGATCGGCAGCACGTCCCCGGCGCTGCGCGACGAGGACTCCCGTGCCGTCAGGGGCGACGAACTGCGCGCCGCCGTCATCCAGCGGCTGAGCCAGTGGGTGTCGCAGACCACGCACACCGCCCAGCGTCCCCTCATCGAGTTCTGGCTTCCCCTGGCGCTCGTCAACCAGCCCGTCTGGGAATGGTGCACGGACTCCCGTCTTCCCGACCCGAACGCGCCGGTCGTCGTGCGCAGTCTGGACCGCCTCGAACTGCCCACCATCGAAGAGGCCTGGCGAGCACGCTGGGAGAGCCAGATCAACCAGCAGAGCGACGAGCCCGAGCCGCTCACACGTGTGACAGCGCCTCAACCAGCACCATCCGTACCCGTCACCGCGGAACCGGCCGCCCCGAGCGAGCCGGTCATCCTCCAGAACCCGCCCAGCAAGAGACAAGGACGCGCCGAGTTCATGGAAGCTCTGCGCACCGGCGCCCCGGCCATCCTCTGGCATCGCTACAACTGCTCCCCGGCCTTCCACACCCTCGCGCAACGCCTCATCGACGACGGCCCCCTGGACGAACTGCCCCTGCGCGTCAACGCGTTGCGTGCCGGCACGCTCTACGGCAGGCCGCCCAGCGACACCGCCCGCGACATCACTTTCATCTGGGACGATCCCGAGAACACCCTCCCCGCGGTGCACGATCTGGTGGCACCGGCCGAGGCCGGCCTCTCATGAGCGGCATCGCCGACACCGACTGGCTGATCACCACCACCCCGCAGGACAACCCCCACACGTCCTCCGACTTCCCCCTACGCGCCCTCCCGCCCCAGTCCATCTTCACGATGCCGCCCAAGGAATGGCCGAAACCGCAGGTCGAGCACGCCAGCCTGGCCGCTCGCGCCCTGCACACCCTGGACATCCTCGACGAGGACCAGCACTCGGCCAGGCCGCCCGCGCCCGTACCCAACGCACCGGGCGCCATGCCGCGCGCCCACCATCGCCGCTCCCACTGGGACCTCGTCCTCATCATCGACACCGGCGCCTCGATGGCCGCGTGGTACCCCACCGTCAACGCCTTCGTCACCAGCACCCACCGCATCCCGCTCTTCGCGGACATCCACGTCGTCAAGCTGCACAGCCAGGGCTACGACCCGCAGCGCTCCCTCTTCGACCAGGGCGCCCTCGCCAAGGCGGGACTCGGCAACGCCGAACGGCAGAAGATCGTGCTGCTCATCTCCGACACCGTGGGCCCCGCCTGGAACGCGGAGCCGCTCCACCGCCACCTCCGCGACTGGGCCCTGCACCACCCGGTCGCCATCCTCCACGTCCAGCCCCACGACGACTGGAAACGCTCCGCGCTGCGCACCACGACGCCCGTCGTCCTGCGCTCCTCGATCCTGGGCGGCCACAACCGCACCTTCGAGGTGAAGCCCACGGAGGCCGCGCCCCTCGACGCCTTGGACAGCACGCCGGAGCCCGCGGACGACGACGTGATCATCCCCGTCATGGAACTCAACAAGCGCTGGATCGAACCATGGTGCCGGCTGCTCTACTCCAGCGAATGGATCCACCAGCAGGCGTTACTCATACCTGCCACGCACCGGGCCAGACGCGATACGACCCCGCCCCAGGACATCCCGCAACGGCTCGTCGAGTTCCTCGGCACCACCCTCCCCGAAACGGCACGCCTGACAACGCTGCTCGCCGCCGCCCCGCTCAACCGCCACATCATGCAGCTCATAGCGGGCCTGCTCGCCCCCGGCACCGGCCCCCGGCACCTGGCGGACATCCTCAACAGCGGGCTCATCCAGGTCATCAACACCCACGACCCCGGCAACGCCCCGTACGACCAGGTGGTGTTCGACTTCCGCCCCGACGTACGCGCCGAACTCTTCTCCCGGCAGGGAAAAGGCCACAGCGACTGCGTCAACGTCGCCCGCATCGTCGAGGACCATCTGTCCCGCACCATTTCGGCGGTACAAGGTCTGACGCAGCGGATAGAAGACCTCAGCCCACCCGACCGCACCCAGGTCACCATCGAGAACCTGGCCTACTTGGAAGTGGAACGCGCCATCTTCGAGGCCCAGCCCCCGGGCGACCACAACCCGGCACTCAAACGAATGAGCGTCAACATCGACACATTCAAGAGCCGGCTCGGTACCAAACCCTTCCACGAATAAACCCCGCGACAACATCCACCCGGCGCGCGGAGCATAGGGGAGGACCCTGCAAGCCCGGCACGCGGACAACATCGTGCTGGCCGATCCCGAGGGCCATGAATTCTGCCTGTCCCCGGCAGGCTGTTGAGCACCGACGGATCGCCCCGGGCTCGCCGCCGAGGCCGTTGACGCTTCTCGGTGTTTCACCCCCTCGGGTGGCGGCACAGCGAACCGCACCTGTGCGGGGCCGGTGTGCGCGACTCTTCGTCGGGTGAACGATGTTGCCCCCAGGTCGCGCGTACGGCGGGCCGGGACGGTGTACCTGGTCCTGTTCGGCGGGGGCGTCCTCGGGGCGCTCCTGGTCGCCCCGAGGCTCGACGACCCGGCCACGGTCCTGGCCGCCCTGCTGCCGACCGGAGCCGGCGCCTACCTCGCCTGGTGCGCCTACCGGGCGGACCGGGCCGAAGCCGCGGTGGACGACCCCGGCGGCGTCGCCGACCGGCTCGCGATCGCCGTACACCGCCAATGGGAAAGCGAGGCACGGGTGCGACGGCTCGCGGAGCCGTATCCGCTGCCCGTCTCCTGGCGCTGCGCGGAGACGGACTTCGCCACCACCGCCGAGTCCGACCGGCTCGCCGGACACGGTGAGGAACTCGGCGCTCTCTTCACCGAGCACCTGCCCCACCGGCGGCTGCTCGTGCTCGGCGGGCCCGGCGCGGGCAAGACGGTCCTGCTCGTCCGGCTCCTCCTGGCCCTGACCGAGCGCCGCAACGCGGGCGAGCCCGTGCCGGTGCTCTTTCCGCTCGCGTCCTGGAATCCGGCCGACGAGGAACTGCCCGCGTGGATGGAGCGCAGACTCGTCCAGGACCATGCGGACCTGGCCGAAGCAGCCCCCGGCCCGTACGGGAACACCACCCTGGCCGGAATGCTGCTGGAGCGGCGGCTCGTCCTGCCGGTGCTCGACGGGTTCGACGAACTCCCCGCCAGATCCGGGGCCCTGGCCCTGCACCACATCGCCGCGGCCCTGCCGTACGGCTGCGGACTGGTGCTGTCGAGCCGCCCCCAGGAGTACCTGGCCGCACTGCGCCCGCCCACCGGAGTCCCGGCGCGACCGGCCGACCTGGCCGGCATCCATCTCGACCCCCTCGACGGCCGCAGCGTCGCGGACTACCTGGTGCACGACGCGGGCGGCGCAGGCACCCCCGCTGCGGAGCGCTGGACGCCGGTGGTGACCGCGCTCGGCAGCACCGACACCCCGGTGGCCCAGGCCCTCACCAGCCCGCTGATGGTGTCCCTGGCCCGGTCCGTCTACAACCCCCGCCCCGACGAGGGACACGGACAACTCCCCGACCCCGCCGACGTGCTGGGGCCTACGACACGGGCCGCGGTCGAGCACCATCTCCTCGACGCCTTCATTCCGGCCGCCTACCGGCGACATCCGCGCCGCCCCTGCCGGTGGACCGCGGACCAGGCCTTCGACACGCTGAGATTCCTGGCCCGACACATGGAGCACGGGCGCGACGGCGCGGCAGAAGTGGCCTGGTGGCGGCTGCACCACGCGGCCCCGGCGATGCTGCCCCGGGTGCTGGCCGGCGTCCTGCTCGGCGTACTCGGCTGGCTGGCCGAAGGCGTCACCATGGAACTGATCCACCACTTCGCCCCTCAACTGCCCGCTCCGGCCCGCTGGGACGAACGGGGCGGACTCGGCGTCGTCGCGGCGGGCATGTGCGGCGGCCTCGCGGGCGGACTCGTCGGAGGCCTCACGGTCACCATGCTCTGCGCGGCGGCCGCGGGCGCCGACGTCTCCGCCGAACTCGTGCTGCGCCGACTGGGCAACGGCGGTGCGCTGGCGCTCGTCGGCGTCATCATCGCCGGATTCGCCTACGGCCGACGGCCCGCGCCGCGTCGCCCCTCCGCCTGGAACCGGCGCGCCCTGGCCACCGGCATCGTGGCCGCGAGCTGCTACGCGCTGGCGTTCGGCAACGCCTGCGGCACGCTCCACGCGCTCCTCTACGGCGTCACGGCGGCAGCCACCGTCGGGGACGGACCGCGAAGCGAGACAGCCGCTCCGGCGGCCCGGGTGCGCTGGCACTGGAGCGCCGGGGGAGTGTGCCTGGGACTGCTGGGCGGAACGGTGCTGGGCGGCGGCGTACTGATCGAGGGCCTGTTGGCCGACGTACTTTCGGCCGGGTCGGACCGGATGTACATCGCGCCCGCCGATCCGGTCGCGGCGGCCTGGGCCGCAGGTCAGGTGGGTGCGGTCTTCGCGGTGGCCTGCCTGCTCCTGCACGCGCTGCGCACGGTGCCGGTCGACCTGGGCGCCGCCGTCGACGGGCGGGCGTTGCTGGCCAACGACCGCCGCATGATGGGTACATGTGTGGCGACGGCGGTGACCGTCGGCGCCGCCGTGATCGGCACCCAGGGCTGGTGCGCCGCGCTGTGGGGGTCGACGGGCGTATGGGGCGCGGACCCCGCCGAGGACCGGCTGTGGGTGTTCGCCGTCGGGCTGATGCCGGCCCTCCTGTCGGGCCTTGCGATCGGGATGCGGCAGGTCGCCTGGGGCCGGTACGCCGTCGCACGCTGCTATTTGACGGTCTGGGGCCGCCTGCCCCGCGATCTGATGGCCTTTCTCGCCGACGCGCACGAGCAGCGCGGGGTGCTGCGCCGGGTGGGGGCCGTCTACCAGTTCCGGCACATCGAGCTCCAGCACCGGCTGACGGAGTCGCCGGCTAGACCGGGCCCAGATCGGAGTACAGGAGGTGGTGGTCCGAGTACAGGCTGGGGCGCACGCGATGCGCGAGAGGAGTGATGCCACGCAGGAACACGTAGTCGAACTTGCTCTGCCAGTCGGTGGTCGTTTCGCAGGCGCCACCGGCGGGCGACGGGCGGCACTCCGGGTCGGTGTCCCTGGCCAGTGCCCACATCCCGCCGAGTTCGGGGGCGTCCGGCACGGCGTTGAAATCGCCGAGCACGATCGTACGGTCGTGCCGGGCGACCTCCGCGGCGAGTACGCGGACCTGCCGCGCCCGGACCTCCGGTTGCCGGCGCTCGGCGAGGTGGGTGTTGAAGACGCGGACGGGCCGGCCGCCCACCTCGGTGGTGACGGCCAGGTACCCGCGGTCCTCGGACCCGCCGTCGGGGTACTCCGTCTGCACGCGGTCCGTCATCGGTGCGGCCGAGAGAAGCGCCTGGCCGAACGCGCCGGGCCGCCACGGCAGTCCGCCGCAGCGGCTCCAGTTCCGCAGGACCGTCCCGTACTCGACGTGGTAGACGAGGCCGTAGAAGTTCTCCAGGTAGTCCCGGATCTTCTCGACATCACGTACGCAGGCCTCTTGCAGACCGAAGACCTGCGGCGCATACGTGGCGATCTCCGCGGCCCGGCCCACGTTGTGCCCGCTGCGGCCGCAGGGATTGCAGATGTTCCACGTCAGGACCCGGTTCGCAACGACCTTCTTCGCGGCGTACGACGGCAGCGCTACGGCGCTGGGGGCGCCGCTCGGGGCGCTCGGGCCGATGAGCACGATGCAAGCCGCGGTCATGAAGGCCGCGAGCAACCGCAACCGTGTGCCCCGTCCGAGCACCATCGCCTCCCCTGAAGTGGAGGGGCCTGCCCCTGTATGGGCAGGCCCTCACATGCCGTCTCCGTGCATGCCACACATGAGAGTAGAGCGTGCGCCCGGTCAGGGACGACTCAACCGCAGGGTCACGGCCGCCGTCCCGAGCGTCGGCACCTCGACCGGGATGACGCCGTCCGGTTCCGGGCGGAGTTCACTGGGGGCGAGGCCGAGGTAGTTGGTCCGCAAGGCCCCCGCGACGGCGAACGGGGTCGAAAGGCGGCAGGTGACAGGTGTGTCGGCCAGGGACTGGAGCCGGACCAGGAGTGTGTCCTCGTCCGGTGAGGTCAGCCCCACCAGACGTACCCGGGGGTCGTCCACCGTCAGGAACCGCAGCTCGGCCGGCGGTTCGGCTTCCCCGTGGGCGCGGGCGCGGACCGGCACGAGCGGGTGTGCGGTGACGGCCGCGGTACGCGCTGCCAAGTGCTCGCCGGTGACCGCGGATTGGGCTGCCTGCTCGGTGGCGGTGATGCCGACGCTGTAGCGGAAGACGTGCTCGAAGGCCTGCTGCGAGGGGAAGTTGGTGTCCCAGATGTTGTTGTGCACCCAGGAGAACACCGTGGCCGGTTCCTCCCGAGGCAGCGACGGCGGGTAGGGGACGTAGGGGATGGCGATGCCGCCGAGTTGGACGAGGGGTGCGTCGATGGTGGCCAGGGCGGCATGGTGGGCGCTGTCCGCGAGGCTGATCCAGCGCCGGACGGCGCGCATGTGCGGGGCGGACCCGGGCACGGTGTCGAGACCGGTGCCGGTGACGCCGCCGGTGGCCTCCATGCGCACGGCGGGGTCGTCCAGGGCGAAGGGGAAGGCGAAGAACGCGCTCTCCTTGGTCAGCGTCGCCGGCTTGTCGATGCGGTTCTCGATGTCGATACGTGCCGCGTCGTGCGGGAGGCGCACCGTCACACGGAGGCGGCGGGTGCCGGCCGGCGCGCACTCGTAGACCAGGGTGTGTCCGGTGGCGTCGGTGGTCCGGTCGACGAGCGCCGCCGGTGGTGCGGTGGTGCGCGAGGCGAGCAGGTGCATCGAGTCGTCGGCGACGGTCTTGCTGGACTGGTGGTTGAACCCGCCGGCCGTCGCGTACTCGTCGTACACGTAGCCGTTGAACCCGATGGCGGCGTCGTGCCGGACGAGTTCGCGGCCGGTCTGTTTGTCGACGATGGAGCCGATGCAGGCGCCCCGCAGGTCGACCGTGACGCGCAGGTGGTCGTTCTCCAGGACGGTCGGCTCCGGGACGGCCGGCTCCGCGGGCGCGTCGAAGCTGTCGGCGGTGGAGGAGTGCGCCGCGGGGACGATGTCCAGGCGCACGCTGCCGCACGCGGGCACCTCGGCCACGGGCACGTTCAGGAAACGGCCGGCGGCCCGGTGCCGTTCGTTGCTCTGGTCCTCCTGAGCGAAGGCCAGGCGGCTGCCGGTGCGGGCGTCGAGGACCTGGACCGGCGCGGTCAGCGCCACGGTGCTCTCGGGCAGGAAGAGACGGGCGGTCTCCGTCCGGTCCCAACTACAGGTGTTCACGACGTAGTAGGAGGCCAGGGCGGACGCGGCGGGTGCGAAAGCTTCGCCGAGCAGCGCGGCGGCGGAGTCCAGGAGGGCCTCCGCGTCGTCGTGGGCGCGCAGGGCCTGCGCGTACTTCCAGTGCCACTGCTTCTCGCCGGAACCGTGACCGTGTTCGCCGTGGGTCCAGGGGTCGCCCCCGCCCCAGGTGTGTTCGTTGAACAGGGAGGCGGCGCGGTAGACGGACGGCGCCGTCGTGGTGACGGCGGTGCTGCCGGGCACGCCGAGCAGGTGGGCGTAGCCCGCCACGGTCTGCGCCTCGGACAGGGCGGCCTGGCCGCGGCGCGTGGCGGCGAGCGGTACGGCGCCCGCGCCCACTCCGTCGACCCACCAGTCGGTCCAGTCGCCGTGATAGGTCTCGAGGCGGTCGCCGACCCGCTGTTCGGCGTCCTCGAAGAAGTCCTGGTTGCGGGAGGCCCGCAGTCGCGGGAACGCCCACTGCTCGTTCCAGCGGCGCACCGTGTCGGAGATGATCCTGCGCGGCGGGCCGTTGTCCGCGAACTTGCCGAGCACGCGCAGGTGCAGCACGTCCCACGGGTAGGGGTCGGCGGTGACGGTGTTGTCCAGGATGGGGAAGCCGGGGATCCCGCGCCCCTCGTGGGGGTAGGGGAACTCGGCCAGGGCGCTGAGGTAGGCGGGCAGCAGGTCGTCGACGCTGTCGTAGGACTCGTCGAAGCCGAGGACGGAGCCTTCCATGTAGGCCAGGCCGTGCGGGGTGTCGGTGCGCCAGACCAGGACGCTGTCGCCGCTGGGTGCCTGCCAGCGGAACAGGCGGGGGAGGTTCTCCCCGCCGACGAGGTGCGGTACGGCCCGCCCCGCCCAGTTGTGGGCGACGGAGAGGTAGCGGATGCCGTTGCCGGCCAGCACGTCGGGCAGACCGACGACCTGGCCGGGTACGTCCGTCTGCATGGCGGTGCGGATCTCGATGCCGTGGCGGTCCCGCAACTCGGTGACGGGGCGCAGGAGTTCATGCAGTTCGTCGGTGGAGCAGGTCTCCGTGTGGAGGTTGAAGGGCATCGCGGACAGTTCGATGCGGCCTTCGCGTACGCGGTCCAGGAAGGTGTCGATCTGCCGGCGGGGGCGGTTGGCCTGCCAGTCCTGGAAGGAGTGGAAGCCTTCGACGGCCCAGCGGAACCGGGCGTCGTCCGGCCAGTCGTCCGTGTCCCGGCACAGCTCGAGCAGGGAGTCGAGGTAGGCGCGGCTCTCGGCCATGACGCGGCCCTGCGGGTCGGTGTAGCCGATGTCGAGGTGGGAGTGCTGTACGAGGTGCAGGGTCCAGTGGCGCTGCGGGTGGGCCTCGAAGGGAAGCTGCGTGCCCTCCTGCAGGTCGGGGAGTTCGATCAGCAGGGGTGTGGGTGCGTCGACTTCCGGTATCAGGACGCGGGTGTCGTCGCCGGGGCCGGAGAGGATCTCGCAGTGCACGGGTGTGCCCCCGCCGGTCGTCACCCGGGCACGTGTGAGGCGCGGCTGCGGGTGTGCCGCGCCGGGGTGGTGGTGCACCCGCACCCGGATGGACTGGAGCAGTCCGCCCCGGCCGTCGCGGCGCAGCAGCGGTTCGCCCGCCAGCTGCACCCGCAGATCGCCGAGGCCGGCGGTGGTGGCCACCCGGTTCCGCAGAATGTCGCGCGCGAGGTCGGAGTCCCACCAGGAGGGCCGGGTCAGCGGTGGCTTGGGCATGGTGCGTGCGTGTCCTTTGCTTCGGGGGTGGGGCGGTGCGCGGCGCCCGGTCAGGAGGTGGCGTCGGCGAGGGTGGCGTAGATCTGGACCATGGCCGACTGCCCGAGGGTGGCGGCCGGTCGCGCGGCGTCGTAGTCACCGCCGCCGGAGGGCTGGAAGCGGTAGAGGCCGGTGGCCGGGTCCCGGTTGGACTTGTAGGTGCTGTCCGCGTAGGCGCTCATGGCCTTCAGGTAGGCCGGGTCGGGGCGGACCGCGTCCAGGGTGAGCAGGTCCTTGAAGTAGAAGGCGTTGAACACGGCCGGCTGGTCGTGCAGTCGGCTGCCCCGGGTCCAGTGGGCGAGGGAACCGTGGGCGTCCTCGACGGCCTTCTTCAGGTAGGCGCGGTCGCCGGTGCCGAGGTAGAGGGCGGCGGCGGTGCCGATCATGGCGCCCGAGTTGTAGGTCCACAGGGTCTCGTTGGTGCTGCCGTCGTCGCCGCGGTCGTTGGCGTACAGGCCCGGTGCCGTGCGCATGCAGGAGTACACCCAGCCGTACCACTTCTCGGCCTTGTCGAGGTAGGTGCGCTTGTGGGTGTGCGTGTAGAGGCGGGCGGCTAGCTGGGCGGAGAGCGCGGTGACATTGGTGGCGCGGACGGTGTTGTTCGGCGAGTCGAACCAGTCCATGCCGCCCGGGCACGCCTTGGCCGTGTCGTCGTCCCAGGCGCGGGAGACGATGGGGACGACCTGCTCGGCCTGCTTCAGGTAGCCGCGGTCCTTCGTCTGCTCGTACTGGTCGAGTTGGCTCAGGGCGACCACGGCGTTGTCGTCGTAGTACACGTCGCCGCCGGTGCCCAGCGGGGCGGGCAGGTAGGACTGGTAGCCCGGCCGGTCGGTGGCGCCGTTGTACAGGTCGACCGTGTCGAAGCGTTCCGCGGCGTCGCGCCGGTAGTGCGGACCGGTGCGGGGGAGTTGCTGCATGTCCACCGCGGCGGCGGCCGCCTCGCGCAGCGGCCACAGGAAGGAGTGCTCCAGGTCCGTGTCCTGGCGCGGGGTGTGTTCCAGGTAGAGGCCGTGGTGGTCGGCGCCCTCGTAGAGATGTGTCTGCAGGGCGTCGTACGCCTGGGTGGCGCGGTCGGCCCATCTACCGGAAGCAGAGGTCGAGTCGGTGGACTGTGCGTGGGCGGGAGTGACACTCCAGAGCAGGCCGGCGCAGACGGCGGTCACCGTGGCACGGCGGAGCAGCGATCGCATGGTTTTCCCTTCGCGGCGGTGGAGAGGGAGCGGAGCGCCCGCGGATCAGCGGGTGATTCGCAGGCTGCTGATGAAGAAGCGCTGGGCGGAGAAGAACAGCACCAGCGTCGGCAGGGACACCAGGAGGGCGCCGGCCAGCACGACCGGAGGGCCGACGTTGGAGTAGTTGCCCTGCAGGTCGGCGAGGGCGGCCATGACGGGCCGGATGTTGCGGCTCGTGGTGAGGGTGATGCCGAACATGAGGTCGTTCCAGACCGCCACGAACTGGAACACGAACACGGCGATCATGGCGGACCTGCTCAGCGGGACATGGATCTGCCAGAAGACGCGCCACCAGGACGCACCGTCCATGCGCGCCGCCTCGATCACTTCCCGCGGCAGCGTCAGGGCGTAGTTGCGCATGACGAAGAACGCGAAGGGGATCGCGATGGCCGTGTAGATGAGCACGAGGCCGAACTGCGTGTCGTACAGGGACGATTCGGCGTACGACAGGAAGAGCGGGCGGATGAAGACCTGGAGCGGCAGCAGCGTTCCGGAGTAGATCACCCAGAACCAGAGCACCCGCCGCTTCACCGGCATGATGATCGTGGCGAAGGCGGCGAACGTGGCGACCACCACGGCGGCCACCGCACTGGCGACGGAGTACACGAGGCTGTTGCCGAGCGCCGGTCCGAGGTGGGCCTTGTCCCAGGCCTGCGCCATGTTGGCGAACAGTCCGAAGTCCTGGGGCAGCCAGTGCGGGCTGCCGGAGTAACTCCCGGCGGGCACCAGGGCGTTGACCACGAGGAGCCAGGTCGGGACGAGCCACAGTGCGGCGAGCACCGCGACGGTGCCGTTGCGTACCACTCGGCCAAGGGTCATGGTCATTCGCCTTTCACGTCGAGCTGACGGCGCAGGTAGAGCCAGGACGCCGCCAGCACGATCACGGTGAGCACGACGGCGATCGCGGCTCCCGCGCCGGGCCGCAGCTCCAGGAAGGTCTCGTTGTACATGGACACCGCGAGGGTCTCCGTGGCCCGTCCGGGGCCTCCTTGGGTGAGCACCCAGATCAGGTCGAAGGACTTGAGCCCGTTGACCAGGCTCATGCCGATGACGATGATCGACACGGGTCGCAGCTGCGGCAGCACGATGTGGCGGAACTGCTGCCAGCCCCCCGCGCCGTCCAGCGCGCCGGCCTCGAGGGTCTCCGGCGGGATGGACTGCAGTCCCACCAGGAAGAGGATGACGGCGACCCCGGTGGCCTGCCAGGCGTTGGCGAGGATCATCACGACGCTGTTGCCGGGCCAGGTCAGCAGCCAGCCATGGGCCAGCGAGTCCAGGTTGAGGGCCATGAGGACCTGGTTGACGGCGCCGTCGGTGGTGAGCATGAAGTTCCACACCACCGCCACCGCCGAGCCCGACAGTGCGTAGGGCAGTACGACGCAGAGCCGGGCCAGGCGCGAGAAGCGCGAGGCGTTGGTCATGCAGGCGATGGCGAGGCCGAGCACGAAGGGCAGCAGAACCGTGCCCGCCACCCACATCAGCGTGTTCTGGATCGAGCGGAACAGCGCCGGATCGGAAGCGAACAGCGTGTAGTTGTCGAACCAGCTGAACGGCGAGGTCCGGGTGTCCCCGAAGAAGCTGCGGTAGACGGTCCAGGCGAACGGGGCCAGCAGGAAGACCGCGACCAGGAGCACGGCCGGAGCCATGAACCCGCCGGCCGTCAGCCGTTCCCGCTGCACGCGCCATGAGGGGGTCATGGGCGTACGCCGTCCGTCGCGCGGGGGAGTGGGGGCGCTGCCGCCGTCGGGTGCGGCGGTGCGTGCGTCGGTCGTTGAAGTGCTCATGCTTCGTCGCGCCTCCAGGCCGCCCATTCGTCTTGAGCCCGCTCCTGCATCCGGCGCAGGGTGGTGGCGGGCGAGGTCTGCCCGGCCATGAAGCCGCCCAGGTCATCGGTGTTGCCCTGGATGAGGCTCGGCGGGCTGGATTCCCAGTAGCGGATCAGCGGGAGCCGCCGTTCCTGTGCGACGTCGCGCTGCAACTGGGCCACGACCGGATTGCCCGAGCGCACCTTCGGGTTGGCGGAGCTGTCCTGAAGGAAATCGCTCCAGGTGCGCTGGACGGGCGGCGCGAGCCAGGACCCGACATTGGCCATGGCTGCCTCGTGCGAGGAGGCACGGCTGGGAACGGTGAAGACGCCCGACTCGGCGATCACACTCTTCGGGGTGGAGTCCCGCACGGTCGGCAGGATGAACGCGCCGTAGTCGACGTCCGGTTTCATGCCGGCGGCGGCGATCCCCTGGGCCTGCCAGGTGCCGTGGAGGAACATGCCGACGGTGCCCTCCTTCAGCGCGCCGGGCCCGCGCGCCTGGTCGAAGTCGGGTGACGTCATCCAGCCCTTGCGGATGAAGTCGTGCCAGATGTCCATCGCCCGGCGGGCCGCGTCGTCGGTGTAGGAGGCCTTGCCCGCGATCAGCTTCTGGTAGAAGTGCGGGTCGACCTTGGTGACCAGCTCCTGGAACCACTCGGTCGCGGGCCAGCCACCGCTCTGGCTGCCGAGAAACGGCGTGATCTTGTTGCGCTTGAGGACTTCGGCGCAGTCCAGCAACTGCGCCCAGCTGCGCGGGACGGACAGCCCCAGCCTCTTGAACACCGGCTTGCTGTAGAAGAGCACGTAGTACGACTCGTAGAGCGGGATGCCGTAGACCTTTCCGCGGTACGACACCGCGGAGCGCGAGGCGCCGCGCACCCAGCCCTTGGCCGCGTACGTGTCCCAGACGCCGGACAGATCGGTGAGCCCGCCCGCCCGCGCCAGGCGTTTGAGCTGGTACCCGGAGGCCCACTTGACCAGGTCGGTGGCTTTAGACGTCTGCAGAGTCATCTGCACGACCTGCTGGTACGAGGTCACCGAGGGGTTCGACAACGGCCGCAGCGCATAGCCGGTGATCTTCTCCAGTTCACGGCCGGCCGAGCGGTACCCGTCGTCCCAGGTCGCGTTGTCGTTGGAGATGCTCGTGGTCCCCGGCTGCGCGGACGTACTGTCCCCGCGCGCACATCCCGCCGCCGTCAGGGCGGCCGCACCGGCGGCCGCTCCGGCGAGGAAGCGGCGCCGAGCGAGCGCCGTGGCGGCGCTGCCGGTCCTGCCCGATGCTGCTGACATTGATCACCTTCACGAGCTCGGGCCACCTGCATTGCATGGCCGGATGTGAACCAGAGGGCACACGTGGACCCAGAAGGCACCCGGTATCGCCGAGTGCGCTTGGCGTGGAGGTTAACGACACCATCCGAGCGGTATCAAGGGTCGCGCGCGAAAACATCGCGGCCGTGGATGCAGATGCAATTGAATGCGCAGGTCAGAGGCGCAAAATCGGGCAT
This sequence comes from Streptomyces kunmingensis, assembly GCF_039533535.1. Lineage (NCBI taxonomy): Bacteria > Bacillati > Actinomycetota > Actinomycetes > Kitasatosporales > Streptomycetaceae > Streptomyces > Streptomyces kunmingensis. Next base: position 38,954 of record NZ_BAAATS010000028.1, read on the forward strand.
ATGTTGAGGACGTACAGAGGGCTGGACCGCTTCGGACAGGCGCTGTTATCGTTAACTAACCCGGAGCCGAGCAAGGAGCAGATGTGCCCGCGACGCGTACGTACGACCGCCACCCCAGCTATCAGCCCGCAGCGGGACAGGTGTCCGCCGACTGGCCGGCCGCGGTGGGCACACTGCCGCCCGGCCCGCTCGTCCTGTCCGTGGACGGTCCCGCCGCGCTGGACTGGGACGCCCTGGCCGGCGGTGTCACCGCCGCGCTGCGTGGGGCGGGCCGCCGGGCCGAGGTGCTGGACGTGCGCGAGCACTACGCGCCGTCGGCCGGCGAGCGGATGGCCGCCGAGCCCGTCCCGGCCGGCGATCCGTTCTTCACCCCGCTGTCCGAGGCACAGGTCGCGGACCTCTTCGACGCCGTCCCGCAGCCCGAACGGCCCCTGGGCGACACTGTGTTGCTGGTGTACGGGCCGGGCGCGTCCCTGTGCGGCCCCGATCTGCTGTGGTACGCCGACCTGCCGAAGCGATACGCCGAAGCCGCCGTGGCCCGGGGAGAGCTGCCGACGGGCGTCAATCTGGGCAGCCCCCGCGAGCCCGGCCGGCTGGTGCGCCTGTTCTACACCGACTGGCCGGTCCTGGACCGGCACCGCGACGCGATCGCGGGCCGCGTGGACCGGTGGATCGATGTGCAGGACCCGGCGGCGCCGGCCTCGCTGGACGGCGCCGCACTGCGCGCCACCCTGGCACACCTCGCCCGGGGCCCGGTGCGCACACGCCCGTACTTCAACTCCACCCCCTGGGGCGGACAGTGGGCGGCGAGCGAACTGGGCTTCACGCCCCAGGCCGGCAACACCGCACTGGGCTACGAGCTGATCGCCCCGGAGGCGGGCGTCCTCGTCGGCGGGGAGGGCGGGCCGCACATCGAGGTCCCGTTCCAGTTGCTGTGCGTGCAACACCCCCAGGACATGCTCGGCGAGGAGGTGCACCGCCGGTTCGGCACGTCCTTCCCGATCCGGTTCGACTACCTCGACACCATGGGCGGCGGCAATCTGTCCCTCCATCTCCACCCGCAGGAGCGGTACATACGGGAGGTGTTCGGCTGGCCGTACACGCAGCACGAGACGTACTACGTCACGGCCGCCGAGGAGGGCGCCCGGGTGCTCCTCGGCCTCACCGAGCACGCGGATGCCGACATCCTGCGCGGCCAGGTGGAGGATGCCATCACCGAGGGAACCCCCCTGCCGGTCGAGGACCATGTCCAGTCCCACGACTCCACGGTCGGCCAACTGTTCATGATCCCCGCGGGCACTCCGCACGCCTCCGGCGCGGGGAACCTGGTGCTGGAGGTGAGCGCGACGCCCTACCTGTACTCCCTGCGGCTCTACGACTGGCTGCGCAAGGACGCCTCCGGCGCCTCCCGGCCCCTGCCCTACGAGCACGGCTTCGCCAACCTGGACACCGCCCGGCGCGGCGACGACGTGACCAAGGACCTGGTCCAGCAGCCCCGCACGCTGCGCGAGGGGGAAGGCTGGCGCGAAGAGGTCATCGGCGCGCTGCCGGAGATGTTCTACGCGGTGCACCGCCTGGTCCTGGACCCGGACACGAGCGCCCCCGACGACACCGCCGGCCGCTTCCACATCCTCAACGTCGCCGCGGGCCGGGGCGCGGTCATCGAGACCCATGACGGCCGCACCCACTTCCTGGCGTACGCCGAGACCCTCACGGTGCCCGCCGCGGTCGGCGCCTACCGCATCCGGGCCGCGGGCTCCGACGAGGTGCACATCGTCAAGGCCCTGGTGGTCGAACAGTGACCACAGGCCACCCACCGGGGGACCGCACCCCCGTCCCGGTGCTCGACATCGGAGGCACGCACGTCACCGCCGCCCTCGTCGATCCCGTAGCGGGCCGCCCCCTCCCGTCCTCCGTGATCCGGCGGCGCCTGGAGTCGGACGCCGAGGCTCCGCACATCCTCGACACCGTCGCGCGGGCGGCTCTCGAACTGCCCGCCGGACACCGGCCGCACTGGGGCGTGGCCGTGCCCGGCCCCTTCGACTACGCCACCGGGATCGGCCGCTTCACCGGCGTCGGCAAGTTCGACTCCCTCGACGGCGTCGACGTAGGGGCCGGTCTGCGGCAGAGAATGGCGGACCGGGCCGAGCGGTTGTGCTTCCTCAACGACGCCACCGCCTTCGCCCTCGGCGAGTACCGCGCGGGCGCCGCCGCCGGTCACGACCGGGCCGTCTGTCTGACGCTGGGCACCGGGGTGGGGTCCGCGTTCCTGTCGGCCGGCCGGCCCGTCGACGACGGCCCGGACATACCGCCGAGCGGACACGTGCACCGGCTGACCCTGCGGGGGAGGCCGCTCGAGGACACCGTGTCGCGCCAGGCCATCCGCGCCCATTACGCCCGCCTCGCGTCGCTGACGCAGGATCACGAGCGGCCCGACGTCGACCGGATCGCCGCGCTGGCCACGGAAGGCGACGCAGCGGCGCGCGAGGCTTTCCGCTACGCTTTCGACGCCCTCGGCCGGGCCCTGGCCCCGTGGATCGACCGCTTCGAAGCCACCGCGGTGGTCATCGGGGGCTCCATGGCCCAGTCGTGGAACCTGATCCACCCCGCGCTCGGCACAGGGCTGACGCTGACCGACAGGACGCATGTGTCGCTCCTGCCGGCCCGGCAGCCCGCGGAGGCCCCGTTGATCGGGGCCGCCCATTGGGCCCAGCACACACCGGGCGCGCCACGAGGACCGGCGCACCGGCGCAGACCGGCACAGGAAGGAAGAGGCGCATGACCGCTCGCCGAGGCGGCGGGCCGACCATGCAGGACGTCGGGAGACTCGCACAGGTCAGCGCCATGACCGTCTCACGGGTGCTCAAGGACGATCCCGGCGTGTCCGAAGCCACCCGCGAACGGGTCTTCGCCGCGGTCGACCGGCTCGGGTACCGCCGCAACCAGACCGCGCGCAGCCTGCGCCTGGGCGGCAGCGGAATGATCGGACTCGTCGTCACCAACCTGGCCAACCCCTTCTATTCGCGCCTCGCGCTCGGAGTCCAGGAAGTCGCCACGGAGTACGGCTTCCGCATGCTGCTCAGCAACTCCGACGAACAGGCCGATAGAGAACCCGGCCTCATCGACGGCCTCATCGACCACCAGGTCGAGGGGCTCATCGTCGTCCCCTCCGGAAGCCGGCAGCAGCATCTGGCCGCGGCCATGCGCCACGTCCCGGTCGTCCTCGCGGCCCGGCCGCCCGCCGGCCTGGAGACCGACTGTGTGCTGGTCGAGGACTTCCACGGAGCCCGGGGGGCCACCGCCTGCCTCCTGGCGGAAGGGCACACCCGCATCGCCTTCCTCGGCAACCCGCCCGCGCTCTACACCGGGGCGGAGCGGCTGCGCGGGTTCTGGGCCGCCCATGAAGAGGCCGGGATCGAGCCGGAGAACGCCCTGATCCGGCAGGGCCTCGTCGACGCCGCGACGGCGGAGGCGGCGACCCTCGACCTCCTGCGCGGATCCGCGGGCCCCACCGCGCTGTTCTGCACCAACAACCGCATCAGCCAGGGTGCGATCCGTGCGCTCTACAAAACGGGCACCACCCTGCCCCTGGCGGGCTTCGACGACTTCGACCTGTCCGACGTCCTCGGGCTGCCCCTGACCCTCGTCTCCTACGACGCCGACGAGATCGGCCGCCAGGCCGCACGCCTGCTGCTCGATCGCCTCGGCCTCCAGGACGGCGATCCTCCCGCCCCGCGCCGCGTCACGGTCCCGACCCGCATCCTGCGCCACGGCATCGCGTAGGACGGGCGCCGAGCGCCCCAAGGCCGGCCGGACCGGCCGACGAAAGGCTGACGATGCAGTTTCCCACCAGCGTCGAAGCGAACCCGATCGTCCGGCAGGCGGTCCAGCGCCTGGACCGGCTCGGCGATCCACGATTCGGGCAGACACTCGTGCGCTGCCTCGACGACACCCTGGCCCGCACCATCCGCGCGATGCCCGACGGCACCGCGTTCGTCGTGACGGGCGACATCCCCGCCATGTGGCTGCGCGACTCGACGACACAGCTGATGCCCTACCTGGCACTCATGCGGCACGACATACCCCTGCAAGAACTCGTGCTCGCCGTGCTGCGGCGCCAGTTCCGGCAGATCGGCCACAACCCGTACGCCAACGCGTTCAACGCCGAGCCCTCCGGCCGGGCACACGATCCAGACGACCTGTGCGACGACCCTTGGGTGTGGGAGGAGAAGTACGAGGTCGACTCCCTCGCCTTCCCGCTCCTGCTCGCCCACCGCTTCTGGCGGGCCACCGGACGCACCGAACACCTCGCACGGGCGGCCGGCACAGCGCGTACGGCCATCGCGACATGGCGCACCGAGCAGGACCACGAACACTCCTCGTCCTACCGCTTCGTCCGGCTCACCGGCCCCGAGAGCGACACGCTGCCCGACGCGGGACGAGGAACTCCCGTCGCCCGGACCGGGATGACCTGGAGCGGCTTCAGGCCGAGCGACGACGCCTGCGCCTACGGATACAACGTGCCCGCGAACCTGTGCGCGGCCGCCGCCCTGGAGGGCGCCGCCGAACTCGCACACCAGATTGAGGACACGGCGCTGGCCAAGGACGCCCTCGAACTGGCGGCGGAACTACGCGCGGCGGTCGCACTCCACGGAACGGTCCGACACCCCGAGTTCGGCACGATCTACGCCTACGAGGTGGACGGGCGCGGCAACACGCTCCTCATGGACGACGCCAACATGCCCGGCCTGCTCTCGCTGCCTCTGGTCGCGAACATCCCCACCACCGACCCGCGGTACCTGGCGACCCGCAGCTTCGTCCTCTCCCCGTCCAACCCGACCTGGTACAGCGGGTCCGCGGCCACCGGGATCGGGAGCCCGCACACCCCCGCGGACCACATCTGGCCGATCGCGATCGCCGTACAGGCCCTCACCGGGAACGACGCCGGGGAACGGTTCACCGCCCTGCGCACCCTGACCGACACCACCGCCGGGACCGGCGCCATGCACGAGTCCTTCCACAAGGACGACCCGGGCCGCTTCACCCGCCCCTGGTTCTCCTGGGCCAACGCGATGTACGCCGAACTGGCCCTGGACGTGGCCGAATTGGGCACGCGCTCGCTGTGGAGCTCTCAGCCGTAGGGATCGCGGGGGTGAGCTCGTGCGGACCGCGCCGCCCCGAACGATCGACGGTGGCCGTGGCACCGGCGCACGGAGTACCGCACATGCTGACCCCCGCCTGCGTCGCGACACAGGCGGGGGCGGTTTCACGGTGCTCAGTGCGCGCCGTGGCGTACCGGCTTGGCGTTGACCAGCAGGGCCGCCGCGCAGCCGGCGAGGAGCATGGCGATGACCGCGTAGCCGATCGCGTGGGTGTAGCCGTGGACCACACCGGAGGCGACGACCTCCGCCCTCTTCGACGGGTCGGTCAGGTGGCTGGCGATGTACGTCGACGTGGCCGAGGTGGCGATGGTGTTCAGCAGGGCCGTGCCCAGCGAACCGCCGACCTGCTGCGAGGTGTTCACCATGGCCGAGGTGACGCCGGCGTCCTGCGGGCGCACGCCGTGCGTGGCCGTGGAGAAGACCGGCATGAACGTCAGCCCCATGCCGAGGCCCATGATGAGCTCGGCCGGCAGGATGTGCGTCGCGTACGCCGAGTCGACGTCGAGCCGGGTCAGGATCAGCAGACCGCACGCGGCGAGCAGCATGCCGGGCACCATCAGGGCACGGGCCTGGACGCGGGGCAGCAGCCGGGCCGAGACCTGCGTCGAACCGAAGATGATCGCGACGGACATCGGCAGGAACGCCAGGCCCGTCTTGACCGGCGAGTACCCGAGGATGCCCTGCAGGTAGTAGGTCATGAACAGGAACAGGCCGAACATGCCGATCGTGGCGAGGCCCATCGTGAGGAAGCAGCCGACGCGGTTGCGGTCACGCAGGATGCGCAGCGGCAGCAGCGGCGACTTCGCCCGGGCCTGCCACAGGAGGAACGCCACCAGCGCCGCGACGCCACCGATCAGCAGCGAGACGACGAGCGAGTCGCTCCAGCCGCGCGGCTCGGCCTCGGAGAAGCCGTACACGATGGCGACCAGACCGCCGCAGCCCAGGATGACGCCGGGCACGTCCAGCCGGACGTCCTTGTGGCCCGGACGGTCGTGCAGCAGGATCTTGGCGCCGATGACCGCGATGATCGCGATCGGGATGTTGACGTACAGGCACCAGCGCCAGTTCAGGTACGAGGTGAGGATGCCGCCGAGGAGCAGACCGACGGCGCCGCCCGCGCCGGCCAGCGCGCCGTAGATGCCGAACGCCTTGCCGCGCTCGCGCGGGTCGGTGAACGTCGTCGTCATCAGGGACAGCGCGGACGGCGCGAGCAGCGCGCCGAAGACGCCCTGGGCCGCGCGGGCGGAGAAGAGCATGCCGGAACCGGTCGCGGCGCCGCCGACCGCGGACGCGAGGGCGAAGCCGACCAGGCCGATCATGAAGGTGCGCTTGCGGCCGACGAGGTCGGCGACGCGGCCGCCGAGCAGCAGCAGGCCGCCGAAGGCCAGGGTGTAGGCGGTGATCACCCACTGGCGGTTGCCGTCCGTCATGCCCAGGTCGGTCTGGGCGGAGGGCAGCGCGATGTTCACGATGGTCGCGTCGAGCACCACCATGAGCTGGGCCAGGGCGATGATGACCAGCCCCCACCAGCGCCGGGGGTCGGGTGCCTCCACCGCGGCGGGGGAGTGGGAGGCCGGCGCCGTCCGCGTGGCGCCGGTGGATATGGAGTCGCTCATGTCGAGGACGTCGCTTCCTTGCTAAGTGTGTGGTGTGTGCTGAGTGATGCCTGAAGCGTGTGCTGCGTGTGCCGCGTCCTGCGGGACGGAGCCGGGCGCCGTACTGCGGCAGGTCGGGCCGCGGGCGCGATGGCGATGCAGACGAGAAGCTGAGGGAGGTGAAGTGCGGGGCCGGGGCGTCGGTGGCCCGGCGAGGAATCGTCAGTGGTGCTGATTATCAGGTAGAGGATACGCTATCAGGCATGACGGACGAAGTCGGACTGGCCGACCTGCTCACCCGACGGCTCGGTTACCTGATGAAGCACGCGTATCTGCGCCTGGCCGACCTGCTGGGCGAGGCGCTGGCCCCGTACGACGTGCACCCCAAGGAGCTGGGCGTGCTCTCCGTGATCGCGGCGGACGGCGCCGAGCGGTCGCAGAACGAGCTGGCGGCGGCGATCGGCATGGACCGGACGACGATGGTCGCCGTCATCGACGGGCTTCAGGGCAAGGGTCTCGTGGAGCGACACCGCAGCGTCCGGGACCGCCGCCGGAACGTCGTGACCCTCACCGAAGCCGGCAGCACCTGTCTGCGCGACGCCGACCGGGCCCGCGTCGAGGCGGAGGCGGCGTTCCTCGCACCGCTCGACGCGGACACCGCCGCGCGGCTGACCGCGGCGCTGCGCACCTTGTACGACGCGCACGAGACGGGTTCCGCAGCCGCGCGCGCCGTCGTCCCGGGGCAGGACGCGGCCGTCTGCTTCGGCGATCGGACGGGTGGCACGACACCGTCGGCTAAGCCCTGAAGCCCTGGATCCCTGAAGCCCGAAGTTTTGAAGTCCGAAGCCTTGGGGGCCTGAAGCTCGGGCGGTCGGGCCGCTTCCGCGAGGTCCTCAGGGTGCCGGATCGGTCTCCGGTGCCGGCGCGTCCGCGGTGTTCGGGGTCGCTGCGCGGGCATAGCGGGCGGCGAGTTCTGCGCATGCCGTGCGCAGTTGGGGCGGACCGATGATGTCGATGTCGGTGTCGAAGTGGCCGAGGGCGGCGGCGAGTCCGGTCCAGGACCAGGAACCGAGGGTGAGCCGGCAGCGCTGGGGCCCGAGTTCCTCGACGATCCCGTCCTGGGCGTAGGGCGCGACGTCGGCGGCCGGGAGCCGGAGGACGACTTCGCCCCGGCACGGCCAGTCGGTGGTGGTGCCGTCGTTGCCACGGAATCGGCTGGTGAGGAAGGCGGAGACGCTGTCGCCGGGGAGTTCGCGGGGCTCGAAGCGGGGGCCGGTGGGCGTGCGGGGCCGGAGGCGGTCGACGCGGAAGGTGCGCCAGTCCTCGCGGTCGAGGTCCCAGGCCACGAGGTACCAGCGGCTGGACCGGGTGACCAGGTGGTGCGGGTGTACGCGGCGGGGGCTGCCGGCCGAAGTGCCGCCCGGCCCCGGGGCGTAGTCGAAACGCAGTTCCTCGCGGGCGTGGATGACGCGGCTCAGGTCCACCAGGAGCTGCGTGTCGACCTGGGATGCGCCCTGGGCCGCGGGCGGTCGGACGGCGGTGATGCGCAGCGAGTCGATGCGGTGGCGCAGGCGGGAGGGCATGACCTGGCGGAGGGTGGCCAGGGCGCGGGCGGCGTCCTCGGCGACGGTGGCGTCGGCGGCCGCGGTCCGCAGTGCGACGGCCAGCGCGACCGCCTGACCGTCGTCGAACAGCAGGGGAGGCATGTGGGTACCGGCGTCCAGACGGTAGCCGCCGGCCGGTCCTTTGACGGTCGCGATCAGGTAGCCGAGTTCGCGCAGGCGGTCGATGTCGCGGCGCACGGTGCGCGAGGTGACGTCGAGACGTTCGGCGAGGTGTTCGCCGGACCAGTCACGGTGTGTCTGCAGCAGCGAAAGCAGCGCGAGCAACCTGGAGGACGTCTTCTGCACAGGGCCTCCCGAGTCTCCGGATCGCCGGGTCTCCGCTCGCCGAAGCTCCACGTCCCGCGGCGCAGTACAGGACACAACCTGTCCTTTACTCCCGCCATAGTGGCACACACGCCGACCGGGAGACCCGACGGCGAAGGCATCACCCCGACCGATCTGCCGCACACGGGCAAGGAGCACATCATGGCCGTCACGACCACCACCCACCTGAACTTCCGGGGCACCGCGCGGGAGGCGCTGGACTTCTACGGGTCCGTCTTCGGCGGACGCACAGTCGCTGTCACCTACAAGGACGCGGGTGCCGTGCAGAACGAGGACGAGGCGGACCGGGTGATGTGGGGCGAGGTGGCCGGCGACAACGGCTTCCACGTCATGGCCTACGACGTGCCCTCGCATCTGCCGTGGAACCAGGGCGAGAACCCGTTCTTCGTCTCCGTACGCGGTGACGACGCCGAGGAGATCAGCGCCCTGTGGGGCAGGCTCGCCGAGGGGTCGACCGTCGCCCGTCCGCTGGAGCCCGCGCAGTGGGCGCCGCTGTACGGGATGCTCACCGACCGCTTCGGCGTGACCTGGGTCCTCGACGTCACCGCCCCCTACAACGGCTGACCGGCGACCGGGACCTGAGGACGCCATGACCGTACTCGACAGCCGCGCTCTCAACCGCGCCACGCTCGCCCGCCAGCACTTGCTCACACGCTGCGACGTACGCGGTGGGGCGGGCGGCGACACACACGGCGGCACCTCCGTGCCCGGGATGGTGACCCACCTGTGCGGTCTGCAGGCGCAAGAGCCCCAGGAACCGTTCATCGGACTCTGGTCCCGCCTCGCCGGCTTCGAGCCCGGGCGACTGGACGCGGCGCTGACCGACCGCACCGTGGTGCGCACCCACCTCATGCGCCGCACCGTCCACCTCGTCGCTTCCGACGACGCGCTCGCCTGGCGAGCCCGCCACGACACCATGCTGCGCCGGCGCGTGCTGGGCACCTACCGGAGTGAACTGGCCGGCATCGACCTGGAGGAGGTCGCCGCCGCCGGCCGCGCGGCCATGGCCGACGAGAAGCCCCGCACCATGCGCGAACTCGTCCAGGTCCTCGAGGACCGCTGGCCCGGCCCACCGCGCCGGGTCCTGGGCGAACTGCTCGTCGCGGCCCTCGTCCCCATGGCCCAGCTCCCGCCGCGCGGCCTCTGGCAACGGACCGCCGGTGTGCGCAACCTGCCCCTGACCACCTGGCTGGGCCGGGACCTCGACCCCCTGCCCGCGCAGGCCGACGACCCCGTGGGGCAACAAATGCTGCGTCGCTACCTCGCCGCCTACGGGCCCGCCTCCACCGCGGACCTGCGCGCCTGGTGCGGCCTCGCCGGTCTTCCCGCCGCGGTCGGAGCGGTCCGGGAAGAACTCGTCGTCTTCCGTGACGAACGCGGCCGCGAACTGCTCGACCTGCCCGGGGCACCCCGCCCCGATCCGGACACCCCGGCACCCGTCCGCTTCCTGCCGGCCTTCGACAACGCCATCCTCGGCTACCGCGACCGCAGCCGAATCATCGACGACGCACACCTCGGCCTGTCCGTCGCGGGCCACCGTACGGTCCTCGTCGACGGCCGCGTCACCGCTTCCTGGACGGTACGCGACGACCGGCTACGCATCAGCCCCCTACGCCCGCTCACCCCACAGGAACAGGAGGCCGTCCACGCAGAAGCCCAGAACCTGACCGGCTTCCTGGACGAAGGCATCGAACACGTACACCTCGATCCGGCACTCTGACCCGCAGCCGGTCCTGCGCAGGCCGACGACGAGGTGGCTGTCCCTGACGGGGACGATGCGGAAGCTGCCCGGATCGGACGGGCTCGGCCCCAGGATCCGGCGTTGGGCCGGATCGGTCTTGTCGCACTTGATCTGCTGAAGACGGGCGCCGGGCCTCGTCGTAACCGGGATCGCCCCCGCCCCAGGCCTTGACGAGCCAGGTCGTCGCCGACCAGTTGTCCGGCAGCAGGCGGTCCGACGGGTCCGAGGCACGCGACGGTGATTGCGTCCGGCATTCCGCCAGGCGCATGTAAAGGCTGTCGCCGCAGCTGGAAATCCTCAATGGAGTGCGCGGTGTTCGTACGAGATGACTTCCCGGCGGGCGGCGGTGGCGTTCCCGCTGGGTAAATAGGCCATGTGGACCAGAAGAGATGCGGCCCCGCGCGTGGCGTTCTTTTGTGTAAGGGATCACCCGCTTTTTCCCCAGAAGGAGAGAACAGTGCTGCATCGCATCGCATCCGCCCTCGCACTCGCCACCGTCGCCGGATTCCTGGCGGCCGGCCCTGTCGCGGCCGCCGACGAACCCGACTTCAGCGGCGAGGGCAGCTACCACAGCGAGGGCCACCAGGCCGGGATGGCCAGCTCCAACGTGGGTGGCCCGCTGGGCGTCTCGCACCTCGCCGCGATGGAGAGTGACTACAGCGCGGGCGGCGCCTACCGCTTCGACCGTGACTTCGACCACGACTTCGGTTTCGATCACTGACGAAGAGCGCGCACGAAGTCCTTGGGCGGCTGATCACTCCGAACTACCCACAGCGGTAGTCGTGGTGACGGCCGCTCAGGCCGTTAGGGCCACCGGCGTACACGACAGCGCTTACGGGCGTCGAACCGTCCGGGCCGTCGGCGTGGCGGCGGGGAACCGTGACCAACCCGAAGCCCAGGGGGTTGAGCAGGCGACGTTCCGTCGTCCTCGAAGCAGGGAGAACCCCCACATGCGCATCCGTACCGCCACCGCCCGTGCCACCGGCGCCGTCGTCCTGGTCCTGGCCGCGTCCGTCGTCTCGTCCGCTCCGGCCCTGGCCGCCGACCCCGCACCGGCCACCGGCACGGTCGTGCTGTCGGACGAGGCATACGACCGCTTCGCCCACGCCGACCCGGGCGAGCAGGAGCTGATCATGACGAACCGGTCCTATCTCGAGGCGTGGCTCTTCTGCCTGCGCTCCGCGGAACCCAGCCACGTCGAACCGAACGCGTGGGGCCACGGGTACGTGTGCATCCCGGACGGGGCGGTGCAGTAGGCGGCGATACAGTCCAGGGAGCACTGGTCGGCAGGGGAGGGACCGATGACGGCGGCGGATGCAGGAGTTCCCATGGTCTTCGTCCACGGGACGCGCTTCAGCGCGGGCCAGTGGAGTGCGCAGCTCGCCGCGCTCCGGGACGAATTCCCGGTGGCCGCCGTCGACTTGCCCGGTCACGGTGAGCGCTCCGCCGAACCCTGGAGCCTGAGCGCCGCGACGGAGATCATCGCTTCCGCGGTGGACTCGCTCGACCGCGGACCGGCCCTGATCGTCGGGCACTCACTCGGCGGATATGCCTCCCTGGAGTTCGCCCGGCGCCGCCCCGGCCACCTGCGCGGGCTGGTCCTCGCGGGAGCCAGCGCCTCCACCCGCGGCCTTCGGGCGGCGCCCTACCGGTGGGGCGCCACGCTGGTCCCGCGCATCCCGGCCGAGCGCCTGACCCGGTGGAACGACCGGCTGCTGCGCCGGCTCTACCCCCGCGAAGTGGTGGAGGCGACCATCCGCTCCGGCTACGCCTTCCACACCCTGCCGGCGGCCTGGAACGAGGTGCTCGGCCGTTTCGACGCGAACGCGATGCGTCATGTGAAGGCCCCCGTCCTGATCCTGAACGGCGAGAAGGACACCGTCTTCCGGGCCGACGAGGCGGACTTCGCCCGCGCGCATCCGCAGGCGCGCGTCGAACTGATCCCGCGAGCACGACACCTCGCGAACTTCGACGACCCGGATGCCTTCACCGACGCCGTCCGCCGTTTCGCCCGTCACCTTCCCGCCGTCGACTGAGCGCGCCGCGGCCCCACACGCCGCCTGAGGTACGTGTCGGTCAGGACGCCTCGGCACCGCTGCGCAGGTATGCGCCGAGCCGCTCGATCGCCGACGGATTGCGCGGGCTCTCGACGAGATCGGCGTAGTCCAGCGTGTAGATCCGCTTGTGTTTGATCGCGGAGACGTTCCGCAGCGGCGGGTAGGAGAGCAGGAACTTCTTCTTCTGCTCCGCGCTCGTCGAGCCGTAGTCGTTGATGACGACGACGTCCGGGTTCCTCTTCACGACCGTCTCCCAGCCGATCGTCGTCCACGAGTCCTTGAGGTCGTGCAGGAGGTTGACGCCCCCGGCCTCGCTGATGATCTGCTCGGGCGCGGCGTAGCGGCCCGAGGTGAAGGGCTGGTCCTGTCCGCTGTCGTAGAGGAAGACCGAGGGCCTCTTTGCGCCCTTGGCCTTCGCGCGCACGTCGGCGACCCTCGCCTTGTACTGCTTGATCAGTTTCCGCGCGCGGTCCTCGACGCCGAAGATCCTGCCGAGGTTCTCCAGGTCCGTGTAGAGCGCGTCGAGCGGTGGCATGATGCCGCGCGAGGTGCTGGTGCGGGCATTGCGGCAGGATTCGGTGAGCAGATACGTGTCGATGCCCGAGGCGTGCAGCTCGTCGGGTGTGAGCGCGTTCTCGTTGAAGCCGTAGTTCCAGCCGGCGAAGACGAGGTCGGCGTGCGCGGCGAGGGCCACCTCCTTGGTGACGCGGTCCTTGGAGAGCCACTTCACCTCTTTGTACGCGTCCTTGTACGGCAGGCCTTCGAGGGAACCCTTGTCGGCGGGCATGACGTACCCGGCCATGCGGTTCTCCAGGCGGAGCGCGAACATGAGCTCGGTGATGCCGACATCGTTGGTGACGACCCGCTCGGGGCGTGTGTCGTAGGTGACCTTCTTGCCGCAGTTGGTGACGGTCACCGCCTGCGACTTCGCGGTCTTGTTGTCGGATGCGACCTCGGCGCCGCAGCCGGTCAGGGTGAGGGCGGCGGCGAGGCCGAGCGGGACGGCGGGCAGGAGCTTGCGCACGGGTGGCCTTTCAGGAGGGGTCGGGGCTCGGGGGTGTCAGGGGCTCAGGGGGTCGAAGAGGAACTGCGTGGTGCCGGTCCCGGGGTGGCGCACCCGATGGGCCCGGACGCCGAAGACGTCGGCGAGGAGTTCGGGGGAGAGGACCTCGTCCGGGCGGCCCGAGGCGATGACCCGGCCGCCGTGCAGCACGTGCAGCCGGTCGCAGTGGGCGGCGGCGAGGTTGAGGTCGTGCAGCGCCGCGAGCACGGTCGGCCCGCTGGTGCGGACCCGGCGCAGCACGTCGAGCTGGTGGGCTATGTCGAGGTGGTTGGTGGGCTCGTCCAGGACGAGGACGCGCGGCTCCTGGGTGAGGGCGCGGGCGATGAGCACACGCTGCTTCTCACCGCCCGAGAGCGACAGGAAGCCGCGCTCGGCGAGGTGCGCGACACCGGCCTGTTCCAGCGCTGTCCGGCAGATCCGCCGGTCGCGCGCGGCGTTGCGTTCGCGGTGCGGCAGGCGGCCCATCGCGACGACCTCGGTGACGGTGAAGTCGAAGTCCGCCGCTGTCTCCTGCGGCAGCGCGGCGAGCACGCGCGCCGCGGCCCGGGGCGTCATGCGGTGGACGTCCTCGCCCTCGACCCTGACGACTCCCGCGTCGGGGCGTCGCGCGCGGTAGACGCATCGCAGCAGCGTCGACTTCCCGCTGCCGTTGGGGCCGACGAGCCCCACGAAGGAGCCGGTGGGCGCGTCGAGCGTGACCTCGTCGACGAGCCGTGCGCCCGCCACCTCGACCGAAACACCTTCGACATCGAGTCGCACGTGTCTTCCTCTCAAGCCGGACTTCGGTACGTGTACGGGGCAGGTGATGCGGCGCGCGAACTCGGCGGCCGTGAACTCGGCGGCCGTGCATTCAGCGGCCCGTGAGCGCGAGTCCGCCGCGCCTCATGAGCAGCAGGAACGCGGGTACGCCGAGGGCGGCCGTGATCACGCCCACGGGAAGTTCCGTCGGCGCGAGCAGCATCCGCGACAGCACGTCGGCCCACACGAGGAGCACGGCCCCGGCGAACGGCGCGACCGCGAGCACCCGCGCGTGCGAGGCGCCCACGAGCATGCGCACGAGGTGGGGAACCATCAGCCCGACGAAACCGATCGCCCCGCTCACCGCGACGACCGTGCCCGTCACGGCCGCCGTCACGACGAACAGTTCACGCCGCAGCCGGTCGGGCGGCACGCCCAGCGCCGCCGCCGTCTCGTCCCCCATCGACAGCGCGTCCAGCGAGCCGGCCCGCAGCCGGAGCCACAGCCAGCCCGCGAGTACCGTCACGGCGGCGAGCGGCACCTTCGGCCAGGTCGCCCCGCCCAGGCTGCCGAGCAGCCACATCATCGCCGCGCGAGCTGCCTCACCCCGCTCGGCGCCGAAGACCATGACGGTCGTGACCGCCTGGAACCCGTAGGCGAGCGCGGTACCGGTCAGGACGAGCCGCAGCGGGCTGAGCCCGAGCGGGGACCGGGCCACCACGTAGACGACGAGAGTCGCGACGAGTGCGGACAGGAAGGCGGAGAGGGACAGCGCCCATACGCCGAGAGAGGCGAGGGCGCCGAACAGGATGACCGCGTTGGCGCCGACGGCGGCGCCCGAGGAGATGCCGAGGACGAAGGGATCGGCGAGGGCGTTGCGCACCAGCGCCTGTACCGCGACGCCGACCGCGGCGAGTCCGGCGCCCACCACGGCCGCGAGCACGACACGGGGGAAGCGGATCTCCCACACGATGGTGTACGCCGCGGCGTCGTCGGGAGCGAGACTCCCTCCGCTCAGGCCCGCCCACATGAGCCGCAGTACGTGCCCCCAGCCCATGCCCGTGGCTCCGAGTGCGACGCCGCAGGCGAGCGAGACGAGCAGGACGAGTGCGAGCCCGACGGCCAGTGGGGTGGTGGGTATGCGCCCGCGAGTGACACCCGCGGGGGCGGAGAGAGCGGTGGTCAAGGCGGGCGCACATCCTGCGGGCTGTGCCGCCGGCGGAACGTGCAGGGTGCCGGCAGGGCCCGGAGGCTCTGGGGTCCCTGCTCGCAGTCCACGGCGAGCGGTTGACGGGTTGCACGCCTGCCGTGGGTGATCGGACTTGGCGTGGCTCTGGACGAGCCACGTACACCGTTGCGGGACAGCGCCGGATTCGCACCGGCTTCCCCCACGGGAGGCATGCGCAGCGTAGCAAGCCGGAGTTGAGGGCTGCGGCCGGTGCTCGGCCACGACTTCTTGTCGTCCCCTTGACGACAAGAAGGCTCCTATTTAAAGTCATGATGACTCTAATCGAGGGGGTTCCCATGGCCGACATCACCAAGCGCTTCGGCTGGCGTCATCTGCGGACGGCGCCCACGTCCCACGTACGGCACCACCGCTCGGGGCGGCTCGCGCACGACGGTTCGGGGCTGAGCTTCTGGTTCCGTCCCCTGACGGCCGCGTTGTCGGAAGTGCCGGTGGACGACCGGGAGTTGGCGATGACCTTCCACGCCCGCACCGCCGATTTCCAGGACGTCGCCGTGCAGGCCACGGTCACGTACCGGATCGCCGATCCCGCCGTCGCGGCCGAGCGCCTCGACTTCTCCGTGGACCCGGACACGGGCGTGTGGCGCGGCGCCCCTCTGGAGCAGCTCGCCACGCTCCTGACCGAGAGCGCCCAGCAGCACGCCCTCGAAGTGCTCGCCCGCACCCCGCTGGCCGCTGCCCTCGCCGACGGCGTGCCCGCGGTGCGCGAGCGCGTCACCCAGGGCCTGGGCGAGGAGCCGCGGCTGCCCGCCACCGGCATCGAGATCGTCGCGGTACGGGTCATGGCGGTGCGCCCCGAACCGGAGGTGGAGCGCGCGCTGCGCACCCCCGCCCGCGAACTCATCCAGCAGGAGGCGGACCGCGCCACCTACGAGCGGCGCGCGGTCGCCGTGGAGCGCGAGCGCGCCATCGCCGAGAACGAACTGGCCAGCCAGATCGAACTGGCCCGGCGCGAGGAGCAGTTGGTCGAGCAGCGCGGTGCCAACAGCCGGCGCGAGGCCGAGGAGAAGGCGGCCGCCGACGCGGTACGGGTCGGCGCGGAGGCCGACCGGGCCGTCCGGCTCGCCCGCGCGGAGGCCGAGGGCGCCCGTGAGGTCGGCGAGGCCAGGGCCCAGGCACAGGCGGCCTGGCTGCGCGTGCACGGCGAGGCCGACGTGGCGACCCTGCACGCCCTGACCGGCACCCGGCTGGCCGAGAACCTGCCCCGCATCGACAGCGTCACCGTCTCCCCGGACGTGCTGACCGGGCTGCTCGCGCGCTTCGGGGCACAGCAGGAGCCGGGAGCATGAGCCTCGCGCCCCGCGCCGTCCTGGTCCATCGCACCACGGAGTACGAGGAGTTGGTCGCCCGGCACGGCACGCACGGGCAGGCCGCCTTCTTCCTCTCCTCGCGGGGCCGCTCCATCGACGAGGTCGTCGAACGGCACCACCGGGCCCGGCGCGCGCTCGCGCAGGTGTCGGCCGCGGTGCCGCTGAACTGGCGGCGCGCGCAGGTGGAGCGGGCGGATCTGGACCGCTTCCTGTTCGGTCCGCAGGACGCCGTGGTGGTGGTCGGGCAGGACGGGCTCGTGGCCAACGTCGCGCAGTACGCCGGGGATCAGCCGGTGCTCGGGGTCGACGCCGACCCCGGCCGCAACCCGGGCGTCCTGGTGCGCCACCGCCCGGAGGCCGTGGCCCGGCTGCTGCCCGCCGCCTTCTCCGCGTCGGCCGGCGCGGACGAGCTGACCATGGTCGAGGCCGTCACCGACGACAGTCAGCGTCTGGTGGCGCTCAACGAGATCTATGTCGGTGCGGCAGGCCACCGCACCGCCCGCTACCGCCTGGGCCTCGACGACGACAGGGGTGCCGTCGAGGCCCAGGCCTCCTCCGGGGTGTTGATCGGGACGGGAACCGGCGCCACCGGCTGGCTGCGGTCGGTGTGGCAGGAGCGCGCCGCGCAACCGCGGCTGCCGGGGCCGACGGACGACCGGCTCGCCTGGTTCGTACGGGAAGCGTGGCCGTCGCCTGTCACCGGGACGCAACTGAACGCGGGTGAACTCACCGCCGGCGCACGGCTGTCGGTGACCGTGGAGTCCGAGCGGCTAGTCGCCTTCGGGGACGGCATGGAGAGCGACGCGATCGAGCTGACCTGGGGCCAGACGATCCGCCTCGGCCTGTGCCCCACGAAGCTGCGGCTCATCGGCTGAAGGCGCACGCGGACCCGGAGCGTGCGGTCATGCCGTGCTTCCTTCAAGGGACACAGGGGGGTTGAAGCGGGAGAACTCCGGGGCGCTCCAGCGCAGGGGCGAGGCATGGTCGACGCGAACGGCCCGCTCGACGGTGAAGTCGACGACGCGCTGGGCCCCGGGCAGGGCTGCCGCGCGGTCCGGGTCCCAGTCCACGGTGGCCGTACCGGTGAGGTGGAGCAGGGTGCCCGTCGCCCAGTCGGGGAGCAGCAGGCCCGCCTTGGGATTGACCTCGAGGTTGCCGAGAGTGTTGAACATCGAGTTGCCGAGGTAGTCCGGCCAGCGCAGATGGGTCGGATCCACGGCGGTGAGAAAACCGGGGTGACCGCCGCGGTGGGAGGCGTCCGCGTTGCCCTCGAGGTCCGCCGTGGCGACGAAGAAGGTGTCCGTCGCATGGACGAACGCCATGTCCTCGGAGGTGAGTTCGCCGGCGTGCCGAGGCCGGCCGGGTGTGGCCGACTGCCATCGCGGCTCCCGTTTCTGGATGTACTTCGGGCAGTTGGCGTAGACCTGCTGAAGTTCGATGTCCAGCGTGTTCTCCGCGGTGCGGTGTGCGGTGCCGTTCATCCGCATGCGGCGTCGGGTGCCGGGGTCGATGGCGATCACGCCGACGCGGGCCGTGCCGGCGAGCGCCGCATGGAGGGGGTCGTACGGTCCAGGCGCGGCCCGCACGGTCAGCGACGAGGGGCCGGTGACGGTGATGAAGCCGGCCTCGCCGGTCAGGACCGAGGCCCAGAGGTCACCGCGGCTGTCGGCCGCCCCGATGACGATCATGGGCTGCGCCGCCAGGAACAGTCGGGCCGCGTCGGGGATGTCGGTTCTGACGATCGCGGCGACAGTGCCGGCCGCGTGACGCGAACCTGCCCGCTCCTGCACCGCCAGTTCGCCGTCGTGGTAGATGGCCATGATCTGCCTCGCTTTCTCACACGTCCGGTCGGGGGCGCGGTACGGGAGGTGTGCCGGGCATGACTCGCGGTCCAGCGGTCTAGAAGAAGCCGCAGGTGGGTTCGGCCCCGGCCGGGGCGGGTGCGCCTTCCGCGCCGGAGGGGACGTAGACCTCCAGGCGGATGCCGTCGGGGTCGTGGAAGAAGATCCCGCCGGACGCGGCGCCCTCGGCGTGCGCGACGACCCCGTCGTGGGCGAACTCGGCTCCGAGTTCGCGCAGCACGGCTTCCGTCGCGGCGAGGTCGGCTAGCGACTCGACCTGGAAGGAGAGGTGATGCAGGCCCGCCGCTGCGGTGGCGAACCCTCCCTCGCTCTGCTGCCACAGGGTGACGACGATCTCGCCGTCGCGGCCGAGGAAGGCCCAGCGCCGGTCGTCCGACGTGCCCTCGGCCAGGGTCTCGAAGCCGAAGGCCTTGGAGTAGAAGGGCAGCGACCGGTCGAGGTCGGTGACGCTGAGGCCGACGTGGCCCGTCCGGAGTGCGAGAGGGGCGGTGGAGGTGGTCATGCGGGGTCCTTCCGGAGAGCCGGCACCGGAGGCCGATCGGCCTAACCGGTGAAATGAACTTTAGGGGTTTGGTCCTGCAGGTGCAACCGGCTAAACTGATTTAGGCGGTTGTGGGTCGATCATGTGATGCCATGGACGCCGACACGAAGGGGCGCAGAGCATGAGCACACATCCCGTCCAGGCCGCCGGTGCGGACCCCCGCCCCCTCCTCGGGGAGCCCCTGCCGCTCGACCTGCTGAACACACGCTGGGTCGACGACGACGGCGCTCATGACCTGCTGGAACACCCCGACGGGCTCACGATCTGGCTCACCTCGGCCGGCCTCGCGGGGACCGCGCCGGACACCCGCGAGACGCTGGACGCGCTCCTGGTCACCCGGGACGCCCTCAGCGCGCTCACGCGGAGCGAGGGGCCCGACCCGGACCGGGCGCGGCAGATGCTCAACGAGACGCTCGGCCACGGAAGGATCCGCCGCCTCCTCGGGCCCGCGGGACCGGAGACCGTCATCGAGACCGACACCCCCGGCTGGCTCGCGGCCTGGCGCGCCGCCGAGCACTACCTGCGGCTGCTCGACGAAGGCCCTGCCCGCATCCGCGAGTGCGCCAACCCCGTGTGCGTCCTGCGGTTCTACGACATCTCCAAGAACGGCGGCCGCCGTTGGTGCTCGATGGCCGCCTGCGGCAACCGGGCCAAGTCCCGCCGCCACTACGCCCGGCACCAGGAACAGTCCCCGCCGCAGGGATAGTCCGGGGTGCCGTACCGGCCTCGTCCCGGATTCGTCACGGCCCTCTCCGGCCCCGCCCGGCCTGCACATACGGTGGAGCCCGTAAATTCGCCACCTCGAGAGGTTTCTGATGCCCGAGCTCCCCTCGGATCCCGCCGTCGCCCAGTTCGGACCGCAGGGGCTGCGCCGCATCAGCGTGCCTGCCTCGTACGGAACCGTGCCCGCCTCGGCCCGCACCCACCTCGCGCAGGTCGGTGTGCCGCTGCACGTCGGCCCGTACTTCATCGCGGCGGACGACACCGACGGGCCCACCCTCGGCATGTACACCGGACACCGCGGCGTCACGCTGGACGGCGACTGGGCGGAGTGGGTGCGGATCGGCACCGACCGGCTCGCGAGCCTGTGTGTCCGCACCGACGGCTCTGTACAGGCACTCTTCCTCGGCCGCGGCGAAGCCGCCCTGTTCGTCAACTCGGATATCGCCGCCTTCACCCACTGCGCCGCCGCCCTGGACCGCGCCCTCCCCGAGATCGCCGCGTCCGACGGACTCCAGGCCGCCGCCGAGGCGTTCGGCGCGCTGGTCCAGGAGATCCGGCAGATCGACCCGGAGGCCGTCGCCGACCGGGAGAACTGGTGGTCGCGGGTGCTCGACGACGTCCGTCACACCCTCAACTTCCCCTTCTCGTCGGCCTTCGAGTACGTCGGCAAGGACGGCGCGAAGCAGATCGTCACAGCCCAGGCCGGTCCCGGCCGGATGCACCCCGAGGAGCAGCTGTGGCAGCAGCTCTCCTCCACCGGGGTGGAGCCCGAGCAGGTCCGCCGCGTCTACTGCGAACTCGAACCGTGCATGATGCCGGGCCACTACTGCTCCGCCTGGCTCCAGGCCGTCCTCCCGCACGCCGAGTTCACGCACAGCTTCGACTACGGCGACACCGCGGAGTCCCGCGAAGAAGGCCTCAAGGAACTCATCACCCACGCCGCGCAGCAGGACCGTCAGTGACCGCCCGAACACCGCATCGACGAGGCACTGGACCTCATCGGGGTCAACTGGCCCAACGTCGACGAGGACGACTACTTCGAGATGGCGACGTCCCTGCGGGACTTCGCCGAGCAGTTCGAGGGCCGCGGCGGTGACGCGGACAAGGCCGTGACCCGGATTCTCAACTCCTCCGAGGGCTGGGCCGTCGAGTCCATGCAGAAGCACTGGTCGCACGTGAAGACCGGGCACCTGGACAAGATCCCGTAGGTGACGCGGCTGTTCGCGACCGCCTGCGACGGGGTCGGTGAGATCATCCGCGGCCTGAAGGTCAAGGCGGGCATCGAACTCGGTGTGCTCGCCGCCACCATCGTCGCCGAACTGGCCGCCGCCCCCTTCACCCTGGGGCTCTCCGCCGCGGCCGCCGCCGGTGAGATCGCGCTGATGCGCACCGTCGTGAAGCGGCTCATCGACGAGGCGGTCGAGCAGATCGTCGAC
Organism: Streptomyces kunmingensis; assembly: GCF_039533535.1. Taxonomy (NCBI): domain Bacteria; kingdom Bacillati; phylum Actinomycetota; class Actinomycetes; order Kitasatosporales; family Streptomycetaceae; genus Streptomyces; species Streptomyces kunmingensis. The sequence goes on from NZ_BAAATS010000028.1 coordinate 60,377, forward strand.
GCGCTCATCACGAAGGTCACCGAGCCCGTCACCGGCAAACTCGCCGAACTCGTCTCGGACATGACCCTCGACCTGGCCGAGGGCGCCTTCAACCCCGGTGACAAGCCGGGTGGTGGCATGCACCTGGCCTCCGCGGGCGACGAGGCCGGCGGCTCCGGCCCCGGCGGCGCCGGCAAGAGGACGGTCATAGACCACCTCGAGTTCGAGGACGGCGCAGGCAAGGTCTCCCGGCACGGCACCGACCTGGGCAGCCAGTCCGGGATCCACCTCGGCAAGTCCAAGGGCGCCTTCGGCAAGACCAAGGGCAAGGACGCGGTGACCGAGTCCTTCGACAGCATCCTGGAGGGTGCGATCGACGGTCTGGAGAAGGCGTCGTTGAAGGTGACCAAGCACGTCACCGAGACCGTGCCGGACCGCGTGAAGGCAGCCTCCCGCCACCAGAAGCGCAAGGACCGCGGCGTGGGCGACGACGCCGAGCGGGTCGACGTCAAGAAGGTCAAGCGCGACGAAGGTACGCCCATGTACCTGCTCAGCGACGACGGTTCGATCAAGCAGCTGCATCACAACGGAACGACCAGCCCGGTCCCCTCCACCGACAAGTCCGGAGTCAACGACGTACTCGGTGACAAGGCCTGGTACCCGTGGAACAACACGGACAAGCAGAGCAAGATCAAGAACAAGAAGGGCGCCAAGAACGCAAAGGTCACGTCCACGAAGGTCGCCCCCGGCAAGACCGAACTGGCCCGCGCGGCCCAGCTCGGCCGCTACACCAACCGCACCGAGGGCCGCCCCTACGTCCCCGGAGGCAACTACGCCTCAGCCATGTACGACGACGGCAAGGGGAAGAAGTTCATCCTGGTCGGTGCCAGCGGCAAGGCCCGCTCCGAACGCTCCATCGGGCACCCGCTGATCAAGAAGGGGTATCAGGACCACGTCAGCGAGCTCTATGCGGAACGTGAGCCCTGCCAGAAGAATCCGAAATGCGACAAGTATCTGGCGAAGGCGTTCCCCGACCACCTGGACGTCACGCACAGCCAGAAGTACGACCAGCACGAGAAGAACCCCGACGGCACCGATGTCAGCGATTACAAGAAGGACCGCGAACACCGCGCCTACATCAAGTGGCTGCATGCCGAATGGGACAAGAAGGGGGTCGAGGGCGGGCGCACTGATACCGTGATGGACCTCTCTCCCTCGGACAACAAGTTCGTCCCCTAGAAGTCCCGCGGCGCGTATGCCGCCGCTGAGTTCGGAGTTCCGGCAGTGCTTTTCGACGTCACCCGCGGCGAACTCGTCGACATCTTCGGCGAGGACCGTCTCGTGACCTTGCCCGCCACCGCCTTCCCGCCCACCGCGGCGGACACGGAGGGCGCCCGTCGTCTGCAGACCGTCGGGGTCCCCACGGGGACGCTGCTGCTGCGTGAGCCCGATGAGGAGACCGGGCGGCTGCCGCTCGTCCAGGACGTCGTCGACACCGAGGACTTCGAGGACGCCCCGGGGGACGCCGGCGGATGGCCCGTCATCGGCTGGCTGCTCAACGACCACCTCGCCCTCGACCCCGCCTCCGGCAAGGTGTACGCCTTCGACGACGACGAGGAGACCGTGCAGGAACTGCACACGGACGTCTCCTCCCTCGTCCAGGTCACCGTCCGGTTCCAGCGCCTGCTGGAGGAGTTCACCTTCAACGGCGACGAGGACGACGAGGAAGCCGAGTTCGAGCGGCTGGCGGGTGAGGTGGAGCGGATCGCCGAGGAGACGACCGGCGTCGACCCGCTCCCGTTCCAGGACGACGAGACGATCTGGTCGGTGGTGGGCGAGGAGATCGCCGCGGGCCGGCGTTTCGAGAGCGACAGCCCGGGGGCGCGCTCGCTCTACGGGTGACCCGCCGGATTCCCGCCGGACCTCAGAGCCGGGTTCCCGCCGGACCTCAGAGCTGGGTGGCGGCCGACCAGAGAGTCACTGCCGCGAGGGCGGTGAGCGCGATGTTGAGGGCGATCCGGCGGTCCTCGCCGGTCAGATGAACGGCGATCGCGCCCAGTTGCAGGAGGACGAATCCGGCGGCAGCGGCAGCCGCCAGCCAGGGTGCGATGCCCGTCAGCGGGGGCAGGACCAGGCCGGCGGCGCCGAGTATCTCGACGAGGCCCAGTGCCCTGGTGGCGGGCAGCGGCAGGCGGTCGACCCAGGCCATCATCGGCCGGAGCTGATCGCGGCTGCGGATCACTTTCAGGACGCCCGAGTACAGGTAGAAGAGGGCGAGCAGTCCCGCGAGGACCCAATAGGCGATGTTCATGGTTCCCGTTCGTGGAGCTTGGCCCGGGCCGGGTGGCTTCAGGCGAGGTCGGAGGCGGGCTCGGTCGCATAGCGGCCCATGGCGTCGATGTTGGCCTGCGGCGACAGCGGCCGGCCCTCGGCGAGCACCTGTTGCAGGTCCCGGAAGTACTGCACGTAGAAATCCGGCGTGAAGGTGCTGAGCATGACGGCGGGCTCGTCCGTCGGGTTGGCAAAGGTGTGCGGAGTACCCGGCGGAACCATCACGAGCGTGCCCGTGGTGGCGTCGTGCTCCTCCTCTCCGACGGTGAAGCGGACCGTGCCGGACAGGATGTAGAACCCTTCGTCGTGTTCGGCGTGGCGGTGCTGCGGCGGTCCCTGGGTGTGCGGGGCGAGGACGGACTCGGCGATGGCGAGGCGGTGCCCGGTGCGGCTGCCGTCCTCCAGGACGCGCATACGTGTGGTGCCCAGCACGATCGTCTCCCCGGCGCCGGGGCCCACCACCGAGACGGCGGGGCCGGTCCGCGGATCGCCGCCCTTCGCCTCTACGCCGCTCGCCACTTCTGCTCTGCTCTGCACTTCTTCGGTACTCTTCGCCTCTTCGGTCATGTCCACGAGTCCACCGCCGCGACCACGCCCCTGTCCAAGACTTGTCCCACAGCGCCGATACCTCATGGGTATCGTTGCAGCGTGGAGCTACGAACCCTGCGCTACTTCATGGCTGTCGCCGAAGAACTGCACTTCGGCCGGGCCGCCAACCGGCTGCACATGAGCCAGCCGCCGCTGAGCCGGGCGATCAAGCAGCTGGAGGCCGACGTCGGGGCCCTGCTCTTCATCCGCGCCCCCACCGGCGTCACGCTCACCGCGGTGGGCACCGTGCTGTTCGAGGAGGCGCGGGCGCTGCTCGACCACGCCGACCGCGTCCGGATACGTGTGAGCGCGGCGGCCGGTGCCTCGACCATCACCGTCGGCATCCTGGGCGACGCCACCGACCCGGGTGTGTTCAGGCTGGCCGCCGCCTTCCGCCGCAGCCACCCCGGCATCGACATCCGCATCCGCGACGCCGACCTGACCGATCCGACGTGCGGGCTGCGGGCCCAACTCGTCGACGTCGCACTGACCAGGGCGCCGTTCGACGAGACCGCCCTGACGGTGCGGGCGCTGCGCACCGACCCCGTCGGCGTCGTCCTGCGGGCCGACGACCCGCTGGCCCGTCAAGGCCGGTTGCGGCTGGCCGAGTTGAGCGACCGCCGCTGGTTCCAGTTCCCGCAGGGCACCGACCCCGTCTGGCAGTCGTACTGGAACGGCGGCAGACCGCGCGAGGGGCCGGTGGTGCGCGCCGTCCAGGAATGTCTGCAAGCCGTGCTCTGGAACGGCACGATCGGCCTGGCCCCGCTCGGACACGACCTGCCCGCGGAGTTCGCCCTGGTACCGCTGACCGACATGGCGCCGAGCCGGGTGGTGGCGGTGTGGAACGAAGGGGACACCAACCCGTTGATCCGCTCGTTCGTCGAGACGGCTACAGCCGCGTACGGCCACTGAGCAACGGCTGCCTCCAGACTCGGCCGTCATCAACGGGACACCTCCTTGCGGGCCCCGCTCCCGCGCTCAGCAGCTCGCCTCGCCGCTGTGCACGTAGGAGTCGACATTGACCGAGTAGCCGGCTCCGGAGGGGAGGTCGGGGCGGCTCCCGTCGCCGTCCTCGGCACGGTCCTCCGCGAGGTCCTCGGCGAGGTCCTTCGCGAGGTCCTCCGCGGTCAGGAAGGCGACTCGCAGGGACATCTCCTCCTTGACGAAGCACAGGTCACCGGACGAGCCCCCGGGGTCCGGATCCCATCCGTCTCGCTTCGCCACCGTCCGGTAATGCGCGGCGACTTCGGCCCGCGTACCGGGGGAGACGTAGGTCCGGCCGGCGTACAGCGAGACATCGCCGCTGTCCGCCCAGCAGCCGGCGTCGACCTTTTCGGAACCTGGGGCGACGGTGGCGCCCGCGGGCCGGGAGTCGAGGATGTCGAGCGCCGCGATCTCCTTCACCCGGTCATCGGTCCCCTCGCAGTCATGGGCGAGTTCCTGCAGTCCGCAGCCTGTGAGCATGCCGGCCGCGGCCAAGGCCGCCAGGAGCAGGGATATCGGGCGGGCGATACCTGACCGTAAGAGCAAGACAGTCTCCAGGATGAAGTCCCTGGCGGAACGGGTCCGCCAGGCAGGACAGTTGTCCGTGCCGCTCTGGCGACCCGGCCCGGTTCGACCCGGGAGCCGTCATCCTCGCATCAGCCCGGCGCGGCTGACCGTTCGCGGCTGTTCGGCCTCGTGACCGACCCGCCCGAGAACCCGAATCGACGGTCGCTTCGTCTTGTTGATCGTGAAAGGCATGGCAGACCTCGACGAGGCAGAACTTGTGCGTCGCATCGCCCGCGGTGACCGGGTGGCGTTCGACGCGTTGTACCGGCGTACTTCGCCCTGGATGGCGGTGCGGCTGCGCCGCCGCTGCGCCGACGACGATGTCGTCGCCGACGTGCTCCAGGAGACCTATCTGGCCGTCTGGCGGGCGGCCGGCAGCTACGCAGGCTCCGTGACCGGAGGCAGCGCGGTCGGCTGGCTCTGGACGATCGCCGCCAACCGGCTCGTCGACGCGCTTCGCAAGCGGGCCCGCCACGAGCGGGTGCCGACCATCCCCCTGGTCGCGACGACCGCGCCCGCCGCCGAGGACGAGGTACTGGCGAACCGCGTCGACCAGGACCTCGAACAGGCGCTGCTGCGGCTGCCGGTCGAACTGCGGCAGGTGCTACAGGCGATGGTGCTCGACGGCCTGTCGGTCCGCCAGACATCAGTGCTGCTCAGCATGCCGGAGGGCACAGTGAAGACCCGCGCGCGGCGGGCCCGGATCGCGCTGCGGGAGGCGCTCTCATGACTCACCCCACCACCCTGGTGCTGGCTCGCTACGCGGACGGCGGGCACGGGCTCGACGACGCCGCGCTGTGGTCGATCGAGGTCCACCTCGACACGTGCGCGCACTGCCGTGAGCAACTGGCCGAGCACGCCGCACCCGCCACCACGGAGCTGCTCGACCGTGTCGCCCTCTCGCTCGACGAGGCGATCACAACGAGCCCGCTCCCGGCCCGGCGGCCCGCACGCACACGGACCGTGCACCGGCGCCGGCTGGTCCTGACGCTGCTGCCCTGGCTCGCGATGACCGTCGCGGTGCTGGGCTGCGGCGTGCTCCTCGACTCCGCCGAGCCGGACCTGCCCTCGCTCGTGCTGCTCCTGGCCCCGGTGGCTCCACTGCCCGGCGTCGCGGTGGCCTGGAGCCGACGCTTCGACCCGGCCGGGGAACTGATCGCCACCACACCCGCGGCCGGACTGGCCATGGTGCTGCGGCGCACGCTCGCGGTGCTCGTCGTCGTCCTGCCGGCGTTGCTGGTCGCGGGCGTGAGCACCGGAACGTCCCTGGCCCTCACCCTGCTGCCGTGCCTGGCCTTCACCGCGGCCGCCCTCGCGCTCGGCGCCTTCATCGGCGTACGGCGCGCGGCGATCGGACTCGGAGCGGCCTGGTCCGCTGCCGTTCTGCTGCCGAGCGTGGCGGCCCAGTCGCTGTCGCCGGTACTGCGGCCGGGCAGCGTCGCGGTCTGGGCGGTGGCCACCGTGGCGCTGGCCGCGGTCACCCCGCTTGTCGCCCCCTATTTCCGCCGCCTGACCAGCGGCCACTGAACCCCCACCCACAGGAGAGACTCATGCGAGCGGTGCGTACTGCCGAAACGGCCCCCACCCTTCATCCCTGGCTTGTCCACGCGGAAGGACTGCGCGTCCGGGCCGGCCGCCATCTGGCCGTCGACGGCCTCGACCTGTCGCTGCGGCCCGGCGTGCACGGAGTACTCGGCCCGAACGGCGCCGGCAAGACCACGCTGATGCGGGCGCTGTCCACCGTCGTCAAGCCGGCCGGCGGCTCGTTGACGCTGCTCGGCGCACCCGTGGAAGGCCGCGCCGACCTGCGCGCCGTGCGCCGCCGACTGGGCTATCTGCCGCAGCAGTTCGGCTTCTACCCACGGTTCAGCGTCCGCGAGTTCGTCGAGTACATGGCCTGGCTCAAGGAGATGCCCCCAACCGCCACAGCCGACGCCGTACAACGCGCGATCGACCGGGTCGGTCTCACCGCCAAGGCCGACGCCAGGATGAAGACACTGTCCGGCGGCATGCTGCGCCGGGCCGGCATCGCGCAGGCCATCGTCAACGACCCCGAACTGCTGCTGCTCGACGAGCCCACCGTCGGGCTCGACCCCGAACAGCGTCTCGACTTCCGCGACTTGTTGCGTGAACTCGGCGCCGACAGCTGTGTGATGGTCTCCACCCACCTTGTCGAGGACGTCGTCGCAGCCTGCACAGACGTCATCCTCATGAACGAAGGCCGGCTCCTCTTCCAGGGCACGCCCGACGACCTGATCGCGCGCGGCGGGCAGAGCGACGCGGGCGACAGCCCCGCGGAGCGCGGCTACTCCGCACTCCTTCGCCGACACCGGAGCAACGCATGAACCGTATCCTCGGCATCGAACTGCGACGGTCGGCCGCCGCGGGCGCCGCGCTGCTGATCGTCCTCGCGGGCTCGATCGTCCTCTACGCGACCGGCGGGCGATGGTCCTCCGGGTGGATGGCGCTGGCCATGACACAGCGCGAATACCTCGCGGTCCTCGCACCTCTCGCGATGGCGGCCGGCGCCTGGCAGTCCTATCGCGAGCACCGGGCGAACGTCGCCGAACTCTTCGGCAGCGCGCCCCGCCCGCGACCGCAGCGCATCGTGCCGATCCTGGCCACGACCGCGCTGGCGGTTCTCGTCGCGTACGCGGTCACGCTCCTCGTGGCGGCGCCACGGATCGCGGGCACGGCGCGGTACCTGCCGCCTGCCGCGTTCGCCGTCGTGGCCGTCGGGCTGGTCGCGATGGTCGCCTCGGTCTGGATCGGCCTCGCCGTCGGACGTCTGGTGCCGGCGCTCGCCACCGCACCCGCGCTGGCCGTGACCGGTTTCGCACTGCTGGTCTTCGCGCCCCACGCCCTCCCGGACGGCGGAATCGCGACGGCGTTCTCCCCGATGGGGACGAGCATGTTCAGCGACTACGACACCGTCGGCGGCCGGGTCAGTCTCGCCCAGGCGCTCTGGGTGGCCGCGGTCGCGGCGGCCGGTGTCGTGCTGCTGGCCGTCCACAACCGCAGGTTCGCCCTCGCCGCGCTGCTGCCCCTGGCGATCGGGGCAACGGCCACTGCTGTGGTCGTGCCCACCGGTGACGCCTACGCCCGCGGGACGCTCGATCCAATCGCCCAGGAACTCGTGTGCGCGGACGGCTCCCCTCGGGTCTGTGTCAGCAGGGCGCACGAAGGGCTGCTGCCCGAAGTGACCCCCAGGGCCCGGCACGCGCTGGGACTCCTGTCGATAACACCGGTCGTCGAGGCACACGAGGACACCACCACCTTCTCTCCTCCCACCTCACCCGCGCCGCGCTCCGACACCGCGCTGATGACGATCACGGTCGGCAAAGACGGTCACCTCGCCAACCCGGACCGATTCGAACTCACCCTGCTCATCAACGCCTTCACCGGTCCTGTGAACTGCGAAGTCAGCCCGGACTTCGATGTCGCCACCGCCGCGGCCTACTGGCTGCTCGACCGGGAGCCGACCATCGGCCTCGACGGCCTCGCACTCGAGAACCCGGATCCCGTCACACTCTGGAAGAGCCTGCGGACACTGCCACGGGCCGAGGCCGACGCCCGGGTGACGGCCGTCCACGAGGCCGCCCAGAAGTGCCAGGACACCACCGATCTGCTGACCCGGAGCAGCCGATGAGAGGGCTGACGCTCTACGTCCGCTCGCGCCGGGCGCCGGCAGCGTTCGGCGCGGCGCTCGCGGGCACCGTCCTCGCATGGCTGCCGGCGACCGTCTTCAGTGACAGGGGCGAGGTGGGCGGCCCCGTACTCGTCCTGACGGTGCTGCTCCTCGTCGCCGTCTCCACCACCACGCTCGGTGGCCCCGACGACACCCTGGACCGCACGGCGGCGAGGCCGTGGACCTGGCTGCGGATGTCCCATCTGGCCACGGTCCTGGGATGCGTGGTGATCCTCCTGGCGGCCACGCTGCTCACCGGCACACGGTTCGGCCCGTTCGGCTGCGTCGTCCGCGACGCGGCCGGACTGCTGGGCCTGACCGCCCTGGGGGCGGTCACGGTCGGTACCGCTCGGTCGTGGTTCCTGCCCCTCGGATGGACGCTCGGCGCGGCAGCGTTCCCGGGCACGGGCACCGTGGGGGCAGTGCTGACCTGGCAGACGCAGGCGCCCGACAGCCGGCCCGCGGTGGTCGTCGCGGCCGTGCTCGCCGCCGCCGGACTCGCCGCCTACGTGAGCCGCGGCCCGCGTCGTGCCTGACCGGCGCGGCGTGCCTGACCTGCGGAAAGACTGGTATCGACTGATACGGTTGCGAATGGATCGAACGCGGTAGTGTGGCTCCATGACCCCTGACGTTCCTCGTCCGCCCGCCCACGCCACCGACCGTCCCGGGGATGAATCACCCTTCGCCCTCGGCCTGTTGCTGCGCCGGGCGCACTGGCGGGCGGCCTCCGTGATGTCCGAGGCGCTGCGACCGCTCGGCATCGAACTGCGGCATTTCGCCGTGCTGCTCGTACTGGTCAACCGCGGCCCCACGGTGCAGCGAGACCTCGCGTCGGAGACGGGGACGGACAAGGCGGGGATCATGCGAGTCGTGGACGATCTGGAGCGCAAGGGGCTGGCCGTACGCAAGGCCGTCCCGGGGGACAGGCGGGTACGGGCCGTGGAGATCACGGCCGAGGGGCGGGAACTCTTCGACGCGGCACATGTGGCGGCGGAACCGCTGGCCGACCGGCTGGCCGCCGGACTGGGCCCGGACGGCTCGAAGCAACTGACAGCTCTGCTGACGCAGATGGCTCACGCGGCTGACAGCGGCGACATGTAAGGGTCGCGCCACTGCCGGAGGCGCGCGTGAAGGAGTTGTCAGGCGGCGCGGCAGCCGCCACGGGCATCGTCGTCCCCGCCGCGTCGGGCGTGACCGATGTCGATGCGGTCGTCGCGCGCCCTTCCGGGCGTGGACCAACTGGTGATCTGCCCACCCGCAGCGGCGCTCAGGGGATGCCCATGCCCGAAGAAGGTATCGAATGTGATGGTCGCGAGTGATACTATCGACTTCGTAACGAACTCAAGTTGTGGGAAGTCGGGAGGCGAGCGACTTGGACGTCTACGAGGCGGTCAAGAGCCGCAAGGCGGTACGTGGGTTTGCCGAACAGGCCGTTCCGCGTGGGGTGTTGGAGCGTGTGCTGGAGGCGGCAGCATGGTCGCCGTCCGCCTCGAACATCCAGCCGTGGCATGCGTTCGTGGTGACCGGTGAGCCGCTGGCGACGCTCAAGAAGCGTGCCAGTGCGCGCCTGGCCGCGGGGGAGCCCTGGGACGAGGCGGAGTACCAGCAGTATCCGCCGGTGCTGAAGTCCCCCTACCAGGAGCGCCGGTCGGCGTTCGGCGAGCAGCGGTACGGCTCGCTCGGCATAGCCAGGGGCGACCTGGAGGCGCGCCACAGGGCCGCCTCCGGCAACTGGGAGTGCTTCGGGGCGCCGGCCGCCCTGTTCTGCTACATCGACCGTGACATGGGCGTGGCCCAGTGGGCCGACGTCGGCATGTATCTGCAGACCGTCATGTTGCTGCTGCGCGGCGAAGGGCTGCACAGCTGTACGCAGATGGCGTGGGCGAAGTACCACAGGACCGTCGCGGAGGTCGTGTCACCGCCGGACGAACTCATGCTCTTCTGCGGCATGTCGATCGGGTTCGAGGATGTCGGGGTGGACCACACCCGCACGGGGAGGGCGTCGCTCGCGGAGACCGTCACCTTTGTCGGCTGAGCGACTGAGCGGCGAGCGGCTCACCGGCTGACGGGCGGCGCCCACACGTGTCACAGCCACATGGGTTGTCCGGTCCTTCTCGTGTAGACGGCATCATGACATCGACACGCTGCTGGAGCACACCGTGGACGCGAGCACGGAGGCCGCACGCGGCCTGACCGATATCGAGACGTTCCTGTACCGGGAGGCTCACCTTCGGGCAGCTCGCCGTCGCGTGACGGACTTCACCGCGCGGGCGCCCGGGCTGACCGAGGAACAGAAGAGCGGTATCGAACGGTGGTACCTCGAAGAGCAGATATACGTGGCCCGGATGGTCACGGACCATATCGCCGACAGCATCAGTGTCATGGAGGAGCAGCATCGGGGCCGCTTCGGCCGATGGCTGCGCGGAACGATGATCGCGATGGCCCTGATCACGGTGGTGGCAGGGCTGTGCGTCACGGTGGTCATCGGGTCGTTGCGCTGAACGCGGGCGGGTGTGTGCCCGCTCGCAGGAGGTTGCTCAAGTTCCGTCTTGCTGTGCGGAGTTCGGGAAAGGCACGGCCATGAGCCCCGTTGATGCCGCAGAAGCGAGACCACCCGACAGGGGGCCCCGCTTCTGCGGTGTGGGACGGCGCCTCCGTAGGCCCGTGACCCGGGAGGTCAGCCCTTGGCCTGCTGGCCCGCCTGGACGAGAAGCGCCTCCGCGTCATCGGCGGGCGGGTAGATCCACAGAGTGTTGATGTTCTGCTTCATGGCCTTGGCCTCGGGACCGGTCATCTGCACGGTCCTCTCCCAGCCCGCGGTGACCACGGCACCGGCGGACCCGAGGTCCAGGCATGTGCCGTAGGGGTCGGGACCGAAAGGCACCAGGTCCGTTCCCAGCAGCTCGGCGGCCGCGTTGTAACCGGCACACTTGCCCATGGGCTGCGCGTGCTGACAGCTCTGCGTGGTGTAGTGCTCGCCCTCCACGAGAGCCGCGGCCGTGTCACCGGCGGCGTAGACATCGGGAACACCCGGCACCCGAAGGTGCTTGTCGACCGGAAGGCGGCCCAGACGGTCCCGCTCCGCCGGTATCTGCGCGGTCAGGGGGCTGGCGATCATTCCCGCCGTCCAGACCACCGTGGCCGTGGAGATCACTTCACCGTCGGACAGCCGCACCTCGTCCGGAGTCACCGAGGCGACGGTGGTCCCCAGCCGGCGCTCGATCTTCAACTCGTCGGCCACAGCGTCGACGTGCGGACGCAGCCCCGAACCGAGTTCGGGGCCGAGGACGTCGGCACGGTCGACCAGGACGATCCGTATCTCGCCCGTGCTCTCCGGGCCGGCGATCACCCGGAGCCGGCTGTGCAGTTCCGTAGCCGCTTCGAGACCGGTGAACCCGGCGCCCACCACCACGACGGTGTACCGGCCGGCGGCAGAGGACCGCCGGGGCAGCTGACGAAGGTGGTGATCCAGGGCCGTCGCCGCGGGGAGGGTGTCGATGTCGAAGACGTGCTCGACACCGGGGAAGGCAGGGCGCACCAGCCGGCTGCCGGTGGCAAGGACGAGCTTGTCGTAGGAGACCGTCTGCCGGTCACCGGTCCGGTCGACGACCTGTACGGTGCGCGCGTCGGTGTCGATGCCGGTGGCCGTCGCCGCGACCCGGTGGACACCGATGGGGCCGAGGATGCGGTCCAACGGGATCCGCTTCCGCTCGGGGTCCTTCTCGTACAGGCGGGGGCGCACCACCAGATCGTCGCCGCCGCTCACCAGGGTGACACGCAGTTCCTCACCCGCACTGTCGGCGTCACGTGCGGCTCGGACCGCGCCCGCCGCGCTCCAGACACCGGCGAAGCCTCCGCCGAGGACCACTATGTGCTTCATTCGTACTCCCGCTCTCGTTCCTCATGCGTTCCCACTGACGACCGAGAAGCAGGCCCAGTTGTGACACGGTGTCGGAAAGAGAGTCGGTTTCGTGTTCCGCCGGTCGACCACCGGTCAGCGGCCGGTGATCTCCCCGCCGACCGGCGTCGCCCGGTCCAGGAGCGCAAGGGCGGTCTTCAACTCCGTGCGTCTCTTGATGTCGAGCTTCACGAAGACCTTGCGCAGGTGGTACTCGGCGGTGTGGGCGCTGATGAAGAGCCGGGCGCCGATGTCCCGGTTGGTGAGCCCTTCGCGGGCGAGACGCGCCACGTTGAGTTCCTGGTCGGTCAGCTGCGCCGTAGCCCCCCGCGCCTGCCTGCGCGGAGTTCCACCGCTTGCGCGCAGCTTGTCGGCGGCCCGCTGGGCGAAACCGTTCAGGCCGCAGGACGACAGCACCTCGTGCGCGTCCCGCAACTGCTCGCGCGCTTCGGCGTGCCGGCCCCGGCGGTTCAACTCCTCGCCGTACAGCAGGCGGCAGCGTCCCACCATGATCGGGATCCGTTCATGCTCGAAGCGTGTGATGGCGTCCTGGTAGAGGGCGCCGGCCTTGTCCCCTTCATGCAACTGCGCCTCGGCCATGGTCAGTACGGCACTCGCCCAGTTGGTTCCCACCGGACGTGTGACACTCGCCAGCTTCTCGACCGCGTGCTCGGCGAGGGCACGTTCCCCGGTGTGCGAGGCCGCTTCCACGAGTTCGAGCAGCGAGCGCATCGCGTGATTGAGCTCGTGCGTGTACGGCAGCTCGCGGCCGGCGGCGGCCACCGCCTCGGGGAAGCGCCCCAGACCGTTGTAGAGGACGGCCTCCGAGAAGTTGGCCGCGCTGAGTCCGTACCCCTCGCCACGGGCGTGCGAATCGGCCCGGATCCGCTGCGCCCACTCCTTGGTCTCCTCGACCCGGGCCTTGTGCGCCGCCAGGAAAAGGCGCCCGTACTGCGGCATCGGATGCCCGGTGACCTCCTTGATGGCGTCGATCTCGTCGCAGGACGCCTCGACCAGGTCCACTCGGCCGTCGACGGTCTGAGCCAGCATCAGCAGGCTCAGCGCGATCGGCAGAACCGTGACGACCCCCTGCGCACGGGCCATCTCGACCTGCCGCGCGGCCAGAGCCCGCAGCGCGCGGGCGTCCCAGAGGTCCTGCGCGGCGCGGGAGGCGAACCACATCCAGTGCAGGCCGAGCGAGTCCGGCGCGTCCTCGATCAGCGCCCGCTGGGCCCGGCGCAGCGTGTCGAGCGCGGCCTCCTGCCCTCGGGCGGCCAGCAGCGCCTGGCCGCGCAGGATCAGATCGCGCGCGGTGTCGGACTCCTCCGCGGAGGTCGCCTCCAGGATCGCGTTCGAGACGGCGGTCACCTGCTCGGCATCACCGAGCCGACCGCCGTAGACGGCGGCCTGCAACGCCTCGATGTAGGTCTCGCGAGCGAGGACAGGGTCGAGCCCTTCGAGACCCTGCGCCGCGGCGAGCAGGAGCCGCGGCCCGCTGCTGTCGCGCCGCAGCGCGTAACCGGCGCGGGCTCGCAACCGGGCGACCAGCGCTTTCTGCAACGGGGTGAGGGGCAGGCCCTGCGTGTTGTCGAGCAGCCGCAGGGCCGCTTCGGGAGCGCCCGCGTCGTGCTTGGCCTCGGCGGCCGCGATCAGCCGCTCTCCGCGGCCGACCGGAGCGGGCGTGAGCTCCGCCGCCCGTTCCAGGTAGGCGCCCGCGGCGGCGGCCCCACCGCGGGTCCGCGCCCGCGCCGCGGACCGTTCGAGATCGGTGGCGACCTCGTCGTCGGGCCGCAGTGTCGCACTGGCGCGGTGCCATGCCCGGCGGTCCGGGTCGTGCTCGGCGCTGGTCGCGTCCGCCAGCGCGGCGTGCACCCGCCGCCGGTCCTCGGGCGACGCCGCCCGGTACACCGCCGACCGCACCAGGGGATGGCGGAAGCCGACACGGGTGCCGATGACGAGGGCGTCCGCGTCCTTCGCCGCGTCGAAGGCCTCCGGTCCGAGCCCGAGCGCGGCGCTGGCACGCCACAGCAGTCCGGGGTCACCGGTCGGGTCGGCAGCGGCCAGGAGCAGCAGGAGGTGGGCCGGTCCGGGCAGCGGCCGGAGCTGGGCGGTCAGGCTCTGCTCGATCCGTTTCTCCAGCGGCGCAAGACCGCTGGACGCGCCGCCGTCGGCGACCTCGGCCGGGCCCATGGCCCGGGGGAACTCGCGCAGCGCCAGCGGGTTTCCGCGCGCCTCCGCGATGATCTGGTCGCGTACCCGCTGGTCGAGACCGCTGGGGACCGCGTGTCGCAGAAGCGCGCACGAGTCGTCGTGATCCAGCCCGTCGACGACCAGTTGCCGGAGCCCGGCGAACATCTCGTCGACCTCACGCATCGCCAGCACGACGGCGACGCCCTCCGTGTCCAGCCGCCGGGCGGCGAACGCGACGGCGCGGGCGGATGCCTGGTCGAGCCACTGCGCGTCGTCGACGACGCAGAGCAGCGCCCGGTCGCCCGCCGCCTCGGTGAGCAGACCGAGCAGCGCGAGCCCGACGAGGAAGGGGTCGGGCGCGGCTGCCTGGCGCAGGCCGAACGCCGTCTCGATCGCTTCGCGTTGAGGGGCGGGCAGGTGTCCGATCGCATCCATCATGTGGCTGCACAGCTGCTGCAGTCCTGCGTAGGCCAGTTCCATCTCGGACTGCGACGCGACGATGCGCTCGACGCGGATGCCTGCCGCGGAGCGCGCGATCACGTGGTGCAGAAGCGCCGTCTTGCCCACGCCCGCCTCGCCGGAGACGACGACGGCGCCGCTGTGACCTGCGCGGGCGCCGCTCACCAGCGTGTCGAGGAGCGCCGATTCGCGATGCCGTCCTCGGAACGGCGCGGTCTCGGTCACGGCGTCCGCCTCCGTCAGGTTCCAGCGCGTCATGTCCTACGGTTCCGGATCATATCGGGGGGCCGGAATCGAGCCACCGGGAGAACGGCCGCATCCGTCGGCGCGGAGGTCCGGAACTCCGACACGTGAGCCGGCCGTGACCGGAGTACGCGGCTGGACAACCGCGGCCGGAAATCCGCGCCCGGGATCCGCGCCCGGGATCCGCGACAAACATCCGTCAAACGCATGGGTCGGATGCACACGGTGTCACAACCGGTGCTCCCGTCCGGTCTTGGTCGGTATATCGAGGACCGCATCGGAGGTCGGCTTGTGAGCACCATCGCGTTTCTCAACATCGGCATGCACGGGCACGTCAATCCCACCCTGCCGGTCGTGGCCGAGCTGGCCCGGCGCGGCCACACGGTCACGTATCACACCTCGCCGGCGTTCCGTGCGGAGATCGAGGCCGCCGGCGCGACGGTCCACCTCTACCCCGGCGGCGACCAGCCGCTGCCCGAGCCGCTGATGCCGCTCACGCTGATGGAGGCGCTCGCCCGCACCGCCGTCCGGCTGCTGCCCGCCGTCCTGGCCGACCTCCGTGGGATCGGACCCGATCTGATCGTCCACGACAGCGCCTGCCCGTGGGGTGCGGTTGCCGCCCGTGAACTCGGGGTGCCGGCGGCGTCGTCGTACACGACGTTCGCCTACAACCGGCACGTACCCAGCCCCACCGGCGCCTCGCTGGACCTGCTGGCCGCGGCGACGGCCAGACCGCGCACCCTCCTGAACCATCTGCGCCGGCGCCTGGAACTGAGCCGTCGTTTCGACGCGCGCGGCGTGCCGTCGCTCGACCTGGGCAACACCCGGGAGCCGCTCAACCTCGTGTACACCTCGCGAGCGTTCCAGCCCGCCGCCCAGGACCTCGACGGGTCCTACCGGTTCGTCGGCCCGAGCCTCGGAGCCCGCCCGAAGGACCCGTCGTTCCCCGCCGGCATGTTGCGGGAGCCGGTGCTGTACGCCTCTCTGGGCACGGTCTTCGACGCGGATCCGCGGCTGCTGCGCTGCTTCGCCGCCGCGCTCGCGCCCTTGGGAGGCACGGTGGTCGTCTCCACCGGGCACACCGACCCCGCCGCGCTGGGACCGCTGCCCGCCAATGTCATCGCCCGCCGCTCCGTACCGCAGACCGAAGTCCTGGACCGTGCCGCGCTGTTCGTCACCCACGGCGGCATGAACAGCGTGAACGAGGCTCTGTACGCCGGGGTGCCGCTGCTGGTGGTCCCGCAGGGCGCCGACCAGCCGCTGGTGGCCCGGCGCGTCCGCGAACTCGGCGCCGGCCTCTCTCTCCGCACACGGGAGGTCACCGAGGAGTCCGTACGCGCTCTGGCCCGGCGTCTGCTGGGCGAGGCCAGATTCCGCGAGGCCGCGGCCACCCTGGCGGACGCGCAGCGAGCAGCGGGCGGGTACCGGCGTGCCGCCGACGAACTGGAGCGCCATCTGCGTACGGCCCGGCCGGTCGGCCGTCCGGCTGCCACCGGCCCGTCTCGGCGAGGTTGAGTCATGTCACCTGTCGTCGCTGTACTGCTGCTGCTCGCCGGGCTGTCGGAGGCCGCCGGGCGCATCATGCCGTTGCTGGTACGCCGGTCCGGCGTGGCACGGGGTCGTGCGGCCGGACCGTTGCTGATCGGTGCCGTCGTCGAGGGCACGGTGCTCGCGCTGTGGCCGCTGAGCGCGCTGACCCTCGCCGAACTGCTGCTGTCCCCACGACCGGGCGGCGAACTGGTGTGGAGCCCCGGCACGGTCGCCCCGCTCCTGCTGGCCGCCGTCCTTGCGTTTCCGCTGCTCGGCCCCCTGCTCCATCTGCTGCTCTTCCTCGGCGTCGGCGCCGGACTGGCCGGCCCGCTGGCCACGGCGACGGGGCTGGACCGGTGGACCGCCGCCGCGTGCGTGGCCGTGGCCGGGGTAGCGCTCGGGGTGACCGTGGAGGGCGTGCGGCGGCTGGCCGTACGGCTCACGGCGACCGGGACGGCGGAGGGGATCGTATGAACGACTTCCTGCTCTGGGCCGGTGTGCTGGGGCCGGTACTGCTCGCCGAGGGTCTGCTGGCCCGTTACGAGGTGATGGCCTATGGCGCGGGATGGCGCAGGCCTGCCACCGAACTCCCGGAAGGTGTGCCCTATGCGCGGGGCGCGGCCCCTGACGCTCCTCCGGAGGCCTATCTGGTGTACCTGGACGGCATCGGGAAACGCCGGTTCGGGGACAGCCGGGACGGCGGCCAACTGGTACGGGCCGTACTCGCCGGGGCTCCCGAACTGCGGGTGCTGGGGCAGGTGTTGCCCTACTCGCCGCTCGCCGACCCGCTCGCCGACCGTCCGGTGTGGGCGTGGCTGCGCCGGCGTGCCGGGCTGCTGCTGTTCCTGCACAACGTCATGCAGATCTTCGTGGCGGCCGACCGCCGGTACCGGCCGTTGTACAACCGGGCGGTCGGCTCCCAGATCGCCAACCAACTCCAACTGGCCGGCTACCGGCCCGGCAGCGGGATTCCCGTCGTGCTGCTCAGCTACAGCGGCGGGGCCCAGACAGCCACCGGGGCGGCCGAGGCACTGCACACCCGGCTGGGCTGTCCCCTCGAGGTCATCATGTTCGGCGCGTTCCACAGCGGCGCCAACGACCTCGCCCGTGTCGAGCACGTGCACCTGCTCACCAGCGCGAGCGACCGCGTCGAGCGGGTCGGTACCTGGATCTTCCCCCAGCGCTGGCGGCTGTCGCGGCGCAGCGCCTGGAACCGGGCCCTGCGTGCCGGGAAGATCACCGTGCACCGGCTCGACCCGGCGACCCATGTCGGTCCGCGCAGTTACATCAGCCCGAGCACGCGGCTGCCGGACGGCCGCAGCCACCTGGACCGGACCGCCGACACCGTGATCGCGCTCGTCCGCGCCCGCCGTGGCGTCGCCGGCGTGACGGAGGACCCCCGGCCTTGAGACCCTGAGCCGGCGGTTTCAGCACCCGATGAGGTCGACAGGCGCCGCCGGACAGTTGTCTTCAGCGCACCAGGAGACAGACGGCTGTCTTCAGCCGTTCGAGGTAGGCCTCCCGTGAGGTGACCTGGTGTTTGAGACCGATCGACGCGCTGATCATCGTCTGTGCGACAGGGGTGGCCGCGTCTCGTCCTGAAGCAGAGACGGCGATCGCGTCCGTGACCAGTTCCTCGAACCGTCGCCGCGTGGTCGCGGCGATCTCTCCGAGGAGGTGGGGGTTGTCCTCGATGACCCCCGAGACGTCGCCCGACAGAGGGCCGACATAGCGCCCCGCCCACTGGTCGAACGCTTCGACGAGGCGCCTTCGAAGAGGGCGGCCGGTGTCGGCCAGGATCTGTTCGACGGCTTCGATGTCCCGCTCCAGGGCCTGGGTGGCCGCGGCGCGGAACAGGGTCTCTTTGGACGAGAAGAGGAAGTAGAGCCCGGGCCGCGAGATGCGCGCCGCCCGCGCCACCTCCTCCATGGAGGTCTTCCGGTAGCCGAATCGCGTGAACGTGGCCATCGCGGAGTCCAGAACCATGGTCCGGCGGTCGGGATCGGCGACGGTCGGCGACGGACGGCCGGCATCGGGGCTGCTCATGGCACGAGCATACGAGCGTGCACCGCGCCACCAGACGCACTATGCAAATTGCGTCTGATCTGTATAGTCCGCGTCATGGTCACCCGCACACGCATCACCACACCCTTCACCGCCTCCAGCGCCGCGGACGAAGTGCTGCGAGGTGTCGACCTCGCCGGTCTCCGCGCGATCGTGACGGGAGGCTCCTCCGGCCTCGGAGTCGAGACGGCTCGCGCGTTGGTCTCCGCAGGGGCGGAGGTGACGCTCGCTGTCCGGAACCCGACCGCGGGAGACGCCGTCGCCGAGGGGATCGCGAAGTCGACCGGAGGGATCCGGCCTCGCGTCGTCCCGCTCGACCTCGCCGACAGGGCCACCGTCACGCGCTTCGTCGACGCGTGGGAGGGCCCGCTCCACCTGCTGGTCAACAACGCGGGCGTGGTCACCGGCGGCCTCGAACGCACGCGTGAGGGCTGGGAGTTGCAGTTCGCCACGAACCACCTCGGCCACTTCGCCCTGGCCACCGGCCTGCACGACGCGCTCGCCCGGGGAGCGGCCGACCGCGGCGGAGCCCGGATCGTCTCGGTCAGTTCGACAGCGCACATGCGTTCCGGCATCGACTTCGACGATCTCCACTTCGAGCGTCGCGGCTACGATCCGCAGATCGCCTACGCCCAGTCGAAGACCGCCAACTCGCTCTTCGCCGTCGAGGCGACCCGCCTCTGGGCGTCCGACGGCATCATCGCGAACGCGGTGAACCCCGGCGGTGTCGCGACGGGACTGCAACGGAACTTCACAGCACAGCAGAAGGCGTCGCTCGACGCGGCCGAGGCCGCCGGGGTCTTCACGTACAAGACGGTCGGGCAGGGGGCTGCCACCAGCCTCGTCGCGGCCGTGGCCCCGCAGTTCGCCCACTCCGGGGGCCACTACCTCGACGACGGACAAGAGGCCTACACCGTGCCGAACGACGCCGACCTCGCGCAGCACCCGCACGGTGTCAAAGAATGGGCGCTCGATCCGGGCACCGCCGAGCGCCTCTGGACGGTCTCCGCCGAGCTGCTCCGCGTCTGATCTTTCGGGCGGCGCCGGAAAGCACTGTCGGGGGAGTACTTACCCGGCGTCGGCCCCGCCTGCGCTCAGTCGGTGCTGCGGCGCAGGAGCTCGAAGAACGTATCGCCCCGGACGATCTCGAACGGGTCGCCGAGGAGCTCGGCCAGCTCCGCGATGTCGCTCGGGGTCCAGTTCCACGCGTTGATCGCGGCCGCGATGAACATCGGCTTCGATGCGTCGCGCCCCTCGATGTGCTTCACCAACCCGTCGCGGAACTCCGCCGCCTTGCCCTGCGGGTAGAAGTTGCCGATCACCGGGATCCCGGCCGGCCGGATCTGGAGGTCGCCGCTCTCCCAGGACTGGATGATCCCGCGCACTGGTGTGTTCTTGCGGTACGACGCCACGACCCGCTCGTCGAACGGGATCCAGCCGTCGTTGTCGGCGTTGCGCGGATTGTAGGCGTAGACCAGGTTCAGGCCGGTGCGGCGCAGGAACCGTCCGCTGAGCTCGGTGTACGCGTCGAGGTCCTTCTCCGGCCACGAACCCGGATACGTGTACCCGGCCCCGGACGGACCGGAGATGAGCAGGTCGTTGGGTGTGGCGGTGCGCTGGTAGTGGGCCAGGAGCGCAGGTCCGATGTCGGCGAGCAGGGGGCTGACGGTCCAGTTGACGGGCACAGTGCCGCGCTCGGGGTCGTCCCAGATGTCACGCATCCGCCGCTGGCAGTACTGGACGTTGTCGCCCTCGCCGACGGTCAGCGTGAGGTAGACGCGGTTGCGCAGGTCAGCCTCGGGCCGTGGGCGCACCGTGCCGGAGATCTTCGCCGGGACGCCGGCGTGCACGGTCGCGTTCATGTAGAAGTCGGCCGGGACGACCTCGATCCCGTGCTGCGACGCCCGGTCGACGCCGCCCCACTCGCCGGCCACGTCGTTGGAGAACCAGCCGGTGTACGGAGTGGTGGGCCGCAGGCCGGCGAAGACCTCGTCGAGCAGCTCACCGGTCTCGCCCGCGGGCGGCAGCCACAGCACCATGGCCCGGCTCGCCGTGACGTAGTCGCGGAAGTAGGGGAACGGCTCGACGCGGGTCGGCGCGGTCGTGGTGGCGGTGACCAGGTACTGGTTCCACAGGTCGACGTCGGCCGTGAGCTGCCGCGTGCCGTCGGGAGCGGTGAAGCGGTAGACGAAGTAGCCGCCGCCGTCGCTGAAGCGGTTGGACTTGTCGCCGACGGAGGAGTTGAGGCCGTCGAACAGGTACGGCTTCTCGGCGTCCGTGCCGGGCGTGAAGGAGGCGATCTCCCGGCCGTCCGCCTTCACCGTCACGGAGGCGACGGACGCGCCCCATCCGTCGTCGCCGAAGGAGTCCTGGAAGCGCAGGTAGACATCGTTGTCGTCGGCGGTCTCCGGGCTGAGGTCGAGGGTGCGTACCGCGCGGTTGGAGGTGTCGCGTATCCGTTCGGTCTCCCGGGCGACCTCGCGCCACCGCACGCCGTCGACGCGGACCGTGCGGGTGGGCGGGAGTCCGGCCAGCAGGGTGTGCGCGCAGTGCGGGAAGAGATGGTCGAACTGCCAGCGGTAGGTGGCCACGACGTCGTCCGGGTCGAAGCGGCCGCGCAGGTCCGCCACGGTCCGCAGGTTGTGTGCGCGGGCCTGCTCGGCGGTGGCGGCGACGGCGTTCTTCAGGCCGGCGAGCGTGGTGGCGACGTTCACCGAGTCGGGGACGTCGGGGTCGATCAGTACGGCGCCGCGCACTTCGCGGTGGTACTTGGCCACGAGGTCGAGGGCGTCGGTGTGCTGGGTGACGCGGGCGCCGGTGCTGGGCAGCCACCGCTGGTCGGTCTTGCTGGAGTCGAAGGTGAAGTAGAGGCGCGGGTCGCGCCGGTTCACGATGCCCTGGAGCGTTGTCAGGAGCAGTTGGTCGTGGCCGTCGAGGGCGCTGACGTCGGCGACATCGAGCCGGGCGGGGCGGCCGAAGGCCGGTAACAGGCGGGCCGCCTCCCCGGGTTGAGCGGCATCGGCCCGGCCCGGCAGGGCGAGCCCGAGGCCTCCGGCGGCGAGCGCCGCGCTGCCCGCCTGCAAGATGTTTCTTCGTGACACCATCGATGATCACTGCCCCTCGTCGAAAGCCAGACATCGTTGTCAACAGTCGGCGAAACTAGCGAGGGCGGTGCCGTGGTGTCCATGGGGCGTGCACGGTTTTCTCTGCGGAAGGGCTGATTCGGAGTGGTTGTACGGGTGAGGTGCCCTGCCCCGATTCCGGTGGTCGGCCGGGCCGGATGGCGCTTCGGCGGAACCGTCCAGCGGCCGTTCTGCTTGATGTTGCTGGATCGTCGCGTCCCGCAGGGCTGGGCGGTACGGATCGACGGTTCGAGCACCAACACCGCGCACATCAGCAACAAGGCCACGGCGCCGCAGGACCCGACCTCTCCCACTCTGACCGTCGTCGGACACCCGCGAGCCGGCCGCATCAAGATCAAGCAGACCAAAGGCAGATCAGTATCGTGGCCCGATGCCTGAACTGATCGCTCCCACCGCCCGCCTGCACACTGCTTGGATCGAGGCCCACGACGAGTGGGGCCCGGGCCTCCACGAGGACGGCTTCGGGCTGGCGCCGTCGGACGAGGTCGACTCGCCGTCCGGGTTCGCGGCCTGGGTGACGCGGCTGGCTGAGGAAGAGGAAGAGGACCGGGGAAAACCGGTCGGGGCCGGCCGGACCGCTCGTGTGTATCGATGGATCGTCGAGCGCGACCGCGTGCTCGGCGGCATCGCACTGCGAAACGAACTCAGCGACTACGTAATGCAGTTCGGCCACATCGGCTATGGCGTACGGCCCTCCGCGCGGCGGCGTGGGCTGGGTACGTGGGCGCTCGGCCGGATGCTCGACGAGGCGCGGGCACTCGGCCTGGACCGGGTACTCCTCGTCTGCGCGGCCGACAACCGGGCCTCAGTGAGGACGATGGAACAGCAAGGCGGCGTCTTCGAATCGGTTCGGGACACCGAGCACGGGCCGGTGCGGCGCTACTGGATCAAACTCTGAGCGGGCCAGGTGTGCGCGGAGTCGAGCGGCGCCCGGGCCGTTCTGAAAGTCGGCTCGCGGACCCGGGCGTGACGCGGGCGACGGCGACCGGGAATCGGCCTGGCCGAACCGTCGAAGCGCACTTACGTTGCGCCTATGGATGAGCTGCGCAAGCGCAAGTACGAGCGGTGGTTCCGCGCCGCGGACGTCGACGGCGACGACGCGATCACGCGGCAGGACGTCGTCATGATGAGCGAACGCTACCTCCAGGCCAGGGGCATCCTCCCCGACTCCTCTCAGGCACGGCAGATGCACGAGACCATGACCCGCTTCTGGGAGTCCGTGATCGCCCCCGGCGACGCCGACAAGGACGGCAGGGTGACCTCGGCGGAGGTGACGCAGGTGTTCGCCGCCACCTTCACCGACCGGGGACGCTACCCCGAGGAGCTTGCGCCGGTGGCCGACAACTTCTTCGATCTGGCGGACAGCAACGGCGACGACGCGATCAGCCGCACCGAGTTCACCCACATCTTCGGAAGCACGGGACGGGCCGCCGACGCCGAGTGTGCCGAGGTGTTCAACGCGCTCGACCTCGACGCCTCCGGAGCCCTGTCACGGGCCGAGTACCACAAAGCCGCGTCCGAGTTCTTCTACGGAGACGACCCGGAGTCTCCGGCCAACCACCTCTTCGGCCGTCTCGCGTAAGCGAGTTGTCCGCGCGGGCCGGTTGAGTACCCGTACTCACGAGGGGCGCGGGGTGCTCGCCGGAGACTACGCGTATGACACGAATCCGCGCCTCGGTCAGCGCGTTCGCCCCAATCCGGCGCACCCTCGTCACTGCCGCGCTGGCAGCTTTGGTGCTCACCGGCTGCGGAGGCGGCGAGCCGAGTGGCAGCCGAGCGGCCAGGGACGACGCCGACTCCAACGTGAGCGCCGCGCCGTCGACCCCGGAACAGGTGGCGTTCGCCGCGATGCTCGACAAGCTTGCGCAGCCGTGTTCTCCGACCGGTGCGGCCGCGTCCGGACCGACTGACCAGAAGCCGACCGGTGCGGAGGGAGAGCAGCAGACCCTCGCCCCTGGTGAGAGCCCTCCGACCGGCCCGATCGAGCCCGGCGCTCCTACCGAACCGGCGGCACAGTTGAACGACCGCGACCTGTGCGCGAGCGTCCAGCACGAACAACGCCTCATTGAGGCCCTGCAGACGGTTCCGGAGCCGACCCCGGCCGAGGTCCGCAGGATCCTGAACGGTCTCGGCTACATCGACGAACGCATCCATGGTCTCGAGCGGGACGGCAAGGCCACGCGCTTCTACCTGGACCTGCGCGAGAAGGGCGGCCGACTCTGCGAAGCGGGTCTGGCAGCGGGCGAGAAGACGGACGTCACCGTATGTACAGTCCCGGCCGACGGACCGTTCGCGGCTGAGGAGGTGAGGAGGTGAGGGGCGAGGAGTTCAGGGGCGAGGCGCCGCTCAAGTGATCAGTCCCGTAGTGCGTATGCACCAGGACGTGTGAGCGGCTGGTGCGGGTGCACTATGGGAAGCCGGATCCCGTGGACGATGCCCGGCGAGGCGCCGAAGGGAAGTGTGAGGGGAGCATGGTCCCGCGTATCTACCCGACCGACCCGAGCTGCCCGACCGCCCTTACCGGCCTTACCGCCCTCACCGGCCTTACCGACCGTGTCTGGAGCGATCACAGATGACGGCGCCCGACCGACCCGGACGGCGAGCCTTCCGGCGCCCCACGTGGTGGCGCGAAGGAGCGATCACAACGACGGCGTTCGCGCTCTGTCTGCTCGGCGGAGTGGTGCAGGTCGACAACACGCTCCAACCACCCCCTGCCGCCGCCTACTTCATTGCTGCGGCATCCTGCGCCATGCTGCCGCTGCGACACCGAACGCCCCTGACCGTCATGGCGGTCACGACGGCCGGCGGCCTCCTGGCGCCGCTCCTGGGCCTCCTGCTGAGCCCGCTCACCGTGGCCCCCACCGCGATCACCGCCTATTCCTGCTCGCTCACCGCGCGCACCGAACGGCGTGCGGCAAGCATGGTGCTGCTCGCCTCCGCGGCGCTGCTGGCCGTCGGTACACCCTTGTCCGGGGACCTCTCGTGGCAGGACGCGAGCAGAATGGGAGCGGTGGCGGCGTTCCCGCTGATGGCCGGTGTACTCGGGCACTCGGTGCGCAACCGGCGTGCATACCTGGCAGCCGTGGAGGAACGGGCGCAACGGGCCGAGGAGAGCCGGGACAGCGAGGCGCGTCAGCGCGTGGCCGAGGAACGGGTGCGCATAGCCCGGGAACTGCACGACCTCGTGGCGCACCAGATCACCCTCGCCAACGCGCAGGCCACGGTCGCCGCCCACCTCTTCGACGTCCGTCCGCAGCAGACCCGTAAGAGCCTGGACGAACTCGTCGAAACCACCGGCCACGCGCTCGACGAACTGCGGGCCACGGTCGGCCTGTTGCGCCAGTCCGGGGACGCGCCGGCGCCCGCGGAACCGGCGCCCGGACTGTCCCGGCTTCCCACGCTCCTCGAGTCGTTCCGCCGCGCGGGCCTGGAGGTGTCGGCGCACCACGAGGGCACGGCCAGGCCGCTGCCGCCAGGGGTGGACCTCACCGCCTACCGCATCATCCAGGAGGCTCTGACCAACGTGACCAAGCACGCCGCCACCGACAGCGCCCAGGTGCGCCTCGCCTGGAACCGCGATCGCGTGACCATCACCGTCACCGACGACGGAGGGGACGCCCGCACAGGACGGACCACACCCCAGGGCCCGGACGCCCCCGCCCCCGGGAACCGCCCGCCCGGTTACGGTCTGATCGGCATGCGTGAACGTGCCACCGCGGTCGGGGGACACCTTTCCACGGGCAGACGCCCGGAAGGGGGCTTCGTGGTCTCGGCCCACCTGCCCTTCCCGCCCACCAAGGATCCGGCTCCCACGGCCGACCGGGCAACGAACACCGACACAGAGGCCGGGGGCACTCCGTGACGCTCCGGGTGCTCCTCGCCGACGACCAGGCCTTGCTGCGCGACGCCTTCCGTATCCTTCTCGACAGCGCCGACGACATCACCGTGGTCGGCGAGGCCGCCGACGGCGCGGAGGCGGTGAGACTCACCCGGGAGCTGCGCCCGGACGTGGTGATCATGGACATTCGGATGCCCGGGACGGACGGTCTCACCGCCACGACACAGATCTGCGCGGACCCGGAACTGCGTGCCAGCCGCATCCTGATCCTCACCACGTACGAAACCGACGAGTACGTCGCTCAGGCGCTGCGCGCGGGGGCCGGCGGGTTCATCGGCAAGGGGATCGGGGCCGAGGACCTGCTGAACGCGGTACGCACGATCGCCGAAGGCGACACCCTTCTCTCCCCGGCCGCGACCCGTTCCCTGGTCGCCCGATTCCTGGCCACACCGGACGCCGCTCCGGCGCTCCGCTCCGAACAGCTCGACGTACTCACCCCACGCGAACGCGAGATGGTGGCCCTGGTCGCGACCGGCCTGTCCAACCCGGAGATCGCCGAGCGGATGTTCCTCAGCCCGTTCACCGTCCGCGCCCACGTGCAGCGCGCCATGACGAAACTTGAGGCCCGCGACCGGGCGCAACTCGTCGTCATCGCCTACCGGACGGGCCTGGCCCGAGCCGCCCCGGACGGTGACAGCGACCGCCCGTCGTAGCCCGCCCGTCGTAGCCCGCCACGGAAGGCGTGCACAGCCGGCGCCGCTTACGGCATCGGGGAGACATCGGGCAGCACCAGGGCCGTATGAGCCGGCCGGGCCGGGGCGGAGGGCAGGGTGCGGAGGCCGCGCAGCATGGTGTTGCGCTGCTCCAAGGCCCGCGCCGTGGTGGGAAAGAGCGTGGCCGCACCGTGATCGACCAATGCCTGGTTCATGGCTACGAAATCGCCCACGCCGCGTTCGTAGGCGGTGAAGGCCGCAGTGTGGTCCCGGCCCGTGGCAAGGGCGTCGGCGAGCATGTAGGCGCCGACGAGCGCGAGGCTCGAGCCCTGTCCTGTGAGGAACGAGGGTGCGTACGCGGCGTCTCCGACGAGCGCGACGCGGCCACTGGACCAATGGGGCATGCGGATCTGACCGGCCGTGTCGAAGAACAGGTCATCCGCGTCACGCAGGGCGGCGACCATGCCGGGGACCTCCCATCCCGCGTCCGCGAAAACCGCGGCGACCAGGTCGCGCTGACGGTCTGGATCCCGTAGGGCGTCGAACGGCGGTTCCGGTTGGTGGAAGTTGAGGAAGGCGTGCAGCTTGTCGTTGTCCCCGACGGCGTAGAGGGCCGCGGCCCTCCCCGGGGCGTTCCACATCAAGAGCTCGCGGGACAGGCCGAAGGTGTTCGGCATGGTGAAGAGGGCGAAGCAGTAGCCGAGGTAGCGGTGGAACTGTTCTTCGGGACCGAACACCAACTCCCTGGTACGAGAGTGCATCCCGTCGGCGCCGACCACCAGGTCATACGTGTGCTGGTGCCCACTGTGGAACGTGACGTCGACACCTTGCCCGGACTGGACGAGGGTGTCGATGGAGTCGTCGAACAGGAACTCCACGTCGTCGCGGACCTGTGCGTAGAGGGCCGCGGCCAGATCCCCCCGACGCACTTCGAGGTCCTGCCCCTCGACACTGCCGGCCACGGCGCTCGCGTCGACCACGGCCACTTCGCTGCCATCGGCGTTGAGGAACGTGAAACGACGCGAGTCGATGTGCGCGTCCCGCAGTTGCGGCAATATCCCCATCCGCCGGACCACTTCGATCGCGGTACCGCGGACGTCGATCGGGTAGCCACCGTCGCGCAGTGCGCCCGCCTTCTCCACCACGGTGACCGCGCATCCTGACCGGTGCAGCCAGTACGCCAGCGCGGGTCCGGAGATACTGGCCCCGGAGATCAGAACCCTGCGCTTCACCGGACCACGCCCGATTTCGCGGAGCGGACCACGAGCAGGGATATCGCGGAGATGAGGCCGGCGACGGCGAAGCCTGTGACGAAAGCAGACTCGGCGGGCAGGCCCGTCGCAGAGCCGGTCCCGGCGGCAAGGATCGCGCCGCCGATCTGGACGCCCAGGGCGACGCCGATCACGCGGGTCACCACGAGCAGGCTGGTCGCGATGCCGGTGTCCTCGGCCTCGACGGCGGTGGCGGTACGCGCAAGGAGCGCGGTGGTACCGACACCCGCGGCGAACGCGGTCAGCACCTTCGCGAGGACGAGCTGCCATGCGGCCGTGTGCAGCGATGCCAGGGCGAACATCGTGACCGCCGTGACGAGGGTGCCCACGAGGATCACGGCCCGTGAACCGAAACGCCGCGCCGCGATCCCGCCGACCGAGTCGCTCAGCGCGCCGGCGATGGCGCCGGGCAGCAGGAACAGCCCGATGTCAGTGGTGCTTGCTCCGAAGCCGTACCCGTCGCCCGGTATCGCGAACAGCTGGGGGAGGAGAAACAGCACCATGCCGAGGCTGACAGTGATGACGAGGGTGAGCACGCAGGCCTGCCACATGGCAGGCTTCGCCAGCATGCGCAGATCGACCATCGGCGAGGCCGCCCGGCGCTCCACGACAACCCATGCGGTCGCCAGAGCAACCGCGACCGCCGCGAGGGCACCGACCGCGAACGGGGGCAGGCCGCCGCTCGTCGCCGTGACGAGCCCGAGCATGAACGCGAGCAACGTGCCGCTCAGCAGAACCGCGCCGGCCCAGTCGATCCTGTCGACCGACCGGATCGGCGGATCATGCGGCATCAGTCGCGTCACGACCGACGTCGCCGCGATGATCGCGATCGTCGGCAACGCGAACATCCAGTGCCAGGACATTCCTTCCGCGATCGGTCCGGCAACCGCCGTTCCCACGATGCCGCCGCCGGTGAACAGCGCGACGACCAGCCCGATCGCCACCTGTGACGCACCGGTCGTGAGGTGTTTGCGCACCAGGATGAAAGACAGGGGCAGTGCGCCCACCATGACGCCCTGCAACACCTGACCGAGCAACAACACCGGCAGGTTCGGTGCGAGGCCCGCCAACAGACCACCGGCGGAAACCACGGCCATCAGCCAGACCAGTACCCGCTTCCCGCCGTAGCGGTCGCCGAGTTTGCCTGCGACAGGTGTGACGACCGCGCCCGTGATGAGCAACGTGTTGGCGACCAAGGCGCCTTCGGCTGGACTGACCCCCAACTCACGTTGCAGCAGCGGTAAGGCGGGTTCCACGACTGACTGCAGGGTGCCGAGGGCCAGCGCCAAGAAGCCGAGGGCGCCGATCGACAGCTTTCCGAGGCGGACGGAAGGTACGTGGGGTGCGGGTGACACTGGAGACAGAACAGCTTCGGACATAGACGTCCAATCCTGGCGAGGGTCGAAGAGGGTCGATGTAGGTCGACGAAAGGGCTGCGCGGGATCTGCGCGCCTCCAACACTTCCCTCTGGCGCCCCTCCGGGCATCGTCCCTCGTCGCTGTCTTCCTCTGGTGCACCCGGACCAGCCGCACACGTGCCCTGGTGCCGGCGCACCACAGGTGTGACCCCGGACAGCACAACACCCCACGGCCCTCTTGAGGGCCGTGGGGTGTCGAGTGGTCGTTCCTGGGCCGGGAGAGGCCGGAAGACCTGCTGACTGATCAGCTGTTGGGCTTGACCCAGCCCTTCTTGACCAGTTGGTCGCAGTGCCACTTACCGTAGGACGGGGACTCGCCCTTCGCCTTGGTGGCGGCCAGGCAGTCCTTGTAGGGGAACGGCGGTCCGTCCTTGGAGACGGGGGCAGCGCTCGCCATCGAAGTGGCCAGGCCGACGGCCGCGACGGCCGTGCCCAGGACAATGCTCATTCGACGCATGGAACTTCATCTCTCGCTCGGTACGGAACGTGCACAAGGGCCAACGATGTTGGTCGTCCTACGGCACGCTCTCGCTCCGGACGCCCACCCGGATGCAGGAACCGATCCCCTCTGTGAAGTGCCGCAACGCCAGATCGGCCACCTCGGCGGGCCGTTCGAGGATGACGAGATGGTCCGCGGAGTCGATGACGGTGAACTGACAGCCGTCGACGGACTCGGCGAAGGCGCGTTGCTGCGGCACGGGGGTGAGCGTGTCGTGCACGCCGCTGAAGACGAGGGTGGGCACCGACGGGAGGCGGTCCTGCGTGACGGCGATCTCGGCGTTCAGTGAACGCTGAAGTCCGACCATGGCATGGGGACTGTGCAGGTGTCGCAGCAGCGTGCGCCGCAGGCAGCGGTAGACCAGATCGCGGTGCGGTACCTCGACGTCGGGGTCCATGCACAGCATGATCTCCACCAGCAGGGTTGCGACCTTCGCCTTGTCTCCCTCCGCGATGGTCGCGGCGATCGCCTGTGCGTAGGGCTGTTGTTCCGGGGTGGCGCCCGTGGGCACGCCGCCGAGCATCAGGCGCGCGATCCGCTCGGGGTGGCGCAGCGCGTACTGGTGGGCGATGACGGAGCCGTAGGAGTAGCCGAGAAGGTTGATCCGGTCCGCCCCGAGGTCGTCCACGGCCTGCGCCACCGCCCGGCTCGCCTGAGCCGGTGAGATGTACTGGGCGGAGGCGCGGGTGCCGTCGCCGAGGTAGTCCAGGGTGATGACGTCGGCCTTCTCGTTCAAGGTCGTGTCGATGGGATGCCATCCGTGCAGCCCCTGGAACACACCGCCCAGAAGCACGATGGGTTCGGTCTCCGGTGCGGGCCGGCACAGCCTGCGGTACGCGTACTGGACGCCGTCTACGGTCAGGGTGCGGACCACCTCGTCCGGCATGGTTTTCCTGTTCTGTCGCGGGTTCGGGTGCGGCGGGGGCCGGTTCAGCCTGCGGTGGCCGGCCCGCCGGGTGAGGGAGGGCGCGATGGCTGCCTCATGCGGGGGTGCCTGCTCGGCTCATGCGCGGGTGAGCATGAGGGCGGCGTTGTGCCCGCCGAAGCCGAGGGAGGTGCTCGCCGCGCAGTCGAACCGGGCCGGCCGGGCCGTCCTGGTCACCGTCTGGATCGGTACGCGAGGGTCCTGCTGTCGCAGGTTCACCGTCGCGGGGACGACCTGGTCCTGGAGGGCCAGCGCGGTGAGGGCGGCTTCGATGCCGCCCGCGGCTCCCAGGGCGTGCCCGGTCATGGGCTTGGTGGACGTGACGAGCGGGCTGTCGCCGAAGACGCGGTGCAGGGCGGCGCTCTCCACGAGGTCGTTGAGGATCGTCGAGGTGCCGTGCGCGTTGACGTGCCCGATGTCGGCGGCGCTCAGGTCGGCGTCGGCCAGCGCGGCGCGCAGTGCCGTCTCGATGCCCGCGCCGTTCTCGTCGGGGGCGACGGAGGACGACGCGTCGTTGGACGACCCGTATCCGGCCACGTGGGCTCGGACTGCGGCGCCCCGGGCGCGGGCGTGGTCGGGGTGCTCCAGTACGAGGAGCCCGGACCCTTCGCCGACGACGAAGCCGTCCCGGTCGATATCGAACGGCCGGCAGGCGGTCGCGGGATCGTCCACGCGGGTGGAGAGCGCCCTCATCTGGCAGGCGCTGGCGAGGATGACGCGGGAGGTGAGGGACTCCGCGCCACCGGCCACCGCGATGTCGCAGCGTCCGGCGCGCAGCCAGGCCAGCGCGGTGCCGATCGCGTCGGTGCCCGAGGCGCAGGCCGTGCTGACGGCGAGGCTCGGGCCGCGGGCACCGAGATCCATGCAGACGCTGCTGACGGCGTTGTTCGGAACGCTCAGCACAGCGACCTTCGGGGAGACCCTGCGGGCGCCGCGCTCGTGAAGGATGGCCTGCTGTTCGTCGTAGAACCGCAGACCCCCGTGCGCCGAGCCGATCACCACGGCGACCCGGCTGCCGTCCCAGGTGTCGGGGTCGAGCCCGGCGTCGGCGACGGCTTCGCGTGCCGCGATCACCGCCAGCTGGGCGAAACGGTCCATCAGCCGGATCGCTCCGCCCAGGTGGGCGTCGACGTCCAGGCCGTCGACGGCGTACGCGAAGTCGCAGGGCAGTCCCTGCATGGACTCGGGCCGGCGCACGGACGACGGGACGGTGGCGCCGGTGATCTCGCTCCACGTCTCCTTGGTGTCCCGGCCGGCCGCCGTGACCAGGCCGATCCCGGTCACCGCCATCGGGGATTGTGCTGGTGCCGTACTCATCACCGCACCGCCGCTTTCTCACTCACCGCGGCCACCAGACGTCCCACGGTGTCCCGGGAGGTGAGCGGCACGTCCTCCAGATCGACGTTCAGCTCGTCCTCGAGTGCCAGTCTCACCTCCTCCAACGCCAGGCTGTCGATGCGCAGTTGATACAGCGGAACGTCCGGCTGCACCGTTTGCGCCGGGATCCGGAACATGTCGGTGAGCAAGCCGGTCACCTGTCCAAAGACGTCCACCCTGCTGCTCCTCAGTCAATACATGCTGAATGTTTCTATGACTGAACAACGGCGCCTCAGGTGGGGAGTTACGCCCACGCAAAGGTTTGTCTACCGGACGAACGAGCGAGCGTGCAGGGGCTCCGATGCCGGGTCTAGTCGCCGGTCGTGCCGTCGAGCAGCTCGCGCAGGATGTCCAAGTGGCCGTTGTGGCGGGCCGTTTCCTCGGTGAGGTGGAGGAGGATCCAGCGCAGGTCGACGTGCAGGCCGTTGCGGACGGCTCGCTCGGCTCGCCTGTCCAGGTCGTTCCGGGCGACGAGTTCGCGGTAGCGGGCGCTTTGTCCGGCGTATTCGTCGAGCAGTCGCGGGAGCGGGAAGTCGACGGCGATACGCATCTCGCGGTCGGGGTCCTCGTCGGTCCAGGGGCCCAGGTCCTCCTCGCCGAGGAGGACCACCTGGAACCAGTAGTACTCGACCCAGCGGAGGTGGTTGATCACCCCGCTCATGGTCATCAGCGGTGAGCCCGGCAGGAGCGCCTTGCGGGCGTTCTCCGCGGAGACGCCGTCGCACTTGGCGCGGGCGGTGTCACGTGCGTAGTCGAGAAACGTGGTGAGCTGGGTGCGCTCGTCCCACGCGGTGGGTGTGTCGTCGATTCTGGTCATCGCGCGAAGCGTCCCCGATCACCGCGGCCGGTGTCGAGGGATTTGTTCACGGACCGGAGCAGGTCAGATCAGGTCAGATCGGATCAGGTCAGATCGGGTCATGGGCCCGTCCGGGCGAGGACATCGGCCACGAGCGAGCGCGCGTACGCGGCGTCCAGTCCCTCCGGGCGGAAGAGGATGCGGTACATGATGGGCGCGACGACTCGGTCCATGACGGTCTCGACGTCGGGTGTCTCGTCCCCGTGTTCGGTCGCCCGGGTGAGGACGAGGCCGATCTGGTCGGCGGCGTAGGCCGAGCACTGTCCGGCGTTGCCGCCGTCCGGGTCGCCGAGCAGCGCGTCCCGGATGTAGGCGCGGCCCGCGGGAGAGGCCATCTCGTCGAGGAACTGTTCGGCCCAGGCCGTCAGATCGGCCGACATGTCACCGTGGACCCTGGGCGCGGTGTCGGGCCGCAGACGCTCGACCGCGACATCCGACAACAGCTCCTGGAGGTCCCCCCAGCGGCGGTAGATCGTCGACGGAGTCACGCCCGCACGCTGGGCGACCATCGGAACCGTCAGAGCGTCCCGGCCGACCTCCGACGCCAGTTCGCGTACGGCGGTGTGGACCGATTCCTGGACCCGGGCGCTGCGCCCGCCGGGGCGCACCATCTGCCTGCTCATGAGAGATATGTTAAAGCAAAATTATTGCGTCTAGCGAGGCGCGTGCGGGCGTCGGCCGGTGTTTGCTTCATGCCGCGCGCGCGAGCCGGCGGGCGGGCTGGGTCTGCTCGTAGGCGTGGCCGGTCCGCAGGAGCCGGCGCTCTTCGAGCGGTCGCCCGATGAGCTGCATGCCGATCGGCAGGCCCGCCGCATCGTGGCCCACCGGGACGGACAGGGACGGCAGCCCGGTGATGTTGGCGGGGGACGAGAGGCGTACGTAGGCGTCGGAGACACCCTCGACGGTGCCGTCGGCCCAGGTGATCGTGGACTGTCCGGCCCGGACCGCGGTGGTCGGGACGGTGGGGGCGGCGATCAGGTCGACCTCCCGCAGCAGGTGCGCCCATTCCTGCCGCATCCGGGTGCGGGCGCGCTGGGCACGAAGGTAGTCCCCTGCGGGCATGAGTTCGCCGGCTTCGAGGAGGATGCGGACGTCGTCCTGGTAGAGCTCGGGGGCCGTGCGCAGGGTGCTCTCGTGGTAGGCGGTCGCCTCGGGCACCATCAGGCCCCACTGGGTCGCCTGGATGTAGCGCGTCATGGGGATGTCGACGTCGACGAGCCGTGCGCCGAGGGCCTCGAGCCGGCCGATGGCGCGCCGGACGGCGCTCTCCACCTCGGCGTCGACGTGGTCGAAGTAGTAGGTGCGCGGCACGCCCACGCGCAGCCCCGTCAGGTCCGTGTCCGCGCCCGGCCGGTAGTCCACCGGGGGAGTCGTGAGGGACGCGGGGTCGTGCGGGTCGTGTCCGGTCAGGGCGGACAGGACCAGGGCCGCGTCCTCGACGGTGCGGGTGATCGGGCCCACGTGGTCCAGCGACCAGGACAGCGAGGTGACGCCGTGGCGGGGGACGAGGCCGTACGTCGGCTTGAGGCCGATGACGCCGTTGAGCGCGGCGGGCACCCGGATCGATCCGCCGGTGTCGGTGCCCAGGGCGAAGGTCGCGGTGCCCGCGGCGACGGCGACGGCGGACCCGCCGCTGGAGCCGCCGGCGACCCGGTCCGGGTCCCAGGCGTTGCTGGTCTGCGGGGTGGTCAGCCCGTAGGCGAACTCATGGGTGTGGGTCTTGCCGACCAGAAGCGCGCCGGCGGCGGCGAGCCGGGCGGCGACGGTGCTGTCGGCCTGCGCGCGGTGGTCGGCCCGGACGCGGGAGCTGGCCGAGGTCGCCACGCCGGCGACGTCGATCAGGTCCTTGAGGCCCATCGGGATGCCGTGCAGCGGCCCGCGGTAGCGGCCGGCCGCGATGTCGCTCTCGGCTTCGCGTGCGGCTCGGCGGGTCCGCTCGGCGGTGACGGTGACGTAGGCCTGAAGCTCCGGTTCGACCTGTCCGATGCGCTCCAGGACGGAGTCGGTCAGCTCTACGGGGGACAGCTGCCGGGTCCGGATGGCATCGGCGGCCAGGGCGAGGGGCAGTTCATACGGCTGCATCGTGGTTCTCCTGTTCGGCGCGGTAGGCGGAGGCGGGCGGGGTGTCTCCGAAGTCCAGTTCGCGCAGGACCGCGACGACGGAGTGGATGTGGTTGGCGGTGGCCGCGACCGCGGCGTGGCGCTCGGTGGGCAGGGGGAGCCCGGCGCGGGCGGCCCAGTGGGCCGCTTGCGGTGGGGTCAGTTCGGCGGAGGGCATCGATGGTTCCCTTCGAAGGCAAAAGCTAACCGTTTGCTTTAGGTGACTGTAGAGCCTACGGTGGCTTAAAGCAAACAGATTGCGTTTAGCGCTTGGACGCTAGTGGGTCACGTCCGCCACGAGACCGAAGGAACGAACGAGCATGAGCAATGCGCCGATGACCGACCCGATCGCCATCCCCGCCTGGACCGTGGGCGACGTCGCCGTCCATCGCGTCGACGAGGTCCCTCTGCCGCCCGCCACCGGCCCGTGGCTGCTGCCCGGCGCCACCCCGGATGTCGTCGCAGGACAGGACTGGCTGCGGCCCCATTTCGCCGACGACGATGGCGTCCTGCGTATCGACAGCCACAGCTTCGCGTTCACGGTCGACGGCCTGCGTGTTCTGGTGGACACCGGTATCGGCAACGGCAAGGAGCGGGCCAACCCCGCCTGGCACGACCTGGACACCGACTACATCGAGCGCCTCACCGCCGCCGGATTCCCCCCGGACTCCGTCGACCTGGTGATCCTCACCCACCTGCACGCCGACCACGTCGGCTGGAACACGCGGAGGGTGAACGGCGCGTGGGTGCCCACCTTCCCCCACGCCCGTTACCTCACCTCGCGCGTCGAGCGGGAGTTCTGGGCCGGGTACGACATGGAAGAGGCCCGCCGGCAGATGTTCCGCGACTCCGTGATCCCCGTGGAGGAGGCAGGGCTGCTCGACCTCGTCGACGTCCCCGCGGACGGCGTGGAGATCGTCCCGGGCCTGCGCATGATCCCGACCCCCGGGCACACTCCCGGCCATATCGCCCTCGAGCTGACCAGCCGCGGGGAGACGGCTGTGATCACCGGCGACTGCATCCACCACCCGGTCCAGTTCGCGCACCCGGCCATCGGGGCCTGCGTCGATATCGACCCCGAGCGGTCCGAGGCCTCACGCCGCGCACTGCTCGGCTCGCTCGCCGGCACGGACACCCTCGTCCTCGGCACCCACTTCGCACCGCCCACCGCCGGCCGTGTCGCCGCTCACCAGGGCGCTTACCGGCTCTCGCCCGTCGCCGCCGACTGAGCGCGCGAAGGCCGATATGTTGCGCCGCGGCACGCCTGCGCCCCCGGACCTGGTGACCCATGCGCATCTGGAGATCGCTGCTTTGCCACAATCCTTGCTACCCGGTCTCCACGGACGGGTGCACTCAGGAGCCGTCAGCCCGGGAGGATCGCCATGACCGCAGCATCCACGCAGGACGAACTCGCCGCCGTCCATTCCGAACTCGTCCGCCGCAACCCCGCACAGCCCGAGTTCCACCAGGCGGCGCGCGAGGTGCTGCAGTCGCTGGCGCCGGTCCTCGCGGCCCGGCCGGAGCTGGCGGAGGCCGCGCTGATCGAGCGGCTCTGCGAACCCGAGCGCCAGGTGGTGTTCCGGGTGCCGTGGCAGGACGACAAGGGCCGTACCCACGTCAACCGCGGGTTCCGTGTGGAGTTCAACAGCGCGCTCGGCCCGTACAAGGGCGGTCTGCGCTTCCACCCGTCGGTCAATCTGAGCGTCGTGAAGTTCCTCGGCTTCGAGCAGATATTCAAGAACGCGCTGACGGGCCTCGGCATCGGCGGCGGCAAGGGCGGCAGCGACTTCGACCCGCAGGGACGGTCGGACGCCGAGGTGATGCGGTTCTGCCAGTCGTTCATGACCGAGCTGTACCGGCACATCGGCGAGGGCACGGACGTGCCGGCCGGTGACATAGGCGTCGGCGGCCGCGAGATCGGTTACCTGTTCGGCCAGTACCGCCGGATCACCAACCGCTGGGAGTCGGGCGCGCTGACCGGCAAGGGCATCGGCTGGGGCGGCTCGGCCGGACGCACCGAGGCCACCGGCTACGGCAACGTCCTCTTCCTCGCCGAGATGCTCCGGCGGCGCGGCGAGGACCTGGCCGGGCGCCAGGCGCTGGTGTCGGGCTCGGGCAACGTGTCGATCTACACGGTGGAGAAGCTGCACGAACTGGGCGCGCTGCCCCTGACCGTGTCGGACTCCGGCGGCTACGTCGTCGACGAGAAGGGCATCGACCTCGAACTGCTCAAGCAGATCAAGGAGGTGGAGCGCGGCCGGGTGAGCGACTACGCGGAGCGCCGCGGCCGCTCGGCGGTCTATGTGCCGGGCGGGTCGGTGTGGGAGGTGCCCGCCGACGTCGCGCTGCCGTCGGCGACGCAGAACGAGCTGGACGCCGCCGACGCCACGGCCCTCGTACGGGGTGGAGTACGCGCCGTGTCGGAGGGGGCGAACATGCCCGTCACCCCGGAGGCGGTCCGGATCCTTCAGGACGCCGGGGTCGCGTACGGGCCCGGCAAGGCGGCCAACGCGGGCGGTGTCGCGGTCAGCGCGCTGGAGATGCGCCAGAACAGCGGCCGGGAGACCTGGCCGCGGGAGCGGGTGGACAACGAACTCGCCGCGGTGATGCGGAACATCCACGATGTCTGCTGGGAGACCGCGGAGCGGTACGGAAATCCCGGGGACTACGTGAGCGGTGCCAACATCGCCGGGTTCGAGCGGGTGGCCGAAGCGATGCTCGCGCAGGGGTTGATCTGATCCGCCGCAGAGTTGCGACTCCCTGAACCCGGGGGTCACGCCGACGAAGAACAGCACCTCACCGTGGGCCGAACAGGCCGTTGACGTCCGGGAAGGGGATGCCTTCGGCGAGCTCGTCGTAGCTGCCGGTGCCGTAGAGGGCTTCGGCGGCGCGGCGGGCCGCGGCGTAGGCGGCCTGGGCCACTCCTGGGCCGAGGCTGACGCGGGCCGCGCCGAGGGCGCCCAGTTCGCTCACTGTCGGTGCGCCGGGGCCGGCCATGAGGTTCAGGGGGACGGACAGCTCCGCCGCCAGCGCCGTGATGACGGCGGGGTCGGTGACGCCGGGGACGAAGATGCCGTCGGCGCCGGCCTCCACGTAGGTGCGGGCCCGCTCCAGGGTGTCCTTGAGGCGGGTGGCGGGCTCGCCCAGGCCGAACAGGTACGTGTCGATGCGGGCGTTGAGGAACAGGTCCACGCCCGCTCGCTCCGCCGCACCCCGGGCGGCCGCCAACCGGGCCGCGACATCGGCCGGCGGCCGAGTGCCGTCCTCGATGTTCACCCCCGCCGCGCCGGCCCCGATGACTGCGGTGACGGTCTCGGCGACGGCTGCCGGGTCCTGGCCGTAGCCGCCCTCTATGTCGGCGGTGACCGGTACCGCGACCGCGTC
This sequence comes from Streptomyces kunmingensis, assembly GCF_039533535.1. Taxonomy (NCBI): domain Bacteria; kingdom Bacillati; phylum Actinomycetota; class Actinomycetes; order Kitasatosporales; family Streptomycetaceae; genus Streptomyces; species Streptomyces kunmingensis. Next base: position 98,421 of record NZ_BAAATS010000028.1, read on the forward strand.
GACGATCCGTCCGACCAGGTCCAGCGCCTGCTCGCGGGAGAGAACGTCGCCGTCCGGGGCGCCCACCGACCACGAGTGGCCTGCGCTGGTGGTGGCGATCGCGGGCGCGCCCGCGGACTCGATGACGCGGGCGCTCGCGACGTCCCAGGCGTTGGCGAGCGCCAGGGGGCGGGCGGTGGTGTGGAGAGAACGAAAGAGCCGGACCCTGTCCGTCTGTGTGGTGCTCATGCGCTCAGCGAACCATGCACCAGGGGGAGTTGTCCGGCAGAAATCCGACATGGATGGCTGCCCCACCGAGCATGCACGCCTTCAGTAGGAACGCAGTCACGCGGTCAGGCGGTCGCGGGTGGGGCGTCCTTGACGGGCTCTGGCTCCTCTTCTGGCTCCTCTTCGTGGAGGGCCGGTTCGCGCAGAGCGGTGGAGAGCAGGATCGCGAGGATCGGCACGGTGGCGAGGACCATGAGCGCGCCCCGGGGTCCGTAGTGGGTGGCGACGATGCCCAGCAGCGGCATGAACAGTCCTCCGGCGCTGAGGGCGAGACCGAGGGTGACCCCGGCCGCGGTCCCGGGCCGGCTGGGCAGATAGTCCTGGCCGAGCTTGATGAGTACGGCGAACGGGATGTTCGAGATCAGTCCGACCAGCAACGCCAGCGGCAGCGCGTAGTACCTGTCGTCGCAGATCAGCATCAGCCACAGGGCGGGCAGCATGGCCGCGTTGCCGATCTGCACCGTGCGGACCATGCCGAGGCGGTCCGCGAGCCGCCCGCCGAGCAGCGTGCCGAGCACGCCGCCGCCGAGTTCGAGGGTCAGAGCGACACCGCCGAGGCCACTGCTCGCCTCCAAGTGGCGGATCCAGTACAGGGAGATGAACGTGTTGAGGCCGGTCGAGATGGTGGACCGCACGATCTCGACGGCGGTCAGCGCCGCGAACAGGCCGGGCCGGTCCCTGCCCCGGCGACGCACCTTCGTGGCCGTCGCGTCGGCGGTGCGGTGGTGGTGGCGCAGCAGGACGAAGCCCATGAGCACGGCCGGCGGGACGAACAGCGCGGTCGCGCCCATCCCGAGGGTGTCCAGGGCCGGGGTGACGAGCGCCGGGGCGACGAAGAAGCCGACGCTGCCCCCGGCGGCGAAGTAGCTCATCGCGGTCGCGCTGCCCCCGGCCGCGCGGCGCGCGTCGCGCCCGGCCGGCGGATGGAACATCGCGATGCCGACGCCCGCCAGCAGCAGGAGCGCGAACACCAGCGGGTAGGAGGGCACGAGCCCGGACAGGCCCGCACCGGTCCCGGCCAGGCTGATGCCCAGCGGCGACATCCACCGCATCCGGTACCGGTCGGCCAGCAGCCCGATCGGCACCTGCGGCAGCGCACTGCCCAGCGTCGCGGCGAGCGCGAGGCCGGACGCCTGTACGTAGCTGAAGTCGCGTTGCAGCACGAAGTACGGGACGGCGGCGGGCACGAGGCCCTGGTAGAAGTCGTCGACGGCATGGGCAGTGGCCCAGATCCGCATCCGGCGCCAGTGCCCCGGCGGGTCACAGGACAGGTGCGGAGCGCTCGTTCCCCGGATCGATGTCACTCCTCCACGATGGCCAGGAACACCTGTGCGCGCTTCCCGTATTCTGCCTGGTCATGTCGCAGATCCGCCATACGCCCGTCGCGCCGACCAGCACCCAGTTCCGCGACGGCGGCGACACCATCGACCGGCACCGCCACGACGACCACCAGCTCATCTACGTCAGCTCCGGCGTGCTCGCGATCACCACGGAACACGGCTCCTGGATCGCCTCGAACGACCGGGCCCTGTGGATCCCGGCGGACACCTGGCACGAACACCGCTTCTACGGACAGAGCCGCTTCCACACCGTCGGCTTTCCCGCCCGGGGCAAGGCGCCCCTGCTCGACACCGAGCGTCCGACGGTCATCGCGGTGGACCCTCTGGTTCGCGAACTCCTCATCGCCCTGACCAGCACCTCCCTCGCACCGCCCGAGACCCGGCACATCGAAGCGGTACTGCGCGACCGGCTGCGGCGCGTCACGGCCGAACCGGTCGCTCTGCCCGCGGCCCACGACCGACGGCTCGCCGACGCCTGCCGCCTCGTCGAGGACGACCTGCGCCGGCCCCGCACCCTCGCCCAGCTCGCCGTCCGGGTCCACACCAGCGAACGCACCCTCTCGCGGCTGTACCGCGACGAATTCGGGATGACCTACCCCCAGTGGCGCACCCGCGCCCGCCTCTTCACCGCGCTGGTCATGCTGGCCGAAGGCGCCGCCGTCACCGACACCGCGCACGCCTGCGGCTGGGCGACCACCAGCGCCTTCGTCCACACCTTCGCCCAGGCCACAGGCACCACACCCGGCGCGTACCGGGCCGGCGTACGGAGCCCGTAAGATCCAATTCCCGTGAGCAGCAACCTGATCCGGTTACCCGAGAGCACCCGCCGCACCGCCCTGGCCGTCCGTTGCCGTGCCGTCGTCGAGGCGCGCTGGTTCTCCGTCACCGTCTTCGCCCTGATCCTCGCCAACGCGGCCGTGCTCGGTATCGAGACGTACAGCGGGGTCATCGACCGCTTCGACGACGAACTGAAGCTGCTGGAGCACGCCTTCCTCGCCTTCTTCACCACGGAGATCCTGTTGCGCGCGGGTGCGCACGCCGATCGCTCGCGCGACTTCTGGCGCGACCCGTGGAACCTCTTCGACCTCGCCGTGGTCGCCTGCGCGTTCCTGCCCGTCGTGCGCGAGAACGTCACCGTGCTGCGGCTGCTGCGCCTGGCCCGGGTGCTGCGCGCCGCCCGCTTCCTGCCCCAACTGCGCATCGTGCTGGTCGCGGTGGGCCGCAGTCTGCCCGGTACCGTCAGCTTCCTCCTCGTGGGCGGACTGCTGCTGTACGTGTACGCGATGGTGGGCTGGGTCTTCTTCGGCACCGCCGACCCCGAGCACTTCGGCTCGATCGGCCGCGCCGTGCTCACCCTCTTCCTGCTCATGACCCTCGACGGACTCGGCGACGCGGTCCGCGCGGGCCTGGAGATCTCCCGCTGGAGCATCGTCTTCTACGCCTCCTACGTGCTCATCGCCTCCTTCGTCCTCGTCAACGTCCTCATCGGCGTCGTCATCACCTCGCTCGACGAGGCACGCGCCATGGAGGAGCGCGAGGAGCAGGACGCCCTGCCCGTGCCGGTCGAGGCCGTGCGTGTGCCGGAGGAGGACGTGCGGATCCGGATCGCTACGGCGCGCAGGGCGCTCGACGAACTGGAGGACAGCCTGGCGCGCGCCACTGTTCCGCCGGCGCCTCGCTAGCTGCCCGGACTACTCCCACGGCCGTATGCGAAGCCGATACGGGGCGCCTACGGTGAAGTCGTGACGACCTTCGACCGCTTACCGGCCCGTGTGCGGAAGCTGCCGCCGCAGTGGGTGGACGTGGGGGTCGTGGCCGTCGTGGGGGTGTTCACGGGGGCCGACCTGGCGGTGAACGAGCCCGGGTACCGGCAGGCCGACTGGTTCTCCTGGACGCTGTTCGCCCTGTCCCTGTGCGCGCTGCTGGGGCGCCGACGGTGGCCGGCCGCCGTGGCCGCGGCGACCGGGGCCGCGTGCGCGGCCTGGGCGCTGTACCAGCACATCGGTGAGCTGCTGAACCTGCCGGTGATCGTCGCGCTGTACACCGTCGCGGTCCGGGGCAGCCGGCGCCGCAGCGCCTGGGCGGCGTTGATCGCCGCGAGTGTGTCCGGGGTCGTCGCCCTGGCCGTGGGCAAGGACGTGGTCAATCCGCAGGGGCTGCCGGTCCTGGAGATGGTGTGGCCCCTCGTTCCCCTGCTGCTGGGCGAAGTGGTGCGCATGCGGCGGGAGTTGCTGGCCGAGTACGCGGCACGAGCCGTCCGCGCCGAGACCGACCGCGAGCGCGAGGCGGCACGCCGCGTACAGGAGGAGCGGACGCGCATCGCCCGCGAGTTGCACGACGTGGTGGCGCACACGGTGGCGGCCATGACGGTGCAGGCCGGTGTCGCACTGGACGCCTTCGACCGCAGACCCGAGATGGCGCGGACGGCGATGCGCACCGTGCGCGACGCGGGCAAGGAGGCCGTACGGGAACTGCGCGCCACGGTTTCCGTGCTGCGCGAACCGGACGGCGAGAACACCGCCCCGGCGCCCGGAGTCGACCGCATCGCGGACCTGGTGAACACGTTCGCGGGCGGCGGGACCGAGATCACCCTGCATCAGGACGTGCCGGATCCGACGGCCGTCCCGCGCATGGTCGATCTCGCCGCGTACCGGATCGTGCAGGAGGCGCTCACCAATGTGGTGAGACACGCGAACGCGCGGCATACGGCCGTCTCGGTCGGCAGGCGGGAGCGATGGCTGATCGTCGAGATCGTGGACGACGGCAACGGCCGGAGTCATGACGGCCAGGCAACGGGCGGCGGTTTCGGACTCGTCGGCATGCGCGAGCGGGCGTCCGCGGTCGGCGGCAGTATCGAGTACGGGCCCCTGCCCGGCGGCGGTTTCCGGGTGCGGGCCCGGCTGCCGGCCGACCCGACATCCGCAGAGGAGGACCGTCCATGACCGTGCGGGTGGTGCTCGCCGACGACCAGACCGTCGTACGTGCGGGCTTTCGCGCCCTGCTCGACCTCACCGACGACCTGGTCGTGGTCGCAGAGGCGGCGGACGGTCTGCGGGCCGTCGAAGCGGTCCGCAGCACACGCCCCGACGTGGTCCTCATGGACATCCGCATGCCCGGCGTCGACGGCATCGAGGCCACCCGCCGGATCGCCGCCGACCGCACCCTCGACCACGTCCGCGTCGTCATGCTCACCACGTACCGCGTCGACGCGTACGTCTTCGAGGCGCTGCGGCACGGGGCGGCGGGCTTCCTCGTCAAGGACCTGGAACCGGACGAGCTGCGCGCGGCGATCCGTACGGTCGCGGCCGGTCAGAACCTGCTGGCGCCGGCGGTGACCCGGGCGGTGGTGGAGGAGTTCGCCCGCCTCAAGGCCCCCGAGGCGGCCGGGGCCGAGCGGCTGGCGCCGCTGACGGAGCGGGAGCGCGAGGTCATGGCCCTGGTCGCGGCGGGTCTGACCAACGAGGAGATCGGCAAGGAGCTGATCATGAGCCCGCTGACCGCGAAGACGCACGTCAGCCGCGCCATGATCAAGCTGGGCGCCCGGGACCGGGCCCAGCTGGTGGTCCTCGCGTACGAGACGGGACTCGTGCGGCCCGGCGAACGGTAGGGGGTACTCCCGCGGGAGTATCGGCCGACTCCGCGCGGCGGATGTCCGAGGTGTCCGCGGTTCGTAGCGTCGAAGACATGATCGAAGCAACCGAACTGACCAAGCGATACGGCGACAGGACCGCCGTGGACGGCCTGTCCTTCACCGTGCGGCCCGGCCGCGTGACGGGCTTCCTCGGCCCCAACGGCGCGGGCAAGTCCACCACCATGCGGCTCGTCCTCGGCCTGGACCGCCCGACCGGGGGCCGCGTGACGGTGGCCGGCCGCCCGTACGCCGAACTGCGCGCACCTCTGTGCACCGTCGGCTCCCTGCTGGACGCCGGGGGAGTGCACGGCGGCCGGAGCGCCTACCAGCACCTGGCCGCTCTCGCGGCGAGCAACGGGCTTCCGCGCCGCCGTGTCGGGGACGTCCTGGACCTGGTCGGGCTGCCGCCCGCGACCGCCCGTAAACGCGCCAAAGGGTTCTCGCTCGGCATGGGCCAACGCCTGGGCATCGCCGCCGCGCTGCTCGGCGACCCGGAAGTCCTCCTCCTCGACGAGCCGGTCAACGGACTCGACACCGAAGGCGTCCGCTGGATCCGCGACCTGATGAAATCCCTTGCCGCGCAAGGCCGTACGGTCTTTCTCTCCAGCCACCTGATGAGCGAGATGGAACTGACCGCCGACCATCTCATCGTGATCGGCAAGGGCCGGCTCCTCGCCGACACCACGGTCCGCGACTTCATCGCCTCCCACTCCCGCGTCCACACCCGCGTCCGCGCCCCGGAGGCCGAGAAGCTACGCGCCCTGCTGGAGGCCAAGGGAGCCGACGTGAGCCTCGACCCGCGCGGCGGCTGGCGCGTGGACGGGCCCGACACCGCCGCCATCGGGGATCTGGCCCGTGATCACGGCCTCGCCCTGCACGAACTCGCCCCCGCCCACTCCTCGTTGGAGGAGGTCTACACGGCCCTCTCCCAGGACGCCCAGGAGTACACCGCGCACGCGACCACGGAGGTCCCGCGATGAGCACGACGGACAGCCTGTGCACCGAGCCGCCGGCCCGCACCCCGCGCGCCGCCCTGCCCGAGCAGACCACCTCCGAGTGGATCAAGTTCCGCAGCGTGCGCTCCACGGTGTGGACGACGCTCGCCTCGGGCCTGGTGCCCGTCCTGGGCGCCGTGTTCGTGGCGGCGAGCGGCAGCCTCCAGGCCGACGACACCGTGCTCGGCGGCAGCCTCACCCTCACCGTCGTCGCGCAGATGCTCGCTGCCGTGGCCGGCGCACTCGTCGTCACCGGCGAGTACAGCAGTGGCACTCTTCGCGCCACGCTGGCAGCCGGCCCTCGCCGCACCACGGTCCTGGCCGCCAAGGCGACGGTCCTCGCGCTCGTCACGTACGGTCTCGCCCTGCTGTCCTGCACCCTCGCCTACGGTGTCGGCGGCGCGCTGCTGCCCGACGGCAAGTACGCCCCCGGGGAGCCCTGGCCGGCCCTCTTCGGGATCGCCGCGTCGTTCTCGGTGGCGGCGTTGCTCGGTCTCGCCATCGGCACGTTGGTGAGGCACTCGGCGGGTTCCGTCGCCACGGTGATCGGAGTGCTGTTGCTGCCTTCGCTCTTCGGCCCGTTGTTGGGGGACGCCCGGCGGTGGGTCGCCGGGGTGTCGCCGACCGCCGCCCTGGAGAAGCTGACCCAGTCGTCGGACGCGAGCGCGGAGGCCGTCGGAAGCCTCGGCGCCTGGCCGTCGCTCGGACTTGTCGCCGGCTGCACCGTGGTGCTGCTCCTGCTCGCGGGGGCGGTGTTCCACCGGCGGGACGTGTGACACGGCTGAGACAGGGAGCCCACGTCAAGAGCGAGATCTCGACGCTCGCCGGTGGCTTTTGGCCCTTCTGCCGCCCGGGGGGTCGAAGCCGCCCGTGGGCGCCGGCCTCGACCATATTCTTCTACACGCTTGTAGAAGAATCTCGGCTCAGGAGGAATGCATGGCGACGATCGATCTCGACAAGGTGCTGGACAAGGCGTGGGTGGAGAAGAGCCTGCCGGAGATTCTGACCGCCCCGGTAGCGGCACTGAAGGGGGTCTCGGACCGGGACGGGGAGCTCCTCGACGAGGCGTTCGGGGTCAAGACCGTCGCCGACCTCGCCCAGCTCAAGTACGTGCGCTGGGCCCAGGCGCTGGCGGCGCTGGACGCCACTGCCAAGTAGAGCCGCCCTGCCCCGGTGCCGCGGACTCCGCCCCGGGACCGCGGCACCGGGGCACGGGTTCCGCTGCCCCGAAGCCGGACCAGTTCAACTGTGAAAGAAGGCCGGTGCATGTTCGACGCACTGAAGAATCTGAAGGACAAGGCGGAGGATCTCGCCGAGGAGCACGGGGACAAGATCTCCGGCGGGTTGGAGAAAGTGGGCAACTTCATCGACGACAAGACCGACGGCAAGCACAGCGACAAGATCGACGCGGCCGTGGACAAGGCCCAGGACTACGTCGGGAAGTTGGGCGAGCAGAAGGACTGAACGCCCTGTCCGCGCAATGGTGTCAGCGCAGGGGCGGTCGGCAGCGTTGGAGCTCGGAGGCCGGCCTGCCGGTCACGAGTTCGTCCGCGACCAGTCGTCCGACGGTGGGCGCCAGGGCGATCGCGGAGTGCATGGCCGCGACATAGACGGACCGGTCGTGGGTCACGTGGCCGATGAGGGGGCCGTTCGCGGGCATGGGGCGTCTGCCGACGCTGTAGCCCCGCAAGCGGCAACTGTCGCCCCCTCGGAAGTTCGTCCGCACGTGCTGGAGCGCGCTCTGAGCGGCCTGCTCGAACGATGCCGCTGGGCCCTCTACATGCGGCACGACCATCAGGAGGTCGCCGTCCCGAACCTCGCGGACCTCGAAATCCGGGAGGGCCACGATGGTCCTGACCAGGCCGGGCGGTGCTGCGATCCGTACGAGGGTGGCCGGGGAAGCGGCAATGGGCAGGTCCGCCGACAGCGGTGCGCAGAGCTCGGGGATGTCGGTCCCGGCCGTGAGCACGACGGTGGTGGCGGTGTGCAGGCCGGCCGAGGACAGCACACCCGTGACGCGTCCGCGGGTCACCTGGAGAGAGGTGACGGCGGTGTTGTACAGCACGGTCGCTCCGTGAGCGCGGGCGGCCGCAACGAGTGCGCGGGTGAGTGCTGTCGGGTCGACACCTGCGTCGCTCGGGATGTGGAGGGCCTGGCCGGGCGGGTTACGGAGGTTGGGTTCCAGGGCCGCGATGTCACCGCGTCCGACACGGAACCGGCCAGGCCCCGGCCGCGCGTCCTGAACCGGTGAGTCGGACCAGTTCAGTGACCCGGTCCGGCGGACGGTGACATGCGGCAGTTCGGCCTCCAGACGCCGGTGGTCCGTCAGGACGTACTCGCGCAGGTCCTGCGCTCCACCGGGCCAGTGCCCTCCCGAGCTGCTGATCCAGGCGAAGGCGGCTCCTGTGGCACCGCAGGCCGGAGCGAGTCCCTGTTCGAGCAGGGTGACGGGTCCGCCCCGACGGGCCAAGTGATAGGCCACCGAGGAGCCGACGATTCCCGCTCCGACGACGACAACGCCTGACATGAGGTCCTTTCGTGGCCGGAGACGGGGGGAGTGGTCATGGAGCGACGGCGGCTTCCACGGGTTTCGCTCGTAGCGCGAGGATCGTCGGGAGCAGGATGGTCACGAACGTCAGCGCCACCGCGGCGGCGACGATCGTCACGTAGATCCACCCGGGCCCGCTGGGCAGCAACGTACCGTCCAGAGCCAGCCCGAACGGGAGCAGTGAGCCGGCGGCGACGCCGGTGCCGAGCACGATCCCGATCACCGCGGTCACCAGGGCCTCGACGGACATCATCCACAGTACTTGTCGGCGGGTGGAGCCGATCAGCCGTTGCAGCGCGAACTCGCCCCGCCGCTCGGCGGTCGCCACGATCAGCGAGTTGACCAGTGCGATCACCGCGTAGCCGACCACCACGGCGGCCAGCAGGAAGCTCGCCACCCGGCCGGTCTCATCGCCCTGCGCGTGTGCCGCCTTCGCCTCCGAGCGGTTCGCGACCACGGCTCCGGGTACGCCGTCGGCCCGCTCGCGCAGCGCCGCCGTCAGCTCCCGGGCCGACACCCCCGGCTTCGCCTTCACCAGGATCTGCGACAGTGTGCCGCTCGTGGTGCGGGGCAGCAGCTCGGCCGCGGGCACCATCGCGTAACCGAACCCGCGCGGCGGGGTGAACGATCCGACCACCGTCATCGAGCTCACGTCGCCGTTGCCCCAGCGCAGTCGCACCCGGTCGCCGACCTTTCTGCCGCTGTCGCGCAGTACGTCCGTGGGCAGCACGATGCTGTCGCCGGTCAGCTTCCCGTAGTCGCCCTGCACCGCCGTGCGCGCGATGGTCTGCCGCGCCCCGGCGGCGGTGACCCCCTGAAGGTCGATCCGGGCCGGTCTGACGCGCGGCCCCGTCTTCGAGCCGCCGTCGCCCCCGCCCGAGTCGAGGAGGGTCTCCAGGCGGGCGTCACCGGACACCGAAGCGGACGCCCCGGCGACCTGGGGCAGCCGGGCGAGCGTGTCCACGAGCGACGGCGGGAGAGCGGCACCCCGGGTACTGACGATCGCGTCCGCCTTCAGTCCTTCGGCGAACATCCGGCTGGCGGCGTCGTCTTGACTGGTCTGCAGGTAGATCAGAGCCGTCGCGAGGCCGGTCGCCAGCATGATCGGGATGACCGCCGCGGCCAGCCGGACCCGGCGCACGGACGCGTTCAGCATCGCCAACTGCCCGGAGAGGCCGGTGAACCAGCCGACCGGCCACCGCAGCAGGGCCGCGAGCCAGCGGCACAGGGCCGGGGCCACCAGGGCGATCCCCACCGCCCACAGCATCGCGGCCGGCGCGGACGTGCTCGCCGCGACGGGCCCCGTCATCACCGTCCCCGTCACGATCGCGAGCGCGGTCGCGCCGCCGAGGAACAGGAACGCCAGGATCAGGCGGACGGGGCTGACCCAGCGGGTCTGCAGCGAGGCCTCCGCCATCGCCTCGGTCGGCCGGACCTTCGACACCCGGCGGGACGCGATGAACGCCGCGGCCAGCGCCGCGAACAGCGTGGCGCCGAAGCCCGCGAGCCGGGGGACGAACCCCTGACGGAAGACCATCTCCCCGGGGACCAGGTCCTGGTCGACCAGGACGTCGTACAGGAAGTGACCGAACGCGAGTCCGGGTACGAGGGACAGACCGGCCGCGAGCACCGCGGCCACCGCCGTCTCCGCCATCACCATGCGGCGCAACTGCCCCGGCGTGACCCCGGTCGTGCGGAGCAACGCCATCTCCCGGCGGCGTTGTTGCACCAGCATGCCCACGGTGCTGCCCACCACGAAGATCGCGACCATGGTGGCCAGACCGCCGAACGCGCCCGCGACCGGAATCAGGTTCTGTCTGCCGGCGATCGTGGCAGGGAACTCGGCGACCCCCCGGTCGTCGCCGTGCAGCACCCGCGCGCCGCGGCCCGCGACAGCGTCGCCGACCGCGTCGGCGAGCCGGACCGGATCGGTGCCCGGAGCGACGAGCACTCCGATGTCGTCGATCTTCCCGGGCCGGTCGTACAGGCGGAACGCCTCCTCGTCGGAGAAGAGCAGAACGGCCCGAGCGGACCGCCGGCTCTCGGCGATCCCGCTGACACGGAAGACGTGCGGGACACCGCGCACCGACGCCTTCAGTCGCGCGCCCGGCCGCACACCGGTCTTCCTCGCGGTGGCACTGTCGACCACGACGTCGCCGGACGCGGCCGGTTCGGCACCCGCCACCAGTTCGTACGGCGAGAGCGACGCACTGGACCAGCTGTGCCCGGAGGCCTCGGCCGGCCGGCCGGCCAGTGCGGTGACCGGCATGGACACGTCCGGCACCGCCTCGGCCACACCGGGTACCGCGGCCACCGCGTCCACCAGGTCCTCGTCCAGCAGCACCCGCTCGGTCATCCCATCGGTCGCGGTGCCGACCGCGGTGCCGGGATAGTCCTGGCTGCCGGTCACCACGACGGGCGCCCCGGCCAGCCGCTCGGCCTTGACGTCGGCCCGGATACCGGTCTCCAGCAGGCTGCCGCAGCCCTGCACGACGACGGCGCCGACGAAGAGCGCGATCAGCGACGCGAGGAAGCCGCCCTTGCGGAACCGCAAAGTCTTGAGCGCGAGACGCAGCACTAGATCCCCCGCTCCGCGCCTACGGGCCGCTGCGCCCGGGCCCACGCGCCGAGCTGGGTCATCCGGCTCGCCACCTGCTCGACGGTGGGCCGTTCGAGTTCGGCGCTCACCCGGCCGTCGACGAGGAACACCACACGGTCGGCATGGGAGGCGGCCACCGGGTCGTGCGTCACCATCACCGCGGTCTGCTCACCGGAATCCACGGCCTCGCGCAGCAGCCCCAGGATCTCCAGCGCGGTCTCGGTGTCCAGGGCGCCGGTCGGCTCGTCCCCGAACAGCAGGTCCGGCCTGGTGACCAGGGCGCGGGCGATCGCTACGCGCTGCTGCTGACCGCCGGAGAGCTCGCCCGGCCGGTGCTTTCGGCGGTCCGTCAGCCCGGTGCGCTCGATGACGTCCGCCACCAGTCTGCGGTCGGGCCGTCTGCCCGCCAGTCGCAGCGGCAGCGTCACGTTGTCCACCACGGTCAGCGCGGGCAGCAGATTGAAGCTCTGGAAGACGAACCCGATCCGGTTCCTGCGCAGCTTGGTCAGCGACCGTTCGTTCATCGCCGTCAGATCCTGGCCGTCCAGGAACACGCTGCCGGACGTCGGACGGTCCAGGAGGGCGGCGCAGTGCAGGAAGGTGCTCTTGCCCGAGCCGGAGGGGCCCATGACAGCGGTGAAGGTGCGGCGTCGGAAGCCGAGCGACACTCCGGCGAGTGCTGCCACTTGATTGCGTGAGCGCCCGTACACCTTGTGGACGTCCTGTAAGCGCAGCAGTTCGTCGGACTCGGGCCGCTCTCGCCTCGGACGCATGACATCTCCTGATCTCGGGGCTCCATGGGTTCGACCCCGCACACGGAAGGCGTCGACACGCGGGAGAGTACGAACACGCTGTGCTGCGGATCAGTACTTTATGGACGCTCCCCGCTCCGCGACATGGGGCTACCCCCACCTTCGATACGGTGGAAAACCCCTGACAGCCCGGCACCCATCAAGGAAGACCGGGGGGATTGACCCGGGATTCGGTCACGGCTTCTCCCGTCAGGTGCCAGCGTTTGACGGCTTTGCCGTAAGTGCCGTTGCCGATCAGTTCGTTGACCGCCCGGGCCAGAGGGGCGGCGAGCCCGTTGTCCTTCTTCATGGTGGCGGCGATCCAGCCTTCGCGGTCGGGGCCCGCCCCGGAGTAGGTACCGACGATGTCGGTCTGTCCGGCGTCGGCGACGTGGTAGGCGACCGACGGGTTGGAGCCGAGGTAGAGGTCGATGCGGCGCGAGCGCAGGGCCAGATAGACGTCGCTCTGGGTCTGGTAGTACTTGACGGCGACCGGCTTCCTGCCCGCCCGTTCGTTCTCCTCGCTCCACTGCGTGATCAGCTTTTCCTGGTTGGTTCCGGGGTGCACGGCGACGGTGAGACCCGCCACGTCCTTGGGGCCCCTGACCGTCAGACTGCTGCCCTGCAACGCCTCGAAGGCCACCTTGTCCTGGCGGTAGGAGGCGAAGTCGTACTTGCGTTTGCGCTCTTCGGTGTCGGTGATGTTGGCGATGGCCACGTCGTACTTGCCGCTGTCCAGGCCGACGAACATGTTCTCCCAGGAGACGGTGTGCAGTCGGGGCTCGAGGCCCAGGACGTCGGCGACGAGGCGGGCGAGATCGGGCTCCATGCCGATGACGGTCTTGTTGTCGGTCGCGTAGAAGCTCAACGGCGGTGCCAGACCGGCGAACGTCACGACCTCCAGCGTTCCTCGGTCCCGGACGGCCTGCGGGACCTGCGCGGCGATCTCGGCGACCCGCTTCGCACGTACGCGGTTCTGGCCGGCTTCCTTGCTGATGCCGCCCGCGCCGTCGGACGCCGTACCGGCGGGGGAGCCGGCGTCCGGCGGGTTGGCGCAGGCGGACAGGGTGAGTGCCGCGACGCAGAGCGACAGAGATACGGCCAGTGAGCGTACGGGGCGGTGACGGGACACACGTATTCCTTGGGGGTGTGAGTGAGTGGTACGGGGGTGGGGAGTACAGGGGTGGGAAGTGCAGGGCGGGGGATCACAGGACTTTGGAGAGGAAGGCGCGGGCTCGCGGGTGTTTCGGGTGGTCCAGGACCTCGGAGGGCGGCCCCTGTTCGACGATCACGCCGTCGTCCATGAAGACGACCGTGTCGGCGACCTCGCGGGCGAACTCCATCTCATGCGTGACCACGATCATCGTGGTGCCGGCGCGGGCCAAGTCCCTGATGACGTCCAGTACTTCGTCGACCAGTTCGGGATCGAGCGCCGAGGTGGGCTCGTCGAAGAGCAGGACCTTCGGTTTCAGGGCGAGCGCCCGTGCGATCGCCACCCGTTGCTGCTGCCCGCCGGACAACTGGCGTGGATACGCGTCGGCCTTGTCCGAGAGGCCGACCCGCGCCAGCAGGGTGTGCGCCTGCGCCAGCAGTTCTCCGCGAGGTGCCCGTCTGGCGGCGAGGGGCGCCTCGACGAGGTTCTCCAGGACCGTCAGATGCGGGAAGAGGTTGAAGTTCTGGAAGACGAAGCCCACCTGCGTGCGCTGGCGCAGGACTTCCTTCTCCTTGAGCTCGTGGAGTCGCGTACCGGACCTGCGGTAGCCGATCAGTTCGCCGTCGATGGTGATCCAGCCACGATCGGCCCGCTCGAGCTGGTTCACCACCCGTAGCAGGGTCGATTTGCCCGATCCGGACGGGCCGAGTAAGGCGGCCACCTCCCCGGTGCGTACCTGGAGGTCCACACCGCGCAGGACCTGGAGCGGGCCGAAGCTCTTGTGGATGCCGCGTACGTCCACGGTCACGTCACTCATCGGGCACTCCCGGCCGGCAGGGCGCTCTCGCGGTTCTGCCGGGAGGAGAGGTCGCGCAGCACGCGCCGGGCGCGTTGCAGGGGCGTGGGTGGCGGGGTGCGGTCGAGGCCGCGGGCCAGGCGTCGTTCCGCGTAGTACTGGGCCACCGACAGGACGGACGTCAGGGCCACGTACCAGGCGGTGGCGACGAGCAGGAGCGGGATCACCCGGCTGTTGCGGCTGTAGATCACCTGCACCTGGTAGAACAGCTCGCCGATGGCCATGACATAGACCACCGAGGTGCCCTTGAGGAGGCTGACGATCTCGCTGACAGCGGTGGGGAGCAGGGAGCGCATGGCCTGCGGCAGGATGATCCGGCGTATCTGCCGCAGCCGGGGTATCCCCAGGGCGGCAGCGGCCTCCCACTGTCCGCGGTCCACGGCGAGGACGCCGCCCCGCACGATCTCCGCGCAGTAGGCGGCCTGGTGCAGGGAGAGTCCGATGATGGCGGCTCCCATCGTTCCGATGAGCGTGTTGCTGTCCACCGAGGCGAACACCGGGCCGAAGGGGATGCCGACCCCCAACTCCCGGTAGAGAGCACCCAGGTTGAACCAGAAGACGAGCTGGACGATCATCGGGATCGAGCGGAAGACCCAGATGTAGGTCCAGGCGACCGTCCGCAGGACGGGGCTGTGCGAGAGCCGCATGAACGCGAGCACCGTACCGAGCGAGAAACCCAGCAACGTGGCGTATAAGGTGAGTTGCAGGGTCACGCCGACCGCGTTGACGATCGCTTCGGACAACAGGTACGAGGTGAAGACCCGCCATTCCCAGACCGGGTTCGTGAGCAGGCCGTGGGCGAACTGTGCGGCGAGCACCAGGACGGCGAGGGAGGCGACCCAGCGGGAGTAGTGACGAGCGGGTACCACTTGCAGCGTCTCGGGGGCGGGGGCGGGATCGGGCGCGCGAGCGGTGTCGTCGGCGTCGCTTTTCCGGGTCTCCGCTCCCGCCGACAGGGGGTCGGTCGGGCGTGCCATGGCGTACTCCTTGTCAGTTGCTGGGAGGGGTCCGTGGGTCAAGGCGCGCACAGGCCCGGGCAGTTGCCTCGGGCTCACGCCTTGGCGGATGCGGACCATGCCGCCAGGCACGCGGCCACGACGGCGGCAAGGGGGGAGCAGAGCAGGAGGGCCGGTGTGCCGAGCGCGTCGGCCAGCGCGGCGCCGCCGAAGGAGCCCGCGGCGAATCCGACCGTGGTCATGCTGTTGGCCCAGCCCTGGACCTCGTGGTCGACGCCCGGCGGTGTCGCCGCTCCGAGGACGGTGAAGAAGCGGGCGAAGACCGAACCGATGGCGAGGCCGGCCGGCACGCTGGCCGCGGCCACCGCCACCGGGCCCAGAAACATGGCCCCACCGATCGCACACATGCCGGCGGCCAGCAGGACGAGCAGGACCGGCAGCCGGGTCGCGCCGGACCCGGGCAGTCTGCCGAGGACCAGCGCGCCGACGATGCTGCCCACGGAGAGCCCCGCCAGAAGCCAGCCGCTGTACGCGGCCGCGTTCTGCTGCTGCGCGTAGACGGGCAGCGAGACCTCCGTGGCCGCCAGGGCGGCGCAGAAGAGGAACTGCGCGCCGAAGAGACCGACCAGCGGTGTACGCAGGAGACGGCGGCTACGGCGGCTACGGCGGCTCCGTCCGGGAGGTGGCGAGGACGGAGGTCGCTGGTCCGGCAGGCCCGACAGCAACGCCACCGCGAGTGTCATCAGCACGCCGATGAGAGCCAGGGGGAGTACGGGAGTGACGTAGGTGCTGAGCCAACTGGCCAGGATGGGACCGGTGATCAGCGACAGGTCCATCAGGGCGGATTCCAGCGCGTTGGCGGAGGAGTGCCCGCGGCCGCGGTCCACGGCGGTCCAGTGGGAGCGCAGCAGAATGCTGGCCGGCGGGAAGAACGCGCCCATGAGCGCGGCCGCGGTCAGGACGACCGGGAACGGTGCGGAAGAAGCCGCGGCGACGGCGATCCCGGTGAGTCCGGCCAGATATCCGGCCAGACAGATCCGCAGCACCACGCGGGCCCCGCGCCGGGCGATCTGGCGTCCGCGGGCCGGGCTGCTGGCCGCGTTGGCGAGCAGCATGGCCGCGACGACGGCGCCGGCCCGGGCGTAGGAATAGGCGGGCGAGACGAGCAGCAGGGTACTGACCGGGAACATGCTGATCGGCCACTTGGACACCAGGCTCGCCACGGCCAGCCGCGTGGCACCCGGGGCGGCCAGTACCTCCCGGTAGGTGGCCACGAGGCCGGCGCGGGGGCGTGACGGCGTGGTGGTGGCCGACGCGTCCGGGGATCTCGGTTCGGGCATGTCAGGAGGCCGGCGCGGCGGCGTCGGCGCCGTCCACGGGTGAGGGGGTGGGCCGTGTCTCCACCCGTACCAGGGATCTGATGCGGGCCAGCGTGGCGAGAACCGCGTCGGAGTCGGGGCCGTGGACCGCCGCGCTGAAGGGGATGCTGACGTTGTCGTGGGTGGCGGGGACGTGCTCGCCCGGCGCGTAGCCCAGCTCCACGCTGTCGACCCCGGGCAGGCGGCCGGCTTCCTCGGCCCCGTGCACCGCGACGAGGGTGCCGGGACCCTGCTCGTTGTGCACGACGGCCGAGCCGAAACGGACGGGAAAGGTGACGGGCTTGTCGAGCAGTGCCGGGCGCTGTCCGAGGTAGCAGGCGATCGTGTCGTGGAAGGGCCGCAGCCCGCCGTGCGCGATCCACAGGTCGACGGCGGGGCCGCCGGAGAGCCGTGAACCCACCTCGATGAGGTACGTGCCGTCGGCGGTGCACTTGACCTCGGTGTGGCTGGGACCCCGCCGGATTCCGAAAGCGGTCAGGACGCTGCGTGTGTAGGACTCCACACGTGCGAAGTCGGGGTGTTCCGTGCCGATCTGGACGATGTCCCAGAGAGGGAAGTCGTAGTCGGCGTCGTCGGGCCGTAGGTACTCCCAGATGTCCACGAGCCGGTGCTCGCCGTCCGCGCTGAAGAAGTTGACGGCGAACTCGCGGCCCCGTATATAGCGTTCGACGAGCCATTCGCGAACGGGCTCGCGGTACACGTCGTGGGTGGGCGGCGGCCCTTGGGCTTCGAGGTCGGCGGCGGTGGAGAAGACGCGTACGCCTTGGGAGCCGGCCCCCAGTGTGGGTTTGACGATGACGGGGAAGCCCACTTCGTGCGCCGCGGCCGCGATGTCCGCACTGGAGTGGACGAGACGGAACTCCGGGATCCGGACGCCTGCCTGCGCGGCGTGCGCCCGCATGGCCGCCTTGTTGCGCCGGGCCCAGGCGAGGGTGTGGTCGTTGCCCGGAAGGCCGAGCCGGTCGGCCAGTACGTCGGTGAGGTGGACGCCGGCCTCCAGGCAGGGCACCACGGCCTTGGCGGTGATGCCGGTGGCGGTGATGAGGCGCTGCGCCTCGTCCGGGTCGGCCGTGTAGAAGCTGAGGTCGTCGCCTTCCGCGTGCCGGTGCAGGGAGGCGAGATAGTCGTGGGTGTAGAGGGAGACGACGGAGAAGCCGAGCTCACGTGCAGCGTCTTTGAAAGGCCGTCCCTGTCGCACCGGGTCTACCAGGATGATCGCGGGTGCGCTGGTGGTCATGGGCCGCCTCTCCTCGGTGCTGAACCGGCCGTTTCTCTCGCGAACGGCCTTGCGCTGCCCGGAATTCTGTCGGCTGGGCGGAGCCCGGGGCACGTACCTATAGACGGTCTGGAAGGGCGGTCCGGCTGCCCGCCTGTGCAGGTTCGCCGTCCGGGAGGGCGAATTCGGGTCCCTGTCCGCGCCGCGGCCCGGGTCATCGCGTCGACGTCGGCTGAATCACGTTCGGCAGGTTTGACGCGGGGGAAAGATGACAACGCTGTCGGACACTGTCGGACAGACTTTCAGCCACTGTCCAACGTTTTACGTCAACATGGAAGGTAACGATCAGTCGCGTGACGGCTACGCCACTGTGAGCACCTAATCTCGGTCAGTACGGGGGATCCACCGCTTCATTTGAAAGCAAAGGACGTACATGTCTCGGCGCTACCCCACCCTGTGCAGCGAGGAACCCGTTCGCGCGTTACAGGAGCAGCCGACAGAACACACCGCACACGTATCGGCCGCACACGTACCGGCGTCTGTCGTCTCCGTCATCCTGCACGGGGGCGATCCCCTCACCCGGGCCGGAGTCGTTGCCCACATAGGGCATCGACCCGGCATGACGCTGATATCCGATCCGAACCGTACGCTCGAGAGTCCTGCCCGGGCCGTGGCGCTCGTGCTGGACGACCAGCTGGACTCGGACTCGGTCGCCAAGCTGCGCAAGCTGGCTGCCGACTACGGGAAACGCGTGGTGCTGGTCGTGAGTGAACTGGACGAGGACCGGCTGAATCTGGTGATCGAGGCCAGAGTCTCCTCCGTCGTCTGGCGTCATCAGGCCACCCCCGCGAGGCTGGTGAAAGCGATCGAGGCGACGGCCCGGGACGAGGGAGACATGCCCGGCGACCTGCTGCGCCGTCTCCTCGCCCACCTCGAACGCCAGGCGCAGGGCACGGTGTTGAGCACCGTGGCGTCCGGCCGTCCCACGGCGCGGGAACTGGATGTCCTGGAACTGGTCTCGCACGGACTGGGCACCAAGGAGATCGCCGAGAAGCTCAGCTACTCCGAGCGCACCATCAAGGGCATCCTGCACGACGCCATGACACGTCTGCACCTGCGCAACCGCGCGCACGCCGTGGCCTACGCGATACGGGAGGGCTACATGTGACGGCGGGTGGTCCGCGGCGAAGCTCTGCATTCGCCGCGGACCACCTCAGCCGTGTGTCCGGGAGTTCGGCAACGTATCCGTAGCCGGGCGACGCCTCAGGACCGCAGCAGCGCCAGCAACTCGGTGCGCAGCGTGCTGTCGTCGCCGAACGCCCCGAGGAACGCGGTCGACGTCATCTCGGCGCTCGCCTTGATGCCGCGCATCGTCATGCAGAGGTGCTCTCCCTTGGCCAGCACCGCCACGTCCTGAGCGCCGGTGATGTCCGCCACCTCCTGGGCTATGTCGGCGACCAGCCGCTCCTGCACCTGAAGCCGGTGCGCGTGGCGGTGTGCCACCCGGGCGAACTTCGACAGGCCGAGGAGCCGGCCCGTCGGACGGTAGGCGATGTCGATCGAGCAGTTGAACGGAAGCAGGTGATGCTCGCACAGGGACCACACCCGGATGTCCGAGACCACCACCATCTGGCTGGTGGTCGTGGTCTCGAAGAGCGTGTCTATGGTGCCGGGGTCGTAGTCGACGAACTCGCGCCACCAGCGCGCGAATCGTTCGGGCGTCTGCCGCAGCCCGTCCCGCTCGGGATCCTCACCGATCTCCTTGAGCAGACGGTGCGCGAGATCCACCAGTGGATCGGCGCCGCTCTCATCGGCTCCGGTGCGTGCTTCGACGGTGTTCATGGTCACTTCAGACGCCTCTCTTGTGGCCCCAGACCAGCGTGTGCAGCCGGGTGGTCACGTTCCATCCCCGGTCGATGACCGAGGAGACGAGTTCCTGCATGTGCTTGTCGATGTCGTCCGGGTTCTGCCCCTCGGGCATGATCCAGACGGAGTCGATGCCGAAGTCGGAGGCGAGCGCACTCACCTCGTCCAGGTCCGCGGTCGTACGGCAGACGAACTTGAAGGTGGTGCCCGGCGTGGCGGCGAACCGGCTCAGCGCCTGCGGCACGATACGTCGCTCGGCGGGATCGCCGGAGTGTGACAGCTTCGGCGATACGTTGAAGCGCACACCCGGCCGTACCAGCCGGCTGTCCGGGACGCGGGTCCCGTTGGTCTCGAACTCGACCTCCGTGCCCGCCTCCAGCAACGTATCGATCAGAGGCAGCAGACGTGCCTGCTGGCTGAGCGGCTCCCCGCCGGAGATGACGACGAGGTCGACGCCGAGTCCCGTCAGCTCCTCGGCGACCGAGGAGACCGAGCGCCGGTGCAGTTCCACCTTGGGGTCGTAACTGATACCGCTGTCACTGATGCCCTGCCAGTCCCAGGTGTAGGGGGTGTCGCACCAGCGGCAGGACAGGTTGCAGCCGCCGAGTCGCAGAAAGCCGCATCTGCGGCCCAGCGACCGTCCCTCTCCTTGGACGGCCTCAAGTGGGGCCGAAGATCTCATTGACCACGAGTTCCGGTTCCACAGGGCACCACCTCCTCTTCGTGTCGGGCATGCGCCGGTTGCGGGTGGATGCGGAAAGTGCGGGAGACGGGGCCAGGGGTCAGGGCCGGAACTCCGCCCACGTCTTGGGGGTCTCGGAGACGCGGACCGACGTCAGTTCGGGGAAGTCCTTCTCCCACTGCGCGAACATCCACGTCGCCAGGTTCTCCGCGGTCGGGTTCTGGTCGAGGATGTCGTTGAGGTGGCGGTGGTCCAGGGTCTGGTCGAGCCACTTCTTGAACACGGAAAGGTCGCCGTAGTCGCGGACGAATCCCACGGGCGTCAACTCGTGCTGCTCGGCGCTCAGTTCGAGCTCGACCGAGTAGTTGTGGCCGTGCAGGCGCGCACACTGGTGGCCCTCGTGCAGACCGCTGAGCTGGTGGCTGGCGGAGAAGTCGAAACGCTTGGTGATACGCAGAGTCATGACGGGAACGGAACCTTCCTACGGGAGAGGGATGGGGAGGGGGTGGACCCCGAGCTTCTCCAGCACCGAGCGGCGCGAGAGAACGGGTGCGAATCCGGCGTCACCGCCGGCGGGCGGGGCCAGCGGCTCGATGAGCGTGTCGGGGTCGGACTCGAAGAAGAACACGAGCGACAGCAGTTCTTCGTGGGGTGCGCTCGGGCTGGGCGCCAGCACGCGGTGGCGCAGCGCACGCCAGCGGCCGTTGGTCCACAGCTCCATGAGATCGCCGAGGTTCACCACGAGCGCCTCGGGGTCGTAGGGCGGTGCGAACCAGCCGTCGGCCTCGTTCCATGCCTGAAGACCGCCCACACCCTGCTGGCGACTGAGGATGGTGAAGGCGCCGAGGTCGGTGTGCGGGCCGTTGCGCAGCTGACCGCTGGCCACTGTGCCCACGGAGGCCAGCGACGGGTACCAGCTCACGTTCTGGGTCCATGTCGCCCGCTGCGCACGGCTGTTGAAGAAATCCCGCGGCAGGCCCAGCACCTCGGCGAACAGAGCGTTCAGGCCGAGAGCCACTCGCTGCATGTGGTCCGTGTACGCCTCGGTGGCCCGGCGCAGCCCGGGCAGCACCGGGTCGGGCCACCGGTTGGGCGGGTAGCAGTAGCGGTCGGTCGTCTCGTCGCCCGAACGGTACGCGGGGCCGGCATAGAAGGATTCGTGCAGGTCGGGCGCGGCCGCCGGTTCCGCACCTTCCTCGAGCGTGACCCCGACGCCGCCGCCGGGATGCATCTCCAGCCAGCCGCTCTCGTACGGCGCACCGATGGCGTAGGGCGCCTTCGTCTCGTGCGGCAGAGCGAAGAACTCCCGTCCCTGCGCGCGGAGTTCGTCCATCGCCTCGCGCGGTACGCCGTGTCCCTTCAGCAGGAACATGCCGGTCTCGCGCAGCGCCTGGTCCAGCGCTGTGGCGGTGGCGCGCCGCTCCTCTGCGGAGGCGGTGGGCCAGGTGCTGAGGTCGACGGTCGGGATGGCGCCGCTCATGGGTGGCTCCTTTCGTGCGGTGCGGTGCAGCGGAGTGCGTTGTGGTGCGGGCACGGTGTGTGTGGGGACTCGTCAGGTGTGAAGGGCCGCGGTGATCGACGCGTCGAGGATGTCCACGCCCTGGTCCAGCTCGGCGTCGGTGACGGTGAGCGGCGGGAGGAGTTTGACCACGGAGCCGTCCGCGCCGGACGTCTCGACCAGGAGCCCGCGTCGGAACGCCTCGGCCGACACACGGGAGGCGATGTCGCCCGCGGTGGCCCCCTCGGCTGCCCGGAAGCCGAGCCCTGCGGCGAGGCCGCGTCCCCTGACGGTCAGCGCGGCGTCCTGGTGAGAGTCGGCGAGCTCGCCGAGCGCGAGGGCGAGCCGTTCGCCGGCTCGCCGCACGGCCTTCTCCAGGTCGTTGCCGGACCAGTAGGCATGGAGCGCGGCGGCGCCCGTCACGAACGCCGGGCCCACACCGCGGAAGGTGCCGTTGTGTTCGCCGGGCTGCCAGACGTCCAGGTCAGGACGGATCAGCGTCAGTGCCAGCGGCAGACCGTATCCACCGATCGACTTCGACAAGCAGACCATGTCCGGCACGATCCCGGCGTCCTCGAAGCTGAAGAAGGGGCCGGTTCGACCACAGCCCATCTGTACGTCGTCCACGATGAGCAGCACCGAATGCCGACGGCAGACCGCCGCGAGAGCCCGGAGCCACTCGTCCGTCGCGGCCCGCACCCCGCCTTCGCCCTGCACCGTCTCGACGATGACGGCGGCGGGCTTGTCGAGTCCGCTCCCGCTGTCACCGATCATGCGGTCGAGGAGTTCGGGGAAGCCCCCCGGGTTCCCGGCATCCACGTATCCGTCGTAGGGCATCGAGACCGTATGGCCGAGTGGTACGCCGGCTGCGGCCCGCTTCGCGGCGTTGCCGCTGACGGCGAGGGCGCCGAGCGTCATGCCGTGGAAGGAGTTGGTGAAGCCGATCACGGTGGTGCGACCGGTCACGCGCCGGGCGAGTTTCAGCGCCGCCTCGACCGCGTTCGCGCCCCCGGGGCCGGGGAAGACCACTCGGTAGTCGAGTGCTCTGGGTGTGAGCACGGTTTCCTGGAGAGCCGTCAGGAAATGGCGGCGGGCGACGGTGAACATGTCGAGGGAGTGTGCGACCCCGTCCCTGTCGAGGTAGTCCATCAACGCCCGTTTCAGGACGGGAGGGTTGTGGCCGTAGTTCAGTGCTCCGGCACCGGCGAAGAAGTCCAGGTAGCGGCGCCCGTCCTCGTCGTGGAGCCAGCTTCCCTGGGCGCGGTCGAAGACGACGGGCCAGGCGCGGCTGTAGCTGCGGACCTCGGATTCCATCCGTTCGAACACGTTCATCTCATGCCGCTCCCTTGACCGCTGCCGGGGCGGCGTAGACGGTGGGGTCGTGGACGCCGGCGGCGATGAAGGCCTCGCGGCGCTCGACGCAGGACGCGCACCTCCCGCAGTGGAGTTCCTCGCCGCGGAAGCAGGTCCAGGTGGACTCGAACGGCACGGAGAGCCGGTCGCCGAGGGCGATGACCTCACGCTTCATCAGCTGGGCCAGGGGCGCGATCAGGTCGAGATCCGGGTGGGCGTGGCCGCGGGTCGCGATGCGCTCCATGGCGAGGAAGGCAGCCAGGAACTCGAGCGAGGTGTCCGAGGGGCCGACGTCCTCCGCCATGATCCCGAAGGCGACGGCCTCGGCCCGCTCCACGACGGCCAGCGCGAACGCCGTCGAGAGCAGCAGGGCGTTCCGGTTGGGGACGATGTTCGGACGGCCCGGGACCGCGATGTCCTTCCCGGCAGACGTGCCGGTACCCTCGCCTCCGCCTCCGCCTCCGCCTCCGCCTCCGCCTACGCCTTCGGTTTTGGTCTCGCCTTCGACCGGGACGTCGACAGTGGAGTCAGTGAGGGAGGAGCCGCGCAGCACCCCGGCGGCTCCGCCGAGATCGGCTTCCTCGTACGGGGCGCCGAGCCGTTCGGCGGCCAGCCGGGCGCAGGCCAGTTCGCGTCGGTGGCGCTGCCCGTAGTCGATGCCGAGGAGGTGCAGGTCATGGCCCTGGGCCCGCAGGTGGTACGCCATGGTGACGGAGTCGATCCCGCCGGACACCACCGCAATGATCTTCGACACTCGTCGTCCTCGCTTCGTAAGTTCACCAAGAAGGTGGCCAACCGCTCGGTTTCCGTCGGCGCTGAGATCAATGCTGCGGCGAGAGGGGTGGCGGGGGACATGTCCGGCGGTACGGGCGCCCAAGGCCCCCGCGTTGTCCTCTCGTGCAGCGTGGCCCGCCGGACGGACAACGCCGGGCGGCCGAGCGGACACTGCTCCCGCGTCTGCGCAAGCCCGCGCCTGAGCGGTCTCGCGCGTCAACACGTGTGCACATGACGCCTGTTGAGGGGCTGCGGCCGGGCCGAGCACGACGAAGGCCCGGACACCCATCTGTCATGGTGGCCGGGCCGTGTCTGTCGTCGTGGGCCGCTCAGCCCTCCGCGGTGAGCCGGGCCCGGAGGACGAACCAGTGCCGGGCCAGGTGGATGCCCTCCTGCGTGGTCGCCTGGCCGACGTAGCGGTCGAAGGCCTCGCGATCGGACTCGGAGTCGTAGTCCTCGAAGATCGGCACCATTTGAAGGAACCGGTCCAGGTCCCCGGGCGTGTGGAAGAACTCGTCGTAGGAGAACTCGCGCTCGTAGTCGACGGTGAAGCCCGCGTCCTCGAGCCTGCGGCGTTCCTCCAGCGCCACCGGCGTCCCCGTCCAGCGCCCGTACAGCTGGCCCCGGCCGAACGCCTCCTTCAACGTCCGCACGTCCCGCTCACCGATGCCCAGGTAGACCACCGAGCCGCCCGTGCGCAGCACCCGGCGGAACTCGTCGGGGAACAACGGGCCGCGCCGCGAGGTCACCAGGTCGAACGCTCCGTCGGGGAATCCGGTGGCCGAGGCGTCACCGACGGCGAACCGGACATGGTCGAGCCCCGACTCGGCTCGGTGGTGTTCGGCCGACGCCAGCATTTCCGGCGACAGATCCAGTGCTTCCACCCGGCCGAACGAAGGGGCGACGCTCAGCAGATTGCGGCCGTCGGCGCACCCGACATCCAGCAACCTGCCTGTGGGCGTACCCAGTTCGTGCACCAGCGCGTCGAACTCCTCCTCCGGATCGCCCTGCGGGTAGGAGGTGGTGCGCTGTGCTCCGCTGGAGTACCCACCGAACTTCTCGGCGACCTTGGAGTAGAACCCCGGTTGCTGCGTCATGATCTGCCCTTCGCTCGATCGCCTGGGTCTGCGACGGTCCATGCTTCCGAGGGGCCGCCCGTTGCTGAAGGGCCCGCCGTCCGGCCCTGCGCACGCCGGAGGACGGCCGGGCGGACCCCGGCCGTTGCGCGAGGGGGCACACCCTGTGCTCGATCGGACGGTGCGGGCGGACTCCCGTACGGACTACGGCGTCAGTACGATCCTGCCGAAGACTTCACCCGCGTCCATCTTCTGATGTGCCAGCACGGCTCGGTCCAGTGGCAGCACCTCGTGCACCACCGCCTCGATCTCGCCCCGGACGGCCGCGGCGAACAACTCGCTCCGCACGGCGCGCAGGTCTGCCTGCGGGACGGTGGCCGCGCTGAACGCGGCGAAGGACATCGACTTCTGAAACGCCTTCATGATGCGCGTACCGAAGTCCGCGGGCGGCTGACCTGCGACAGCGCCCACGGCCACCATGCGGCCGTTCGGGCTGAGCCGGTCGAGGAACGACGGCATGTCCTGGCCGGCCACCACGTCGATGATGACGTCATACGCCGCGGGGACGCCGCCATGGGCTGCGGAAGTCCCCGTTCCTGCGTCTGCGTCCGCATCACCGGACCGGTTCAGCACGTGGGTCGCGCCGAGGCGGCGCAGCCGCTCGCCGCGCTCGGCCGACGAGGTCGTGACCGCCACCGCGGCGG
Organism: Streptomyces kunmingensis; assembly: GCF_039533535.1. NCBI lineage: Bacteria > Bacillati > Actinomycetota > Actinomycetes > Kitasatosporales > Streptomycetaceae > Streptomyces > Streptomyces kunmingensis. Next base: position 124,105 of record NZ_BAAATS010000028.1, read on the forward strand.
CGCCCGCGCGGGCCGCGAGTTGCACCGCCATGATCCCGATACTGCCCGCCGCGCCACGCACCAGGACGGTCTCCCCGGGAGCGAAGTGCGCGTGGCGCAGCCCGAAGTGGGCCACCGCGCCGGCGCTGCCGAGCGTCACGGCATCGACGGCGGAGAGGCCGTCTGGAAGGGGGAGGACCTGCTCGACCGGCGCGACGGCCTGTTCGACGTAGCCACCGCCGGTTTGTCCGCCAGTTCTTCCGCCAGTTCCTCCGCCAGTTCCTCCGCCAGTTCCTCCGCCGGTTCCTCGGCCGGCGCCCGTGAAGGCCCACACCCGTCGGCCGATCCACGACGGATCGACACCGTCGCCGACTGCACCGACGGTGCCCGCCACCTCACTACCCAATATGTGTCCCTCCTTGAAGCCGTAGGCGGCGAGGGCCCCACTGCGGATCAGGGTGTCGACACCTGCGACGCCCACCGCCTCGGTCGTGATCCGTACCTGCCCGAAAGCAGGTGTGGGCACCGGGAGGTCGACGACGGCAAGCCCGTCGGGAGCTCCGTACGTCTCGATCGCTATCGCCTTCAAGGTCGTCTCCACGTTCCGGGACCGCTCGGGCACGGTCCTGCCTCTGCGCCCGCCACCGGGGTCGCGGTCCCGGACGTTAACGGACGTCCCCGTCCGTTTGGCTAAAGTGAGAGCGTGACCGACCAGTTGCCTCATCTGGCGCGTTCCGACGCGCGGGAGAACCGCGCGCGCATCCTCGACGCGGCCCGCACGCTGTTCTCCGCCGACGGCCTCGACGTGCCGATGCGGGAGGTCGCGCGGCGGGCCGGGGTCGGGCCCGCCACCCTGTACCGGCACTTCCCGACCAAGCAGTCACTGATCGCCGACGCCTTCGCCGACCAGCTGCGCGCCTGCCGCACCATCGTCGACGAAGGGTGCGCGGACCCCGACCCGTGGCGTGGCCTCTGCCTGGTGATCGAGAAGATCTGTGAGCTGCACGCACGCGACAGAGGCTTCACCGAGGCGTTTCTGGCGACCTTCCACGAGGTGGCCGCTGTCGCGCCGGACCGTGTGTACACGGTGAGAGCGGTCGCCGGACTGGCTCGGCGGGCCAAGGCGGCCGGGCGCCTGCGCTCCGACTTCGTCCTGGACGACCTCATTCTTCTCCTCATGGCCAACAAGGGGATCCACGCCGCCTCGACCGACACCCAGGTCGCTGCCTCCCGCCGCTTCGCGGGGCTGGCGATACAGGCGCTGGAGGCCTGCCCGCACCACGCACCGCTACCGCCCTCCGCCCGACTGACGTCCTGATCGTCGGAGGCGCCCTCTCGAGGGAGTAGAACGTTCTGTCTTGACAACGTCGGGCGCGCTTGCCAATCTGATGAAACAGAACGTTCGTTCTTGCGGGGCGGGGTCGCCGGCCCCGGTTCGCCGTCCGCGTACCGATACGCGTCGCACGTGTGCACACGTATGCACCTAAGGGGATCTCCATGAGCACTCTCACCGCTTCGCCCGGCCTCACCCGTACGGCTTCGGTTCTGCGGCGCCTGTACTTCGTCCGGTTCGCCTTTGCCATCGTCTGGGCGCTCGTGATGTTCACGATGGCCGCGAAGCTCAGTCCGGTCGCGGCCGTGCTCCTCGTGCTGTACCCGCTGTTCGACGTGGGCGCGGCCGTCGTCGACGCGAGGGCGTCGCGCTCCACGGGGTCGCCCGCCGTGCTCTACGTGAACATGGCGGTCAGTCTCGTCGCGGCCGTCGGTGTGGGCATCGCCTGCGCCTCCGGCATTCCCGCGGTGCTGCGTGTGTGGGGAGCCTGGGCGATCCTGTCCGGCCTCGTCCAGCTCATCGTGGCTGTCCCGCGCCGCAAGATGGGTGGCCAGTGGCCGATGATCCTCAGCGGCGGCATCTCGGTCCTGGCCGGAGCGTCGTTCGTCGCGTCGGCCGGCGCGGACGAGCCCACGCTCAGCAGCGCGATCGGCTACGCGGTCCCGGGCGGCATCTTCTTCCTCATCTCGGCCCTGCGCCTGGGCCGCGCCGCCAAGGAGAGCTGAACATGCGGTACGACGTCGTCACGGAGCTGCTGCACCTGGGGGAGGGGCGTGTTCTCGAGTTCACCGAACGCGGACCTCGGAGTGGTCCGGTCGTCCTCTTCCACCACGGAATGCCGGGTTCGGCACTTCCCATGGACTCCGTCCTCGACTCGGCCACCGAGCGTGGATACCGCGTCATCACCTACTCGCGCCCCGGCTACGGCGGGTCGACACGGGCGCCCGGGCGCACGGTGGCCGGTGCCGCGGAGGAGTGCGGGCACCTGATGGATCATCTGGGTGTCGAGCGGTATCTGGTGGCAGGCTGGTCCGCGGGCGGACCGCACGCACTGAGCATCGCGGCAACCGATCCCCGGCGTGTGTCGGGTGTGCTGCTGATCGCGTCGTTCGCACCGCGCGATGCCGAAGGTCTCGCCTTCGTCTCGGGCATGGGCGTGCAGAACCACGTGCTGTTCGGATCGGCGTCCGGGGATGAGGAACAACAGCGCGCAATCGTCTCGCAGATGGCCGCGCTCGTCCGGGACAGCGAACCTGCCGAACTCGCCGCCGGCATGGCGAGTCTGCTCCCCGCGGCGGACGCCGCGGAGCTCGCCGGTGCCTACGGCCCGGACAACGCCGCTCACATGAACCACGCGCTCGCGGACGGCGCGGACGGCTGGCTCGACGACCTGCGCGCCCTCACCTCACCGTGGGGGTTCGACCCCGGCGACATCGCCGCTCCGGTCGAGTTGTGGCACGGCGCCCTGGACCGGATGGTGCCGGTCGCGCACGGCCTGTGGCTGACCAGGCGACTGCCGACCGCCCGCACACGTGTCGAGAACGGCCACGGACATATCTCGATCGGTGTCGGCAGCCTGGGCGACAAACTCGACCGGCTCAGGGCGAGGACGCCCTGACGAACGATACGTATGCGTCCCTTGCCACTGGGCCCCTGCCGTCCACCAGCAGGAGAATGACCGGGAGACGACACATGTCATACGAGACCTCCTGCGCCGGGCCGTCGTGCAGGCCGGGTACGACTCCCGTGGCGTTCCCGTCGACCGTCCGCTGCCCGACGCTTACGCGGCCCGCAGCACCTCCTGACACGTATCCCTGCATACCCTGCCCATACCGAAATGGAGGCTGACAGTTGAACCTGCGCCACGGAGTGAACCGCTGCGCCGCGATCACCGGAATGGTGGTGGCCGCGGCCGTACTGACCACCCCTCAGGTCATGGCCGCCGGTGACCCCATGAACGCCGAGCCCGCGAGCCGTACGGCCGGGACGGCCGGGACGACCGAGTCGCTCGGCAGGCTGGGCCCGCTGACGGACCTGGTCATCGAGCGCATCCGCGTGAGCGATGACGTGGCGGCGTCCAAGTACGGCACCGACTCGCCCATCGAGGACCCGAAGCGCGAGGCACAGGTACTGGAGCAGGTCCGACAGCAGGCGGACAGGGCCGGAGTGGACCCGGATGCGGCGGCAGTGTTCTTCCGTGATCAAATTACCGCGAGCAAGCTCGTGCAGAAGGGACTTTTCGCGCGCTGGACCGCTCACCCCGAGGAGGCCCCCACCACGCGCCCCGACCTCGACCGGATCCGCGAGCGGCTCGACCAGCTGACCACGGCTCTGCTCCAAGAGCTCAAGGACACCGAGCACTTGCGCGGCGAGCCCGTCGCCTGCACGGTGCAACTCGTATGGGCCGGCGCGACGGGAGCGGCGCGGGAGCGACTGGACAGGCTCCACCGCCAGGCGCTGGACACCGCGACGGAATCCGTCTGCCGGTCCGGCGAGCCGACCGCACAGCACGTCTGACCACGAGGTCAATGACCCGACGAACCCACGGGAGACGACCACATGAACTCTGAACCATTGGAGGAGCGGGGCGTTCCTGTCGGGCGGCGGGTCTTTCTCGGCACGCTCGGTCTCGGCGCGCTCGGCGTCGTTGCCGCCCCCGCTCTGCAGCGTGCCACGGAATCGTTCCTCGGCGGCGCTGCCGACCGGGACCCCACCGGTCTGACGGGGCTGCTTCCGAACGGCGGCGGGTTCCGCTACTACTCGGTGACCTCCTCCGTGCCGCACAAGAACGCCGAGAGCTACCGGCTCACCATCGACGGTCTCGTCGCCCACCCGACGACCTACACCCTGGCCGATCTCAAGGCGCTGCCCCAGACCCGCATGGTGCGCGACGTCCAGTGCGTCACGGGGTGGCGCGTGCCCGGTACCCCCTTCGAAGGAGTACGCCTGTCCCGGCTGCTGGACGCCGCGGGGGTGCAGTCCTCGGCCGGCGCCGTGCACTTCACTTGTTTCGACGGCTCCTACACGGAGAGCCTCACGCTGGAACAGGCCCGCCGCGCCGACGTCCTCGTGGCCCTGCGTATGCAGGACGAGGACATCGGCCACTCCCACGGCGGCCCCGTACGCCTCTACGTGGCGCCGATGTACTTCTACAAATCCGCGAAGTGGCTCTCCCGTGTCACCGTCACGGAGAAGGTGGAACCGGGCTACTGGGAAGAGCGCGGCTACGACATCGACGCCTGGGTGGGCCGATCGAACGGACGGGACGATGAACCGACTGCCTGACGCGGCGCGTGCCGCCGGGCGCCTGCCGCGCTTCAGCAGGGCCGAGCGCTGGGCTCACCGCGCGACGGCGGCGCTGATGGGCGTGTGCGTACTCACCGCCGCCTTTCTGTACCTTCCCGCGCTCGCCGAACTCGTAGGCCGTCGTGCCCTCGTCGTCACCGTGCACAAGTGGGCGGGGGTCGCGCTCCCGGTCCCGGTCCTGGCCGCCCTCGGCTCCCGGACGCTGCGCGCGGACCTGCAGTTGCTGAACCGCTTCGGCCCGCACGACCGGCAGTGGCTGCTGGCCGCCCTGCGCAGGGACAAGCGGCCGGTCTCCCGTCCGGCGCACAAGTTCAACGCCGGGCAGAAGCTCTACGCCGCCTGGGCCGCCGGTGCCACGCTCGTCATGCTGGGCACGGGGCTGATGATGTGGTTCATCCACCTCACCCCGCCGGCCTGGCGCACCGGGGCCACGTTCGTCCACGACTGGCTGGCTCTCACCCTCGGCATCGTTCTCGCCGGCCACATCGGCATGGCCATGGGGGACCCGGAGGCCCGCCGGGGCATGCGTACCGGTTCGGTCGCAGGGGAGTGGGCGGAGCGGGAGCACCCGCTCTGGCGGCCGGACTGATGCCAACGGCGGCGGAACTGACAGCCCGTCGGCCGGAACGGACACCAGCGGGGCCGCTCAGGCGGAGCGCACTCGCAGGATTCCCTCCACACCCTCCAGGAAGGTCTCGGAGACGAGCTTGGCATCGGACAGGCAGCCGGAGGCCATCGCACCGTCCCGGAGCATGACCAGATGCCGGCCCGCGGGCTCGGCGGGGATATTGCCGGTCCGGGCCAGCAGCCCCGTGACCGTCTCCAGGAACCACTCACGATGAGCCAGAACGGCTCGATGCACCGGATGGTCCCGGTCTGGGTACTCCGCCGCCGCGTTGAGGAAGGCGCAGCCCCGGAACCCTGGGGACCGGATGCCCGCGGCGATGGTCCGGCAGACGGCGCGGATCTTGTCGGCGGCCGACTCCTCACCGGCCTGGGCGGCCTCGGCATGTGCCCGCATCTCCCGGTCGGCGAGATCGAGGTACGCGAGTACGAGATCTTCCTTGCCCTTGAAGTGCCGGTAGAGGGTGGCACGGGTGACCTGCGCCTCCGCGATGATCCGGTCGACGCCGACGGAGTGGATCCCCTCCGCGTAGAAGATCCTGGTTGCCGTGCTGAGCAGCCGCGATCGCGCTTCCGACGTGCCGCTTCCCTTTGTGCTCTGGCTCATGCGGTCAGGTTAGCGAACGGAGAGGAGAACGATCTGTTCAGGGAGATATCCCTCCGGCCCGGGCGGGTGTGTCCTACAGAGACAGGCACTCGTGGGAGGCTGGGGACGGTGCCGATTCGGCGGCACCACCGGAAGAGGGAGGGATGTCCCCCATGGACTGGCGCGAGTATGCGGTGCAGTTGGCTGCGAAGGCGCGCGAGCTGTTGGCGGAGGACACCGTGGACGGCACGCTGCACAGGATCGCCACCTCTTCCGTCGAGCTGATCGAGGACTGCGACGCGGCGGGTATTCTCACCATCCGCAAGGGGCAAGTGGCCACGCTCGCCGCCACCGAACAGCTCGTCGTGGACAGCGACCGGATGCAGGGGGAGTGCGGCGAAGGCCCCTGCTTCGACGCCGCCCGCACCGGACATCCGGTGTTCCGCATCATGGACATGGCCGAAGAGCGGGTCCGCTGGCCCGACTACGCGCCCCGCGCCCATGATCTCGGTGTCGGCAGCATGATGGGCTTCCTGCTCTACACGGAGAACGAGGACCTCGGCGCCCTCAACATCTACTCCCGCAAGCGGGGCGTGTTCACCCAGGACAGCGAGACCGCGGGCTGGTCCCTGGCGTCCCATGCCGCCGTCGCTCTCGCCAGCGCCCGCGAGCAGGCCCAGATGCAGGAGGCGGTGCTCACGCGGCACGCCATCGGCGAGGCCATGGGAATCATCATGGCCGAGCACAACCTCTCCGAGCGGGAGGCGTTCGACGTGCTGCGCCGCTACTCCCAGGAGAAGAACATCAAACTCCGCGAAGTGGCGCAGCGGGTGTGCGAACGCGGAACCCTGGACTGAAGTCAGGTGCGGTCGATCCAGCGCGTGAGCTTGTCGAGGTACCCGGGTGCCGGCTGGGTGGTGTGCGGCAGCCGCATGCGGTGATCCGCTCCTGGGACGACTTCCACCGTCAGCGAGGCCCGGGAGGAACGCCCCGCGCGGCAGACGGTCGCGCCGAGCGCGAGGAGGCTGTCGGCGACCGGAACCAGCCGGTCTTCGCTGCCGAAGAAGGCCAGGTGCGGGCAGCGCAGCCCGAGGAGGTCGGGGGCCGGATCGTGGTCCTGCTTGCGTTTGAGGAAAGTCCAGAGGGGCTCGTCCATGCCGGCCCAGAAGTACGCCAGCCCCGGCGGCCTGCCGGCGGCGTCCACGAGTCGTACGGCCGTGGCGAAGTCCGCGTCGCGTCGGCCTGCTTCGACAAGACGGTCGTAGAGAGCCAGAGTGCTGTCGGTGTCGGTGTCGGTCTGGCCGTTCGCGTGCATCTGTCGTAGGTGATGTGCCAGTGCATGGCGTTCCTGCACCGCAGGGCTCACCCCGGGACAGCTGTTGGTGACGACCCAGGGGATGTCGTCCCGCGCCGTCGCCGCACGCAGGACCACCCAGCCGCCCTCACTGTGCCCGAAGAGGCCCACGGTGTCGGCTGTGACCTCGGGCCGGGATCGGAGACAGTCCAGCGCGGCCGCCGCGTCGGCCGCCAGGTCGGTCAGAGTCGAAGCGCGCCAGTCGCCGGATGACGTGCCGACGCCTCGCTTGTCGTAGGAGAGCACGGCGATCCCGGCGTCCAGCAGATGCCGTCGCAAGGGCGGGAAGAACGTGTCGTTGTCCCGGTCGGACGGTCCGGACCCGCCGACCAGGACCACACCGGCACGGGCCGGTCCTGTCTGCTCCGGCAGGCCCAGAACACCGGCCAGGCGCACCGTTCCGCCGGTGAACGTGACGTCGTGCATCTCTGCTGTCTCCACCATGCCACTCTCCTGCCACCGACGGACTCCCTTACGCCTGACTCCCTTGCGCCTGCCGTACCGAACAACTGCCTTGCGTTCGGGCGGAGTTGGCCGGTAATCGAGGGGCTGCGGGGGATTCTGCTCGGCTAGCGTAGACAACGATGTCAGAGAGCGACCGCCGGTCCGCTCGCCCATGAACCCCTCTGCCCGCACCACTGTCCCCCAGCAGTGAGGAACCGATCATGAGAAGACTCAGAGCCGCCCTGGTCGCTTCGGTGATGACCGCGCTGGCCACAGTCGCCGCCCTGCCGTCGGCGGCCACGGCTGCCACTCCCTCAGCGGCCGAGAGCACCTCGCTCACTTCGTCCGCCGCCGCACCGGCCTCCCTGCGCCTGATGCCGCTGGGGAACTCGATCACCTGGGGCGTCGGCAGCCCGTCGGGGAACAGCTACCGAAGCTTCTTGTGGAACAAGCTCGCCGCGCAGGGGCACGCGCTGGACTTCGTCGGGTCCGGCCGCAACGGACCCATGTCCGACCCGGACAACGAGGGCCACTCCGGTTGGCGCATCGACCAGATAGCCTCCATCGCCGACTCCGTACTGGCCCGGTACCGCCCCAACGTGATCACGCTGGAGATCGGCACCAACGACCTGAACGGCAATTACCAGGTTCCGACGGCGCCCGACCGGATGAGCGCGCTGATCGACCAGATCCTGCGGGCCGCGCCCGACGCGACCGTGCTGGTCGGCACGGTGATCGTCTCCACCAGCGCGACCGAGGAGGCCTACCGGCCGGAGTTCAACCGGAGGCTGACGCAGATCGTCCAGGCGAAGGCGGCCGCGGGCCAGCACGTGCGGCTCGTCGACATGGGCGCCCTGACGGCCGCCGACCTCTCCGACGCGCTCCACCCGAACGACAACGGCTTCGGCAAGATGGCCGACGCCTTCGCCGCGGGCGTGCAGGCCGCCGACGCGGCCGGGTGGATCGCGCCGCCCGTCGCGATGGGCGGCGCGGTCCGCTCCGGGATCGACGGCAAGTGCCTGGATGTCAACGGCGGCAACTCCGCCAACGGGACGGCCGCCCAGATCTGGTCCTGCAACGGCTCCGGCGCGCAGCTCTGGTCCGCCCGCTCGGACGGCACCCTGCGCGCCCTCGGCAAGTGTCTGGATGCCTCGGGCAGGGGCACCTCCAATGGCACCAAGGCGGTGATCTGGGACTGCAACGGCGGCGCCAACCAGGTCTGGCAGGCGTACAACGGCGGGTACCGCAACCCCGTTTCCGGCCGCTGCCTGGACGACCCGGCCTCCTCCACGACCGACGGCACCCAGGTGGTGCTCTGGGACTGCACCGGCGGCCCGAACCAGCGGTGGACCACCCTGCCGGTCACGTCCTGATCCGGTACACGACGTCACCCGGTCCGAAGGTCCGCGGTTCCGGCACTGCCGGGACTGGCACCGCTCAGTGAGCCGGGTTCGTACGGAGGTGGGCGGCGCCCGAGCGCACCGCCCACGCGAAGACGGCGAACGCGACGACGCCCACCACGACCGAGTCGTACGGCGCCGGCAGCTGTCCGGAGCCACCGAACGTGCCGAGCCACGACAACAAGGTCAGCGCCACCAGGATGAACACCAGCCAGGCTCCCAGACGCAGTTCCTCGACCGGGCTGCCGCCTCCTGTCCTGCGTCGCTGCAGAAGGAACAGCGGGACGCCGACGAGGACGAGCGGCAGCGCGAGTCGCAGATCGTTCCAGCCCGACCAGTAGACGAACTCGATCGCCACGGCGAAACTGACCGGCGCGATCCAGCGCAGTCCCGGCATGTGGCCGTCCGCGAGGGGCACACCACGCTCCCGGTCGTGCGCCCGGAAGGACGCCACGGCCACCGCCGAAGCGGCGTAGATGATCAGGTACATGTCTCCCATCACGCTCACGATGTCCTGCCAGCCGCCGAACGGGAGCATGAACACGACGATGACCGCGAGGTTGAGGACCAGGGCGCGGCGTGCGATGCCGGAGCGAGGGTCGATCCGCATGAAGAAGCGGGGGAGCAGGCCGTTCTTCGAGAGGGCGTACGTGTGGCGGGCGTCGATCGCGACGCCCACGTAGGCGGAGCCGCCCGGGGAGACCACGGCGTCGGCGTAGAGCAGGGTGGCCAGCCAGTGCAGGTTGAGGACGAGGGCGAGCTGACCGAACGGTGACTCGAAGTTGACCCCCTGCCAGCCGTGCGCGAGCAGTGAGTCGGGCACCGTGTAGAGGAAGGCGAGCTGGAGCCCGAGGTAGACGAGGACCGCGAGGCCGATACCGGTGAGGACGGCGGCGGGTACGTTGCGGCGCGGATTGCGGGCCTCACCGGAGAAGTCCAGAGGGGCCTGGAACCCGTTCACGGAGTACACGATGCCGCCGCCGGCGAGCGCGGTGAGGCAGGCCGCGTAGCCGTACGGGGCGAACCCGCCGTGATCCGTGAGGCGCCCCGGGTGGGTGCCGGACAGGAACAGGGCGACGACCGTCAGCACCGGGACGATGACCTTGAACACGGACACCAGGTTGTTCATGCGGGCGAACATCCGTACCGCGAACCAGTTCAGCGCGGTGAGCAGCACGCTCAGCGCGGTGGCGACGCCCAGGCCGGACGCGGTGAGGCTGCCGCCGTGGTAGAGCCCGGGCACGTAGTGGGCGGCGTACTGCATGATCGCGCTGATCTCGGCCGCGGTGCCGCCCACGGAGAGCAGGACGGACCAGCCGACGACCGTGCCGACGAGCCGGCCGTTCGCGTACAGCGGCCAGCGGACGGTGCCGCCGCCTTCCGGCCTGGTGGCGCCGAGTTCGACCATGACCAGGGCCACGAGGGCGCAGAGCAGGCCGGCCGCGACCCAGGAGAGCAGCGCGGCGGGTCCCGCGGTCTGGGCGGCGTACATGGCGGCGAACAGCCAGCCCGAGCCGAGGATGTTGGAGAAGCCGATCGCGGTCAGAGCCCAGAATCCGAGGTCCTTGCGCAACCGGCTCTCCTCGGCGCGGACGTCCGGGGCACCCGCAGTCTCCACCGGCTGTTGCTGCGCCACGTGACGAACCTCCTCGACGATCACCGACCTACGGGGGCCAGCGTGCCACGCGAGGCGACGCGTCGCGTGCGTTGAAGCGCGGCCCGGCCCGGCGGGTTCGAGGGTGGGCCATAGGCGACCCGTATAGGCAGCCCCTATGCCCCGTGCTCATTTTTCGTCTTTGCCTCGCGAAGTTCCCCGGATCTACGGTGAAACAGCTTCAACCGGCTCGATGAGGCGAGAAGACGCGCCCCCTTTATTTTCAGTCGAGCGGACCGATACACAGGTGAAAGGGACAATGAAATGACTGCAACCGAGAAATCCGCCGGAATCACCGGAAGTACCGAACTCGCCGGAAAGCGGGCCTTGGTCACGGGCGGCACGCGGGGAATCGGTGCGGCCATCGTGCGTCAACTCCTGGACGCGGGCGCCGAGGTACTGACGACCGCCAGGTCGAAGACGAATCCGGTGCCCGAGGGCGCCGCCTTCGTGGAGGCCGATGTGCGGACGCGTGCCGGAGCCGAGGCGGTCGCCGAGGCCGCGCGGGACGTGCTCGGCGGGGTGGACATCCTGGTCGACAACGCCGGTGGAGCGCGACCGTTCCAGAACGCCTGGGCCATTCCCGACGAGGAGTGGCAGGACCAGCTGAACCTCAACTACCTGGCGTCGGTGCGGTTGGACTCGCTGCTGACGCCAGGGATGCGCGAGCGCGGTTCGGGTGTGGTCGTGCACGTCTCCTCGGCCGCCGTCCCCACCTCGGCGCCGCCGTTTCTGCACTACACGGCGGCCAAGGCGGCGCTGCGGAACTACAGCCGGGGACTGTCCCTGGAACTGGCCCCGTTCGGAGTCCGGGTCAACGCGGTGTCGCCCGGCAGGACCGCGACCCCCGGCGGCGAAGCGACGCGGGAGGAGTGGGCGAGCCTGAACGAGGGGCCGGGCCAGGACAACACCGCCCCTCCGCTGGGACGCGACGGCCGCCCCGAGGACATCGCCCATGCAGTGCTGTTCCTGGTATCGGACCGGGCGAGCTGGATCACCGGACAGAACCTCACCGTGGACGGCGGCGAATTCCCTCTGGGCTGACACCGGCGGAATAAAAGGAAGAGCTTGCACCAACTAATGAGAAATCGCGCCAGCGAATGAGAACTGAGGGTCAGCCGAAAATGAACGACACCTACAGCGGCAAGAACGTAGTGATCACGGGCGGCAGCAGCGGCATCGGTCTCGCGACGGCGAAGCTGCTGGTGGACGCCGGAGCCCGCGTCGTGATCACCGGCCGTTCCCGGACCGCCCTCGATGCCGCGACGGAGTACCTCGGCAAGAACGCGCTGGCCGCCCGCAGCGACGTGGCCTCCCTGCCCGACCTGGACGCCCTGGCGGCCCGCGTACGGGACGAACTCGGCACGGTGGACGCCCTGTTCGTCAACGCCGGCATCACCAGCACCATGCCGTTCGCGTCGATGACGGAGGAGATGTACGACGAATCGTTCGCGATCAACGTCAAGGGCGCCTACTTCACCGTGCAGAAGCTCGCCCCGCTGCTGAACACGGGCGCCGGCGTCGTCCTCACCACGTCCGCCGCGAACGTCATGGGCATGCTGGAGACCAGTGTCTACGCGGCCGGCAAGGCAGCGCTGCGCTCGATGGCCCGCAGCCTCTCCCGCGAACTGCTTCCCCAGGGAGTACGCGTCAACGCGATCAGCCCCGGCCCCGTCGACACGGGAATCCTGGAGAGCACGATGACCAAAGAGGCTGCCGATCGGTTCAAGGCGGAACGGGCCGCGGAGAACCCCATGCGGCGTTTCGGGAGTACGGAAGAGATCGCCCGGGCGGTGGCGTTCCTGGCTTTCGACGCCACTTACACCACGGGCGCCGAACTGGTGGTGGACGGAGGGGTCACCCAGTTGTGAGCGGCCCGGGCCCGCTCCTGGAGCAGGCGGCCTCGTGCCCGCTCACGACTCGTCACGAGGTTCCGTGCGATGGTCGAAGTACGCCCATGCGAAGATCCCCAGGACCGCGACGACGCCCACCGTCACTATCTGCACGGCCGTCGGGGCGCCTCGGGTGACATAGGCGGTCGCGCCCGCGGCCAGAGCGCCGACCAGCATCACCATCCGGCTGGCGAAGTGCTGCTTCGGTGCGATGCCATTGCGCTCCGCGAACAGGCCTCTTGCCGCCGCTCTGGCCGGCTGCGCCGCTCCGCGCCGCCGCTTCGCCCGGTACTCCAGTCCGAAGCCGATCGCCAGATAGAGCGCGAAGATCCCCACGAACAACGCCCAGTCGGACGGCTCGTCAAGGCCCTCTCCGCGCGCTGCCACAGTGAACGAGATCGTCAGATCAGACACGGCTCCCCCTCTCCTACGTACGTGTCACTTCCGCATGCCCCGGACTTTCGTTCCAACTACTGCGGAACGCGGCCAAGTTGCCGCGCGGCCCCTTTTCGTTCGGGGGCGCTCCGAGTTCAAAGCTGACGTGGGGTTCGGGGGAGGGGGAGAGCCACCTCGTCATGACGCGCCGGGCGCTCGTTCAGCGGGTCGAGATCTCCGGGCGGCCGGGCGGTGCCTCCGGCAGCCGGCTCGGGTGGGTGGTGCGGAGTCCGTCCAGGGCCAGTTCGAGGTAGCGACGCCAGGCTTGTGGCTGCGTGTCGAGAAGCGGGGCCGCCGTCTGATGGATGCCGCCCAGCAGCAGCACGATGTCGGTTCCTGTGACGTCGTCGCGGATGACCCGCTGGTCGCGGGCCCGAGCCGTGAGCGCCTCGACCGCGACGCAGAGGTCGGCGATCGCGTCCCGCACCTCGGACTGCTGGAGCGACGGGCGTCCGATCACCTCGCAGAAGGCGCGGTCGGCGGCGAGCGTCTCGACGCCGTCGGCCATGAACTCCCGCAGTGCCGCGGCCGCGTCATCGGCATCGAGGAGTCGTCCGGCTGATCCGGCGAGCCGGTCGAGGAGCCGGAGCATGATCGCCGACAGCAGGTCTTCCTTGGTGGGGAAGTGGCGGAACACCGTGCCCTTGGCGAGCCCCGCGCGCTGCGCAATGTCACCCATCGATGCGTCGAGGCCCTGCTCCGCGAATGCCTCGGTCGCGGCGTCGAGCAGGAGGCGTCGGTTGCGCACCATGTCCGCCCTCGGGCCCGTGGTGCCTGTCGTTGCCGCCATTCCTGCCTCCTTGTTGCTGTGTGCACCGTATCACTACATGACCCAGCGGTCATTTTAGGTGGTACGGTCAAGGTGACCCAGCGGTCATCTTTGCTTCTGCCGGTCGGCCCTGCCCTGCGTAGGCAAGGCCGTCGGCCGGCGTCGCACACCATGAACTCCCCGGGAGGGAAGAAGACGTGAGCACCACCCTTGAAGGAAGAGTCGTCCTCGTCACCGGAGCGTCGTCGGGCATCGGCCGGGCCACGGCGCTCGCCCTGTCGAAGGCGGGAGCACGCGTTGCCGTCGGTGCCCGGCGTGCCGACCGGCTCGAAGCCCTGACGGAGGACGCCCCCGGTGAGATGCTGCCGCTCGAACTGGACGTCACCGACCACCGGTCGGTGACCGACGCGGTCGCCACCACCGTCGAGCACTTCGGAACCCTCGACATCCTCGTGAACAACGCGGGCGTCATGCTCAGCAGCCCGGTCCTCGGAGCGGACACCACCGAGTGGGCACGGATGGTCGACACCAACCTGCTCGGTTCGATGTACATGGCGCACGCGGCGCTGCCTCATCTCCTCGCGTCCAAGGGCGCGGTGGTGCAGGTCTCCTCGACCGCGGGGCGGACGGCGTCGGCCACCAGCGCCGTGTACGCGGCCACGAAGTTCGGCGTCAACGCCTTCTCGGAGGCGCTGCGCCAGGAGGTCACCGAACTCGGTGTACGCGTTGTCGTCATCGAGCCCGGATTCGTCGCCACCGAACTCGCCGGCCACATCACGGACCCGGCCATCCAGGCCGCGGCCAGGAGCATGGCCGAGTCGATGCGCACGCTCCAGCCCGAGGACATCGCCGCCGCGGTCGTGTACGCGGTCACCCAGCCCGAGCACGTCGCGGTCAACGAGATTCTGATCCGGCCCACCGATCAGTCCCGCTGAACCGGACGACAGGGCGCTGACGCGCCACCCGGTGTCACAACTGTCGCGGCCACGCGGTCTTGAGGGGGTGAAGCCGAAAGAACAGAGGACACCGTGCGTGAGATCCTGATCGTGGGCGGAGGCTACGCGGGCTTCTACACCGCGTGGGGCCTGGAGAAGAAGCTGCGTCGCGGGGAGGCGCGGGTCACCGTCGTCGATCCGCGGCCGTACATGACGTACCAGCCGTTCCTGCCCGAAGTCGTGGCCGGGTCGATCGAGGCGCGGCACGCGGCGGTGTCACTGCGGCGTCATCTTCATCGCACGCGGCTGATAGCCGGAACGGTGACGGACATCCGGAACGCCGAACACACCGTCACCGTCCGTCCGGCCGACGGCCCCGACCACCAGCTCACCTACGACATCCTCGTGGTGACGGCCGGGGCTGTCACCCGCACCCTTCCCATCCCCGGGGTCGGCGAGGAGGCGTTCGGACTCAAGCATGTGGAGGAGGCCGTCGCCATCCGCGACCGGCTGCTGACCTCGTTCGACCGTGCGGCAGCGCTGCCGCACGGTCCCGAGCGCCGCAAACTCCTCACCGTCACCTTCGTCGGCGGCGGCTTCTCCGGCGTGGAGGGGTTCGGCGAACTGCTCTCGCTGGCGACCGCGCTCGTCGGCCGTTACCCCGAACTCGGCGCGGACGAGCTCCAGTTCCACCTGATCGAGGCGCGCGGCCGGATACTGCCCGAGGTCGGCGACCGGCCCGGCGAGTGGGTGGTCCGCACGCTCGAGAAGCGCGGAGCCCGGGTCCACCTGAACACCCAGCTCGTCTCCGCGGAGCACGGCCACGTCGTCCTGTCGAGCGGGGAAGAGTTCGAGACGGGGCTGCTCGTGTGGAGCGCGGGCAACGCATCGAATCCCGTCGTGCGCAATCACACGGACCTGCCCGTCGACGAACGCGGTCTGCTGACCGTGCGGGCCGACCTGCGTGTCGGTACGGAGACCGCACCGGTGGAGAACGTGTGGGCGGCCGGCGACGACGCGTCGGTGCCCGACCTCGCGGTGCACCGGCCCGGTGCGCACACGGTTCCGAACGCGCAGCACGCGGTGCGGCAGGGGAAGCGGCTGGCGAAGAACATCCTGGCCACGCTGCGGGGGCGGGACACCAGGGATTATGTGCACCATAGCCTGGGAGTGGTGGCGACACTGGGCCTGGGGCGCGGGATCTTCCAGTACCGCCGGCTGGTCATCAAGGGCTTTCCCGCCTGGCTGATGCACCGGGGCTACCACGTGCTCGCCGTGCCGACGTGGGAGCGCAAGGTCCGGGTGCTGGCCGTCTGGGCCACTGCCGTGCTGTACGGCAGGGACATCGTCTCCCTGGCCTCTGTCCAGCAGCCACGCGAGGCTTTCGTGTCCCATGGGAACCCGCGCCGCGGTGAGAAATCCGTCGACGCCACAGAAGCGAAGAGGGCAGGAGTGAAGAGAGCAGCGTGAGAAGTGCGGGAGTGAGAAGGGCCGGGGTAGGGGCGGGGGAGAACTCGGGCCTGATGACACGGTGGAGAGCGCTGAACCGCCTCCACCGGCGGATCGAGGGTTCGGTGGAGCGAGGGCTCCATGCGGACCTGGGGCTGAGCCTTCGCGAGTTCGAGGCCTTGACGGTGCTGCGCCAGGGCGCGTCCGTCGAGGCGGGCTGGCTCTATCTGCAGGACCTTGCCGCGGAGATCGGGCTGAGCCAGTCGGCCACGAGCCGACTGATGGCGCGGTTGCAGGGCCGCGGCCTCATCACGACCACCACCGCGACCCATGACCGGCGCAGCGTCGACGTGCACCTCACCTCTGTGGCTCACGAAGTGCTGCGCCGCGGGGTCCCTCTGGTCGAGGAGGCCGTCCGGCACACGGTCCGGGCGCTTGCCGCGGAGGGCGCGGACCCGGACCTGCTCCGCTACCTCGCTGCGTCCGATCAGTGGGACGCCGAGGCGTTGCTCCGGGCGACCGCGGAGAACCAGTACTGACGTCTCGGCCGGGTATCGCGGCGCCGCCGGATCGATGCGATTCCGGCGGCGCCGCGGGCGTGCCGCCGCTACTCGAAGTCGCAGCCCGGGTCGGGGGCGTCCTGCGCGAACGGGGCACCGTGCGGCAGAACGTAGAGGACGTCCAGAACGATGTCGGTGCTGCCACGGTTCACGCCGATGTGTACGTGGTCGGCGCCCGCCGGCTCCGTGAGGGAGCTCCCCTTCGCGTACACACCGTCCGAAGCGCAGCTCGCGTCGAAGTGGCTCAGGGTTCCCTGCTTGACGAAGCCGTACAGGGTGCCGTCGTGGTAGTGCCATCCGGTTCCCTGGCCGGGGGGAATGGTGATCTCACGCAGTATGTAGTCCGTTGTGCCGACGGTGGTTCGGGCGATGATCTTCGCGGTGACACCCGAGCCGCCCGGTGTCGCCTGAGCCGCGGTGGCCGGGAGGGTGAGAGCGGCGAGCGTGGCGCTGATCGCTCCCAGACGTGACAGATTGCGCATGACGGTCCCTTTCGGGGGAGTGGGAATGCGGCGAGGTGCGTTGAAGACGGCGGCATGTCACCGAACGCGGGGCGGCGCCCCGGCAGGACGGCGCAGAGGACGGTCTGAACGAGCCGTCAGGACCGCACGCCAAGCCGACACAGTGTGTCTTGTTGGGTGCGGTGGGCACATAGTGTGCAACAGTGTTGCACAGTTCTACACGTCAAGCGCCCGCGCCGGCGAGGTCGCCGAACGCGAAGTGACGCTGCGGCGGACCGTTGTGTCACACAACGGCCGGTCATCCGGTCTCACCCGCATTGCGCCGTGCAGGCCCGCCCACCATTCCGCGCAGGAGGAAGCTCATGAACTGGCGTGAACTGGCCCAGTGTCGAGACATGGACCCTGAACTCTTCTTTCCCATCGGCAGCAACAGCAGCTTCGCGACACTCGTACAGATCGACGAGGCGAAGGCCGTGTGCGGCAGTTGTCCCGTGGCGCGGCAGTGCCTGGAGTGGGCGATGAACGCCGCTTCCGTGGAGGGGATCTGGGGCGGAACCACGGATGCGGAACGCCGTGCCGTGCGACGACGCAGCCCGCGCTCACGGAGAGACGGAGCGACCGGCGGCTGCCTGAGCGTCTCCGTCGCCACCGCAACACTGAAACACACTGTCCGGGTCCTCATGTCACACCTTCAAGGGCTCAACTGTCCTGGCAGTGAAACGTCCCCCGAATCAGTTGGTACAGGGAGCAAGGTCATGAGCCGACCCATTCTTGAATCCGCCGCGCAGGAGATCGCCGACGCGACGGCCACTCCGCCCTTCCTCTACGAACTCGGCCCGGAGGGCGCCCGTAAGGTCCTCGACGACCTTCAGGCAGCCCCCGTCGACATGCCCGACGTGTGGGACAAGTGGATCACCGTGCCCGCCGAGGTCGGTGACGTCCGGGTCCGCATCGTCAAGCCGCTCGACACCGACGACGTCCTGCCGGTCGTGCTCTACGTCCACGGCGGCGGCTGGGTCATCGGCAACGCCGGAACCCATGACCGCCTCGTGCGCGAACTCGCCGTCGGCGCACGGGCCGCCGTGGTGTTCGTCGAGTACGACAGGTCCCCGGAGGCCGTGTATCCGGTCGCGGTCGAGCAGGCGTACGCGACCGCGCGGTGGATCACGGAGAAGGGGGCCCAGGAAGGGCTCGACGCCTCGCGTCTGGCGGTGGCCGGCGACTCCGTGGGCGGCAACATGACCGCCGCGCTCACCCTCATGGCCAAGCGGCGCGGCGACGTCACCTTCGTCCACCAGTCGCTCTACTACCCCGTCACGGACGCGGGCCAGGACACCGCGAGCTACCGGGAGTTCGCGCACGGCCCCTACCTCACCGCGAAGGCGATGGCCTGGTTCTGGGACTGCTACACGACCGACCCGGATCAGCGCGCGGAGATCACCGCGTCGCCGCTGCGCGCCACGCTGGAGGACCTCCGGGGTCTGCCGCCCGCGCTCGTGCTCGTCGACGACAACGACGTCCTGCGTGACGAGGGCGAGGCGTACGCCCGCAAGCTGACCCAGGCCGACGTCCCGACGACCAGCATCCGCTACAACGGGACCCTGCACGACTTCATGATGCTCAACCCCGTGCGGAACACCCGGGCCACCGACGCCGCGGTGCAGCAGGCCGTCCGCACTCTGCGCGCGGCCCTGCACGAGGGCTGAGACCCCGTCGGCGCCCGGTGCGAGACATCCCGGGCGCCGACGGCCCATCCCCACACTCCGGCCCGGCCGCGTACGTGTCACAGATCCACACACTGTCCGGTCAATTCTGCCGAGAGGGCAGTGAAGAGGAACCGCCTCTCCACGCGGCCACTTACGAAAGGTGCACAACAGTGTCGGACAACCACGCAGGACACATGCACGCAGCCGGCGACCCGGCGGCGACGGAGAGCTGGATGACCGCGGCGCAGGTGCTTCAGGACGCCGGGCCCCTGGTGATCCCCGAGGGCGCCTCGGCGATGACCATTCAGGTCGAGTGGGCGCCGGGCGACCCGGGCACCCCGCCGCACCGCCACTCCGGGCCCGCCTTCGGGTACGTGCTCGAGGGCGCGGTCCGCTTCGAGCTGGAGGGCGAACCCGAGCGGGTGGTGGAAGCCGGAGGCACGTTCTGGGAGCCGGGCGGTGACTCGATCCACTACCAGGACGGCAACGCGCTGGACGACGCGCGGACCCGGTTCGTGGTCACCATGATGTGCGCCCCCGGCAGGCCCATGCTCGAACTCGTCTCCAAGGAGGAGCTCGAAGAGCGCGCCCACCTCCGCGCCCCGCGCCCCACCGAGTGAGTCCGCCGGTACCGGGCCCCCGTACAGGAGAGCGTGCGGCGCGATGAGTTCCCTCAACGTCGTGCACGCCCTGCTGACCGCACTGTTCGGGGGCGCGGCCCTCTACGCGGTGCGCCACGCGCTCGCGGCGGACGGCCAC
Source organism: Streptomyces kunmingensis (assembly GCF_039533535.1). Taxonomy (NCBI): domain Bacteria; kingdom Bacillati; phylum Actinomycetota; class Actinomycetes; order Kitasatosporales; family Streptomycetaceae; genus Streptomyces; species Streptomyces kunmingensis. The sequence continues at coordinate 143,751 of NZ_BAAATS010000028.1, forward strand.
GCATGGCGCGTCCGCGTCGACCATCTCCTGCACGCCGCCATGGCCCTGGCCATGGCGGCGATGCCGTGGGGACCGACGCCGGCGCGGAACGCGCAGGCGGTCTTCTTCACCGTCGCCGCTCTGTGGTTCACCTGCACGCCCACGCGCCGCCCGCGGGAGTCCCGCCCGGCAGCCCTCGTACGGCGGCTGCCCTCCGCGCTCGGCATGGCGGCGATGGTCTGGATGCTGCGGACCCCGCACACCCTGCACCACGCACCAACGGCCATGACGGAGTCCCGGACGGGCTCCCCGGTCACGGCCGCGCTGGCCCTGTGCCTGCTCGGATGCGCACTGCGCTCGCTGACCCGCTCCATACCCGCGCTGTGGACCGCGGCGCACCCCGTGGGCGGCCTCCCGCGGCCCTACCGCCACTTCTGGGACGGGTCGATGGCCCTGGGCACGGCGATCATGCTGATCATGCCGCACTGACCCGCATCGCAGGTCCGCATCGACCAGCATGATCGCCGGCTTCGGGTCACCGCGCGCCGACCACCGCCTTGCTGCGCATCAGGAAGTCCGACAGATAGCTGTCATGAGGTACCCCGGGTGCCATCCAGTGGGTCGGGTGATCGCCGACGTAGAGGTTGGCGATGGTGGGCTCCGCCAGCAGCGTGTCCAGCAGGACCTCGTCGCGCGTCAGCGCCGACAGGACCAGCGAGTCGCGCAGCGGGCCGATGCCGTCCGCCCGGCTCCAGGGCGCCACCCACACACAAGGGAAGGGGAGTTCGGTGCGCAGTTGCACGGCGTCGGCCCGGTCTGCCTGATGTACGGCCGGGCGCAGCACCGCGCTGCCGTCGCCCAGGTCGTGGACGATGCCGTTTCCGCCGAGCCAGGCCCGTGACCCCGCCGCCCACTGTGTCAGGTGGGCGCTGAGGGCGCGGGCCCGCTCCAGCGGACTCACGGGCAGCACGGCCCGTTCGTCCTGCGGCGGCAGGGAAGGCAGCGCGCCCAGGCGTTGTGCGAGCGCCTCGGCGAGCGGCGCCGGATCTCCTTCGACGAGGACCGCAGTGGCGTTGACGCACGCCGTGCCGCCCTCGTCGGCGACGGAACCGACGATCGTGTCGAGGTGGGCGCGCCAGTCCGTGTCCGCCGTGACGAGGATCTTCGAGCGGCCCGGGCCCTGGGGCAGCACTCGGGGGTCGTGGGCGTACCGGGCGACGACGTCGTCGCCGCCGTACACGACGGCCCGGTCCGCGCCGTGCACGAGCGTGTCGGCGGCCCGGTGGTCGGTGGGCAGCAGCATCACCCGGTCCTCGCCCACCCCGGCCCGACGCAGTGCGCCGACCAGCCGGTGCGGCGTGAACGGCTCGCGTCGCGAGGGGCGGACCGCGACGCGGTAGCCGAGGGCCAGCGCCTCCAGCCACAGCCGGTGCACGCCGGGGTGGTTGCCGGAGGCGTTGACGGCGAACACCTCACCGCGCCGCGCCCACACCGCGTGGCCCGAGCGCAGGGCGTCGTCCCGCAGCCCGGAAGCGGCGCCCCGCGGCCGGCCCTGATGGGCCGAGGCGCGGGCCGACGCGACGAACCGTGCGGTGTCCCGGGTGGCGGTGCGCACCACGCGCAGGGGAGTCCCGGACGTACGGCTGACCAGCCGCTCGTACGCCTCCACCTCCAGGCCGTCGACCGAGCCGGAGGCGAACGCCTCGGCGGCAGCGGCGAGTTGAGCGTCCAGGTCGGCGGCTGAGAGCGGCTGCGCGCGGCGCAGCGCGGCGATCGCCCGGGTGACGTAGACCGGCGGCACGAGGCTGAGCCGGGCCACCTCGGTGCCGCAGACGTCCGGTACGGGTTCCGGCGCCAGGGTGCGGTAGGGGCCGCGGGGACCGAGCGCGTCCAGATGCACTACTCGGTCCGTCTTCTGAGGGGTCATCAGTACACGCCCTCGATCACCGTCGTACCGGCCACGGTGGGCATCGGCGCCACGTCGGCGACGGCGTCGCCGACCTGTCCGGCGGCCGGGGCGACGCGCACGGCGGTGTCCCGCTCCGCGTTGTTGGGGATCAGCATGGACTTGCTGACGTGGCTGACGACGACCTGGCCGCGCGCGCCGAGCGCCACGGGTTCGCGGGAGGCGGGGTCCACGACGGAGAGGAAGACGGAAGGGGAGACCGGGTCGAAGACGCAGGGCTGCGAGGCACTCTGACCGACGCGCTCGATGAGGCCGGTGAGCATCATGGTGTTGCCGTACATGCCGACGAGCGGTACGCCCGGGAACACCTCGGTGCTCAGCAGGAACCGGGTGTCGGGATCCATGTGCGTACCGCCCCAGACGATCGCCCGGACCTTGCTGTTGATGGCGTCGAGGAGGTCGTCCTCGCGGGCGAGGCGTTCGAGCAGTGCGGTGGTGGCCGCGAGCACGCCGATGTCCTGGCTGAGCAGGACGCGTCGGCACTGGTCGACGAGATGGTCCGTATAGGCCACCACCTCGTCCGTCCTGCCCGCAGCGGCGAGTTTTCTGACCCAGCGGGGATCCATGTCGATGCCGAGGGCCGGTCCGCCGAGCGAGGACGCCGCCCGGTTCAGCACGTCGCCGACGAGGTGGGGGCCGGTGGGTGCGACGGAGAGCCACGGGGTGGCGGTGGGCAGACCGTGGGCCCGCAGACCGTGTGCCACGTGGTGCGTGCTGTGCCGTTCCCAGTCGGCGAGCTGGACGACGCGCTTGGGCGCTCCGGTCGTGCCGCCGCTGTCGAAGACGTTCAGGAGCCCGGCCCGTGTCCCGTAGCCCCGGGGGACGAGATCGGCGGCGGGTATGTCCCGCAGCTCGTGCGTGAGGTCGGGGAACAGCGCCAGGTCCGCCACCCCCTTGATGTCCTGCCGGGGATCGAAACCGAGCCGCGGGGCCCGGTCGAGCCAGAAACGGGAACCGGTCTCCGGGTCGAAGTGCCAGTGCACGGCGGCCCGGACGAATGCGTCGGGGTCCACCCCCTCCGAGAGTCCGGCGTCCAGAACGGTGGCGGGGTCGTACGGCATGAGCGGATCCTTCCAAAGTGCTGAGGGAGAGCGGCGCACGAACGACGACCGGACCGGTGCCACCGTCCGACGGTGGCACCGGACCGGCCGGGACGTGCGGAGATCACTCCACGAAGTAGGAGTCGTGCTTGTCGAAGAACTTCGCGCGTTCCTCGTCCGTGGCGTCCGCCAGCTGCGACACCTGCTCGAAGTACTCCTCGCGCGGGGCGCCCGGAGTGAAGAGGAGCAGCATGTCGGCCGGGGCGTCGGAATCGTTGCGGAAGGCGTGCAGGCCGCCCTGCGGCACATGCAGGAAGTCGCCCTTGTGTGCGTCGACCCACCGCGCGCCGTCGTAGAGGCGGACCGTCCCGTCGAGGATGTAGAAGGACTCCGAGATCGTCTTGTGGAAGTGGGTCCTGGGCCCGCCCGCTCTGGCCTTCATCTCTACGCGGTAGAGCCCGAACTCGCCCTGCGTGGTGGCCGTGGTCGCCAGGTAGTGGATGGCGTCCTTGCCCCGCTCGCCCAGGTCGGGCGGGGTGCTCTCCGGCCGGAAACGCGCGCTGACCTCGCCTTCGTCTCCCCGGTACACCTGCTCCGGATACGACATGGCTCACCGTCCTTCGTTGCGTTGGCTGTTCCTCGAGACAGGGGCGACAGGGATGACCGGACAGCGGGGCCGGTTGTGACACCTGCGTCAGCCCGAGACCGAACACACTGTTTCTGGACATCATTTCCCACGGTATGGTCGTCGGCACACTTCTCCCCACGCTAGGACCCCGACTCATGCCTGCCATCCTGATCCATGGCGTCCCCGACACCCACCATGTGTGGGACGGTGTGCGCCGCCACCTGACCCGGACCGACGTGGAGGCCTGGGACCTGCCGGGGTTCGGCGCCCCCCGGCCGGAAGGCTTCACGTCGACGAAGGAGGAGTACGTCGACTGGCTCATCGACCGGCTGGAGCGCGTCGGCGAGCCCGTCGATCTGGTCGGCCACGACTGGGGCTGCATCCTCACGGCGCGGGTCGCCTCCTTGCGGCCCGACCTGGTCCGCACCTGGGCCGGTGGCAACGGGCCGGTGAACGCCGGGTACGTGTGGCACCCCCTCGCGAAGATCTGGCAGGACCCCGTAGCCGGCGACCGCTTCATGGACGAGCTGGAACCAGAGGCGTTCACCAAGGACGTGGCGGCCGGTTTCGATGTCCCCGTCGACCTCGCCGGGGACATGGTCGGCCGGGTGGACGCGCCCATGAAGGACAGCGTCCTGAGGCTCTACCGCTCCGCCGTGACCATGGGCGCGCAGTGGGAACCGGAGCTGGCGCGGGTGACCGCACCGTGTCTCGTGTTCTGGGGAGTGCGCGATCCCGCCTGTCGGATCGAGTTCGGTGAGAAGCTCGCCGTCTCCCTGCGCGCCTCCGGCATCGTGCGGCTCGACTGCAACCACTGGCCGCTGCTGCAGAAGCCCGCCGAAGTCGCCGCGGCCATCGAGACGCACTGGCGTACACCTGCCGGTCAGGGCAGTTGAGAGGCCGCGTACCACCGGTAAAGGGCTCTCGACTGATGTTTGTTCGGTCCACGCATACTGATGCATGATGGGGAGGACCCGAGCTGTTCAGGGTCCGGACCCTGAACTGCGTGGTGGTGGCGGATGGCGAGCAGCTCTCCTGGGCGTGGACTCCGCGGCCGGCGTGGCGAGTGCGTAGCGCTGGACGAGGTCACGGCCGGCGCCCGCGCGGGCCAGGGCCAGGTACTCGTGCTGCGCGGCGAGGCCGGGGTCGGCAAGTCGGCCCTGGTGGAGTATCTGGTGCGAAGTGCGACGGGATGTCAGATCCTGCGCGCTGTCGGCGTCGAGTCCGAGATGGAGCTGGCGTTCGCCGGGCTGCACCAGCTGTGTACGCCCCTGATGGGCAGGCTCGACCGCATCCCCGGGCCCCAGCGCGATGCCCTGTCCGTCGCTTTCGGACTGCGCGCGGGCAGCGCCCCGGACCGTTTCCTCGTCGGCCTGGCGGTGCTCAGCCTGCTGGCGGAAGCCGCGGAGGAACAGCCGCTGGTCTGCGTGGTGGACGACGCCCAGTGGCTCGACCAGGTCTCCGCCCAGACCCTGGCCTTCGTCGCTCGCCGACTGCTGGCGGAGCGGGTGGCGTTGGTGTTCGCCGTGCGTACGTCGGCGTCCGCGGCCGCCGGTGATCAGTTCGCAGGGCTGCGCGAGATCGCGGTCCGGGGGCTGCACGACGACGATGCGCGGGCCCTCCTGGAGTCCGTGGTCCCGGGACGCCTCGACGAACGGATCCGGGACCGGATCGTCGCCGAGACCCGGGGCAACCCACTGGCGCTGCTCGAACTGACGCGGGGGCTGAGCGCGGCGGAGCTGGCCGGCGGGTTCGGGCGGCCGGACGCGCGCCCCCTGGCGAGCCAGATCGAGGAGAGCTACCTGCGGCGCATCGGATCGCTTCCGGTGGCGGCGCAGCGGCTGTTGCTCGCGGCGGCCGCGGAGCCGGTGGGGGACGTGCCCCTGCTGAGGCGGGTGGCCGAGCGGCTCGACATCGACGCCGACGCGGCGGGCGCGGTGGAGGCGGCGGGACTGATCGAGTTCGGTACGCGGGTGCGGTTCCGGCATCCGCTGGTGCGCTCGGCTGCCTACCGCGCGGCCGACCCGACGGTGCGCCGGGACGTGCACCGTGCGCTGGCCGAGGCGACCGATTCCGTCTTCGACTCCGACCGCCGGGCCTGGCACCGTGCCCACGCGGCGGTCGACCCGGACGAGGGACTGGCCGGCGAGCTGGAGCGCTCGGCGGGCCGGGCCCAGGCCCGCGGCGGGATCGCGGCGGCGGCCGCGTTCCTGAGACGCGCGACCGAGCTGACACCCGACTCCGCGATACGCGCGAGGCGGGCCACCGCCGCCGCGCAGGCCGCGTTCGAGTCGGGCTCTCCCGACGCGGCGCTCGAACTTCTCGCCGCCGCGCAGCTGAATCCGCTGGACGAGGTGCAGCACGCACGCCAGGCCTGGCTCCGTGCCCAGGTCGTCTTCGCGCGCAGACGCGGCGGTGAGGCTTTGCTTCTGCTGCTCGACGCGGCCGGCCGGCTGGAGAGGGTCGACGAGGCACAGGCACGCGAGGCCTACCTCGACGCCATCGGATCGGCGGTCTTCGCCGGACGCCTGCCCGAACACGCCGATGTGGGGGAGGTCGCCGAGGCCGCCCGCACGGCCCCGCCCGGAGCCGTGCCCCCGCGGCCCACGGATCTTCTCCTCGACGGCCTGGTGACCTGGTTCGCCGACGGCTGCGTCGCGGGGGCGCCGCTGTTGAAGCCTGCTCTGGAAGCTTTCCGGAGAACTGCCGGGGGCAACGGCGACGACGCCATGCGCCGGCTGTGGCTGACGTGGCTGGCCGCCGGCGAGTTGTGGGACGACGAGGCATGGTACGAGCTGAGCACGCACGCGGTCCGTACGGCCCGGGACGTCGGAGCCCTCAACTTCCTTCCCCTGGCGCTCGGTTACCGCGCAGCCATGTACGTGCACGCCGGCGACTTCGGCCTCGCCTCGACGCTCATCGACGAGGCAGACTCCATCATTGAGGTGACCGGCCACTCGCCGATGTCGTACCCCGCGATGCTGCTCATGGCCTGGAGCGGCAGCCCGCGAGCGGAGGCCGTGATCAAGAGCGGCATCCTGGAAGCGGCTTCGTGGGGCGAGGGGCGGGCGATCGGCCTCGGACACTACTTGCTCACGGTCTTCTACAACGGTTTCGGCCAGTACCAGGACGCGCTGACCCACGGTGAACAGGCGGTGGAGTACGAGGACGCGTCGAACGTCGGGTTCGCGCTCGCCGAACTCGTCGAGGCGGCCGCTCGCAGCGGTGTCCCCGAGGTGGCGGCGGGAGCACTGCGCAGGCTGGAGGAACGAGCCGGCGCGAGCGGTACGGACTGGGCCCTCGGCGTGCTGGCCCGGTCACAAGCGCTGCTCAGCGACGGCCCGGCGGCCGACCGGCTGTACCGCGAGGCCATCGAGCGGCTCGAACACAGCCGGGTCGTCGTCCAGCTCGCTCGCGCCCACCTCCTGTACGGCGAGTGGCTGCGCCGCGAGAACCGGCGCTTCGACGCACGCGAACACCTGCGCACCGCCCACGAGATGCTGCGCGGTTTCGGAGCGATCGCCTACGCCGAGCGCGCCCGCCGCGAGCTTCTGGCCACCGGCGAGACGGTACGGGTCCGCACGGTGGACGTGCACGAGCTGCGCGAAGCCCTGACGGCCCAGGAAGGGCAGGTCGCCCGCCTCGCCGCCGACGGAATGACGAACTCCGAGATCGGCGCCGAGCTGTTCATCAGTCCTCGCACCGTGGAATGGCACCTGAGCAAGGTGTTCACCAAGCTCGACGTCAAGTCGCGGAACAAGCTGCGCGCCGCGCTGGCCGGCATCTGACGTCCGGTATTCCGAACCTGCCGGGCGGGCCCCGGGACACCCGGGGGTGGACCGGGGGTTCCCCGGGCGCCCTGCCTGGGGGCGGGGCGGCAGCGTGTGCACCACGACACCATCTGGTGCCGTGCGTGAACGCGGCGGCCTTCGACGGCGGGCGGGTTCACGCGGGAGCGAGCGTCCGCGGGACCGTGGGGTAGCGGCCTGTGCGGACCGAGGGGGAGGGCCGGCCGGCTCATGACTCAGGAACCGCTGCTGGGGCGAGACCAGGAATGCGAGAAGCTGGACGCACTGCTCGACGCGGTACGCGGCGGAGAGAGCCGGGTACTGGTGCTCCGCGGTGAGCCGGGGGTGGGCAAGACCAGACTGCTCGAGTACGTGACGGCGCAGGCACGCGACTTCCGTGTGGCCCGCGTCACGAGCGTTCAGTCGGAGATGGAGCTTCCGTACGCCGGGCTGCATCAGCTGTGCGCACCGATGACGGACCGGCTCGGCCAACTGCCGCCCGGGCAGCACGATGCCGTCCGCGGCGCTCTGGGCCTGGGCTCGGCGCACGCCCCCAACGGCTTCCTGGTCTCTCTCGGCGTTCTCGGTCTGCTGTCCGAGGTCGCCCGGGACCAGCCCCTGCTCTGCGTCGTGGACGACGCGCAATGGATGGACCGTGCCTCGATGCAGGCTCTGGCGTTCGCCGCGCGGCGGCTGGTTGCCGAGTCGTTGGCCCTCGTCTTCGCGGTCCGGGTGCCGGAGGAGGAGCCGCCGGTCGGGACCGAACCCATGGGCCTGCCCGAGCTGTTGATCAAGGGGCTGCCCGAGCGTGACGCCCGGGCCCTGTTGCGCTTCGTGCTGCCGGGCCTGTGGGACGAGCGGGTGATCAGGCGCTTCATCGCCCAGTCGCGGGGCAATCCGCTCGCCCTGCGCGAACTCCCGAAGATGGCGGCGTCGGTCGACCGCTCGGGCGGCTTCGGTCTGCCCAGCGTCCAGCCCCTCGAGGACCGTATCGAGCGGGCCTACGTGCGCAAGGTCGGCGGACTTCCGGACCGCGCCCGGGAGTTCCTGCTGACCGCGGCCGTCGAGCCCACCGGCGACCCGGCGCTGCTGTGGCGCGCGGCGGACCGCCTCGGCGTCGGCACCGACGCCGCGAAGGAAGCGGTGGCGGCAGGTCTGGTCAAGGTCGGCGACCGGGTGCGGTTCTTCCACCCGATGGTCCGCTCGGCCGTCTACTGGGCGGCCTCGGCCGAGGAACGGCGCAGCACGCACCGGGCGTTGGCGGACGTGACGGATCCCGCCACCGATCCCGACCGCCGGGCCTGGCACGCGGCACACGGCGCGGCAGGACCGGACGAATCCGTGGCGGCGGAGCTCGTACGCTCGGCCGGGCGGGCGCAGGCGCGAGGCGGGGTCGCCGCGACAGCCGCGCTCCTGGCCCGTGCGGTGGAGCTGACCCCCGACCTCGTGCGCCGTCAGGACCGGGCGCTGGCCGCCGCACGCGTGACCCACGAGGCGGGCAACCCGGAGCTGGCGCTGCGGCTGCTGTCCCTCGTGGAGACCGGTTCCCTCGACGAACGGCGGCGCGGCGAGGTGGACCTGGCGCGCGCCCGGATCGCCTTCACGTCCGACCGCGGCAGTGAGGCCCCCGGTCTCCTGCTCAAGGCCGGCGGCAGGCTCGCCGCGTACGACGCCGCACTCGCCCGGGACACCTACCTGGAGGTCGTCAACGCGGCGATCTTCGCCGGCCCCCAGGCGTACGACGACGGGCAGTACGAAGCGGCCAGGGCGGCCCGCGCGATCCCCGCCCCGCAGCCGCCCCGACCGTCGGACCTGCTGCTCGACGGCCTCGCGGAACGCATCATCGACGGTCACACGGCCGCGGTTCCAGGTCTGCGACGCGCCCTGCGCGCCTTCGCCGAGCCGGGTCTCTCCCCCGAGGAGGGGCTGCGCTGGCTGTGGCTGATCTGTGTGACCGCCGTGGGACTGTGGGACCACGAGACGATGTCCCTGCTGGGCGCCCGGCACCTCAAGCTCGCCCGGGACGCGGGACAGGCGACGGCCCTGCCGTTCGCGCTGACGATGCGGTGCGTCGTGCACGTCCTGGACGGCGAACTCGCCGAGGCCGCCGCACTCGCGGAGGAGGTGCAGACCGTCGCGGAGGCCGTCGGCACGGCCGCCCCGATCTACGGCGCGCTCTTCGTCTCCGCGTGGCGCGGGCAGGAGGCGGAGTGCCTGGAACTGAGCGAACGGGCCGACGAAGGACTGGAACTGCGCGGTGAGGGCGTGGGCCCGGTGGTCAGCCGGTGGGCGAGGGCGCTGCTCTACAACGGTCTCGGGCGGTACGAGGAGGCGGCGCGGGCGGCCGACCTGGCCACCCGCGAATACAGCCGGTTGGAGATGGGCATTCCGGTGTGGGCCCTGGTCGAGTACATCGAGGCCACCGGCCGCTCCGGGGCGCCCGGGCAAGCGGCCGACGCGCTGGAGCGTCTCGGCGAGCTGACCCGGGCGAGCGGCACCGACTGGGCGTCGGGCATCGAAGCCCGTTCGCGTGCGCTGCTCAGCGAGGGCGCGCGGGCCGAACGCCTCTATCGGCAGGCGCTCGACGCGCTCGGCCGCACCCGCCTGCGCGGGGAGTCCGCCCGCGCCCACCTCGTCTACGGCGAGTGGCTGAGCGGGAACGGCCGCCACCACGAGGCCCGGAACCAACTGCGCACCGCCCACGGCCTGTTCGACACCATGGACATGCAGGGCTTCGCGCAGCGCGCCGCACGCGAACTGAGGGCCCTCGGGGAGACGGTCACGACGAACTCCGACGACGCGGCAAGTGACCTGACCGCGAAAGAGCTCCAGATCGTCAGGCTGGTACGTGAAGGGCTCACCAACACGGAGATCGGAGCGAGGCTCGTCCTCAGCCCCCGTACCGTCGAATGGCACCTGCGGAACATCTTCGGCAAGCTCGGCGTCACGTCCCGCAAACACCTGTGAGCTGAAGCCGGCAGGGTCCGTGCACGGCCGCACCGTGCACGGCCGCACCGTGCACGGACAAGGCCGATAAGCCCGTTGTCCCCGTACGCGGCACCGGCCACCCTTGGCATGCCGAATCGCCAGGGTTTCCGCGCACGATGGCCGGCACGGTGCGGCCGGCTACGGGGTGCCCCCTGGTGTCCCCAGGGGTGGCACCAGGGTGCGGACCATGCACTCCCCGGGGCGCCACGGAGGGGGTCGCGGCGAGAGCGTGTGCACAGTGGCATCGACGGATGCCGTGTGTGAAACGGAGCCGTGGTAACCGTGTCCCTGAACCTGTCCGAGTCGCGTACAGCCAGCCGGCCGTCCCCCGGGGGAGGCACCCTGGACGAGGCCGTGTCCGTCTTCGAGGGGCTGCGGCCCCGTCTCTTCGGCATCGCGTACCGCATGCTGGGGAGCGCGGTCGAGGCCGAGGACGTGGTCCAGGACGTGTGGCTGCGCTGGCAGAGGACGGACCGCTCGGTGGTGATCAGCCCCGTGGCCTTCCTGTCGCGCGCCACGACCCGGCTGGCCATCAACGTGGCCCAGTCCGCCCGGTCCCGCCGGCAGACGTACATCGGCCCCTGGCTGCCCGAACCCGTCGACACCGGCTGTGATCCCGAGGCCGACGTGCAGCAGGCGGAGGAGCTGGAACTCGCGCTTCTCCTCGTCCTGGAGAAGCTGACGCCCACCGAGCGGGCCGTGTACATCCTGCGCGAGGCCTTCGACTACGCCTACGTCGACATCGCCGACATGCTGCGCCTCAGCGTCGTCAACGTCCGCAAGATCGCGAGCCGGGCCCGCAAGCATCTCGTGGCCGAGCAGCGCGAGACGGTGGACGCGATGGAGCACCGGCAGCTGCTGGACGTCTTCCTCGCGGCTGCCAGGACGGGAGACATTGCCTCCCTGGAGTCGCTCCTGGCCTCGGAACCCCGGAACGGTTCCGGCCAACTGCCGGGGGGCCCGCCGGATCTATGACACAGGGGTGGAACACTGTGTGAAAACAACATGTGGTTCGGCACCACCTCTTATTCCTCAAGGTGATCACCATGGCAGCTGAAAGTGTTCTGCACCCCAGCCTCATCGTCCCGATCGGGCACGTGGAGCCTGTTCCCCGCCGCATCCGGGGACTGATCGACGGCCGGGTCGTCTTCGACACCCGCCGCGCGCTGTACGTGTGGGAATGGCAGGCATACCCGCAGTTCAGCATTCCCGTCGAGGACCTGGCGGAGGGCGTGCTCGTCGACGACAAACACATGGAGCAGCTCGGTGCCGGTCCCGCGCACCGGCACACTCTGCGGGTCGGACCGGAAGTCCGGGCGGGGGCGGCCTGGGTCTGGGGAGAGGGCGCCCCCGGGCTTCTCCACGACACGGTGCGCTTCGAGTGGGAGGCGCTGGACGACTGGTTCGAGGAGGACGAGCCGGTCTTCGTCCACCCCCGCAGCCCCTACTCCCGCGTGGACGCCCTGCGTTCCAGCAGCAGCGTCCGGGTCGAGCTGGACGGTGTGGTGCTGGCGGAGGCCCCACACTGTGTGAAACTGTTCGAGACCGGTCTGCCGACCCGCTACTACCTCGACCGTACGACCATCGACCGGACCAGGCTGCGGCACTCGGACACGGTGACCCGATGCCCCTACAAGGGGACGACGAGCGCCTACTGGTCCTTCGACAGCGACACCGCCTCCCATGAGGACATCGCCTGGGCGTACGACTTCCCGACCATCCACACGAACCGCATCGCCGGGCTGACCGCGTTCTACAACGAGCGTGTCGATCTCTACGTGGACGGCCTCCCACTGCCGAAGCCCGCACAGACGGGCCAGTAGTGAACGCCGGGGTATCGTGGCGGCGGGGAGGCTGCCATGGTGAGGGACGGAGCACGTACCGGGCTCATCGGGCGGCGGGACGAGTGCCAGGTTCTCGATGACCTGCTCGCGCGGGCCAGGGCCGGGCGCAGCGGAGTCCTGGTGGTACGCGGTGAGGCGGGGATCGGGAAGACCGAACTGCTGAACCACCTCGCCGACCGGGCCACCGGATGCCGCGTCGTCAGAGCGGCCGGCGTGCAGTCCGAGATGGAGCTGTCCTACGCCGGGCTGCATCAGCTCTGCGCACCGCTGCTGCCCCAACTCGATGATCTTCCCGAGCCGCAGCGGAACGCGCTGCGAACGGCGTTCGGGATGCGGGTCGGTGACGCGCCCGACCGTTTCCTGGTCGGCCTGGCCACCTTGAGTCTGCTCGCGGCGGCCGTCGGCGACGAACCGCTGCTCTGCCTGGTCGACGACGCACAGTGGCTCGACCGGGTCTCGGCCCAGACCCTGGGATTCGTCGCTCGAAGACTGTTCGCCGAATCGGTCCTGCTCGTCCTGGCCGTCCGCGAGTCCGGCTCCCGCGAGATCCTCGCCGACCTGCCCGAACTCCCCGTCCGGGGACTGAAGGAGAGCGAAGCGCGCAGACTCCTCGACTCGGTCGTCACCGGCCCGATCGACCAGCGCCTTCGGGACCGTATCGTCGCCGAGACACGCGGCAATCCACTGGCCCTGCTCGAACTGCCGCGGGGCCTGACCGCCGTCGACCTGGCCGGCGGACCGGCCGGCCCCGAGACCCGGACCCTGTCCAGTCAGATCGAGGCGGGCTTCCTCCGCCGGATCCGGTCACTGCCGCCGGAGGCACAACAGCTGCTGCTCATCGCCGCCGTCGAGCCGATCGGTGACGTGGCCCTGCTGCGGCACGCTGCCGAGCGCCTGGGAATCTCCGTGGACGCCGCCGTGACGCACGCCGAGGCGTCGGGCCTGATGACGCTCGGCACATGGGTGCGCTTTCGCCACCCGCTCGTCCGCTCCGCGGCGCATCGCGCCGCCGGCTTCGAGGAACGCAGGCGCGTGCACAGGGCCCTGGCCGACTCGCTCGACGCGGGCCTCGATCCCGAACGCCGCGTATGGCACCTGGCGAGCGCGACGACGGAACCGGACGAGACAGTCGCCGCCGAACTGGAGGGATCGGCAGGCCGGGCCCACGCGCGCGGCGGAATCGCGGCGGCGGCGGCCTTCCTGCACCGGGCCACCGAACTGACCCCCGATCCCGTACACCGCGGCACCAGAGCACTGGCGGCGGCGCGGGCCAAGTACCAGGCGGGCGCCTTCGACGTGGCGCGGGAACTGGTCGACGCGGCGGAGCTGAGCCACCTCGACGAGGTCGGGGCCGGACGGGCCACCCTGCTCCGAGGACAGCTCATGTCCGCGACCAAGAGCGCCGGCGCCGGACTGCCGCTGCTGCTCGAAGCGGCCGAGCGGCTCCAGCCGTACGACTCCGCCCTCGCCGGTCAGACCTACCGGGACGCGATCTACGCGGCGCTGACCGCGGGCCGGCTGGCCAGGGGCGGGGTGCGCGATGTCGCCGAGGCGGTGCTGAGTGTGCCGGGCCGCGTCGGCACCGCGAGCCGTGAGGATCTCCTGCTGACCGGTCTCGCGCAGGTGATCGTCGAGGGCTATTCCGTGGGTGCGCCGCGACTCCTGGAGGCCGTGGCCGCGTTCCGGACGGAGGAGTTGTCGCGGGAGGACGGCCTGGGGTGGCTTCCGCTGGTGTGCCGCATGGCGCACAACACCTGGGACTTCGACTCCTTCTCCGAGCTGTCGGCGCGCCTTGTCGATCTGGCGCGCGGCAACGGCGCGCTCGCCGTGCTGCCCTCGGCCCTCCTTCTGCGCCTGTCGAGCCGGGTGTTCGCCGGCGACCTCCGCGGCGCGGACACCCTGGCCGCGGAAGCCAAAGCGATCGGTGAAGCCACGGGAAGCAGCTTCTTCGCTCACTACGGAGAACTCGTCGTGGAGCCCTTCAAGGGACGGGAGTCGACCACCCGGCAGGCGATCGAGGCCCTCACGCACGACCGCCTTCTGCAAGGCGAGGGCAAGGTGACGACGGCTACCCAGTGGGCGGCGGCGGTCCTCGGCAACGGCCTCGGCCGGTACGAGGAGGCCTACGCCGCCGCCGAACGCGGCTGCGAGAACCCGCAGGAACTCGGGCTCTCCCTCCAGTCCCGGGTCGAACTCGTCGAAGCGGCCGTACAGTTGGGCCGGACCGCGCAAGCGGCCGAGGCCGTGCGGACGATCGAGACGATGGCCCGGGCCGGCGGAACCCCCTGGGCGCTCGGCATCTCCGCCGCCACGCGTGCCCTGGTGAGCGAGGGACAGGCCGCCGACGACCTGCACCGGGAAGCGATCGAGCAGCTCGACGCGGCGGGTGCCCGGATGGACAGCGCCCGGGCACGGCTTCGCCACGGCGAGTGGCTGCGTGGGGAACAGCGGCAGGCAGAGGCGCGCATCCGACTGGGCGAGGCACACGAGATGCTCGCTGACGCAGGGGCCGAGGCGTTCGCGGAGCGCGCACGACAGGAGTTGCAGGCCGCAGGGGTGAAGGTGCGCAAGCGCACCGCGGCAACGCCGGCGGTCCTCACCGCGAAGGAGGTCGAGATCGCGCGGCTTGCCCAGGGAGGCTGCACGAACCCGGAGATCGCCGCCCGGCTGTTCCTCAGCCCGCACACCGTCGAATGGCATCTGCGCAAGGTGTTCACGAAATTGGGGATCTCTTCCCGCAAAGAGATCGGCTCGACGCAGCTCGAAGGCATGGCATGACGGACACGGGACGCGTGGTCATGGATCTTCGTGCACGGAGCGGTCACAGCGCCGTGCGCAGGGATCGTCGGGAGGTGATGCCGAGCTTGGCGTACACCTTGCGCAGGTGCCATTCCACGGTGTGCGGACTGAGGAACAACTGGGCGCCGATCTCGGGGTTGGTGAGCCCCTCACTGGCCAGCTGCGCGATCTGCCTCTCCTGCGCGGTGAGCGTCGCCGAGGCGGCACCGCCACGCTGGGCCACCGTCTCGCCGGTCGCCCGCAGCTCGCGGACTACACGCTCGGCGAACGCTTCCGCACCGAACCGTGCGAACAGTGCGTGCGCCTCGCGCAACTGCTCCCGGGCGTCGATGCGACGGCCCTCCCGCCGCAACCACTCCCCGTACAGCAGATGCGCCCGGGCCTTCTCCGCGACGACCCGGGTACGGCCGAGGCGATCGACCGCCTCGCGGTACAGCGCTTCGGCCGCGCCTCCCTTGCTGAGCAGTGCCCGGGAGCGCGCCTGGACGCCCAGCCCCCAGTCCGTGGCGGCGGCGTCCGTGACCCGGGCCAGCCGGACCAGTGCGGACTCGGCCTCCTCGTGGTGACCGCTGCGCGCTGCGGCCTCCACCAGTTCGACCAGTCCCCAGTTGGCCGCGACCAGGTCCTGAGGGTGCGCGCTCGCAAGGCGGGCCGCGTCGTACGCCTCCTCGTACCTGCCCAGACTGTTGAGGAGCACGGCTTCGGCCCTGCGTGCGACGGCGACGCCGATGCCCTCACCGCGGTTCGCCGCATCGTCGGCGCCGGTCTCGATCAGCGGACCGGCTTCGCGTTCGCGTCCCTGCCAGGCGGCGAGCGCCAGCGCGCCGTACGACGTGAAACTGCTGTCGGCCGCCTCCTGGAGCCGGACGATCTCCGAGATGCAGAGCGCCGCCGCGTCCAGTTCACCGGCGCTGGTGTGGACGACGACCCGCGAGTTGAGCGCGAGCGGCAGCTCCGTCAGCGCGCCGACCGCGCGGGCGGTCCGCACCTGGCGTGTCACCAGCGCCGTCCAGCCCTCGTCGTCCCACATCTCGGCCGCCAGCGCCGAGGCCAGCCACGACCAGCGCAGGATGTTCTCCGGGTCGGTCTCCTGGAGGAACGCCCGCACCGCGTCGCGCGACGCGGCCACCGCGTCGCCGTATGTGCCCGTGAACCGGGTGGTCAAGGCGTTCAGGAGCAGATCGGCAGCGCGTGGCGGCCCGCCGACGGGTACCGGCGTCCGCTGCGCGGCCACCGCCACCTCGCGTGCGCTCGTGCCGGAGGCGAGGCGGCCGGCGAACACCGCGGCCGACAGGCTGTCCAGGAAGGTCTCCCGGGCCAGGCCCGCATCGAGCGGCACCAGGCGCCGCGCGGTGGCCAGCAGCAAAGGGAGCGCCTCGTCGACGCGGCTGGAGGCGAAGGCGATCCGGGCCTGGACGAGATCCGCGCGGGCCTGACCGAGTTCGTCCAGGACTCCGCTGCGGGCCAGGGCCAGCAGATCGCGCGCCGCCGTGGGAGCACCGGCGCGCAGTTTTGCCTGCGCCGCGGCGAGGGCCCGCGTCGCCTTGTGCTGTGGGTGGGGCGTCAGTACGGCCGCGTGGGCGAGGAACGCCGCCGCCGCGGCGGTGCCGCCGCGCGCCAGCGCCCGCCCGGCCGACGACTCCAGCTCGGCGGCGATCGCCTCGTCCGGCCGCACCGTCGCCCGCGCCAGGTGCCAGGCGCGGCGGTCGGGGTCGAGAACGGGGTCGGTCACCTCCGCCAGGACCCGGTGGGTCTCCCGCAGCTCGGCTAGGCCGGCCGAGCGGTAGATGGCGGAGCGCAGGAGCGGATGCCTGAAACGCACCAGCGCCTTGACGTCGAGCAGCCCCGCCGTCACCGCAGGGCCGACCGCGTCCAGGCCGAGGTCCAGCCGCTCGGCGGCGCGCCGGAGCAGTGCCACGTCACCGATGGGCTCCGCGGCGGCGGTCAGCAGCAGTCGCTGCGTGGCCGCGGGCAGCGAGCGGACGCGTACGAGGTAGCTGCGCTCGATACGGCCGGTCACCGGTCCGGAACCGGGCAGGCCGAGCCCGTCGGCCGGCTCCGACTGGGTGTGACTGTGGGGGAGTTCCAGCAGGGCCAGGGGGTTGCCGCGGGCCTCGGCGAGGACGCGGTCGCGGATCCGCGGGTCCATCGGGCCGTCGGCCGTGGCATCCACCAGTGCGCGGGAGGCGGAGTCGTCGAGGCCGCCGAGCGTCAGCTCGGGCAGATTGGCGAACTCGTCGTGCCCCCGCTGTTCACGGGAGGCGAAGATGAGGGCCAGCGGCTCGGCGAGCATCCGTCGTGCCACGAACGCCAGCGTCTGGGCGGAGACCCGGTCGAGCCACTGGGCGTCGTCGACCAGGCAGAACAGCGGCTGTTCGGCGGCCACTTCGGTCAGCAGCCCGAGGACGGCAAGACCGACCAGGAACCTGTCAGGCGGCGGCCCCGCGCTGATCCCGAACGCCGTGGCCAGCGCCTGTCTCTGCGGAGCCGGAAGGGAGTCGGCGCGTCCGAGGAACGGGGCACACAACTGATGCAGTCCCGCGAACGGAAGCTCCATCTCGGACTCGGCACCCGCCCCGCGGGCGACGCGGTGCCTCGCGGCGCGCGCTGTCAGATGATCCAGCAGAGCGGACTTCCCGATTCCGGCATCACCGCGCAGGACCAGTACGGCGCTGCGTCCCGCCTCCACCTCCGAGACCAACTCGTCGAGCGCGTCACACTCCTGACGCCGCCCACGCAACTGCCCCGGACCGTCCCCACTCACGCTGACCGCCGCACGCGGGGAGCATAACAACATGGCAGGCGGCCGAGACCGGTACGGCGAGGGGGACGGATGGAGAAGCAGAACGACGGCTCCTACTCGGCCGGTCCGGCGCCGGCCGCGAGGTCGTCCATCAGCTCGGCGATGTCGGTGGGGACGGGCGGGACAGGTTCGCGGCGCACCCCGGCCGTCGGGGACCACACGAGGTTGACTTCGAGGTCCGGGTCGACACCGGGGTGGTCGGAGCGGTGGTGACAGCCCCGTGTCTCCCGCCGCTCCAGCGCGCACTCAAGTGTCGCGCGGGCGGCGAGCACGGCGGACCTGAGGTCGTAGGCGTACGCGAGATCCTGGAAGCCGCCGATGTCGATGTGCACTCCCACCTGCTCCGTGCGGGCCTCGATCTCGTCGAGCCGGGTGAGCCCGGCGGTGAGCCCGGCCTCGTCCCGCACGACACCCGCACGCTCCGTCATCAGGTGGCGCACGGACCGGAGCAGCGCGCGGACGTTCTCCTCGCCGTCGGCGGTCAGCAGCCGGTTCACGTCCGCCTCGGCGGCGCGGACCGCCGCGGGCGAGCGCGGGTGGGTGGTGAGCCCGGCCGAGTACTCGGCCGCGGCCCGGCCGGCGACGCGGCCGTAGACGAGTGATTCGATCAGTGCGTTGCCCGCCAGCCGGTTCGCGCCGTGCAGACCGCCGGCCGCCTCTCCGACCACGTAGAGCCCGTCGATGTCGGTGCCGTGGTCCTCGGGACGGACCCGGACGCCGCCCATGGAGTACTGGGCGGTGGGTACGACCTCGATCGGGTCACGCGTGATGTCGAGCAACTGCTCGTCCAGCAGGCTCTGGTGCACGTGCGGCAGGCGTGTGAGGACCGTCTCGGGCGGCAGGTGCGACAGGTCGAGCCACACGCCGCCCGCCTGGGTGCCGCGCCCCTCCTTGATCTCCGAATAGGAAGCCCGGGTGATCCGGTCCCGGCCGGACAGCTCCATCCGCTCGGCTTCGTAGCGCGTCATGAACCGCTCGCCGAGGTTGTTGAGCAGGGCACCGCCCGCGCCGCGGACCGCCTCGCTGACGAGCATGCCGGCCGTGTTCTGCGGCCCGAGCAGTCCGAAGGGGTGGAACTGCACCAGCTCGGGGTCGTGCAAGCGGGCACCGGCCTCGACGGCGAGGCGGAACGTGTCGCCGGTGTTCTCGCCGCGGCGCGAGGTGGTATGCCGCCAGATGCGCGTGTGTCCGCCGGTCGCGAGGATCACAGCATCGGCGTGGACGCGGTAGCGCGAGCCGTCGACGAGGTCGAATCCATAGGCGCCGAACACGGTGCCGTCGTCGACGAGCAGCCGGGTGACGTGCACGTTCGACAGGACGGGGATGCCGAGCTGCCTAGCGCGTTCACGGAGCGATCGCCGCACCTGCGGACCGGTGCGCTCGTCGGCGAACGCGGCGCGGCGGTACGTGTAGTTCTCGAACTGATTCTCGGCGGCCGCACCGTGGCCCTGGCGGTCGAGGCGCGTGCCGTAGCGGCGCATGTCATGGATCGCCTGCACGGCGTGGCGGGCGACGACCTGCGCGGCGCGCGGGTCGGCCAGCAGGCACCCCTCCAGCAAGGTGTCGGCCACATGCCGTTCCCACGTATCGCCCGGACCGGCGGGAGCAGGCGCCTCCTCGGAACTTCCGACCGTCCAGGGAGTCGGGACCTCGTCGGCTTCGCCTTTGGCCACCGCGATGACCGCGACACCGGCCTCGGCGGCCTCGATGGCCGCTCGCAGACCCGACCCACCGGTCCCCACCACGAGAACGGACGTGGCGAGCTGGTGTCCGAGCGAATCCATGAAACCTCCTGCGGCGGCGGGTGGGCGAGACCATCGGCAGGGGACGACCGGACAGCGGGCCGGAATGTGACAGCCTCCGGGCTTTTTCTGATGTGGAGTCCGTCATAACCGTTCGCCACAAGGTGTGGGTACTGTCCCGGGTATCGTTGCAAGGATCGTTCTGACAACGTTGTGGGATTCCCCCTAGGAGCCGCCTCGCATGATCGCCAGCCCGCTTCCCGACCTGGTCGGCCGGCCTCGCGAGTGTGCGGCTCTCGACGACCTGCTGGTCGGCCTGCGCGCGGGCGGGGCCCGTGTACTGGTGCTCCGTGGCGAGGCCGGTATCGGGAAGTCGGTACTCCTGAAGTACGTGGCCACGCAGGCCTCCCGGACGACGGTGACGTGGGCGCACGGCATCGAGGCCGACATGGAGCTGCCCTACGCGAGCCTGCACCAACTGTGCGCGCCGTTCCTGGATCAGCTGGAAAAGCTTCCCGAACCCCAACGCGACGCACTGCGCGTGGCGTTCGGCATGGCGGCCGGTGACCCGCCCGACCGGTTCCTGGTCGGCCTCGCCGTGCTCACCCTGCTCACCCGGGCCTCCGAGACGCGCCCGGTGCTCGTCCTGGTCGACGACGCCCAGTGGCTGGACCAGGTGTCCCTGCAGACCCTCGAATTCGTGGCCCGGCGGTTGCTCGCCGAGGCGGTCGCCATGGTGTTCGCGGTGCGGGACCCCGAGGGAGCAGCCGCGCTCCACGGCCTGGCGTCCCTGCACCTCACCGGCCTCGACACCGCCGCGGCCGGTGAGCTGTTGGAGGTCACCGTCGGCGGGCGTCTCGAGAGGCGGGTCCGGGACCGGTTCGTCGCCGAGATGCACGGCAACCCCCTCGCGCTGCTCGAGTTCTCCCGCGGACGCAGCGCCGCAGAGCTGGCGTACGGACTGGACGCGTCGAGCCACCCGAGCGCCCAGGGGCCGGTGGTGAACCGTGTCGAGCGGGACTTCGCCGGCCGGCTCGGTTCGCTGCCGACGGCGACCCGGACACTGCTGCTGATCGCCGCGGCGGAGCCGGTCGGTGACGCGCGCCTGCTGGTCCGCGCGGCAGCCTCGCTCAAGATCACGCCGTCCGCCGCGCCGGCCAAGGCGGCAGGCCTGATCGAGTTCGGGGAGTCGGTCAGATTCCGGCACCCACTGGCCCGTTCGGCGGTCTACCACGAGGCCAGGCCCGAACAACGCCGGGCCGTGCACCGGGCGTTGGCCGAGGCCACGGACCCGGCCCTGGACCCCGACCGGCGCGCCTGGCACGCCGCCCAGGCCGCCGACCGGCCGGACGAGGAGGTCGCCGCGGGCCTCGAGCGGGCCGCCGACCGCGCGCGCCAGCGCGGCGGCATCGCGGCCGAGGCGGTACTGCTGGAGCGCGCGGCCGAGATGACACCGGACCCGTGGCCACGGGGGCGCAGGGCCCTCGCGGCGGCCGAGGCGCACTTCTCCGCCGCAGCTCCCGACCGGGCGACGGAGCTGGCGACGGCCGCCGAACTGTGCCCCCTCAGCGCCCTGGACCGCGCCCGGCTGGCACGGCTGCGGGCCAGGATCCTCTTCGCCCGCAGCCGCAGCGACGAGGCGGCGCCGCTCCTCCTGGAGGCCGCCGCACAGTTCACCGCGGCCGGGTCGCCGCTGGCGCGCGAGACGTACCTGGAGGCGATCAGCGCGACCATCTTCGCGGGTCGCGTCCACGGCCCGACGGGCGCCCGCGCCGCCGCGATCGCGGCCCGCGGATCCGGGGCGCCCCCCTCGGGCTCCGAGGCCGCCGACCTTCTCCTCGACGGTGTGGCCACGCTCCTCACCGACGGATACGAGACCGGCGTACCGGCGCTGCGCGGAGCGCTGGAGCTGCTCGCACATGAGGAGTTGAGCACCCGGGACGCGGTCGTGCGCTGGCTCCTGCTGGCCCCGGTCGCGCTGGAGGCGTTCATCCACTACGCCTGGGATCTGCACGCGTGGGAGACGCTGTCGACGCGCGCGGTGCGCCTGGCCCGCGACATCGGTGCGCTCGGTTCGCTGCCGCCGGCCCTTATCTACGCCGGCGGGGTGCATATCCACTACGGCGACTTCGCCGAGGCCGCCCGGATGATCGACGAGGCCGACGCGCTCGCCGCCGCGACCGGCCACGCCCCGCACAAGTACGCGGCGCTGGTCCTGGCCGCCTGGCGCGGCGAGGCGGACGTCGCCGCCGGCATCATCGACGAAGCCAGACACCGGGCCGAACAGCGGGGCGAGGTCTCCCTGTTGGGTGCCACGGGCTACATCCGAGGCGTGCTCTACAACGGCCTGGCGCGCTACGAGGAGGCACTGGAAGCCGCTCGTACGGGCATCGAGCACGACGGATTCAACTTCACCGGCCTGTCCCTGGTCGAGCACGTGGAAGCCGCTACCCGGTGCGGTGAACTCGACCAGGCCCGCGCCTCGTTGGCCCGTCTGGTAGAGCTCACGCGTGCCGCCGACTCCGGCTGGGCCTGTGGCGCCGCCGCCCGGAGCCGGGCTCTCCTCGCCGACGGTGACGAGGCCGACGGTCTGTACCGCACCGCGATCGAGGAGTTCGGCCGCGGCAGAGTGACCGTGGAAGTGGCACGCACCCACTTGCTGTTCGGCGAATGGCTGCGCCGCAGTCAGCGCCGTTCGCTGGCCCGGGAGCAACTGCGTACGGCTCACGAGATGTTCGACGCCATGGGGGCGCACGCGTTCGCCGAGCGCGCCCGCCGCGAGCTGCTCGCCACCGGCGAGCACGTACGGACGTGGGAGACCAGGCAGGCGAGCGCCCTGACCCCGCAGGAGCAGCAGGTCGCGACGCTCGCCGCCGACGGCATGACGAACGCGAAGATCGGTGCGGAGCTGTTCATCAGCCCGCACACCGTGGAGTGGCACCTGCGCAAGGTGTACACGAAGCTCGGGATCAACTCACGTCGCGCGCTGCCGGGCGCTCTCGCGAGTGCCGGGGCCACGGGACCCGGGAACGAGGGCACCGTCAGGTCGTAGGGGTTGGCCCCATGGGGACCCACGGGGTCCCTACGGACTCGACCACGGGGAACAAGGGCGCGGTGGGGGGTGTGCCGGACCGAGGGTGGAACCATCGCCCGCGCCGGGCGCCCGTTCACACCTGAGGAGCCCCGATGTCCGCGCCAGGCCCGGAGACGACGACGCCGACCACACCCCGGGGCGACCGGCCGGCCGAGGGCGACCTGGACGTCGCCCTCTCCGTCTTCCAGGCCCAGCGGACCCGGCTGTTCCGTATCGCCTACCGCATTCTCCGCGATGTCTCGGGGGCCGAGGACGTGGTCCAGGAGGTGTGGCTGCGCTGGCAGCTCACCCATCGCGCGGAGATCGAGAACCCGGCCGCGTTCCTGGTCACGGCCACGACCCGGCTGGCCATCAACGTCATGAAGTCCGCACGGAACCGGCACGAGACCCCGGCCGAGCCACAGCTGGCCGAGTTCGGTGACGGGGGCGCACAGGATCCCGTGGCGCGTGCCGAGCAGGCCGTGGCGGTCGAGGCGGCCCTGGGCCTGCTCATGGCGCGGCTGACACCGGACCGGCTGGCGGCCTATGTCCTGCGGAAGGGGTTCGGGTACGCCTATGCCGACCTCGCGGGGCTGCTCCGGATCAGCGTGCCGAACGCACGGGTGGTGGTCCATCGCGCGCAGACCCGCCTCGAATGCGACCGCGAGCAGCCGGTCCACGCCGCGTCGCACCGGCGCCTCGTCGCCGCGTTCCGCGCCGCGGCCGGCACGGGGGACCTGGAGAGCCTCGTACGGCTCCTCGCCCCGCCCGCCGGTGACACGGAGCCGGTCGCTCGGACCACCCCCGGAGCTGTCGCCGTCGCCGTACGCCCATGAGCGTGGCCGCACACCCACCCGCCGCGTCATGTCCGTGTCCGTGTCACAAAAAAGCGACGTGCCCGGTCAGTCTCATGGCACAGCTATGGATCGTCACGAGAGGCACATCATGAAGATCGCAGTCATCGGCGGGACCGGGCTGATCGGCTCGCAGGTCGTCCAGAACCTGAACTCCGCCGGACACGAGGCGGTACCGCACTCGAAGTCCACCGGAATCGACATCATCAGCGGTCAGGGCCTCGAACAGGCGGTCGCCGGGGCCGACGTCGTCGTCAACCTGACCAACTCGCCGACCTTCGACGAGGCCTCACCGGCCTTCTTCCGGACCTCGATGGACAACCTCCTGGCCGCGGCACACAAGGGCGGCGCCGGGCACTTCGTCATCCTCTCGATCGTCGGGGTGGACCGGGTTCCGCAGTTGGACTACTACCGCGCCAAGGTCCTCCAGGAAGACATCCTCAAGACCGGAGGGATTCCCTACTCGATCGTCCGGGCCACGCAGTTCATGGAGTTCATCGACTCCGTCCTGTCCTGGACCGCCGACGACGACACCGTCCGTCTGCCCGCCACGCCGATCCAGCCCATCGCGGCCAAGGACGTGGCCCACGCGGTGGCGGAGGTCGCCGCGGGCGCCCCGCTGAACGGCGTCCGCAACATCGGCGGCCCCGAGGTCTTCCACCTCGACGAGCTGGGCCGGATCACCCTCACCCACAGGGCCGACCCCCGCACGGTGGTCACCGACCCCGCCGCGGGCATGTTCGCGGCAGTAGAGGGCGACGTCCTCACCGACACGAACGCCCATCTGTCCCCCACCCGCTACACCGACTGGCTCTCCTGACGGACAAGCTCCCGGACACTCGCCGCCACCCTCAGCGCGCACACGTGTCCTTCAGACGCGGAGTTCGGGCGGCAAACCCGTCCAGCGAAGCTCCGGGGGAAGGTGTCCCGTGTCGTTGTAGACGAGCAGGGAGGCCGGACGGCCGGGTGCGTAGCGGATGACCGTCAACGCGGCATTGCCGTGGCTGAGTCCGATCCAGCGCCGGCTCGGGGCGTCGAGGGCATCACGGACCAGCCACGCGATGAGGAAGTTGTGGGTGACGACAAGCTCGTGGCGCGGCCGGTCACCGTTCACCGGCCCGGTGAAACGCGCGACCGCGTCCCGAGCGAGGCCGGGGCCCAACTCCCGTGCATCGGCGGGGAACCGGGCCAGGCGCTCAAGCGTGGCGTCGGCGGTTTCGGGCGGTAGCTCTTCCCGGGCCGGGAGGTAGGGGAGGTAGTCACCGGCCGACTCCGACCGATGAACGGGGACACCGTCGAGCCGGCCGTGGATCAGCTGGGCCGTCTGTGCGGCGCGGGGGAGGGGGCCGTGGTGGATCGATGCCAGGGGCGTTCGGCGGAGTCGTTCGCCGAGCAGTTCGGCCTGGCGTCGGCCTCGCGAGGACAGTTCGCTCTCGTCATCCGTAGCCTCTCCATGCCGGGCGAGATAGAGGTAGCGAACAGCGGCCCCTGACATGTGCGACACCCTTCGCCCGTTTCAAGATCACCTGGTTTGCAGGACGCCACTCGAAGCCATGCGGTTCCCGTCACGCGCAGCCGGACCACGCAGAAGAGCCGCCCAGGCCGACCTCGTAGGAGAGAGCCGGACGAGCCCGTCTACGTGAAAAAGATCGTGAGCACGTAAGTTGACGGCATGGTTCAGGGGGCGGACTCCGCGGCGCAGACCATGCCGCAGGAGCAACAGACACGGGAGCGGCATGCCGCTCAAGGGGCGAAGGACAAGGGCGGGCTGGCACGTTCGTCCTTGTTGATGGCTGCCGGCACGGTGGTGTCCCGGGCGACGGGACTGATCCGCAACGTGTTGCAGGCCGCGGCGCTGGGCACAGGCCTGCTGGCCAGCACCTACAACACGGCGAACACGGTGCCGACAAGCCTGTACACGCTGTTGATCGGCGGTGCGCTCAACGCCGTGCTGGTGCCGCAACTCGTGCGGGCCAGGGCGACACAGCCCGACGGCGGGCGGGCCTATGAGCAGCGTCTGGTCACGCTGGTCGTGTGCGTGTTGGGCGTGGGGACGGCACTGGCGGTATGGGCGGCGCCGCAGATCGTGGGCCTGTACATGCGGGACAACCCCGACAGCCACGAGGCGTTCGAGCTGACGGTGACGTTCGCCAGGTTCCTGCTGCCGCAGATCTTCTTCTACGGACTGTTCAGCATCTACGGACAGGTGTTGAACGCCCGCGAGAAGTTCGGCGCGATGATGTGGACGCCCGTGCTGAACAACGTAGTCCTGGTCAGCATGTTCGCCGCCTATCTGGGACTGATGACGGTGCCCGACCGGGTGCAGGACATCACCGCCGACCAGGTGCGGTTGCTGGGAATCGGGACGACGGCGGGCATCGCGCTACAGGCACTGGCACTGATCCCGTTCGCCCGGGCGGCGGGTTTCCGGTTCCGGCCGCGCTTCGACTGGCGGGGCACCGGCCTCGGCGGCAGCGTCCACGCGGCGAAGTGGACCCTGCTGTTCGTCCTCGCCAACCAGGTCGCCCTGACCGTGGTCACGAACTACGCCAACGCCACCGACCAGGAACTGCCCCAGGCCGGCGCGGGCTACTCGGCCTACACCTATGCGCAGACCATCTGGCTGCTGCCGCAGTCGATCGTGACCGTGTCGCTGGTGACCGCACTGCTGCCGCGCATGAGCCGGGCCGCCGCGGAGGGGCGCATCCCGGACCTGCGCGGGGACCTGTCCCGGGCCCTGCGGATCAGTGGCGTGATCATCGTGCCCGCCGCCTTCCTCTTCCTCGCCCTGGGACCGCAGATCTCCTCGCTGCTGTTCGCCCACGGAGCGGCGGACGCCGCCTCCTCCCGCCCCTTGGGGTACATGCTGCAAGCGTTCGGGCTGGGGCTGATTCCGTTCGCGGCGCAGTACTTGCTGCTGCGCGGCTTCTACGCCTTCGAGGACACCCGCACCCCGTTCTTCATGGCGGCCTGGATCGCGGTCGTGAACATCGCTCTGGCCACCGCCTGCCATCTGCTGCTGCCCGCCCGCTGGGCGGTGGTCGGCATGGCCGGGGCCTACACCCTCTCCTACGTGGCCGGCCTCGCCCTCACCGCGTCTTTGCTGCGCAAGAAACTCGGGGGCCGCATCGACGACGGCGGACTGCGCCGCACCTACGTGAAACTGTTCTGCGCCGCGGGCCCGGCCGCGGGGCTGGGCTGGGCGGCAGCGCAAGCGTGCGCCGGCCTGGGAAGCGGAACGTGGCCCACGGCCGTCGCGCTGGCTGCCGGAACACTGGTGACAGCCCTGGGATATCTCATCCTCGCCGGGCTGCTGAGAATCGAAGAACTGCGGCGCCTGCCCGGGATGCGTTGAGTATGGCCGGACGCCGCAGAGAGGTGTGCTTCATGAACGGTCCTGCGCGCGGGGAGGGGCGAACATGCTGAAAGATGTCGAGGACGGGGCGCGGGCAGCAGTACTGCTCGCGGGCGGTACGCCGCTTCACGACGCGATGGTCGGTGCCGACCCCGGCGACTGGCTCGCGCTGGACGAGGGCGTGCGCGAAGTGGCCTGCTACAGCTCGCAGTACGAGCCGGAGTGGGAGCGCGTCGCCCCGCTGACCGCGGACGAGGACCTGGAGCACGCCGATGAGTCCCGGCTCGCCCTGGCGCTCTGCCACCGGAAGGGCCGGATACGTCAGAAGGCGGTGCGCTGGTCGGTCCGGCATCCGGCGCTGCTGCCGTTGCTCGTCATCCGCTGCGCCGACTGGGCGGCCCCGGTGCGGGAGACGGCTCGGCGAGCGCTGCGCGAGGTCCTGGACGCGGAGTCGGCCGTCCACCTCGCTTCGCTGATCCTGCGCGTCGGGCGCCGCGACAGAGGGGACTTCGCCGTCGAGGTGCTGGGGGAGCTGCTGGGCGGGGCTTCCCGCACGCGGCTGGGCCCTCTCTTCGCCTCTCCGGACCGTACGGTTCGGCGGTTCGCCTACCGTCTGGCCGTCGAGCGCCGGTTGTTCACCCCCGCCGAGCTGGCCCGCGCGGCTGCCCGGGATCCGGACACCGTGGTCCAGGATCTGTGTGCCACGGCGGCACTTGCCGCTCTGCGCGACAAGGAGGCGTACGCGGAGACGGATGAGGTGGCGTACGCGGACACGTATGAGGAGGCGCACTCGGACACGTATGAGGACGTGCTGTCGCCCTTGCTGAACGCGCGCAACCCCCGTACCCGTTCGGCAGGTGTCACCGGGCTGCGCCGGGCGGGGCGTGCGGAGCAGGCGGAGGCTTTCCTCGGAGACCGGTCCGGGCTGGTGCGCGCCTGCGCCCGGTACGTCGTACGTCGGCATGGCGGCGATCCGACGGCCTGGTACCGGGCGCAGTGCACCGCCCCGGAGGAACCCGGGTTGCCGCCCGGTGCGGTGATCGGGCTGGCCGAGGGCGGGGACCGTGCGGATGCCGGACTGCTGCTGCCCCTGCTCGCACACCCGGCTGCCGGGGTACGGGCCCAGGCGGTGGCCGGACTACGGCTCCTGGAGCGCACGACCACCGAGCAGCTGCGCCCGTTCCTCGACGACCCCGCCGCCGGCGTCGTACGTGAGACGGTGCTCGCCTTGCTGCCGTCCGCGAAGGATCTGCCTGCCGACTGGCTGCTGGAACGCCTCGGTGCCGAGCGGCCGCAGCACGTCCGGCGCGCAGCGTTCCGGCTGCTCGACGCGCGCGGCGGAGCTGTGGCGCCGGGAGCGGCGGCCGGACTGCTGGACGACCCGGATCCGAAGCTGCGCATGTGGGCGGAACAGTCCGTACAGCGCCGGCGTCCGTCGATGGAGGTGCAGGTCGTACGTCCTGGTCCTGCCCCTACGGGAGAGCCGACGGAGTTGCTGGCAGACCAGCCGCTCCGGGAAAGCCGCTGGGCCCCCGGCCTGTGACAGGTCGGGGGCCCAGCGCGACAGCCTGCCGGAGGGGGTGTTCACGGCGCCGGCGTTGCTGCGGACGAACGCGGTCAGCGGATCGACGTCACCCGGTGCTCCTTCAGGGCAGCACAGTTGGAGCCGTACACCGAGACGTACACGTTCTTGATGTTGCCGCCCCAGTCGACGCAGTGGCCCTTGCCGTACGCGGAGACCGGACCCGCGTACGAGGTGAAGGCGCCGTAGTCCGAGTCGCCCTGCTCGGTGTCGGGCACGTAGAGATACGCCGACATGTCGACGGCGGTGCCCGGGGAGCTGCGGATGGTGGCCACACAGTTGCGGCCGGTGGCGGAGTTGTAGGTGAGGTAGACCGTGCCGAGCGACCCGACCGGCGCGGAGTTGACGGTCTTGTAGGCGCTCCCGCAGACCTTCTGCGGTGTGGTGTTGGGCGCGGCGGAGGCCGGTGAGGCCAGGACGGCCGTGGAGCCGGCGGTCAGGGCCGCTACTGCGCCCATCGAGAGAAGAGTACGGCTGAATCGCATTATTTCCCCCTTGTTGGTCTTGGAGTACTTCCTCCTGCTTGGTGTGACATCTCTGACTCGGGAAGGGTTGTTGTGCCTTCAGTTAACTGACTGAAAGCCGTTGGCATGGCCGGAAACCGCCCGGCCGGTGCCGGACCCGAATCGGCAACAAGTCCGGGCTTGATCAGTAGAGTTGGCCGATGACCATCACCCCGAGACTTCAGCTGACCGTCGACTGCGCCGACCCGGAGCGGCTCGCGAGGTTCTGGGCCGCTGCGCTCGGGTACCAAGTCGAACCGGCGCCCGCACCGTTCGCCACCTGGCGCGCCTACTGGCTGAGCGAAGGCCTTACGGAGGAGGAGTTGGGCGAAGGCGACTGCAGCGACTCCGTCATCGATCCGAAAGGCGCCGGTCCGCGCATCTGGTTCCAGCAGGTGCCCGAGGGCAAGGTCGTGAAGAACCGGCTCCACCTCGATCTGGGCGTGGGCGGAGGACGTAGCGTTCCCTTCGGCGTGCGCAGGGAGCGAGTGCTCGCCGAGGTGGCGCGGCTGGAGACCGAGGGCGCGTCCCAGGTGCGTATCGCGGACTCTGAGGAGTCGAACTCCTTCTCCGCCCTGATGCACGATCCGGAGGAGAACGAGTTCTGCGTCCATTGAGCACTTGAGCACTTGAGCACCTGAACGACTGGTCGCCGGCTGGTGCGCAGGCGGGGGTCCCAGAGACAGGCTCTGGCGTGGCGGTCGCGGGACATAGGAGGCAGGCACGCGGCGATCATTGCGGCGAGCACCAGCGCGCATCCCGCCCACGCCATGGGTGAGAGGTGCTCGTGGAGGAGCAGTACGCCGATCAGGGCCGCCGCCAGCGGCTCGGCGAGACTGAGTGTCCCTACGGTGGTCGCCCGCACGCGGACCAGACCGGCGGTGAACAGCCAGTACGCGGCAGCCGTCGTGGCCAGGCCCAGCCAGACGATCAGCCCCAGGGTGGAGCCGTCGCCCAGGGGCGCGGAGTCGGTGACCATCCAGGGCAGCAGGGGGAGTGCGCCTACCAAGAGGGAGAGCGCGGAGAGTGTGGGCAGTTCACCGGGGCGCGTGACAGAGGTCAGATGCTTGGCGAAAACGGTGCACAGGCCGTAGCAGGTGCCGGCGGCCACGGCCATGACCAGGCCCAGCAGATCGACCCCGGCGCTGCCCGGTGCCAGCAGCAGGACGCAGCCGGCGGTCACCTCGGGCGCTCACGACTTCCTCATCCATGTGGCCGTGCCGGAGGTGGACAGCGTCTATGCGTTCGTCATCGACCGTCTCACCGAGCGCCGCGAACTTGCCGATGCGCAGACGACGATGGTCTACGAGCACGTCCAGTCCCGCTCCATCGAGCCGTCCGGCCCCGCTCCCGGCCGATCGACAAGTGGCCGCTGACCGGACGTGAGCAAGCGCGACGGCTCGACGCAGTCCCGTCTCGACCGACAGCCGACCATTGCCGTCCGGCGTCCGTCCGGCGATAGTCGGCATCCGTCCGGCATCTGTCCGGCGTCCGTCCGGTATCCGTCCGTCAGGGCGAGGTGGTTCCCCGTGCGGTCGGCAACTCACCTGCGGACGCGCCGAGTTGCGTGGTGAGCCACTCCGCCACGAGGGACAGGACTCCGGGGTCCACAGGGGTGCGTACCAGACGCGGATACGAGCGGATGCTGTGCCGCCCGCGATCGAGACGCAGTACGTGGGTCAGGTCGGGGACACGGTAGATCTCGGCTCCGCCCGGCACCAGACGCCGGATCACCTCGAGGTCATCGGGGTCGATCTGGATGTCCTTGTCGCCGGTGACCGCCAGGACGGGTGCGCGAACGGCGGCGAGGTCGGCGCGGGTGTCGTGCACGAGCATCTCGCGCATCCAGCGGGCGTTGACCGGCGCGCCGGCGATACGCGCCACGTCCGTACGGGTCTTCTTGATGCGCGCGAGAATCCTGTCGCCCACCGCACCCAGCGGGCGCCGCAGGAGGCGGAGAGAGGCGGGCAGTCCGGCGACGACGGAACGCGCCTGCCAGCGCAGGGCATCCTCACCGACTCGGGCGAAGCCGGCCAGCAGCACCGCCGCCCGTACGTTCTCCTGCGTGGCCAGCGCCATGCCGTGCAGGGCGCCCTCGCTGTGTCCGACGACGGCGAGCGCGTCCGCGCGGATGTCGGGGCGGGCGCCCAGGGCGCGCAAGGCGGCGGCCGCGTCGCGCCGGTTGTCATCGAAACCGGCCGCTTGCCAGGCGCCGGGGGTGCCGGCGACACCACGCCGGTCGTAGCGCAGGGTGGCGATGCCGGCAGCGGCGAGGACATCGGCGAGCGGTCCGCCCAGGTTCATCCGCAGCTTCGGGGTGTTGCCGTCGCGGTCCAGCGGGCCGGACCCGTGCAGCAGCAGAACCGCCGGGTGCGGACCCGGGCCCGAAGGCAGGGTCAGGGTGCCGGCCAGCGGGGTGTCGTCGTCGGCGGTGACCGTCATGTCGATGTCGGGCAAGGCTGGTCTCTCGCTATCGTCGGTTCTCACTGATCTCAACTTCAAGAACGTTATCAGATATGAGATCATAGGGTCATGCCCACCGCGAACCTCCTGCTCCACCCGGTCCGAATGCGCATTCTTCAGACGCTGCTCGGCGCCGGGGAGCTGACCACCGCCCAGCTGCGGGACCGGCTGCCCGACGTACCCCCGGCGAGCATGTACCGGCACGTCGCCACGCTCGCGCAGGCCGGCATCATCGAGGTGGTCCGGGAGAGGCCCGTGCGCGGCACGGTCGAGCGCAGCTACCGGGTGCGACAGGAGCAGGCCGTCGTGGACGACGACGCCCGTACCGCCATGACCAAGGACGATCACCGGGACGCCTTCGCCGCGTTCACCGGCGCCCTGATGTCCGACTTCGAGCGGTACCTCGCGCGGGACGACGCCGAACCGGCCCGCGAGGGCGTCCTCTACCGGCAGGGCGCGGTATGGGTGACCGACGACGAATTCGCCGCGCTCGTACAGGAGTTGGAGGCCGTCGTTGCCCGCCGTACGCACGCCGGTCCCGGAGACGGTCGCACCCGCCACATCGTCAGCCTGGTGCTCCACCCCGACAAGGTGGCGGGCGGCGACAGCGCCGAAGACGGGGGAGTGGAGCACGGACGGGGACAGGACTAGGGCGGTCGAGGTCAGGGCCGGAGCGGCATCGCTGTCCAACGAATGAGGGCCAACCACTCGATGTTATGGATTGTGGAGCCAAGCAGTGACATGACGGTCAGGTGGTGTCACATTGCACGACATGAGCCACGACAAGAGTCACGTCATGAGCCAGGTCCAGAACCCCGCCACCCCTCCAGTGTTCTGCACGATCGTGCCTCCGCACGTTCTCGACAAACTCGCCCGGTCGGAGGACTCGGCGGTCGCCGAAGCCGCCCGGCGCACCCTGGAGCACGACTCCCTCCAGCGCACCCGGCGCCGGATCACCACGCTCCGTACCGCTGCCGCGCACTCGGGAACCGTCTCCGACAAACCACAGCGCACGATCTACGACGCCGGGCACCGCGAGACCCTGCCCGGCAGCAAGGTGCACGCCGAGGGCGACGCGCCGTCCCAGGACGCCACCGTCAACCGCGCGCACGCCGGGCTGGGCGCCACGTTCGACCTCTATCTCAAGGTGTACGGGCGGCACTCCATCGACGGTGCCGGTCTGCCGCTGGACGCCACCGTCCATTACGGAGAGAAGTACGACAACGCGTTCTGGGACGGCTCCCGCATGGTCTTCGGCGACGGGGACGGCGAGCTCTTCCTGGACTTCACCATTCCCGTCGATGTCATCGGTCATGAACTCACCCACGGCGTCACCCAGCACACGGCCAATCTGGAGTACTACGGCCAGTCGGGCGCGCTCAACGAATCCGTCTCCGATGTCTTCGGCTCGCTCATCAAGCAGTACGCGCTGGGACAGTCGGCCGACGAGGCCGACTGGCTGATCGGGGCAGGCCTGCTGGGACCGGCCGTGGACCGGGGCGAGGCGCTGCGCTCGATGAAGGCGCCCGGTACCGCCTACGACGACGACGTGCTCGGCAAGGACCCGCAGCCCGCCACGATGGACGACTACGTCAAGACGTCCCAGGACAACGGCGGCGTGCACATCAACTCCGGCATCCCCAACCACGCCTTCTACCAGCTGGCCACCGACCTCGGCGGCAACGCCTGGGAACGTGCGGGCAAGATCTGGTACGCCACGCTGACCGGCGGCGAGCTGGCGAGCGACGCCGACTTCGCGGACTTCGCCCGGCTGACGGCGGCGTCGGCCCGGACGCTCTTCGGCGACGACGGGGACGAAACGCGGGCCGTGCTCAAGGCGTGGTCGTCGGTGGGTGTGCCCGCTTCATAGAGCGGGGCTGCTCGTGGTGGCGGCACCGGACGGATTCACGGCGAGGGCCTTGAAGAACGTGTAGTGGAAGGTGCCGCCGGCCTGTGCGGTGCGGTACAGGTCCCTGATCCCCCGGTCCCAGTCGTCCGCCGTCATGAGACCTGCCGCGAGCGCGTCGTTCCGGACGGATTCGACCATGGCGATGAAGGTGTGGCGTGTGAAGCCGTCGACCAGTGCGGGCCGGGTCTGGTCGGCATACACCGTGTACGGACGAACCCCGACGCCGTCGTAGCCGGCCTGAGTGAGCAGGGGGTGCAACTGCCGACCGATCAGTGCGTTTCCGCCGGCGGCGGACTGCAGTCGGATCTGGCATTCGATCGCGGCGCGGGCGTACGCGCTGTCCGGATGGAAGACGGCCGATCCATGATCTCCGTCGATCACGGTGATGGTGCCCCCCGGCCGTAGCAGGCGCCGCAGGGCGGTCAGCGCCCGTCCGGGGTCCGACAGGTGCTCCAGGACGAAGCAGGCGAAGACATGGTCGAACCGCGCGTCGGGAAAGGGTAGTTCGAAAAGATCGGCGCAGTACCACTCCACTCGTGCCCCCGGTGCGTGGGCCGCGACCCGAGCGCGGGCCTGCGCAAGAGATTCCGGGGAGCGGCCGACCGCGGTGATGTGCGCTTCAGGGCTGGCCCGGGCCAGGTGAACCGTCTGGCCGCCGACCCCGCAACCGATCTCCAGCACCCTGCTGTCGGCCGAATACACCGTGCCCGCATGCAACAACGATCACCGAGGACGACTACGACGCGGAGCATCGCTACGACCGGTCTCCCGTGCCCGCTCTGCGCTCCATGCTGCCCGACCGCGTCTGCTACGCGGGGAGTGTCTCCAAGCTCCTCGCCCCCGCACTGCGCATCGGCTGGGTACTCGCACCGCCGAAGTACCGTGACGCTCTGCTCGCCGCCAAACGTTTCGCCGACCTGGGCAACGCGGCACTACCACAGCTGGCCCTGGCCCGTTTCATGGAATCAGGCGCGACGGAACGCCAGTTGAGGCACTTGCGCTCACGTCACCGCCGCCGCCGGGACGCCATGGTCGACGCCGTCACGACTCACCTTCCCGGCGCGGTCGTGCACGGCGCCGCGGCGGTCCTGCACCTGACGATCACCTTCGACACCGAGTTCGCCGACACCGACCTTGCCGCCGCCGCGCTCACACGAGGCGTAAAGGTGCAGCCACTCTCCTGGCACGGCCAACACCCGTCCCGCCCCGGGCTGGTCCTCGGCTACGCGGCGAGCACGCCCACCGACATCAGAGAAGGTGTGTCCATCCTCGGGGCGGCCCTACGACGCATGCTCTGCACCTTGCGCTACGTAGTCCGGCGGATGGCGGATGGGGGATGGGGGACAGCGAATGGCGGGCAGCGGTCGGGCAGGTCAGTGTGATCACGGTCGTGGTTGCAGGGCGACATAGCGCTCGAAGGCCTCGCGGGCATCGGGGACGAACGCCTCATGCTTCACCAGCGCGGCGAGTTCGTCCCCCGCCAGCCAGTCGTACCAGGCGATCTCTGCGGGGTCAGGGGTGAGGAGGCCGTCCACCACGGCTTCGTGCAGGCCGAGCCAGTACGGGCTGATTGCTCCCGTGCACCTGAACTTGAACACGAAGGCAGGGCGGCGGTGTACGAGGGTCCGGCCCCGGGCGTCACGGCACACGATCGTCGCGATGCGGTGCAACCAGCGCTGCCGGATGGCTTCGCTCCGGCCGACCACGGCCAGAACTTCATCGCGGTCATCCACGCGTTCGACAAGTTCACCCATGGAGCAGACGGTGCCACACGGCACTGACAGGCGCGGTCGACTTGGTCACGGCGCGGTCGGCCTGGTCACGGCGCGGTCGGTCAAGTCCTCCCTGAGCACATGTCCCCTCCGCCGCTGGGCGGAGAGGGTCCGCCGTAGCGGACGAAGCGGGACCGCCGTGCCCGGGGCTTTCATGTACGCCATGACGACAGCCGCCACCCCTCTCCTCGCCTCCGCACCCGCGCCCGTCTGGGCCCGCCGCGCCGCCCACGCCATCGCTCTGTGCGCCGTCCCGTCCGGCCTGTGGCGCATCGCCATGGCGTCCGGTGTCTATGTGGGCTACAGCGACCAGGTGTTGCGCGAGGTCTACGGCATCCCTGGCTGGGGCATCGCGTATGTCGTCGGGCTCTCCGTCCTCGCCGAGCTGGCCGCGCTGTTTCCGCTGCTGCTCGTCAGCGGCCGGTGGCGGCCCCTGCCTCCCAGGGTCCTCTCCTCGCTGGCCTGGACCGCGTCGGGCATCTTGGTCCTGGTGACACTGTGGCAACTCGCGGTCGCCTTCACCGCGGAGAGCCAGACGTACATGGCGAGCGGTACGGCACAGACCGTCTGGGGCGTCGTCTATGCCCCGCTGTTGGCCATCCCGGCCCTGATGACAGCGGTGACCTGGTCGTACGCGAAGCGGCACCGGACGGCACGGGGGAGGCGTCAATAACGTGTTGCCCGGTCGGATGAGCCGTTGTTATCGTCACGCCAGCGCGACCGACGCGTGATCACGGATGAGGAGGTTGATGAATATGGCTGCCGTCGGCCTTCATCAGCATGCCCTCATCCGGCCCGCGCGATAAGAAAGTGCGGCCCGGGTCGTTTCCGACGACCAGGAGAGACACGTGTCTTCCCCTTCTTCACCCGGCCACGCCGACCTGACCACCAAGCGCCTCGTCCTGCGGCCCTGGACCCTGAGCGAGGCCACCGCGGTCCTCGACGGCGGCCGCTCCGCGCAGTGGGCGGACGACTTTCCCGCCGAAGGCGATCGTGTGATCGCCAGTCTCTTCGAGCAGCACCCCGCCTGGCTCGGTCCCTTCGGCCACCGTCTGATCATCGAGCGCGAAAGCGGCTTGGTGGTCGGCTCGATCGGCCTGTTCTGGCCGCCCGGCGAAGGCGTTCTCGAGATCGGCTACGGCATCGTGGCCTCCCGCCGCGCCCAGGGCTACGCCACCGAGGCGACCCGGGCCCTGGCGGAGTTCGCCCTCACCGCACCTGAGGTGCACACCGTGTCCGCCACCGTGGAACTGTCGAATCCGGCCTCGGTCCGAGTGCTGGAGAAGGCCGGCTTCCATCGGTGGACCACCGAGGAGGAAACGGCCCGGTTCCGGATCACGTCTGCGGATCTCGACCTGCGGTAATTCCCCGAGGGCCCTGGAGGCGATGCCTCCAGGGCCCGTCGCGGCGGCCGGCCTGAGCCCCCGCGCAGCCGGGTGGCGGCGGTGTGCTCGACAATGAGGTCATGGACGTGCCCGAGCTGCTCGAGTCAGCTTCCCTGCTGGTTCCGGAAGCCACCGCGACCGGGAACGACCTCACGGTGCGGGACATCTGGGACCACCTCGTCCACGACGAGTGGGAGATCGCCCTGGGCGTGTTGGAGGAGCTCGGGGACGGCCACCCGCTGCCTCTCGCGTTCTGGGAGAAGCTCGCCGACGCGGCGGAGGAACTGCGGCTCGAGCGGAGCGCGGCCTGGTGCCATTGGCGGTGTGCCGAGATCCGCCACGGTGTGATCCGGGCAGAGCTGACGCTCCGTCCCGCCGCCGAGGCGCGACGCACGACGGCGATCTCCGGCGCCGGTGTCCTGCGGCCCATGTGGGACATCGGACACCTCTCGCCCACCGGTGAGCGTGCGGTCAGCATCGCCGCGCTCTGGGTCGAGGACATGCCCTGTCTGGAGCCGGGCGGGCGCGCCACGGTCCGACTCGTCCCCCTCACCCCGTCCCAGTGGACGCACGTCCGGCCCGGCCGGTGGATCACCATGTACGAGGACCGAACCGTGGCCGGCACCGCAGTCGTCCTGGAGGTTCATCGTCCGGCCGCTGCCGGACCCGCGGAATGACGCAGACCGGTCACCGACCGCCTCACGCCAGCAGCCGCAGTACCGCCTCCTCGATGGGCCCCTGGGTCGCAGGATGGCCGAACATGGCGCCGTCGCCCAGCTGATCGAGGGCACCGGCGATCGTGCGGCCCTGGTCGAACAGCTCGATGATCCGCGGGTTGATGTAGGAGGCCCGACACACCGCGGGCGTATTGCCCAAGTACTCGCTGACCTCGCGGACGGCGCGCGTGACGGCGCTCTTGCGTGCGGTACGGGACTCTTTGGCGACCCGGGCGGACACGGCGAGGGCGACTGCCGCGAGAACGGTGGCGTGCCAGGTGCGGAAGTCCTTGGCGGTGATGTCCTTGCCCGCGCTGTCGCGCAGATAGTCGTTGAGTTCGGCGGCGTCCAGCTCGTGCCAGGACCCGCCCTGCCAATAGGCGAACAGGCGTTGGCTGTCACCGCTCCGGCGCAGCAGGGCGCGCAGAACCTTGCAGGCGGGCGGATCGACGAACGCGCGGCTCTGCGTCTTGGAGTACTTCGCCGGATACGTGAGGCAGACCTCTCCCGTCTGGCAGGAGGCATGTTCCTTCAGCAGGGTGGTCAGCCCATACGTGCCGTTGTCCCGTCGGTAGGACTCATTGCCGATACGGAAGAAACCGAGGTCGAGGAGGCGGACCGCACAGGCGAGCACACGTTCCCGGCAGAGTCCGCGGCGGTCGAGGTCCTGCGTCACCTGCGCGCGCACATCGGGGAGTGCACGGGCGACCTCCAGCACGTGGTCGTGCTTCGCCAGCTCCTGCCGCTCGCGGAACTGCGGGTGGTACAGGTACTGGCGCCTGCCCGCGGCGTCGGTGCCGACGGCCTGCAAGTGACCGTTGGGCCACGGACAGATCCAGACGTCCTGCCAGGCCGGGGGGATGACGAGCTCCCTCAGGCGTTCCTTCTCCCCGGAGTCGGTGATGGGGCGGCCCGAGGCATCCACGTACCGAAATCCACGTCCCGAACGGACTCG
Organism: Streptomyces kunmingensis; assembly: GCF_039533535.1. Lineage (NCBI taxonomy): Bacteria > Bacillati > Actinomycetota > Actinomycetes > Kitasatosporales > Streptomycetaceae > Streptomyces > Streptomyces kunmingensis. The sequence continues at coordinate 181,895 of NZ_BAAATS010000028.1, forward strand.
GGTGATTCCGGGTCTTTCGATGTGGCTCGTCCGCAGTCGCGGCTTCTCACGCATGTTCCGCCCGGTCCTTCCCTTCAGGAGTCGGGGTGCGCGGCGTCCTTGAGTCTCCATCCGTGGCCGGTGCACCCCTCGGGCGGCGGCGGGAAGCGATGACCGCGTACGTCGGTGCTGTAGCCGTGATGCTGCCGGCAGTCGCACTCGTAGATCCCCGAATCGGGGACGATCTCGCCTGGGTGGTGCACCTGGTTCGGGTTCTCGTTCATAAGCCCGGTCTAAGGCCGAGCCCGCCCTTCGCGCGACCCGGGTGCGCCGGACGGGGACCTGTCCAAGTTTCCCGGGCCGGCGGTGTCCGGTGACCGGAGCGTCCGCAAAAGCTGTTGGCGGACCGCGGCGGCCGTTGTTAACCTCCCGGAGGCCGTGCGAGAGAACGAGGAGGTGGTACCCGTGAACGCAGTATCAACATGGGTGCTCCCCTCCGGGGTCACGGTCGGGCGGTAGGTCGTCCGGGAGCGCCGTTCATGGGCACTTCCGAAAGGCACGACCATGCAGTTCACCTCTGAAAAGCGTCTCGACGACGGCGTCATCGAGCGCGCATTCACCCTCGGAAAGATCCCCGGCATCCTGTGGACACCCGCATCCGCATCCGCAGCGGCTCCGACACCGCTGATCCTGCTCGGCCACCCTCCGCTCGGACTGGACACGATGTACCCCCGGCTGGTGGGACGGGCCCGAAGCGTCGCGGCGGACGGTTTCGCCGCAGCCACGATCGAGCTCCCCGGAAGCGGTGACCGGCCCCGCCGGCCCGCCGTCGAGCAGGCCCGCGCCGACCTGCGCCGGACGCTGGAGGCCGGGGAGCCGGTCGGCGACGAGATCATCGACGCCCTCATCCTCCCGCTCGTCGAGACGTCGGTCCCGGAATGGCGGACCGCACTCGACGCGCTCCTGTCGCTGCCCGAGATCGGCGGCCCGGTCGGCTACTCGGGCGGAGTGATCTCCATCGGCGTCCGCCTTGCGGCGGTCGAGCCGCGCATCGTGGCCGCCAATCTCTTCGCCGGGAGTTTCGTGCCGCGCGCCACGTTCGAGGAGGCCCGCCGGGTCACCATTCCGCTGCACGTCCTGTTGCAGTGGGACGACGCGGGGAACGACCGGCAGGCCGCCCTTGACCTGTTCGACGCCTTCGGCTCCAAGGAGAAGACGCTGCACGCCAACATGGGCGGGCACACCGGTGTCCCGCCGTACGCGGGGGAGGCCGTGGCCGGGTTCTTCGCCCGGCATCTGAGCTAGCCCCCCGGATCCCCCCCGGATGCCCCGCAAAGATCACAGCCCCGATCACCGCCCGCCGTCGATCCGGGAGCGGGCGGTAATCGGTGGCGGCCAGGCAGGCGCGGGAGCATCCCGCCCGTGTCAGCGCCTGCGGCCCGCATGCAGCTCCAGCCGTTCCCCCTCGAACCGTGAGCGGAAGCCGCGATCGTGCGAGACCGCGACCACCGCGCCCGGGTAGGCGACCAGCGCGCTCTGTAGGTCCTCGATCAGGTCGAGGGCGATGTGGTTCGTCGGCTCGTCGAGGACGAGGAGGTCCGCGGGCCGGGTCACCAAGGTCGCGATCTGCAGCCGTCGCTGCTGTCCCGCGGACAGGGCGGCAACCGGAACATGTAGGTCCGCCGCACGGAACAGCCCCAGTGCCAACAGCTGTTCGGCGTACTCGTCCGGCAGCCCGGGCCGCCCGGCGGCGAACGCGGCGAGCAGCGGGAGCCGGGTGGAGTGCACGGGCAGTTCCTGTGCGAGGTAGCCGATCCGCGCCCGGCGGCGGACCGCGCCCGCGTCCGGCTCCTGGTCGCCCGCCAGGACACGCAGCAGCGTCGTCTTGCCCGCGCCGTTCCCGCCCGTGATCAGCAGTCGCTGTCCGGGCGCGACGGTCAACAGTCCTTCCAGGCAGAGGCGTTCACCGACCTGTACGTTGTCGAGCTCGGCGAGAGGGCCCTGGACCGGGCCGCCCTCTGCCACCGACAGTGCCGTGGTGAAACGTAGCGGCGCCGTCGGCTCGGCCACCGGGTTGCGCCGCAGCAGGGCCAGGCGCTCCCTCGCCGAGCGCACCTGGCCGCCGAGCTTCGCCTCGCTGGACCGGCGGTGCTTGCCGAAGCCCTGCTTCGGGTCACGGCCGGTGGTGGCGAGCCGCCGGTCCGCGGCCGCGAGCAGCTCCTCCGTGCGGGCCACCTCCTCGACCCAGTCCGCATACCGCTGCTCCGCTCCGCGCCGGTCGGCGGCCTTCGCGGCGCGGTAGCCGGCCCAGCCGTCGCCGTAGCGGCGCACGGTGCGCTCGTCCCGGTCGACCTCGAGGATCGTGGTGGCGATGCGCTCCAGGAAACCGCGGTCATGGGTGACCGCGACGACGGTGCCGCGGTGGGCGCGCAAGTGGCCCTCCAGCCAGTGCACGGCCGCCGCGTCGAGGTGGTTCGTCGGTTCGTCCAGAAGCAGCAGTTCGGGGGCGGCCGCCAGGACGCAGGCGAGCGCGAGCCGGGACTGCTCGCCGCCGGACAGCGAGGCGAGCGGGCGCTCGCGGGTGATGCGGGCGAGTCCGAGACCGTGCATCGCGGCATCGACCCGGACGTCCGCCTCGTAGCCGCCGCGTTCCTCGTAGTCGGTCAACAGCTCGCCGTATGCGGCGAGTTCGGCGTCCGAGGCGTCGGTGAGCGACTCCTCCGCCGCCCGTAGCCGTTGTTCCATGTCGCGTAGTTCGGACAGGGCGAGGTCGACGGCCTCCTGCACGGTGCGGGACGCGTCCAGGTCGAGGGTCTGGGCGAGGTGGCCGACTCCGCCGGGGAAGTCGACGGTGATCTCCCCGGTGTCCGGCATCTCGGCCGCGGCGAGCAGCCGCAGCAGGGTGGACTTGCCGGAACCGTTCTCCCCGACGACGGCGGCCTTCTCACCCGGCCGGACGGTGAAGGAGACCTGGTCGAGGACGGTGCGGGTGCCGTAGGACTTGGTGACGTCGCGCACGGACAACTGCGCCACGGCAACGGGTACGACGGAGGGCAGGGCGGTAGGGGCGCGATCGCGCATATGGCTTTCCTAGGCATGCGAAGGGTCTACGGGTCCACGGACGGCGGAAACGGCGGCGTCGGCCGTGCCGGACTCAGACGAAGAAGTAGAGGAAAGCCATGTCCTCACCGTAACAAGACGGAGCGTCTCGCCGCAATCGATTATGTGCCGCGCGTCAGACGCGGCCCGCTTTGCCGGTCCGGCAACTTTGTGTGCCGTTCGGGGCGGGCCCGGGCATCATCGACAGCGCGCCCCGCACGCCGGGGCGGGTCAGGTCGGACGACCAGTGGTGCGGCACGGCACCCTGAGCAACGGGAGGCATCCGATGGCGGGACACCACGAGCACAGTCAGGTCGGCACGCAGGAGGAGCAGGCGGCCGCCGCGATGTTCGAACCGGCGGGCTGGGACGAGCGGTACGCGGGGCAGGAGCGGTTCTGGAGCGGCGAGGCCAACCCGCAACTGGTCGCAGCCGCCGGTGAACTCGCCCCCGGGACCGCGCTCGACGTCGGTTGCGGAGAGGGCGGCGACGTCGTCTGGCTGGCACGGCAGGGCTGGCACGTGACGGGCGCCGATTTCTCGGCCGAGGGCCTCGCCCGTGCCGCCCGTCATGCCGAGGAGGCCGGTGTGGCCGACCGTGTCGACTGGTGGCAGGTCGACGCCCGGTCCTTCGACGCCGGTGAGCGTTCGTACGACCTGGTCACGAGCCACTATCTGCACGCCCCCGACGGCGGCATGGTCGAGGTGACCCGCCGCCTCGCGACCGCTGTCGCTCCCGGCGGACTGCTCCTGGTCGTCGGCCATGCGCCCACCCACGAGTTCACGCAGCTGTCCGAGAGTCACCGCAAGGCCATGTTCCTGGCCGCGGAACTCCTTCCCGGCCTGCCGGACGACTTCGAGCCCGTCGTCGTGAAGCAGCACCCGCGCACGCTCAAGCGGGACAGCGGCCCGGTCGAAGCCGAGGACTCGGTCCTGCTGGCCCGCCGCGCGGCACGCTGAACACCTTCTGCGTCGCCCCGGCAAGGGTGCCCCGCCCTGTGAACGACACGGTGCGTCGCCGCGCCGGCCGCTGAGTTCATTCACTCCCTCAGGATCTGCGCGATCTCCCACACGTTGCCCGCCGGGTCGGCGAACGCGGCCGTGCGCCGGCCCCACGGACGGTCGATGGGCCCGTTGAGCAGCGGGACGCCGTGCTGTTCGAGTTCGGTGCAGACGGCGTCGGCGTCGGCCACCTCGATGGTGTGCAGGGCGCGCGGGCCGGTGTCGGGGCCGCCGACGGAGGAGGGGGTGACGAGCTCGGGCGCCTTGGCCACGGCCAGCACATTGATCATGAGGTTGTCGAACCTGACCACGGCGGAGTCCTGATTCTCGTAGATCACCTCCAGGCCGAACACATCTGTGTAGAAAGCCTTCGTGGCGGCCAGGTCCTCGGCGAACAGGGTGATGACCTCGAGCTTGCTCAGACCTTTGATCATGTCTCTCTCCTCCTCGTGATGACGTTGCCGACCCTACGGATCGCCACTGACAATTCCGCAGGACGAGGAACGCCGACCACGCCGATCACGCCGACCCCGTGACGGGAGCGGGGGCGGGGAACTGGGGAACCGAGGAACGGGTTGGGCGCCTTGCTCGCCGTTCCGGTGTGGGTCGTCGCGGTGGTGGTGAAGCTGGTCTCGGTCGTTCTGCCCGGCCGGCGTCCTCACTGGGGGAGGGACTTGCTGCGCTGGAGCGCGGCGATGTCGGCGGCGGCGGCCGTGATCGTCTACGTCATCGGACTCGGCAAGGTTCAATGGGACGCCCACGAGGCGCAGTCCGGGGCCGGTTCGTCCCCCGCAGCCCCTTGCCGCTCCCTGCCCCCCGGCACGCTCGACCAACTTGCCGGGCACGAGCCGTCCTACCTGCCGCTCGGCTTCGACTGTGTTCTGGACAGCGGGCAGATCGTCGCGGGCAGCGGCGGCTACAACCTGCTGAACGTGCTGGCCGTCGCCTGCGCACTGACGGCGATGGTGTTGGTCATCGCTACGGGCTTCCTGGACGAGTTCTCCCGCCGGGCGCCCCGCCCGGACGCCGCCACATAGAGAAACTTCTGCTGATGTCCGTCCGTCTGTGCAGCTCACCGGAGTCCGGATGGGTGTAGACCACCAACGAGCCGGAAAACTGTTTACCGAGCACCCGTCCCCTGGGGTGGCACGAGCGCCGCACTGATCCTCAGCCCGATGTCGGGCACGGCCTCTTCAAGGCGGACACCCGGCAGTTGAAGCTCGAAGCGGCGCCGGACACGAACCTCCTGGCGAACCCCGAGGGCATCGACGTCTCCAACTGGCAGGGCAGCATCAACTGGGACGCGGTCCGCGGCGCGGGCATCGAGTTCGCCTGGATGAAGGCGACCGAGGGCACCACGTACAAGGCCCGCACCGGCCGCGACGTCGTGATCTGCACCAGCCCGAGCTGGTGGAACTCCTGCACCGGCGGCTGGACCGGCATGTCCACGAGGAGCCCGCTGTGGGTGGCCCACTGGACCTCCGCGGGCAGCCCCGGCATCCCGCAGGGCTTCCCGTACTGGACCGTCTGGCAGTACACGTCCACCGGCTCGGTGAGCGGCATCTCCGGGAACGTGGACCGCGACCGCTTCAGCGGCGACCGCTCCCGCCTGCTGGCCCTGGCCAACAACACTCCGTGACAGCGGATGCCGACCACGGAGGTGTGACCCCGGCATGATCGGTACCGCGGGCCGGAGCAGACCCACCGCACTGCTCCGGCCCGCGGTACGGGCCGCCGGCCCGCACCGACGCCACGACAGTTCGCGAAGGAGCACGTCATGACGCACGTCATGAGTTCGACGCCGGAGCCTCTCAGCAGGCGCGGCGCTCTGCTCGCGGGAACGGCGGCCCTGGCCACCGGACTGGGCCTCGCGGGCAGCACGGCCGCGGCCGTGCCGGTCCCCGAAAGGTCGCCTTCCCCTCTGCCCGCCCTGACTCCGGCCCAGCGCGCCGGGCGATGCGTCATTCACTCCTACCCGGGACTCACGCCACCGGCCGCGCTGATGGACGCGATCAAGGAGGGCCGTACGGCCGGGGTGATCTTCTTCGCGGAGAACATCGAGAGCCTGAGCCAGATCGGGGACGTCGTCCGGGCGATGAACGAGGCGCACGCCTCCGGCCCCGGGACCGCCCCGTTGCTGCTGATGACCGATCAGGAGGGCGGCAAGGTGCGCCGCCTGCCGGGCGAGCCCGTCATGTCCGCGAAGGATGTCGGCGCCTCGACGGAACGGGAATCGAAGGCCGAGTCCACCGGCAGCGCAGCCGGCCTCAACCTCGCGGGCGTCGGCATGAACGTCAACCTGGCCCCGGTGCTCGACGTCCACCGCACGACCGGGGACTTCGCCGACCGGTACGGGCGGTCGTACAGCAAGGATCCCGAGACGGTCGGCACCTGCGGCTCGGCCTTCATCACCGCCCAGCAGAACGTGGGGGTGGCGGCCACCGCCAAGCACTTCCCCGGCCTCGGCCCCGCCGCCGCGGACCAGAACACCGACCTGGGGCCCGTCACCCTCACCACGTCCGCGTCCACGCTGCGTGGCGTGGACGAGATGCCGTACCGAGCGGCGATCTCCGCCGGGACCAAGCTCGTCATGCTGTCCTGGGCCGTCTACCGGGCGCTGGACGCCGGCCGGCCCGCCGGACTGTCCCCGACCGTCGTCGGCGCGCTGCGGAACCGGCTCGGGTTCACGGGCGTGACGATCACCGACGCCTTGGAGGCCAAGGCACTTGCCGCCTACGGCAGTACGGCGAGGCGTGCCGTACTGGCGGCCGCGGCCGGCATGGACCTGCTGCTGTGCTCGGCCCGCGACGTCACCCAGGGGGAGGAGGCGGCGACCGCACTGGCCGAGGCCCTGGAGGACGGCACCCTCGACCCGGCCGTCTTCGAGGCGGGCGCCGCGCGTGTCGACGCCCTCCGCGCCGGAGTACGGCGGGTGTGACGGCGGTGGCCGTGCCCGGCCATACGCGAAATCGCCAGGGCCGCGGGCGGTGCCTCGGCTCGTCACTGTGATCCCGAGGCCGCCAGTGCCGCGGTGAGGGGTTCGAGTTCGGCGACCAGTTCGTCGAGTTCGGCGGGTGACAGGGCCTCGTACGGCGGGGCGGCGAGTTCGTCGGTAAGAGCTTCGACGCGTTGCTTGGTCTCGCGGCCGAGGTCGGTGAACCGGCCGTCGGTGTCGACCAGCCCGCGTTCGCGCAGGCCGTCCATGACCGCGGCCAGCCGCTTCTTCGGCAGGTGATGGATGCGCCCGAACGTCTCCGGCGGGTGGATGCCCTGCGCCAGCGCGTCGAGGACATGGGCTTCCGTGCCGCCGATGCGCGCGCCGACGAGAGCGGCGATGTGCCCGTCGGCGCGGTGCTCGCGCAGCATCGTCGCGGAATGCCACAGCCGGGCCACCGGGTCGCTCGGCACCGGAAGGGTGCGCATCCCGGCGTACATCATCCGGCCTTCTGTGGGCGCGCTCGTCGCGGCTTTGGTGGTCAGGTCGGCGGCGCGCACCAGGCCCGGGGAACCGGCCAGTTCATCGCCGAGGATCCGCCGAACGGACGCCGCACTGCCCCGCTCCCGCGCGGCGACGGACTCCTCGGGCGGGATCTTCTCCCACGCACTCGGGATGTGCCGCGCGGCCTCCCCCTCGGCGAAGTTGTAGAAGGCCGCGTGCACGACCTGCGCCGGCACCCGCCCCAGCGGCGCGGCACGGCCGGCGAAGTAGCCGTCCCAGTACGTGCGGTGGCCGAGCGCGGCCAGCTCCTCGTTGCACTCGTCGGCGAGGTAGGTGACCAGGCAGATCGGCTCAAGGAGCTCGAACATGCGGCGGGCGGTGGCAGTCATGGCCCACATCATGCCTGCGGTCACACCCCTTTGAGCCCCTTTGAGCAGATGCGCGGACAGGCGCGCTGCGGCCTGTGAACACGGTGCGGGCCGGGGGAGCGAACGCTTCAGGTGGTGCGGTGATCGTCCACGTCGACGGACAGATGCGGCCATGACGCGGTCAGTTGTGCCAGGTGATGGCGCGTTGCGCGGCCGGCGATGAGCAGTGACCGGTCGGGGAGGAAGCGGACACTGGTCCCGGTCGTGCCGTCGTCGGGGACCGGTTGCAAGTCGGTGCTGGGCACACCGTGTTCGTACCGCTGGGTCCAGGAACCATTGCTGCGCCGGTTGGTGTGGACGAGCCAGGTGCTGAGTGCCGCGAGGGTCGACATGCCCCGCCGGTGGTGTCCGTCGGGCAGCAGCGGTGCGTCCGCGCGGTCGAAGAAGCGGACGTCCTCTGTCGCGATGACAGGCTTCTTCACGAACTCGCCGTGCTCGTCGAGACGTGTGTCGGTGCCTCGGCCGTCGTCCGTGACGGTCACGGAGCCGTCGTCGTGCAGGGTGATGCGGCAGTGCCCGCCACCGTTGCACTCGGCCTCGTCGGCCGCGTAGGCGACGACTTCGAGGATGAGATGGGGGAGGCCGCCGGGAGCGAAGACGGCCGGGTCGCGCCGGATGCGCGCGAGATGATCGAGGTCGACTGTGCTCGCCCAGTCGTGCGTCGTAGTGCGCCAGGCAGCCCTTGGTTCGTCCATGCAAGGAGTATGCGGAGCGCGGAGGGTGTGTGCGCCGGTGGCCGCTATGAGCCGCGGTCGTCAGACGTCGAGCGCCGCGACGTCCTGCGTCTGTTCGTGGAAGTGTCGCCGCAAATGCCGTTCTACGAATCGATCGCCGCGTCGCTCAAGGTGTGCGCGACCCGCTTCGCTGCGGCCGAGTATCTGGTAGCGCAGGAGGTTGGCGGCTATGACGGGCGGGACGGCCCAGGGCAGCGTGGGCGGCAGGTGCAGGTCACGCATGCCCTGGCGGCCGAGGAAGTAGCGCAGCATGCTCAGCAGCCGGGCGCGGGCGTAGGCGCGGCGTACTCGGGCGAAGCGGTCGAAGTGCAAGTGACGCTGCGCTTCGACCAGTGCGCCTGCCAGGGGCGGGCCGGCCGGTCCGCCATAGTTCTGGGTCAGCAGCAAGTGGTAGTTGAGATCGTGTTGTTGCGACTCGCGATCACAGAGCCAGTCCTCGTCCACGCCCATCAGATGGCCGACGTACTTCCACAGATGCATGAGGGCACGTGACTCCGCGCGGCTCACGCGCACGCCGAGAAGGCGGACCCCGAACAGTTGCACGGCGTTGAACAGGCCCAGAGTGGAGGCGAGATCGGACTGGTTGACCGGAAGTCCCCAGCGCTCGGTGTCCCATCGGCTGGAACTGCCGTGCTCGAACTGCTGGTTGACCAGGGCGTGCATGAGGCGGACATGCACCGTCAGACGGAAACCCTCGCCTGTGCGGCGCAGGGCGTCGGGGGTGGTGACCGCCGTCGCCCACTTCTGGGTCTCGGCGATCCTGCGCAGGGCGGAGTCGCCGAGCAGGCCGCCCGTCTCGACCAGCAACCGCGGCGGTCCGTCGAACCGGTACGAGCCGATCAGCGCGAGTTGCAGCATCACGTCAGCCGCGTTGCGTCCGAGTCTGCGCGCCACCCGGCAGCCCTCGTCGATCAGGTCGAAGTCCACCCAGCCCGGCACCGGGTCGACCGCGGCGAAGAAGTCCCGAAGGGCCCGGGGCGGGTTGGCCACCGAGTCGATGCCGTCGGCGAGCGCGCGCCGGAACTGCCGCATCGTGACCTTGTCGGGATGCGCGGCGTCGGTGAGGCGCAGGGCGCTCGCCAGGGCCGCGCCGATCTCGTCCCGTGCTGTCAGCCGCTCGCCGATGGTGGCGAGAAGCCGGTCGTCGACGCGGCCGCGGCTCGCGCGCAGAAGGCGCAGCGGCCGCCCCAGGCGACGGTTGAGACGCTCGGTCTCACAGAAGCGTCGAGGGTACGTGGACCGTTCGGTCTCACGGAAGCGTCGAGGGTACGTGGACGGGGGCGTCGTCGTCCGATTCGGCTCGGACAAGGGCTCTCGCGGTGAAGGCTCGTGTGCGACCATGAGTCGATGCTGACGGCCTCTCATATTCGCGTTCAACTCGTCTTCTGATGCCCATGTCATCGCCCGGGAGCGACGCCCGGCGCGCGCCGCGTACTCGCGTTTCCCCGCGCAGAACTCCGCGCCAGGAGCGGTCGCGGGCGACGGTGGAGCGCATCCTGGAAGCCGGCGAGCAGGTCCTGGCCGAGCACGGCTACGAGGGCGCGTCGACCAGCCGCATAGCGACGACGGCCGGCCTCAGCCCCGGCTCGCTCTACCAGTACTTCCCGCACAAGGACGCGATCGTCCTCTCCGTGCTGGAGCGCTACAGCGACCAACTGGTGGCCGGGGTCACCGCCCAGATGACGGGCCAGTTCGAGCAGCCCGCGCCGGTGATCGTCCGTGCCACCCTCGCCACCCTCCTCGACGGCCTCGATGTCGAGCCCCAGTTCCTGCGCGCCGCCATCGTGCACGGCCCGCAGCTGGACGACGGCCGTGCCCTGCGGGTCTTCGAGGACCGCATCGGCGAACTGGTCCTCGCGTATCTCACCACCCGACGTGAGGAACTGCGCCCGGACGTCTCCCTGCCCACGGCGGCATGGATGCTGGTCCGCACGGTCGAGCATCTGACGGTCCGCTACCTCCTGGACCGCCCACCCATCCCCAGGGACCTCTTCCTGGGGGAGCTGACTCAAATGTCGCTGAACTACCTCAGAGGTACGACCTGACCTCTCGCGGGTCGCCGGCGAGCGTGCACACCGCGTACCCGGACGTGTTCTCGTAATAGTGTCCTGGGACCGTACGTCGATCGGGATGTGCGCGTCAGAGCGGACGAGAACGGCTCCGGAGGGAGCCACCGGAGGGGGAGTGATGACGGATCAGCGGCCCGACCCGCTCGTGCGGGTGGTCGAGCGGGTCATCGAAGAGCATCTGCCCGGCGGAACCGAAGGCGTCGACATCGGCGGCCTGGCCCACGCTGTCGTACGCCGGGTCCGCCAGGAACAGGACCTCGAGCGGCTGGCCGGGCAGGACGACAAGCTCGCGGCCCTCCTCGACGAACGCGTCGCCGACGACAAGGGTCGCGTCGACGCTTATACGCATCGCGCCGCCGACGACGAGGGTCGCGCATGAGCCGCGAGACGTCCGATTCCTGGGCTTTCGTTCACCGCTGGATCGTGCACGGCCTGGTGGGTGTGCTGCTCGGCGGGACGGCAGGGTTCCTGATGGGCGGTGCATCCGGCTTGCTCGTCGGCACACTCATGGGCGCCATGGCCAGCTGCGTCACGATCACCAGCGGTCGCCGCCCGCAGGACCCCCCGGAGTCCTGACCATGATGTTTTGTCCCGCACCGGCGAGTCTAGGTGGGTGAGTCGGGGGCGACGTGGCGGCGATAGTTGCCTTTTAGGCCGGGCGCATGCAGAAGGGGTGGCCGGCCGGGCTGGCGTAGACCCGGCTGCCGGTACGGGTTCCCGGGGCGACGTCATCGGTGGGCCGGAGCCGCGTGGCACCGGCCTCGGTGGCCGTGCGGTCGGCGGTCGCGAGGTCGTCGACGCCGAAGTCGAGGTGCAGCTGCTGGGAGGTGCCGTCCGGCCAGTCCGGGGCGGCGTGCCCCGGGGCCGACTGGACGACGACCACCGGGAGGCCGGGGGCCTGGATGAAGTGGTGGCTCGGCGTGCGGGTGATCGACCCGCCGAGCAGCCGGTGCCAGAACGCGCTCTCCGTCTCGACCTCGGCGGCGTCGATGATCACGGAAGTCAGGGTGATGGGCATGGGGGTGTCCTTTTCTTCGTGCCGGTTGCTGCTCGGACGGTCCGGTTCGTGTGCTTCGGGTGGTCGGATCGAGGCGTTTCGGACGGTCGGCGTCATGTACTTCGGACGGTCGGGTCGAGGCGCTTCGGACGATCCGGTTCATGTGCTTCGGACCGTCCGGATGATGCGCCTCAGACGGTCGGGATGATGCCGCCGTCGACGCGGAACTGTGCTCCGGTGAGCCACTTCGCGCGCCCGGAGGCGAGGAACGCGATCATTTCGGCGACATCCTCGGGGTTTCCCGGGCGGCCCATCGGAACCTTGAGGTGGTCGACGATCTGCCGCGTCATCTCGTCCGGGGTGACGCCCTGCTGTTCGGCCATGTGCCGCAGATGGGCGGTGGCGCCGTCGGTGACGACGAAGCCGGGAAGGACGCAGACCACACGCACCCCGTGCTCGCCGACCTCGGTGGCCAGTTCGCGGCTGTAGGTGTTGAGCGCCGCCTTGGCGGCGGCGTAGGACGCCTCGCTGCGCTGCGGCAGTTGGCTGGCGATCGAGGAGACGTGCACGACGACACCGGAGCCCCGCTCGACCATGCCCGGGACCAGGGCCCGGTCCAGCCGCACGGCGCTGAGGAGGTTCATCTCCAGATCCGCACGCCAGGACTCATCCGAGCGGGCCAGGGTCGGCGCCGGCGCGCTGATCGCGCCCGCGTTGTTCACGAGCACGTCCACCCCGCCCACGCGGTCGACGACCTGGCGACCGAGTTCCGCCACGCCGGTCTCCGTCGAGAGGTCCGCAGCGATGAAGGCGGCTCCAATTTCTTCCTCGGGCCGGGTGCGGGAGGCCGTCAGCACGGTCGCGCCCGCGGCGGTGAAGCGGCGGACGGTCGCCGCGCCCAGGCCGCGGCTGCCGCCGGTGACCAGTACTCGCAGACCGTCCAGACCCTCGTCCGTGATCGGCATAGGGATCTCTCCTCCGTAAGATGAACCTGACTCCGGAAACCATACACAAAACGGAGTCGGACTCACCTTATGGAGGTTCTCTTGCCGGCATCACGACCGCTGCGTGCCGACGCGCGGCGCAACCGCGAGGCACTGCTGTCCGCTGCCCGCCAGGCGTTCCTCGGCGGCGACACCGACGCGCACGTGGAGGAGATCGCCCGTAGTGCGGGGGTCGCCGTCGGAACGCTCTACCGCCACTTCGAGACCCGTGAGGCGCTGATCGAGGAGGTCTACCGCAAGGAGGTCGACGACCTGTGCGCCGCGCCCGCCGATCTGCTGGACCGGCACGCCCCGGACGAGGCGTTGCGGCGTTTCTTGCTGCTGCTCGTGGATCACGCGGCCGTGGGGAAGGGGATGTCCGTCGTGCTGGAGAGCATCATGGCGACGGACTCGCCGGTCTTCGACGACGCGCGTACCCGTATGGCGAACGCCCTCACCCGGCTCCTCGAGGCGGGCACTGCCGCCGGCACCGTCCGCGACGACGTCACCGGCTCCACCCTGCTGCGGGCCTTGGGGGGCATCTGCGGGATGCGCGCCACGGAGGGCTGGCTCGACGAAGCCCGCCAGATCACCGCCCTCCTCTTCGACGGCCTGCGTTACGGCGCCCGGCGGGCGACCTGAGTGCTTTCCGGGGTGGCGGGGCGGTAGGCGTTCATGGGTGTCTGTGGTCAACTCCCGGGAGCGGCGCGACCTCCCGGCACTCGCTGTGCCGAAGTTCAGGGCCGCTCGGCGGCACGAACCACTGGGTGCGTGCCCTCTAGTCGTCCACGCACTTGGGGTACTTCGAGCCGCGGTTGCAGTCGTGGTAGTCGTATTTACTGACCCGGAACTTCTTCTCCGAGCCGCCCTTCTCGGGGTCGACGACCAAGTAGAACTTCTTGCCGTTCCTGACCTTGTCGGAGACCTTGCCTTCCGGTCCGCGGTCGAAGTTCTGCGCACATCCGGCGAGCGCGAGGGCGGTGACCACCGCAAGTACGGGGGTGAGGGCGAGGCGACGCATGTCATGCTCCGATCAGATCTGAAAGACCGGGGCAGTCTAGGGGGCGGACGGGCGGATGGGGCAAGCGTGGGTGCAGTCGAGACGACACTCTTGAACGCCCACGCCCACGCCCACGCCCACGCCCATGCCCATGCCCATGCCCACGCCCACGAGTGGGGATCGTGGGTGGTGTTCGGCTTGTCAGGTGCGGTCGTGGAGAGTGACGTGGTAGCCGTCGGGGTCGGCGAAGGTGAATGTCCAGCCGAAGGGGCCGTCGATCGGCGCGGAGACGATGGTGTGACCGTCGGCGACGAGAGCGTCGTGAATGGCCTGGACGTCGGTGGCGTGGAGCCAGATCGCGGCACCGATGCCGGGCCGGGTGACGGATGCGAGATCGGTGCCGGGAACGACGTCACGCAGTGCGAACGCGATCGGCTTCGTCTCGAAGACGACGGCGTGCGGAGGCCCGGCCTGCGAACGGACGAGGCCGAGGTACTGCTCGTAGAACGCCTGCGAGGCGTCGAGGTCGCGCGCTTGGAGCGAGATGAAGTCGGGGCCGGTGGCGGGCATGATGATGCTCCTTCTCTCCGTGTCAGCTTTCTGACACGGAGCAATGTATGTCAGAATCCTGACATGAGACAAGACGATGCCGGCGTCGACCTGGAGACGTCACTGGGCTACCTGCTGAAAGAGGCGTCGAGCGCCTTGCGCGTGGCCATGGAGGAGGTGCTGCGGCCGCTCGGGATGAGCGTGACGCACTACTCCTGCCTCGAACTGCTGGCTCAGCGGCCGGGTTTGTCGAACTCCGAGCTCGCACGTGGCGCGTTCGTCACACGGCAGACGATGAACGTGCTGCTCCAGGCCCTGGAACGAGACGGCTACGTGACCAGGCCTACGGCAGCGCCGGTCGGGAAGGTTCTTCCCGCGCGGCTCACGCCTCGCGGCCGGCGGAGCCTGGAGAAGGCGACCGCGGCGGTCCGGTCCGTCGAGGTGAGAATGCTGGCCGGCATGACCGGGACCGAGCAGTCAGCCGCGTTCCGCAGCCTCCGGAGCATGATTCATTCCCTGCGCGACGGCAGTGACGGCGCATAGCTCGTTCCTCGGGGCACGCCGGAGCTTCCGGACGGCGGAAGGGACGTGGGGACGGGCTGGGGCGGAGGGCAGGTCCTGCGCGGCCGCAACGTGGTGTTCTACCTGGGCGGTGTGGTGGTCTCGGGCTTCGGCAGCTCGGCCATGGCCCTGGCAGCCGGCGTGTGGACCAAAGCGCGCGCGGGGTCGGACAGCCTGGCCGCACCGACGACCTTCTGCGTGTGGGCGCCCCTTCTGCTCGGCCCGCTGATCGGCACCCTGGCCGACCGCGCGTGTCGGCGGCCGGCGAAGTCGAGGATGTCCTCTTCGGTGAGGGTGCTGCTGCCGAAGACGTGCACGGCACCCGGCACGTACTCCTCGAAGTACCGGTCCTCGATGGGGCGGGCGAAGTTGTCGGTGGCGGCAGGAACGGTCGTCGTCACGGACGCCCTCTCGCTCGGTTCCCCGCCGATGCGACGGGTGGGGTGGACGATGGGGCGTACGGTAACGGACGGACCGTCGGCGGAACGCCCGCGTGAACCCGGATCCATCGGCCCCGCGTACGCAGGCGCACCCCTTACCTCACTCGCACCACCGGGACCGGTACCTACCAGCGCACCGGCAGCTCTTGCAGGCCGCGCATGAGACTGGCCCGCCACTCGGGTGTGCCGTCCCCGTCGAAAGCCAGTCGGGGGAAGCGTTCCAGCAGGATGCGCAGGGCCAGCGTCGCCTCCAGGCGGGCCAGCGGGGCGCCCAGGCAGTGGTGCAGGCCGTGGCCGAAGGCGAGGTGGGCGCGGGTCGTGGCCGCGTCGCGGCGGATGTCGAACCGGTCGGGGGCGGGGAACCGAGCGGGGTCGCGGTTCGCGGCGGCGATGGAGAGCACGACCCGCGCACCCGCCGGTATGTGGACGCCCCCGAGGTCGACCGGCTCGACGGCGTAGCGGTACGTGCCCGCGGGCGCGGGGGATTCGAAGCGGAGCGTCTCCTCCACGGCACCCTCCAGCAAGTCCGGTTCGGCGCGCAGGGCAGCGAGCTGCTCGGGATGGCTCAGCAGCAGGTGAACGGAGTTGGCGATGAGGTTGACGGTCGTCTCGTGCCCCGCGACGAGCAGCAGGAAGGCCATACCGAGCAACTCCTCCGGCGTCAGCCGGTCGGCGCCGTCGCTGTCGTGGGTACGGACCAGAGCGTGCAGCAGATCGCTCTCCGCCGCGTTCCGCTGTTGCCGCTTCTGCTCCGCCAGCCCCGCGAGGTAGACGGCCATCTCCTGCGAGGCTTGGGCGGACTGCTCGGGATCGTCGAGCGCGACGACCTTCGTCGACCATGCGCGGAAGGCGGCCCGGTCGGCGTCCGGCACGCCGAGCAGCTCGCAGATGATGGTGAGCGGCAGCGGGTAGGCGTACGAGGCCACCAGGTCGGTACGACCGTCGGCGGCCACGGCATCCAGGAGGGTGCCGGCCGCCTCCTGGACGCGGGGGCGCAGCGCCTGGACGCGGCGGGCGGTGAACTCGCGGGCCACCAGGGTCCGCAGGCGGGTGTGGTCGGGCGGGTCGGCCTGGAGCATGTTGCGGCCCACGGCGTACAGCCCGTCGTCCTCGAAGTCGGCGGAGTGCCGCACGTCATTGCGCATCCGGGGATCGGCGAACGCGGCGCGCACCTCCGCATGTCCCACCACCAGCCACGACTCGTCCCCGGTGGGAAAACGCACGTGGTGGACGGGGCCGCGGGGCCGCAGTGCGCTGAAGACGGAGTAGGGGTCGACGACGAAGTCATCGGTGAGATCGGCGAGTTGGACAGTGGGGTGCTGGCGCATGGCGACTCCCGGACAGAAGTGGGGATCCCTCCCCGTTTACTTGTCGAGGGCGACCGTAACATGAAGCGGGGAAGGCTCCCCGTTTGGGTGCGTGGGTGCGTGGGTGCGTGGCAGCGTGGGGGTATGGGGGTGCGGGGGCGTCATTGCCACACTCGCTTTCGCTGGAGCGGGAACGGATGCTGCGCACGCTTTTCGGCTAAGCGGGGTTCGCCCTCGAAGGCGCCGGTCACGCCGCGCTGACGAATCCAGTCCGAGCGCGGCGACACCTCGGCAACCACTCCGCGCACCGTCACCCTGGGGTGACGTGCCCGGGGGAGGGGGTGAGAGCCCGGTGTATGCGGGCAAGGCCGTACTCGAAAGCGCGCTCGAGGTCGCCGTCGAGCCGGAAGGATCCGTTGAGTTCCATCTCGATGAACCCGGTGACCCAGGCCGTCAACAGGCGCGCGGCATCGAGTGCTTCACGCTCGCCCACGAGTTCCCGCATGACGCGCAACACCGGCCGGGATGCGTGGGCGAGTGTCCGAGGCGGTACGTAGGTCGAGTGCATGAGCCGGAAACCTTCCGGCCGGGCGGTGGCGAACTGCCGATAGCGGCGGGCCAGTTCCTCAAGCGAACCGTCGGTTGTCTCCAAGGACTCGGCCAGGTCCTCGACCGTGGCCTGCGCCACGGCGGCCAGCAAGGCCGCACGGTTGGCGACGTGCTTGTAGAGCGACGGGGCCTTCACCCCGACCCGCTCGGCAACACCCTGCATGGTCAGCCCCCGTTGACCGCGTTCCTCCAGCAGGGCACGCCCGGCGGCGATGATCGCGTCGAAGGATGTCTTCTCGGGAGTTGGCATGGTGCGCCCTGTCGCTTCGAAAGCTATTGACCATAGCCATCATAGCTAAGTACTTTAGCCATCCAATTCGGTGGTCCCGCAGCTCTGCCATCAGGAGAGAACTCATGAGAATCGCCCCCCATGTGTACCGTCTCGGCAATGACTTAGTGGCGTGCTACCTCGTCGACACCCCTGAAGGCATCACGCTCATCGACGCGGGGCTTCCCGGCCACTGGCGTGACCTGCAGCTCGAACTGCGCAGCCTGGGCAAGTCCGTCGAGGACATCCGCGGCCTCGTACTGACGCACGGCGATTCCGACCACATCGGCTTTGCCGAGCGGCTGCGCAGTGAGTGCGGCGTACCCGTGTTCGTGCACGCGGCGGACGCCGTTCGTGCCCGTACCGGGAAGAAGCCGAAGACTCCCGCGGGGCCGATGAGACTGGGGCCGGCCCTCTCCTTCTTCGGGTACTCGCTCCGCAAGAACGCCCTGCGCACCCGGTACATCGGCGAGGTGACCGAGGTCGAGGACGGCGCCGTGCTGGACCTGCCGGGAAAGCCGGTGATCGTGGGCATGCCGGGACACTCCCCGGGAAGCGTGGCGGTGCATGTGCCGCTCGCCGACGCGGTCTTCGTCGGTGACGCGCTCACCACCCGGCACGTCCTCACCGGCCGCTCCGGACCGCAGCCGGCTCCGTTCACGGACGACCCGGCCGAGGCCGACCTGTCGCTCGATCGGATCGCCCGACTGGAAGCGTCCTGGGTACTCCCCGGCCACGGCACTCCCTGGCGCGTCTCTCCGGCCGAGGTGGGCGAGAAGATCAGAAAGGTGTGACGTCAGCCGGCGGGTGCGGGTGCGGGTGCGGGTGTGAGTGCGGGTGGCTGCCCCTCCGTCAGGCCGCGATGTGTTGCCGCCGTGCCGCCTTTCCCGCCGGCCGCCTCACCCCCGAACTCCTGGCGGGCAGCCCAGCGCCGCGGTCCCGCACGTACGCCCGCATTCTCGCCCCTCGACCTCACCGTCGCAGCCGCCACCCCGCACCACAACTTCCCCACCAGGGGCCAGGAGTACCGACTTGAGACTTGACGATCACCGCGTGGTCATCACCTCCGCCGGCCGCGATTTCGGACGCTCTCTGGCCATCCGTCTCGCGGACCTCGGCGCCGAGGTCTTCCTCTCCGCGCGCACGCGCGCCGCCGCCGAACGCGTCCGCGACGAGATACGCGGCCGAGGACATCAGCAGGTCCACGCCTTCACCTGCGACCTGACGGACCCGGCCTCGATCCGCGACTTCGCCGCTGACGTCGGCCGGCACACCGACCACATCGATGTGCTGATCAACAACGGATCCCGCTATCTCCACGGACCGGACCTCCTGTCCGCCTCCGACGCCGATGTCGTCGACACCCTCGCCTCCGGCGCCACCGGCACTGTCCTGACCGTGAAGAACTTCCTTCCTCTGCTCCTCAACTCGGACAAGCCCGATGTGGTGAACATGGTGTCCGCCTGCGGAACGGCCGGTCATCATCGCTCGGACGCGCACGACGCCTTCTACGCGGCCAAGAGCGCCCAGGCAGGGTTCGCAGAGATCCTCTCCAAGCGGCTGCGGCCCCAGGGGGTCCGGGTGATCTCCCTCTACCCGCCGGACTTCGACAACCCCGATCCGCTCTCCGAGGACTGGGAGACCACACCGCGCGAGGCCCAGGACGCTCTTACCGCGCAGTCGCTCGTGGAATGCATCCTCTTTGCCGTCGCCCAGCCCCGTGACTGCTTCATCAAGGCCTTCCACTTCGAACAGGTCTGACGCACGCCCGGCACGTCCTGCATCCCGGTGGGTGGCACCGCTTGTCCGGCAGCCTCTGCACCAGCCGCAGTTCCAGGAGACGAGCTCATGCCACCACCGCAGAAACCGCCCCGCCCGCGCCCTCCGCTGCCGCGGGGCCGGCGGCGACGCCTCGCGCGCCTGCCCCTCGCCCTCTACCGCGCGGGGCTCGGCCCGCTCTTCGGCAGGCGACTGCTGCTCCTTCACCACACGGGCCGGTCCAGCGGACTGGACCGGCAGGTGGTCCTGGAAGTCGTCGCGTCCGACGCCGAGCGGGGCAGCTGGTCCCTGGCCTCCGGCTTCGGACCCAGAGCCGCCTGGTAGCAGAACCTCCGCGCCACCCCGAGCACGACCATGGATACGTGGCTGACCAGCTCCAGCTCCAGCTCCTGGGGACGCTGGAGCTACTCCTCGTATGCGATGACGTCGTCCACGGTCGCGTTGCCGCCGCAGATGACGAGGCCGAGGCGGGTGCGCGTACCGGTCTTGGTGAGGACGCGGCGGGCGGCCGGGAGGAGGCAGGACGCCGCCGGCTCCGCCCAGACCTTGGCGTGCTCGGCCAGTTCCCGCACGCCCGCGAAGGCCTCCGCCTCCGGCACGACCAGCACCTCGTCGACCAGGTCGCGCACCATCGTGTACGTCAGCGGGGACACGGTGGGCGCGCCGAGCGTGGTGATCCGTGAGTCCACGTCCACCTGCACCGGCCCGCCGTGGGCCAGCGCCTGCGTCATCGCGTCGGCACCGGTGGTTTCCACGCCCCATACGCGCACGTCCGGCCGTCGCGCCCGCAGTGCCGCCGCCACACCGGCGATAAGCCCGCCTCCGCCGATGGATACGAGGACGTCCGTCAACGGGCCTGCGTCCGCTGCGAGTTCCAGTCCCACGGTGCCCTGCCCGGCGATCACCACCGGGTCGGCGAACGGGTGCAGCAGCGTGAGCCCGCCGGCCTCCAACTCCTCCGTGAGGGCGAAGGCCTCGGCCATGGTGGCGGTCAACCGGACGTCGGCGCCGGCGGCCCGGGCGATATCCACGGAGCGGGCCGGCGCGGTGCGCGGCATGACCACCGTGGCCCGCACTCCCAGGACGGCCGACATCTCGGCCACCGCGATGCCGTGGTTGCCGCCGGACACCGCGACCACACCGGCCGCACGCTGTTCGTCGGTCAGTGTGAGCAACTTCGCGACGGCGCCCCGCGCCTTGAACGAGCCGCTGCGCTGCAGAAGTTCGAGCTTGAGGGTGACCGGCACACCGAGCAGTGCGGTCAGTCCCGGGCTGGGCAGCGTGGGAGTGCGCACCACGTGCCCCGCGATCTGTGCCGCGGCGGCTTCCAACTCTTCGACGCCGATCATCATGTGCCCCCGGGGCATGTCGTAGGCCGTGTCCGAGTGCACGATACGTGGGGGTGCCCCGGCAGCGGTGCAGGGTCCGGGCAGGAAGGCCGGAAGCTGCGGCCCGGACGGACACGCCCCAGGCCACGGCATCCAGCGCGTTCAGCAGACAGGCAGCGGCGGTCGGCATCAGGGTGCGGTGTGGTCGATCGAATCGAGGAGCTGGAGTTCTGCTTCCGTCAATCGGAGTGCGCCCGCTGCCACATTGGCGTCGAGGTGTGCGGGGTTGCCCGTGCCGGGGATGGCCAGTACATGCGGGCCCTGTCGCAGGATCCAGGCCAGCCGCACCTGTGCCGGTGAGGGGCCATGGGCGTCGGCGACGGCGCGAACCTCGTCGTGTTCGGCCAGAACGGCTCCCTACCGGCCCACTCACCGGAGGGGCTCTTGGCGGGGCCGGCCTGACCGGCGATGCCGCATTCCGAAGCCGCTCTTACAGGAAGCCGCTCAACGCAGGAAACCGCACAGCCGCTTCTTCGCGTCTTGTCATCCGGGGACGGAGATCTTATGACGCAGGAACCCGATAGAGGCACCGAGCGCGAGTCGAAGAACCTGGACGAGGCTCTGACCACGCTGATGAGCGAACTCGTCCGCGCGGACGCCAAGGCAAACACTGTGCTCGCGCTGACCAGCCTGGGGCTGGTCTTCCTTGCTACCCGGGGCGGATACGGAACCCAACCACGCGCAGTCCTGGTTGTAGGCGCTCTTGGTACTTCCTGCCTGGTGATTGCCACCGTGCTTCTGGTGATCACTGTGCGCCCCGTACAGATCAGCAATCCTGAGCTGGAGGACTGGACGCGCTGGGCCACGTTGGAACCGGCGGCGCTCCTTGCCCATATGCGGGTGGATCTGCGGGCGAAAAGGGTCGTCGCTCTCGCCCGTCTGCTGCGGATCAAATTCCGGCGACTGCAATACGGGGTCAGTTTCATCCTGGCCGGGCTCGTCCTGCTGATGGCTGCCGTAGTTCTGTCGCTGGTCCTGTAGGCCCATGTCCACCTATCGGCTCAGCTGGGACATGGCGGGAGCGCGGTCACCGACTCCAGTTGACCTGACCTGTGTGCTCGGTCCGGTATCCATACGGCTCCCGCGCCGGGTCAGTATCCGATGGGTTCTCGTAGAAGCAGCACGGTGGCGCGTCCCGGGCGGGGTTCCGCGTTGAGGACGAGCAAGCGGTTGACGGCGCTGGGCATTCCGTACGCCGCTTGGGCGCGGGCGTTCTCCAGGGGGAGGGCGTGCTCCTCGACGCGGCGCAGAGCGGTGCTCAGGTCAGGCACCACTTTCTGCGCGCCGACGACCCAGATCGCTCGGGCGGCGCCGCCCGCGTTGGCAGGGAGCTGGCTGCCGCTGCCCGAGGCGAGGACGAGCGAGCCGGCCTCGGTGACCGCGGCGACGCTGTTGACGACGAAGTCGGGGCCGGCGACCAGCCGTCGGATCTCGTCGGCGCCGGTGGCCCGGTCGATGGTCAGGATGCGGGGCCTGACGGCGTCGTAGCGGCCGCCGGCGTTGATGTCCTCGTCGATGCCGGACAGACGCAGTGTCTCGCTGGCTCCGGTGAGCACGCTGGCGCCTTCGGGGATCAGGTCCTTGCAGCGGGCCCGCGCCTGTGCGGCGTCGTCGAGGATCTCGGCGGCGAAGCCGTTCGCGCGCAGCGCACCGGCCACCCGCTCAAGGCGTTCGGCCGACGCCGCCTCGGTGAAAGGCACCGATCGGGCGGCCGTGGCGCCTGCCGGGCCGACCTCAGCCTCCGGCTTCTGCGCCGGGCGAGGAGCCGTGCCCGCCAGCGGGGAGGTGTCGAGGTACCTGACCTCGTACACCCGCTCGGCGAACTTCCAGCCTTCGTCGGTGCGCCGGTAACGGTCGTGATAGACCGCGTAGTTGAGGCCTTGGCGCCCGTCGAGGGCCCGGGCGAGTTCCTGGATGTAGGCGCGGCCGGTCGCCGTGTCGCCGTCGAGCTGGATCGTGCCGGGGTGAGTGGTCTGTACGAAGAAGTCCCACTGGCTCTGCAACTCCTCGCCCCCGGCCCGGATCTCCTCGCGGCCGACCTGCTCCACGGGGATGTTGGGCATGCGCAGAACCCCGTCCGGGGTGAACAGCGACGCCAGGCGGGGCCGGTCCCGCATCATCGCCGCGTCGGTGAACTCGCCGCGCAGCGCCTCGATCTCGACACGGTCCGCGATGACCTGGAAGTCGTTCATCGAAGTCCCCTCTCCCTCGTGATGTCGTCCTCACCGGTACGACAACGCAGCCCCGCAGAATGTGAGGCAGCCCGTCGGCCTCACATTCCGGTGCGCTGTTCTGTCGTATCCGGTAGAGGCACAGAAGCGAGCGAGGGAGACGGCCGGACCATGACGACCACCAGAGCCGAGCCCGGCGACGGCCGGGACGACCCGGGACTCGGCGCGATCATGAGTGAGCGGCGTCAGCTGATCAACCTCGCCTATCGGCTTCTCGGGTCTCTCGTCGACGCCGAGGACGTCGTGCAGGAGACCTACGCCCGCTGGTACGCCATGTCCGCTACGGAGCGGCGGGCCATCGAGTCGCCGGGCGCCTGGCTGATGACGGTTGCCGGCCGTATCTGTCTCAACCTGCTCGGCTCGGCGCGGGCCAGGCGGGAGACATACGTAGGCGAGTGGATTCCGGAGCCGCTGCCGGAACCCACGGAGTGGATCACCGGCCGCTCCGGGTCCGGTGCGATCGACCCGGCCGACCGGGTCACCTTCGACGAGTCGGTGACGATGGCCTTCCTGGTCGTCCTCGAGGCGATGACCCCGGCCGAGCGTGTCGCGTTCGTCCTGCACGACGTCTTCCGCTACCCCTTCGGCGAGGTCGCCGGGATCGTCGGCCGTTCACCGGCGGCCTGCCGTCAACTGGCCTCGTCAGCCCGCCGGCGCATCCGCACGGCGCAGAGCCCGGCGGGTCCGGGCGCGGGGCAGGCCGGCATCGTCCGGCAGTTCAGGACGGCGTGGGAGGCCAAGGACATCGGCGCCCTGATCGGCCTGCTCGACCCCGACGCCATCGCGACCGCCGACGGCGGCGGACTCGCCGTCACCCATCTGCATCCGATTGTGGGCGGCGAGCAGATCGCCCGCGCCTACGCCGAGATCGCCAGAGTGGCGGGCGACCGCACCACGTTCCTGGAGTGCACGGTCAGTGGTCTGCCCGGCTTGGTGGCGCGGCAGGACGGCATCCTCGTGACCGTGTTCGCGTTCGAGATCGTGGGCGACCGGATCAGGCACATCTGGGCGGTGAGAAACCCCGAGAAGCTCCGTCCCTGGCAGGGCAGTTGAGGAGCGCGCGGGACCACGTTCTGAGCGTGCGATCGGTGGGCGGGCGTCGCGGGACTGCACAATGCGGGGATGGATCACGAAGTCATGAGGGTCGTCGCGGCGGCCGTGGTCGAGGACGGGAAGCTGCTCGTCGTCAGCAAGCAGGCCGCACCGGACGTCTTCTACATTCCGGGCGGCAAGCCCGAGCCGGGCGAGCAGGCCGAAGAAACCCTGCAACGGGAGCTGCGGGAAGAACTGGGCGTGGTGCCCGGCGCACTCGAGCACCTGGCGGTCGTGGAGGAGATTGCGGCGCTGGAACGCGTTCCCATGCACTTGACGGTCTTCTCGACGACCCTGATCGGGGAACCGGTGCCCGCGGCCGAACTGGCCGCGCTGCGCTGGACCGACGGAAAGGACCCGGACCTGCGGTTGGCCCCGGCCGTCGAGCACCACCTGCTGCCGTTGCTGCGCAGCAGGGGCGTGCTCGGGGCACACGGGGTGGGGTGAGGCGGCCCGGGGCACCCGCGGTAACCCAATGGGCGCCGAGCTGCCGTACTTGTGGGTCCGTCGAGACCGCGGAGAGAAACTGAGTCGTCCCTCGCCCGCCCCGACTGCCGGCCGGGCCGCGGCCCGGCCGGCTTCAGAGGTCGGGCCGTGACCCGTGACCGACGCGCTGTCCGACCCGCAGAACACTCAGATAACGACGGGACGCCCGGTCACCCATGCGCGTGCGGATGCGCTCGGCGATGGCATCGAGCAAAGGCTCACGGACATCCCGCTCGAGCCTTCGATACGGTGACAACGAGCGCAGGTGATCGGCGAAGCCGTCACCGTCGAACCACTGAACGGTCGGGTACCAGCGCACGATCGTCGGGCCGAACAATGCTCCGGGACCGTCGACCACACCCCACCCCTCGTCGGAGGCGCGCACCTCGTCCTCCAGCGGCGGATGGCCCCAGTCGGGGTTCCCCGGACAGAATTGCTCGTGGAGATCGGCGGTCTCGGCGTACACCTCCGGCTCTCCTGGTCGGCGGACGACGACGTGGCCGAGCAGCGCCATCCATCCATGGGGCCGGAGCACGTCGTGTGC
Organism: Streptomyces kunmingensis; assembly: GCF_039533535.1. Classification (NCBI taxonomy): domain Bacteria; kingdom Bacillati; phylum Actinomycetota; class Actinomycetes; order Kitasatosporales; family Streptomycetaceae; genus Streptomyces; species Streptomyces kunmingensis. The sequence continues at coordinate 206,877 of NZ_BAAATS010000028.1, forward strand.
GCGCTGCCAGCCGGTCGACGGATCGACCCAGTGCCACGACGAGGCGGCCACAAGAACCTCGAAGCGTCGGCCGCGGTCGTCCCACTCCTCGAACGTCGACCTCTCGACGTCGACGTCACGGAAGGACGCGAGCCGCCGACGAGCGAGTACGGCCATGTCCGCGCCCGGCTCGACGGCGGTCACCGTGCATCCGAGCGCTGCCAGTGAGCGCGTCGCCTGACCGGTACCGCAGCCCACTTCCAGGACCGACGCGTCCTTGTCCGTGCCGGTGACGGCGACAAGGTCCGCAAACAGCTCGTCGGGGTACCCGGGCCGGACCCGGTCGTAGAGTTCAGCCACCTCGTTGAACACGCGGCCGAGGTTGCGTGGACGGGATCGCATCTCCGGGTCGTCAGACACGAGGACACATCCTATGCGGCTTGAGGAGTGACGATCCGGCTGGCGCCCGGCCAGACCTACTGACCCCGTTACGAGTGAGCGGAGCAGAGCAGCAGACGCAGTTGTTTTGGGGCGGATCAATCGGCGGGACACATCAGTAAGCGTCGGTGGTAGCGATCGGGCAGGGTGGGTGGATGTCTGAGTCGTTCTTGCCCGGAGGCTTTGTCAATGCGGTTGTTCGTGTCGGGGAGACGGCGCGGCGTCCGGCCTCGGCTCGTACGGAGTTCGTGGGTGATCTGCTGAGGTTGCTGGAAACCAGGGGCTGGAGTGGTGCTCCGCGGTATCTCGGGGTGGACGGCGAAGGCCGTGAGGTCCTCGGTTGCGCCGTACTCCCGCAAGGCCATCGCCCTCGCCGAGGCGCGGTCCGAGCAGAGCGGCTCCGACCGCATCGACTGCCACGACCTGCTGATCGGCCTTGCCCGGGTCGGCCGCGGGGTCGCCGCCGACGTCCTGGCCGAGGCCGGTTTCGACCCGGCCGAGCTCGACGCCATACCTGCCGGCGCCTGAGTCCGTCCGCCTACTTCGGGTCGCGGTTGAACTGCGTGGTCGCCCAGCGGTACCCGAGCGCGCTCAGTCCGACGCACCAGGCGAGCGCGAGCCAGCCGTTGTTGCCGATCTCGGTGCCGAGGAGGAGGCCGCGCAGGGTTTCGATGGCGGGTGTGAAGGGCTGATACTCGGCGATCGGCCGGAACCAGCCGGGCATGGTGTCTGCCGGGATGAAGGCGCTGGAGATGAGGGGGAGGAGGATCAGCGGCATGGCCATGTTGCTGGCCGCCTCCGGGTTCGGACTGGCCAGCCCCATGCCGACCGCGATCCAGGTGAGCGCCAGCGCGAAGAGAACGATGAGCCCGAGTGCTGCCAGCCACTCCAGGGCGGTCGCATCCGTGGACCGGAATCCGATGGCCACGCCGAAGGCGCCGACGAGGACCACGCTCATGACGGATTGCAGCACGCCGCCGACGACATGCCCGACGAGTACTGACGGGCGGTGGACCGCCATGGTGCGAAAACGGGCGATGAGGCCCTCGGCCATGTCCATGGACACGTACACCGCGGATCCGATCACGGTGCTGCCGATGGTCATCAGGAGCAGGCCCGGGACGATGTAGGCGATGTAGTCGGAGCGGTCGGCGGCGGCGGCGCCTATACCTGTGCTCATCACGTCGCCGAAGATGTAGACGAAGAGCAGCAGCATCATGATCGGCGTGAGCAGCAGGTTGAGGGTCCCGGACGGGTAGCGGCGCGCGTGCAGCAGGTTGCGGCGCAGCATCGTGTTCGAGTCGCGTACGGCGAGAGCGAGGGAGCTCATCGGGCGTTCTCCTCGGGCTGGTCGGGAGCGTCGGCGCCGGCGGTCGCAGTGGGGCTGTCGGTCAGGGCGAAGAACACGTTGTCGAGGTCGGGGGTGTGCACGGTGAGCTCGTCCGCCTCGATGCCCGCGGCGTCCAACTGGTCGAGGACAGCGCGCAGTTCGCGCTGGCTCCCGTCGCTGGGAATGGACAGCGACAGCGCCTCGTCGTCCCGGGTGATCTCGCGCAGCGCGCCGGCGGCGGACCGGTACGCGGCCGGGTCGGTGAAGCGGAGCCTGACGTGCCCGCCGGGGATCATCCGCTTGAGTTCCTCGGCGGTGCCCTCGGCGGCGATGGTGCCGTCGTTCAACACCGCGATGCGGTCGGCGAGTTCGTCGGCCTCCTCCAAATACTGGGTGGTGAGGAAGACGGTGACGCCGTCGGTGACGAGGTCGCGGATGATGCCCCACATGGTGTGACGTGAGCGTGGGTCGAGGCCGGTGGTCGGCTCGTCGAGGAAGATGATCCGCGGGCTGCCGACCAGCGTCATCGCGAGGTCGAGGCGGCGCTTCATGCCGCCGGAGTAGGTGGACGCGGGCTTCTTCGCAGCCTCCACCAGGCCGAAACGGGCGAGGAGTTCGGCGGCGGCGCGCTTGCCCTCCTCCTTGGACAGGTGATGCAGGTCGGCCATGAGGAGCATGTTCTCCTCGCCGGTGATCAGTCCGTCGATGGCCGAGAACTGGCCGGTGACACCGATCACCGCACGGGCCGCCTGTGGGTCGGTGGCCAGGTCGTGCCCGCCGACGTGCAGGTCGCCGGCGTCGGCGGTGACGAGCGTGGAGAGGACCTTCACGGCGGTGGTCTTGCCCGCACCGTTCGGGCCGAGCAGTGCGAACACGGACCCGGCCGGGACGTGCAGATCTATGCCGCCGAGGACGAGCTTGTCTCCGTACGACTTGCGTAACCCGATCGCGGAGACGGCGGGGGCGACGGTCGGCGACGGAGGCCCGTCACCTTGCATGGATGTGGACATGACAGATGAAGGCATGGACTGCTTCCTTTCGAAACCGCACGTCAGCGGGCGAACGACCCGTGTATCCGGGCTACGGCTATGCCCACTCACGTGCGGTGAGGTGGTTACTTCCCGGCCGTACCGGGGTCATTGCCGAGGGACTCCTGATAGAGGTCCGCGTAGGTGCGTGAGTCTTTGATCAGGTCGTCGCAGAACGCGGCGACGTCGGTGCCGATGAGCTCCAGGACCCCCTTGCCCGCGGCGGCGCCCTCCTCGAAGAAGTCGACTACCCCGGGGAGCAGCGGCCCGTCCGGCAGGTCGATCGGGCCGACCTTGAACAGGTACTTCAGCATCTCCTTGTAGACGATCTGGTAGTCCGGCGGGAGCGCCTTGATCCGTGCGACGTGCGCCCGCCACTGCTTCTTGCCCTCGATGACGTCCCGGATGCCCACGTCAGCCTCCCAACCGGCTCAGTTTGCGTGCGACGTTCCTGTTCAACTGCGCGCGCCACCGGTCGCGGTAGGTCCGGGCACCTTCGCCGCCGGCCAGTGCCGTGCAGAAGCCCTGGATGTCGTCGCCGAGGACTTCCTGGATGCTCTGTCCGTCCGCCGCTGTCTCTTCGAGCAGCCCCAGAGCCGCGTCGAGGATCGGCATCAAGTTGCGCCCGGTGAAGTCCCCGTGGGGGAAGAGGTGGCCCTTGATCTGCTCCCACGCCGCCCGGTAATCGTCCGGCAGGGCCGCGGCCCGCGCTTCGAACGCCTTCCAGTCCCTGGTGAGATCGCTGCCTGTGATGGTTTCCCAGAAGTTCATCTCCCGCCCTCCCTGAGCCTGTCGATGCGTGATGAGACGTACTGCCATTTCGTCCAGAACTTCGCGAGTTCCTCGCGTCCGGCGTCGTTGAGTGCGTAGAACTTGCGCGGCGGGCCGACCCCGGAGGGCCGCTTCGTCACCTGGACGAGTTTGTTCCTCTCCAGCCGCAGCAGGATGGTGTAGACCGTCCCCTCGACGACGTCGGCGAAGCCGAGTTCGTTCAGCTGACGGGTGATGGCGTAGCCGTAGGTGTCCTCGCGGCCGATGATTTCGAGCACGCACCCTTCGAGCGTGCCTTTCAGCATCTCCGTCAGGTCGTCCATCCCGAGTCCTTCCCGGTCCCAGCGGTGGTACTGCGTAGTACCGAGTACCGGTACAACGTATCACCGAGTAGTGGAAGGCGCCAGCATCCGGCGCGCGAGGGGGGCGGGCTTCTCGGGCCGTGAAGCGGGAGGGGCGGGCTTCTGAGGCCGCGAAGCCAGAGGGGCGGGCTTCTCGGGCCGTAAAGCGAGAGGGGCGGGGCTGCTCCAACCCTGTCGTCCCCGACCGCTCCACCCCCGTCCCGACCGCACGGTCACCGCGCCGATCGCCAGTCGCGCCCACCCCACCCTCTTGACGTGCCCCTGTCGGCCCTGGCTATATGGGAGCGCTCCCATCAGCTCGTCGCGCCAACACCTTCCTCGCCCCTCACCCCCTCCGGAGCCACAGTGAGAAGAAGAAGTGCGACCACGAACAACCCCGCCACCGCGGTCAGCGCGGCCCTGGCCATGCTTCTCGGCCTGCTCGCCCTGGCCCCCTCCGCCCACGCCGGCCCTCCCGCCGCGCTGCGCCAGACGGCCGCGACCGGCCTGCACATCAGCGACGGCCGCCTCGTCGAAGGCAACGGCAACGACTTCGTCATGCGCGGCGTCAACCACGCCCACACCTGGTACCCGGGCCAGACCCAGTCGCTCGCCGACATCAAGGCGCTCGGCGCCAACAGTGTGCGCGTCGTCCTCTCCGACGGATACCGCTGGAGCCGCAACAGCCCGCAGGACGTGGCCGCCGTCGTCGCCGACTGCAAGGCCAACCGCCTGATCTGCGTCCTGGAGGTGCACGACACCACCGGCTATGGCGAGGACGCCGCCGCGGGCACGCTCGACCACGCCGCCGACTACTGGATCAGCCTCAAGGACGTCCTGGCCGGCGAAGAGGACTACGTCGTCATCAACATCGGCAACGAACCCTGGGGCAACACCGACCCGGCCGGCTGGACAGCCCCGACCATCGCCGCACTCCAGAAGCTGCGTACAGCTGGATTCGCGCACACGATCATGGTGGACGCGCCCAACTGGGGCCAGGACTGGCAGAACGTCATGAAGACCAACGCGCAGCAGGTCTACGACGCCGACCCGACCGGCAACCTCATCTTCTCGATCCACATGTACAGCGTCTACGACACGGCCCAGGAGATCACCGACTACCTCAAAGCCTTCGTCGACGCAGAACTGCCCATCCTGGTAGGGGAGTTCGGTGGACCGGCCGATCAGTGGGGCGACCCCGACGAGGACACCATGATGGCCACCGCCGAACAGCTCGACCTCGGCTATCTGGCCTGGTCCTGGAGCGGCAACACCGACCCCGTTCTCGACCTGGCGATCGGCTTCGACCCGGCGCAACTCAGCTCCTGGGGCGAACGCATCTTCCACGGTGCCAACGGCATCGCCCAGACCTCCCGCGAAGCCACGGTCTTCGGCTCCACCGCCCCCGACGCCCAGGCCCCCACGGCCCCCGGCGCCCCGACGGCCTCGGGCGTCTCAGCCACCTCGGCCACCCTGACCTGGCCCGCCGCCACGGACAACATCGGCGTCACCGGCTACGAAGTGGTCCGCGTCGCCGGCGCCACGGAAACCACCGTCGCCTCCACCACGACCACCAGGGTCACCGTCGAGTCGTTGACCCCCGCCACGGCGTACACCTTCGCCGTGTACGCCAAGGACGCGGCGGGCAACCGCTCCGCCCGCTCGGCCGCGGTCACCGTCACGACCGACAAGGACACCGGCACCCCGGGCGCGGGCTGCTCCGTCGGCTACCGCGTCGTCAACGCATGGCCGAGCGGCTTCCAGGGCGAGATCACCATCCGTAACACCGGCACCGGCGCCATCAACGGCTGGAACCTCGGCTTCGCCTTCTCGGCAGGCCAGACCATCAGCAACATGTGGGGCGGCACCCCGACCCAGAAGGGCGCCGACGTGACGGTCGCCGCCGCCTCGTACACCGCCACGATCCCCGTCGGCGGTACGGCCACGGTCGGTTTCACCGGCACCAGCTCCACCACCAACCCGGCCCCGACGACGTTCACCCTTAACGGCACCGCCTGCACCTCCCTGTGACGCACCACCTCGCCCCGGCCGACCGGCCGGGGCGAGGGAGCCGAACCCGGCGGGGCTCACACCGGCGGAGGGCGCCGCGCTCGCCCGTGCCACGCGGGTGTGCAGGGTGTGCTCCCCGATGGTGATCAGCTTTATCGTGTCGCCTCCGGCGCGGTGTGGTCGGCTGCGTCGACGCCGCCGCCGGTGATCCACACGCGCCGGATCGCGCGGGTCGCGTCGATGTCCGTGGTCGGTGTGCCCTCGACCAGCAGCAGGTCGGCGCGCAGCCCGGGGCGGACGGCGCCGCGGTCACCGAGGCCGAACGCCACGGCGGCTGTGCCGGTTGCGGCGCGCAGCGCCTCCGTCGGACGCAGCCCGGCCTCGACCAGAAGGCCGAGTTCGTCGTGCAGGCTGCTGCCGTACGGAACCGAGGCGTGGACGCCCGGCGCGTCGTTGGCGTCGGTCCCGGCCACGAGCACGGCGCCGGCGCGATGCAGCGCGCCGACCGCCGCACACGCGTTGTCGTAGCTCAGCCCCGGCACGGCAAGATGGGCGGCGGCGCCACGCATCATGGTCAGCGTGGGCACCACCACGCGGCCCGCGTCGACGATCGCCCGCACGGCGTCTTCGTCGAGGGCGGCGTCCAGAGGAGCGTGGGTGAGGACGTCGACCCCGGCCGCGGAGGCCAGCGCCACGGCGCCGGTGTTGCCGGCGTGTGCCACCACGCGCAGTCCCGAGGCATGCGCGGCCTGGACCGCGGCGCGCGCGGTCTCGCGTTCCAGGCCGCCCTCTCCGGGCCGTTCGAAGATCAGCTTCAGGTGGTCGATGCCCTCCTCCACCTGCGCGGCGACGCGTGAGCGCGCCTGGTCGGCGGTGGACACCAGGTTCTCTCGGGGGAAGGCGGGCATACGGGAGTGCGTGCCGGCGGGACCGGCCAGCGGGGCGCCGCTGCTGCGGAGGTCGCACCCGGCAGCGGCCGCCCGCAGTTCCTGTACGAAAGCCGGGGGCCAGGTCCCCATGTCCAACGCGGTGGTGACGCCCCATCGGGCGAGCTCTACCAGCTGCTGCGGTGAGCTGAAATGCACATGCGCGTCGATCAGGCCGGGCAGCAGCGTCGCGCCGGACCCGTCGACGTGTTCACCGACAGGGGCCGTGGCCGCCTGATCCGCAGGGGCGACCCGCGTGATCAACGCGCCTTCGAAGGTGACGTCGTAGCGGCCGTCGAGCAGGTCCGTGCCGTCGAAGACCGCGGCATCGGTGACGGTGGTCGTCGTCATGCGGACTCCGCCAGCCAGTCGAAGGCGGACCCCTTGATCTTCTCTTCCAGTGTGCTGCCCCTGGTGGCGAAGGTACGGGTCACCGGGAAGCCGCTGAGCTCCAACAGGTGGGCGAGGGCCGCGTACTCGCGCGGGTGCTTCGCCACCGCCGAACGGTCGACGTCCACCGGGCCGCGGGGGAAGGTGAAGCCGGCGAAGTCGTAGACGCTCTTGCGGTCGCAGATGCGCCAGACGCCGTCGCGGCGCTCCAGCCGGTCGATGAACCGGTTGTGGCCGTCGCAGCCCAGGTCGAGGCTGACGTTCTCGCCGATGATGACGGCATTGGTCTCGCTCACCGCACGGCTGCCGTCGCCGGAGAAGGTCACCACGGGTGCGGTGATCAGGTGCTTGGTGCGGAAGTCGGAGGCGCCCATACGCGCGGAAGCCTCGACGAAGTCGTGGGCCAGGCCTTCGAACCAGGTGATCTCGATCCGGGCGTCCAAGTGGAACAGATCCCGCAGGCGGTCCCACTGACCGTGGTCGCGATGGATCCAGCCGGTCATCAGGTCGGCGATGTCCTGGCGGTCCTGAAGTGTCGCTGTCATGCCTCCATGCTGCGACGCGATCGTCGATCGGTCCAACGGATGGATACGATGGATCAATCGTTTTCAGCGATGGTTCTTCGATGGCAGAGCTGCGAATGGAGTTACGAGTGGAACTTCGACACCTGCGCTACTTCGTGGCCGTCGCGGAGGAACGGCACTTCGGTCGGGCCGCGGTCAGGCTGCACGTCACGCAGTCCACGCTCAGCACTCAGGTGCAGGCGCTGGAGAAAGAAGTAGGGGGCCCGCTGTTCCGGCGCACCAGCCGGCGGGTGGAGCTCACCGAGGCGGGGGAGCTGATGCTGACCCACGCCCGCGTCACGCTCGCGCAGGCGGACCACACGGTGCAGGTCGCACGCAGGTCGATCGAGGGGAAGACCGGGCTGGTGCGGATCGGCTTCTCCGGTGTCGCCGTGCTGCAGGGCGTCCTCACCGCGGACATGCACGCGTTCCGGCGGACCCACCCCGGGACGGAGCTGTGCCTGACCGAGATACCCCCGGCCGAGCAGGTCAAGGCGGTGCGCGAAGGCACCCTGGACGTCGGCTACTGCCCGCGTCTGGGCCTCGGCGACACCGACGGCCTGACGCTGCGCAGCCGCGCCGCGACCACGCTCTCGGTCGCACTCCGCCAGGACCATGAACTGGCCGCTGCCGCCACCATCTCCGTTGCCGAGCTGGCCCGTTGGGATCTGGTGGTGTACGCGACCGAGGACGAGGAGGCGCAGGTGCTCGCCCAGCTCGGGCCGGCCGTCGGCCACCCCCGCTCCCGCGTCCACCCGGTCACCGGCACCCTGGGGGCGCTCGCCTTCGCCGCCGCCGGCGTGGGCGTGGCGGTCGTTCCCACCTCCACGACCCGCATCGACCTCCCGGATCTCACCTACCGTCCCCTCGACGACGCCTCCGGCCCGGACCTGCTGGTCGTCAGCAGGTCGGACGAGCTGTCAGGCGCTGTCCGCGCCTTCCTCGACCGGTCATGGGGTTGAGCGGCGAGAAGCACATGAGCAGACGCCAGATGCCGGCACACGTAGTGCCACAGACCTAGTGGGAACCCTCCAAGACCGGCTGAACATCGTTGTGCCGGGTCAGGATCGCTGTGTTCGTTCGTACGGCCGCAGACTTGCGGGAGGCCGCGGCGGTCGTCGCGGCCTTGTCCGTGACGACACCTGGGATATCGCACCGTGAGTGAACGCGTCATCGCGCCCAAGAACCGGGGCTTCCTGTTTCTCGACTCCCACCCCGGCGGCTGCGAGCAGCTGGTGGAGGAGATGTGGCGGGCCGTCCCCGCCCAGGCGCCCGCCGGGGGCGAAGGGCCGGTGGCTCTGATCATCGGTTCGTCCGCGGGCTACGGCCTGGCCGCCACGATCGCGGGCCTGGCCCGTGTCGGTATCCGTGGCATCGGCGTGTGCTTCGAGAAGGCGCCCGCGCGCCGCACCGGCACAGCCGGCTGGTATCGCACGGCCGCCACCGCCCGGCTCGCGCAACAGCACGGGCGGGACATGGTGTTCCTCAACGGCGACGCATTCAGCGACACGATGAAGGAGCAGGTCGCCGGCCTCCTGGCCGACCGGTTCGGGGGACGGCTCGACTACCTGATCTACTCAGTGGCCGCGCCTCGCCGCACCGACCCCGACACCGGCAACGTATACGCCTCGGTCCTCAAACCGGTCGGCTCACCGCACACCACGAAGACCCTCGTCTTCGATGAGCACGGCGTCCCGGAGGTCAAGAAGGTCACGACCGCGCCGGCCGAGGGCGACGACATCGAACAGACCGTGGCGGTGATGGGCGGCGCGGACTGGGAACGCTGGATCACATTCCTCGCCGACCGGTCCCTGCTCGCCGACGGTTTCACCACCGCCGCCCTGTCCTACATAGGCTCACCGCTCACCGCGGCGATCTACCGGCAGGGCACCATCGGTGCCGCGAAGGCCCATCTCGAAGCCACCGCACGCACGTTGGACGAACGCCTCGGCAAGACCGTCGGCGGCCGCGCCGTGACCTCGGTCAACGCGGCAGCCGTCACCCAGTCCTCCACCGCCATCCCCGGCATCGCCCTGTACGTGGGGCTGCTGCGCGGCGTCCTCGGCGACGCCATGGTGGCCCCGATCGGTCAACTGGTCCAGCTGTGGGACCAACTGACCGACGCCCGCCCGCTCGTCCTCGACGACGAGGGCCGACTCCGCCTCGACACCTGGGAACTCGACTCCGCCGCGCAGCAAGCGGTCGCCGACCGCTGGTCCACCGCCACCAGCGACACCATCAGCGACCTCGCCGACCTCGACTGGTTCAGCGGCGAAGTCCGCCGCCTCTACGGCTTCTCTGTCCCCGGCATCGACTACACCACCGCCGTCGAAACGGACGTCGCCTGGCCCACCCCGACCGCCTGATCTGCGCCGCCGCCCTGCGCTGCGCCGCACTGCTCTGTGCTGTCGGACGCCTGCGGAAACGCGGAGGTTTCCCGCCGTACTCGGGCCCGAAAGGCGCTACTGACCGCTGTCTCGGCCTGGTTGCCCCCCCTGTCCGCCTCCAGGCGGGCGCCGACGTTCGCACAGCGCCCATGATCTGTCCGGGTGGACCCTAGGCCCGCAGGTCCTTGCGGAAGACCGTGGAGCTGCGTCGGACCGTCATGCCCACCCGTAGATACAGGTCGAGTGCTCCGGTGTCCGAGTGCGTCCAGAGCGTGCAGGAACGTCGGCCTGCCCGGTGGAAGGCGCGGAAGGGGCCCCACTGACCACCGCCGTGGGCGGTGAGCCCGCCGTCGACGGGAATGTCGGCGCCGGTGATGAACGCGGCGGCGCCCGAGAGCAGGAACGCGACGAGCGCGGTGACGTCGTCGACGCTGCCCGTGCGCCTCAGCGGGGTCTCGCGCACGTTCGCCTCCCGAAAGGCGGAAGGCGGGGTCCGCGGAGGCGGACATCTCGGTGTCGATGAACCCGGGATGGATGGTGTTCACCCGGATCCCGCGCGGCCCGAGCTCCAGTGCCGCGGTGCGGGCCAGGCCACGAAGCGCCCATTTGCTGGAGGTAAAGGTGACCGGGTAGGGCGCGGTGAGCGCGGCAGAGGAGCCCACGTTGAGCCCTCAGTGGCCAATCAGCTCTGGACCGACCGCGGCTCCTCAGAGTCCGACCCCGGAGCCTCGAACCTCGCCGCCACCTGATGAAGGCGGACGACGTCAGCACCGATGGTTCATGTGGTTCTTCCTCGCGGTGCAGGCGGTCTTCCTGCTCTGGATCGTCCTGGGGGCACGCTCCGGTGGGCCTTCTGACTGCGGCACTCTGGACGCTCAGACCTGCAACGACGCCGCCAACGCGGGAACCGCTGTCGGTGTTGGACTGATCATCGTCCTCTGGACCGTCGTCGACATCATCCTCGGTATCACCTATGCCGTGGTCCGCCTCGCGCGCCGGTGAAGCAGCCGGCGGGTGACGATCCGAGTGCGCGCCAACCGCCTGGGAGTTTCAAGCTGGGCGGGCCTCCGCTCGCTTCGCCCCGTTTCCGAACTGAGGCCCGTAACGCTGTGATCAGGCGCGCGGGCCCGGGTCGGGGGCCGGTGTGCGCGGGGCGGCGACCGTCAGCGCCACGGCCAGCAGGGCGGCGAGCGCGGCGAGGACCGCCGCGAGGGCGGGGAGCGGCGCGGGGACGCCCGCGGGCTGCAGCACCTGCGAGAGCGAGCCGGAGCCGAGCCGGTCCTCGACGAGATGTCCGACGGCCAGCGCACCGGCCACCAAGACGCTCAACACGGCCGCGGAGAGCGAGCGGCTCAGGAGGAGCGCGAGGCCCGACGCGGCGCAGAGGGCGCTGACCCCGATCGCGGCGGCAATGCTGAAGGCGGACTCCTGCGACCAGTCCATCGGGAGGTGGGCCGCTGCGCAGAGCAGCATCAGCAGGCCCGCGGCGCGCCGCATCCACGTCTGGGGAGTGGTGGCGTTCTGCTTCTTCTTCTGCTGCGAGGCTTCCGTCTGCGTGGCGGGGGTCGGCTCGGCGGGCGGTGTGGCCGGCGCGGCCGGTGCGACCGGTGTGGATCGCAGCACGGGCGCACCGCCGCCCCTGTCCTCACCCAGGTTGCCGACGAGCTGCACCAGGTCCTCTACGGACCTGCCCGTGGCGGCGGCGTGCACCGCTTCGGCACTGCTGTGCGCCTCGTCCGGGAAAGAGGAGAGCAACTGGATGAGGCGGGTGACGTCCGGGACGGGCCGCTGTTCCGCGGCGTGCCGGATGGCCTCGTCCATGTGGTCCACGGGGTGCTCGGGCGGGCCGAGGAGTTCCACCAGCCGGGTGACGTCGTCAACGGAGCGGGCGACAGCGGCCAGACGGAGGACGGACGCGGCGGTCGGCGCACCGTCGGGTGTCTGCTCCAGGCGGGTCGCCAGATCGGCGATGTCCTCCAGGGGCCGCGTCATCACGGCGATGTGCAGGAGCTCCTCCACCGTCTCGGCCCCGGCGTCGGGGGCCGCCGCGGGGAACGGCGGAGCGGCGGGCTCAGCCGCGGGCGCGGGCGCGCGGGCAGGGGCGGGGGCGGGGGCGCCCCACTCCTGGGTCATGCCAAAGTCGATGTCGCGGGCGTGGTGCGGCGCCTCGTCCCGCGGCGCGTCGGTCGTGCCGCCGTCCGTTGCCTGCGGCCATGACGGCGGCCGGACAGGAAGCGGGGGCGGGGCGCCGAGCTGCGCAGTGCCCCAGTGGACCGGCTTCGCGACCAGAGGTTCGCCGGTCTCGGAAACCTCGGGCTCGGCAGAGAATGACTCAGCGGCCATCTTCGCATCTCCATTTCAGCGGGCGTCCTCTCCCCGCGCATGAGCGTCATTCCGTTGTATGCACGCTTCTTTCGCTCCGCCACTGGAGGCGCCGTGTGGACCGCCGTGTGGACCCGTCGGCGAGCCGCGCCTCCGCGACGGCGGGACACGAGCAGTTCCGACGGGGCGTGGCGGCGTCCTACAGGGAAGCGTGATCCGGGCAGGTGGGGGCAGTCGTGGCGGATGAGAGATGCGCGGGTCGTGCAGTTGGTCGAGCGGGCTGCGGCGGCGGGGGAGGAGGCGGGTCTGCCGCACCGCCTGTGCCAGGCGATGTGCGAGGGCTTGGGGATGGACGGAGCCTCGATGTCCCTGCTGACCCATACCGAGGCGCGTCAGTTGCTGTGTGCCAGCGGGGATGAGGCGCTGCGCCTGGAGGAGTTGCAGTTCGAGTCGCAGGAGGGGCCATGCATGGCGGCCTCCGAGTCCGGGATGCCCGTGGTGTGCCTGGACCCCGCCGAATACCTCACCCTGTGGCCGGTCTTCGGGTCCCGTCTGCGGGAGGAACTTCCCCGGGTGGCCCTTGTCCTCGCGGTGCCGCTCACACCCTCCGGCGCCAGAAAGCCGATCGGTGCGGTGGACTTGCTGCGGCACACTCCTTGGCGGCCGGGCGAGGACCCCGTACCCGAAGCCGTCGCGGCCGCCGAGGCCGTCGCCGACGTCCTGCTGCGCCGCGCGCTGCGGCACTTCGGCGGCGCGGAACCCCTTCCCTGGGAGCCGGCCGACATGATCGACGCCCACTGGGGCAGGACCCGCCGGGCCGCCGGGCGCCTGGCCGCCCGCCGCGACATCGCCATCCCGGACGCGCTGGCCCTGCTGCGGGCCCGCGCGTTCGCCACCGGCCGCCCCCTGCCGCAGGTGTGCGCCGACCTCTTCGACGAGCCGAGCGGCTGACCCGGCTCGTAGCGAGCAGCCGACCGGGCCCGGCTCGTAGCGAGCAGCCGACCGAACCCTGGTCGTAGGGTCGTAGCGGGCAGGCGACCAGGCCCGGGCGCGCGGCACCTGACTCCCGGGAGTAAACCCCGTAGACGCACCACCGCAGCGGACGTCGCCACGACGCGAGCGCGAACACTATGAACGTATCGATCAGGCTCTGGCCCCCCGACCACCGGCTCCCTAACATCGCAGCGCATGACGCGACGGTGCGTCCGCGAAAGCAAGGAGCCGCGTTTTGTATCCCTTCGCAGCACGGTCCGGCACATCCCGAGGGCTCCGGCCGCGGCGGCGCCGCTCCAGCTGGCAGGCACTGTGCGTCGCAGGAGTGGTCGTCGGCGCGATCCCGCAGGCCGCCGCCGCTCAGACGGACACGACAAGGCCGCCCTCCGTACCGTGTCCATCGGCCCTGGCGGACAAGGCCACGTGTTATAGCGGGCAGGACAGCAACGGCGCGTACTACACCATCGCCGTCCCCGAGCAGTGGAACGGGTCACTGGTCGTCCACGCCCACGGCGGACCCGACCTCGGTGACGACTCCGACCCGAGCCGCAGCGCCGAAGACCTCGAGCGCTGGGCGGTCATGGTCGACGAGGGGTACGCATGGGCCGGCTCGTCGTACCGCCGGGGAGGCTACGGCACCCGCATGGCCGCGGCCGACACCGAGAACGTGCGCCGCGTGTTCCGGTCCGCGTTCGGTACGCCGGAGAGGACGTACGTACACGGCCAGTCGTGGGGCGGTGACGTGGCGGCCAAGGTGGTGGAGACCTACGGCAAGAAGAACGGACCGTACGACGGTGCCCTGCTCACCAACGGCGTGCTCGGCGGTGGCTCGCGAGGCTACGACTACCGGGTCGACCTGCGCGTGGTCTACCAGTACTACTGCCGAAATCACCCGCGCTCCACCGAACCGCAGTATCCGCTCTGGCAGGGGCTGAGGGCCGGATCGAGCATGACCGCGCAAGGCTTGCGCGCCCGCTTGCAGGAGTGCACCGGCTTCGCGTCCGACTCCGAGGAGCGCACCGCGCTGCAGCAGCGCAATCTTGACGACATCCTCGCCGTCACGAAAATTCCTGAGCGCACGCTCGAGTCCCATCTGCGCTTCGCGACCTTTACCTTTCGCGACATCACCCACAACCGGCTCGGCGATCGCAATCCGTTCGGCAACAAGGGTGTGCGCTACTCCGGTTCGCACGACGACAAGGCACTCAACGCGGGAGTGGGACGCTACTCCGCCGATCCGTCGGCCCGGCGTGACCTGTCCTACGACAGTGATCTCACCGGTGACGTCTCCATCCCGGTACTCACCTTGCACGCCATCGACGATCCGACGGCGTTCGTCGAGCAAGAGGCGGCCTACCGTGCCACTCTCCGGGGCGCCGGTCACGGCAAGAACCTCGTGCAGACCTTTTCGGACGAGCAAGAGCACAGTGGGCTGAGCAACTCCGAGTACGCCAACTCCATTGCGGCACTTGACGATTGGGTGCGCAAGGGCAAGAAGCCCACGCCGAGTTCGGTCGCGTCGTCCTGCCCGGACTTCGACCGTGTGTACGGCACCGGGTGCTTCTACCAGCCTGACTTCACCCCTCAGCCCTATCTCTCCCGGGTCGAACCGCGGCCCGGAGGCACTCGCTGGCCGGCCATGAGCGCGGCCCAGGAGAGGTCCTGGAGCGGCATCGACGGCGTCGGTATCGCTCCCTGACGGCTCCTGACGGCTCCTGACGGCTCCTGACGGCTCCTGACGGCGACATCGGTGGGGCCGGGCTGGTGGGTAGGCAGTGGTCGCGGGGCGGTGACGGTGGCGTCGGCCAGGAAGGGGTGGTCGGCGCGACCCGGCTAGTCGCGCACCGCAGCCAGGCACTCGTCGTACAGGTCCAGGATCTCGCCCTTGCCGTCGTTGCCGACCCACGTCATTGACGCGGCATCCAGGCACGCGAACGCCGTCGCGATCACCGCGCGAGCTCTTGGTTCCGCGCTGCCGACAGCGGCGCCCATCCGCGTCTCGACGAGCGGCAGCAGATCGTCCTGGAACTGGAGCCGCTTTTCGAGCCAACCGGCGCGCAGGGACCGGGTGTTGTGCAGGAGACGGAACCGTTCCAGGGTCTGTTCGCGGCTGGCGTGCAGGGCCAGTACGGCGGCAACCCCTGCGCGCAGGGTCTCCCAGACGCCGGCTTCGGCCGGCTGTCCGCTGATCGTGTCCGTCAGGACCTGCCCGAACCGGCCCTGGTCGCCGAACCCTGGTACCCCTCATGCGGTCCCTCGCGCTCGAACTCGCCCCGCGCCGTATCCGCGTCAACGCCGTCAGTCCGGGACTCATCGACACCCCTGCCTACGGCAAGATGGGCGTCTCCCCGGCGATGATCGACTCCTGGGCCGGGGACGTCCCGCTCGGCCGCGTCGGCGCGCCCGCCGACATCGCCGAAGCCGTGGCGCTCCTCGCCTCGGACGCCGCCGCTTACATCACCGGCGACAACCTCACCGTCTCCGGGGGCATGGGCGTCCACGCCCGCCCCTGACGAGCAGCCCCGCACTCCTGGTGAGCTCCCTGGCGGGCCGGCCCGCCCTATCGCAGGCGTTCGGGGAACCGGCACCGTGACCGTCCCCCGAACGCGATCCGCTCAGTGCGTGCGTGCTGCGCGGTTCAGCACGTCCGGCCGGTGTACCAGGCGCCGTCGACGCCGGAAGCGGAGCCGATCCAGGTCACGCCCGGAGCCACACACTGCTCGCTGTTCGGCCCCCAGTCGTCGATCTCGATGATGATGTGTGAGCCGTCCGAGGTGCAGTGGTTGTAGTAGGCGTCGGAGCCGGTCTCGTAGAAGCCGCAGGGGTTCGCCGCGGCGGAACCGGCGCTGAGGGTGACGGCACCGGCGGAGGCGAGGAAGAGCGCGATGGAACCAAGAGCACCGACCGTGATACGACGAAGACGCAAGGGGAGCTCCAAACAGGAGAGAGATGGGAGTCCGAATCGCAGCTGCCTGCAGATTCGTGTCGATTTCGTGTCGATGCCGAGAGTCGCAGCCAAGCGCAGCCGTTGCGGTTCCCACTGGCACTTTTCACCCGAGGAATCGATTCACTTATGCTCCGACCGGTTGGTTTTCGCCCGTTTCTCGTACGCCGTGAGGTGGGTGAGCTCCTGACGTCGGGCGCATGTTCCGCAAGGCGTTGGCGACTACGAGGGGAAGTTCGGCGGCGGTCGGGAGAAGCGCCAGGACCATGACGCTCGATCCGGCTCCGAAGTAGGCGCCGTACGCCGAAGGCGGCAATCCGGGGCTGCGCGAGCAGGGGCGAGGCGATGAGGACCAGGAAGGGCACGGCGTGAGCGAACACCCCGCTCGGGGACCGAGCCGAAGTCCTTCCTCTGCTATTCGGTGATCGTGGGATTGCCGCGCAGGATGGCCTCGGTGGTCTGCCAGAGCCGGGGGAGGAACCGGGTCACCTCTTCGGCCCGGTGGATGAGGTCACGGGTGGAGTTGATGCCGAGATCGGAGACGGCCTCACGGAAGGCCGGGGCGAGGGCTTCGTGCAGCTCGGGGGCGTCGGCGGCCAGGATCGTGTGGCAGCGCGCGTAGGTCGCGATGATCCAGAAAACGGCTTCGTGGTGGTCGCCCGAGTCGATGAGTTTCTGGCTTCCGTCGATCGCGATCGGTCGCGCGGCGGGCGTGATGTCGCTGCTGAAGAAGAACGGGGTCTTCGCCACCGGGATGGTGGCGTCGAACGTCGTGGCGAGTTCACGCAGATGGTGCCGGACACGCTGCGCGGACAGGTGTGAGCAGCCGAGGAGGTCCAGAAGTTCCGGGTAGAGGCTGCTGTGGCCGTAGTCGGCGAGAACCTCGCGAGCGGCTGGATAGCGCAGGCGGACGGTGGGGTTGCGCAGGGCGGCGACGAGCAGGACATGGCAGGTCACGCCGGTGGGGAACAGCCAGGAGAGCACCTGCTCGTGGAAGGGCGCCGAGGTGTCGATCGCAGCGAGGCGGGTCTCGATCCGGTGGCGGGCGTCCTGGCACCTGCGGCGGACCCAGGGCCGGGCGGTGAAGTGGCGCGAGACATGTGCCTGTAGTCGGCGCAGACAGCCGGTGGGGTCATCGATGATCGCGTCGGTGCGGAAGTTGCCGGCCAGGTGGTAGGACGCCAGGACGTCGTCGGCGGAGGCGAGTTCGGTCCAGGGCAGATAGCTGACTTCCAGCAGGGCGTCCTGGAAGCGGAACTTGCCGGGCTTGACCGGCGGGTCCTCCTGGGCGGTGACGACGAAGATGTCGATGTCGGAGGAGGGCGACAGCTCCGCGTCGTCCGGCAGTCCGACGGTCGAGCCGCTGAGGTAGGCACCGCGGAAGCCGGCGTCGGGTCGGGCATGCTGGGCGACCCACTGGATCGCGGCGGAACGTGCCGGTCCGACCTTCACAGTCTCATCTCCCCGATGACGTCTGCAGACATCTCATGGTCCCAGTCGCTGAGACCGGCGTTGTCCGTAGCGGCCAGGTCGCGGGCCGGGGCGGCACTCAGGGGCGCACGGTACGGACGAGGACGAGGCGGTGCGGGATAGTGGGGCGCATGCTTGTGCTGCTGATGTCGGACACCCATCTGCCGAAGCGTGCGAAGGAACTGCCCGCGGAGCTGCTGGAGCGGTTGCCGCTCGCCGACGTGGTCGTCCATGCCGGCGACTGGGTGGACACCGCCACGCTGGATCTGCTGGAGTCCCGCTCCCGCAGGTTGATCGCTGTGTACGGCAACAACGACGGCCACGAACTGCGGGCCCGCCTGCCGGAAGTGGCCCGGGCGGAACTGGGCGGGCTGCGCTTCGGAGTCGTCCACGAGACGGGCGCGGCCCAGGGGCGAGAACGCCGCTGCGCCGAACGCTTCCCGGACCTCGACGTCCTGGTGTTCGGACACAGCCACATCCCCTGGGACACGACGGCTCCGGGCGGGCTGCGCTTGCTGAACCCGGGGTCGCCGACCGACCGGCGCCGTGAGCCGTACTGCACGTACATGACGGCCGTGGCGGACGGGGGACAGCTGACCGAGGTGACCCTGCACCGGCTGGCGCGCCGCGTGGGGTAGTGAGGACGGGGGCCGCGGTGCGGGGCCACCGGAAGGGCTGAGGTTGCCAACGCCGAAGGTCCGGTCGTCGGAACGCAATGAGAGAGAGTGGGAGTGACACGACACTCGCGTTCCCCGTTCTGCTGCGGCTGAGCGGCTGAGCGGCTGAGCGGCTGAGCGGCTGAGCGGCTGAGCGACGAACGGGCGAGCGCCTTCCGCGCCGAGGTCGCCCGCGGGCCCCTCGGCCCCGGCCTCGGCCTCGGCCTCGCGAATGCTGCCGGACGAGGTGGCCCTCGACGAGATCGACGAGTTCTTGTTTATGTGCCGCGCCACGACGAGCGCCTGGCCGCACGAGTGCGCGGCCGTCGACTTCCACGCCACCGAGGGCCACTCCTGGCGTCTCTCTCTTCGCCGACGGAGCACGGGCCACCCGCCTGCCGGACGCCGGTACCAGGCCGCCTGTCGCCGGGGCCCCGGACGCGGCCAACGCCTCTCGGTAGAACGCCGGGCCGATGCGTTCCACGAAGGCGCCCCGCAGGTGGTACCGCTTCACGGCGTTGTCCTCGTAGTCGAGCATCTCCCGCAGGCCGAAGCTGTGCGACGTCAGGGCATCGCCCGGCTGGAGTTCGTCCTTGGCGACCATGTCTGAGCCTGCGCTCCTACGAGGCTCCGCCCTGGCCGGCGCTGCCGATCGGGCCGACCTCGACCGGGGAGCCGGAGCCGTCGGTGACGGGCAGTGTGGCGGCGCCCGGCCACTCCAGCGAGAACGACTTCGTCTCGCCGGGCGGCGTCACCACCAGACCCGTGACCTTGACACCGGAACCGCCCGAGTCGTTCATCGGGTAGCTGATGTTGAAGAACACCGACTTCCCGTTCTTGAGGGTCGTCCGTTCGGCGGGCTGGCCGGCGCGCTGGGCGGACAGCGGGCCCTCACTGGTCGTCAGGTCGACGCCCGCGAACCCGGACAGCGTGCAGTCCTGGCCGCCACCGTTGTGCAGCTCCACCGCGACAGAGCCCTTGGTGTCACCGTCGATGGTGCTGTCCGATGCCGAGATGTCCAGATCGTCGGTACGGCACTTGCCGGCCTCGGCGCTCGAGCCCGAACCGCTGCCGGCTGCCGTGCCCTGCCCGCCCGAGTTCTTCCCCGCCGAGTCCTTCCCGCCGCCCTGATCCGAACCGCCCGACCCCGAACCGCCGGTGGCCGAACCGCCGTTGGAGGAGGCGCCGTCCGTCGAGGACGCACTGGATGCGGCCGAGGGGTCGCCCCCTGTGACGTCATCGCCGTTGCAGGCCGTGAGCGTGAGGCCCGCGGCCACGGTCAGAACCACGGCGGCGCAGCGCAGCGTACGGCGACGGTTTGTGCGGATGGTGGTGTGGGAGCGCATGGCGGGTCCTCCGGTAGGTCGTGGGTGGTGTCCCCTCTTCGGGAACAACCCAGACTCTGGCCGAGGCCGTTACTGCCCAAGCGCCGTCTCGCTAACGTCCGCCTAACGGGTCATGCCACGGCGGTGGTGAGTGCGTCCTGGAGGAGGAATGTTGCAAGGACGGCGAAGGTGGTTCCGGTGACCACGTTCACTGTCATGGCGGTGCGCGGGCCCCGTAGCAGTTGCCGGCCCAGCCGGCCGGCGCACAGGCCGATCGTGCTGTCCCAGAGGAGTCCCACCACCAGGAAGATCAGTCCGAGGGTGAGCAACTGGAGCCAGCGGGGGCCCTGTTCGGGGCTGGTGAACCGGGGGAGGAACGCGGCGAAGAACAGTACGGTCTTCGGGTTGAGCAGGTTGGTGAGAACTGCTCGGCGCAGGACCTGTCGCCCGGGTGGCGTCCCGGAATGTGCTGTCGGCGTCTTCCGGGACGAGCGGATCGTGGTCGTCGCCAGCCATGCGAGGTAGAGCCCGCCGACGGCTTCCACCAGCATCAGCGCGACGGGTGTCGAGCGCAGCAGGACGGCGAGGCCGAGCGCGGCGGCCGTCACGTGCACGACCATCCCCAGGGCCATTCCGGTGGCGGAGAGCAGGCCGGCTCTCGGGCCGCGTTCCAGGGCCACGGCCGTGATGTACGCGGCGTCGGGTCCCGGAGTGATGGTGATGATCGCGACCGCGGCCAGGTAGGCCGGCAGGAGAGTGAGGTCCAGCATCGCAGCCTCCGCGCATGGACGGCGTAACGCTTAGTACCGCTTCATTACGTTACTGGTTCGGTGAAAGGCTTGCAACGCATAGGCGGCGTTCAGCGCGTTACGCTGGGGCGTATGGCAGTCACCCTCACAGACGTCTCTCTCGAGGCGCTGACGCGACTCGTCAACGGCTGGGGCACGTTGCCGCGGCAGGAGGACGGCCGGGGAGAGGCCCCCCACCTGCCCGTGGCCGACATCACGGCGCGCCTCGACCTGCCGGCGCGCGTCAGCGCCGCGCTGACCCCGACTGCGCTTGCCTGCGCGGCGGACCGCCTGCACGCGGTGTTCTCCGCCCCGGACAGCGAGGCGTGCGCGCACGAACTGACCCGCCTGCTGTCCGACAGCGGTGTTCGCCCCGTCATGGCGAGCGGGACCGCCGGGACCCTGCGCGCGGCGTGGAACGTCGACGACGCCGATCAGGCCCTGGTCGCGGCGGCGGCGATCACCCTGCGCAAGTACCTCGTGGAGCGCGGCTTCGCGCGTATCGGCATCTGTACCGGCGGCCACTGTGCCGACGTCTACATCGACCAGTCACCCGGCGGCCGGCGCCGGTTCTGCTCGGTGGCCTGTCAGAACCGGACGCGGGTGGCGGCGTTCCGCAGTCGCAGGGCGGCTGCCGACGACTGAGTACCGGGTTTTCGGCTGCGGGAGTCATGAGGCTCCAGGAGCCCGCTGCCGCAAGGGGTGTTCAGCACCGCATGCCCGGGTTCAAAGACAGACTCTCAGCACGGAGCGGTGACGGTCGCACGCACCCATGTAGCACTCCCTGATCGGGGCGTAGGTCAGTGTGGTGGTCGGGGTCCACGCGGCAGCGGAGATCTCACCGCCGGGCCTGGCCTTGCCTGTGATGGCTGCCGCGTCACAGGGCTGTGGGATCCTTCTGTTTGCACCTCTCCGAAGTTCTCACCTCTCCGAAAGGGCCGGTCGTGACGCCGCTCGGCATGGTTCTAGGCGACTTCTCCTCTCGCGCTTCGACGCGGGAGCGGTAGCCCTACCCGCCCTGACACACGAGCCTGTGCACAGCACGGGCCGTTTTCCGCTGCTCCTCGTCGAAGTGCTCTTCGTGCCCCCCGCACGCTCGAACACGAGGAGTACCGGTGTCCACGATTCACTGGACCGAGACGAACACCCCCCGCTGCGCCCACTGGCATTCCGAGAGCGCGACACCGCCGCCCCGCGGGGTCGTCGGCGCGGACGACCGTACGAAGGCCGACGCGGCTCACCGCCTGGCCTGCGAAGGCGGGACAAAGGCGGTGGGAGACCGTGGGAGGCGGTGGGGCGGAAGCTGCCGGGCGTGGTGTCAAGACGCGGGACAGCCAGCTTTTGACCGAATGCGGACAACTGTCGGGGTTCCGGTCCCGGGAGGGCGGGGGAGCGTGATGATGCTGGTGACTCCGCCGGGGCCGGTGCTGCCGGTGTCCGGTCGGGGTACGGCTGTTGCGGTCCCGGTGGGCGCCGGGGCCGGTGCGACCGCGCCGCCGCCGGTCCTCGGTGTCCTTCGGACCCGCCGTCACGGCGCGGGGTTCGATGATGGGGGAGTCTCTTGGCGTCGATGCCCGCAAGACCACGACCGTTCATTTTTCGCTGGGGGCGGCGGCTGACTCCCGTCGCCGCGGCCGGCGCTCTGACGCTGTCAGGGCTGGTGGCGCTCACCGCGCCCGCACACGCAGCCGAGGGACCGTCGGCGTATGTGGCCAACTTCCATGGCGATGCGATCACGGTGCTCGATACGAGCACGAACACCGTCACCCGCACCATCGACGTCGGGAACAGCCCCGTCGGGGTGGCGGTCAACCCCGTCGACACGCACGCCTACGTCACCAATTTCGACGACAAGACCGTCTCGGTGATCGACACACAGGCCGACGAGGTCACCGAGACCATCCCCGTCGGCAACAACCCTCTCGGCGTGGCGTTCACCCCGTCCGGGGCCCGCGCGTACGTCGCGAACAGCGGCGAGGAAACAGTGTCGGTCATCGACACCGCCACGAACACGGTCAGCGCGACCGTCCCGGTCGGCGGCTCCCCGAACGGCGTGGCGGTGACCCCGTCGGGCGCCACCGCCTACGTGACCAACAACAACGGCAGCACGGTCTCGGTCATCGACACCGCGACCAACACGGTCACGGCCACCGTCCCGGTCGGGAACGCCCCCTCCGGCGTGGCGGTCAACCCCTCCGGGAGCGTCGCCTACGTCGCCAACAACAGCAGCGACGACACCGTCTCCGCGATCGACACGGCGACCCATACGGTGACCGCCACGATCGCGGTCGGGGCTGGCCCGCACGGCGTCGCGTTCAACCCGTCGGGCACGCGCGCCTTCGTCACCGACAGAGGCGGCGACGACGTGAAGGTGATCGACCCGGCGAGCCACACCGTGATCGCGACCGTCCCGGTCGGTGCCGACCCGGCCAAGGTCGAGGTCGACCCGTCCGGCACGGCCGCCTATGTCAGCAACGTGGCCGATGACTCCGTCTCGGTGATCGACGCGGCGACCAACACCGTCACCGCCACGATCAGCGGATTCAACGGCCCCTACGGCATCGCCTTCGTTCCCGCGTCGCGGACGGCGGACATCGACGTCAACCTCACCGCTCAGCCACACCTTGGCCTCCTGGTGCCCTACCTGAGCTACACCCTCACCGCCCACAACCCCGGCCCCGGCAGCGTGACCTCCGCGACCCTCACAGCGAAACTGCCGCGGGGCGCCTCCGCCACCGCCCTGGCCTCCGGATGCACCGCCGTCGGCACCACGGTGACCTGCAATTACGGGGCCATCGCCGCCAACGCGAGCGTGCACAAGACATTCCGCGTCCCTCTGCACCTGCTGACCCTCGGTCAGGTCAAGGTCACCGGGCAGCGCACCGCCTCCGCGCCCACCGATTCCAACGCCGCCAACGACAGCGCGTCCCTCACCTGCACCGCCCTCTCCATAGTCCTCGTCACCTGCCCATGACGCCGCGCGTGCGGTGATCTCCGCGCGCCCCGTCACCGCTGCCCTCCGCCGGCGCATCCCGGGGGAGGGCAGCGGCTCGTCAACTGCCAGACACGTGATGTGTGTTGAGAGCCGGCCCCGGGCGGCGGCGACCGACCGGGCCCGCTCCCGTCACTACTCCGTACGCAAGGCCGTGACCGTGCGCGTGCGGGCCGTGCGGACCGCGGGCAGCAGTGCGCCGAGGACGGCGATCAACAGGCCGCCGAGGACGAGCACGGCCAGTCGCCCCGGCGCGTAGACGTCCATGACCGAGGCGGGCAGGCCGATCCCCGCACTGTCGCCCATGGCCGGCACGATCACATGGTGCAGGGCCAGGCCGAGGGGCACGCCCAGGGCACCACCGGCCAGGCCGGTGAGGACGACCGAGGTGACGATCGTGAGGACGGTCTGCCGCGGGGTCATGCCGAGTGCCTTGTGGATGCCCATCTCGCGGGCGCGTTCCCGGGTGTCGAGCAGCACGCCGTTGAGGACGCCGAGGGCGGCGACGGCAACGAGCAGCGTGGTGAGCAGCGCGGTCAACGAGTTGAGGGCGACGACCTGGTCGCTGCCGTTCCCGGGCTCCGGTACGTCTGCGGTGAGGTGCAGCGACTGGAGATCGGCGTTCAGCGCTTCGAGGTAGTCGGCGCGGTCGGTGCCGGGGCGCAGGGCGATGTAGTGGCTGGTGGGCTTCAGTTCGACGTCGGCCGCGGTGAAGGTGGTGAGGTCGGTGAAGACCTCCATACCGTCGTTGCGCGTGTCCAGGACGGTGCCGACGATACGGACGGCGACCCGCTTGCCCCGGTGGTCGAGGGACACGGTGTCTCCGACGGCCGCGCCGGTGGCTTCCAGGAACGGGGTGGGCACCACGGCCTCGCCGGGTGCGCCGATCCATCGGCCGGTGACCATGGCATAGCCGCCCCAGGAGGCGTCGCCGTCGAAGGCGATGACATCGGTGGCGCCGCTGACTCCGGCGAGGGTCACCTGACCGGTCGCCCGGCCGTAGTGCGCGCGGGTCCCGGGCTGCTTCTCGATCGCCGCGTCGAGCGCTGCGGGATCGGCCTCCGCCAGGGCAGCCGCCGCCGCGCGGGCCTTCGCCTCCGCCGCCGGGTCGGGACCCGGCGGGGCGTCGGCCGGCGGGGCGTGCGGGTCGATGGTCACGTCCGCGACCTGGTGCGCGCGGGCCTTGGTGACCTCGCCGAGCGACGAGCCGAGGCCGACCGCGAACGTGACGGCAGCCGTCCCGAACACCACGGCAATCGCCATCGCGGCCGCCCGGGCAGGGCGGGCGAAGGGCCGGGCCAGGCCCAGGCCGATGGGCCTGGGCAGCCGGGCGCGTGCACCGAGGCGGGCCGCCCACCGGCCACGCGCCGAGGCGGGCCCACGCCCCAGGGCCAGCGCGTCGACGGTACGCAGCCGCCCGGCCCGCCGGGCGCCCGCCCACGCGGTCGCGGCCACCACGGCCAGCGTTCCCGCGATCACGGTGACATCCACCCAGGGCGCGATGCCGGACGGAGTCGTGCCGTACGCGTCCGCGGCCTCCGACAGGACCGGAACCACCAGCAGATGGCCGACGACGACACCGGCCGCGGTGCCGATCGCCGCCGGGATCAGCGCCTGCCCGACATAGGCCCGCACGACCTGGCCCGGGGTGAAGCCGACCGCCTTGAGAATGCCGATGCGCCGCTGTCCTGCCCCGACCGCGGCGGTCACCACATGACCGACGATCAGTACCGACATCACCAGGCCGAGCACGCCGAACGCGATGAGGAACGGTACGAACAAGGCGATGTCCCGCTCGGCGTTCTTCCGCACGGTCAGCCAGGACTGTGATCCGGTCGCCGCCCCGTCGGGCAGCCGCGCGGCCACCGCGTCGCGGCCGGCGGCCACTTGGGCGGCGGTGTCCGCGGCGGTGAGGCGGTACAGCATCTGGTACCCGGCCCGTGCTGCCGGGTTCGCCGATGCGGTCAGCTGGGCGGGCAGCACCCAGGCATCGGCGGTACGGGTCGCCGACCGTGCCACGCCGACGACTTCAAGGTCCGGGCTGCCGGGCAGACCGGCGAACTCGAGTGTGCGGCCGAGCTCCGGGAAGATCCCGCCGTCCGCGGAGAGCACGATCTCACCGGGACGCTCGGCCCAGCGCCCCGAAGTCAGGGTGAGAGTGTCGACCTTCCCGCCAGGGTCGCCCCGGCCGACGATCGTCACCGGTGGCAACTCCGGGCCCTTCTCCGTCCGCGGGGCCGCGGAAACGGTACGGAAGGGGCCGGAGGCTGCCTCGACCCCGGTGCGGTGGGCCGTCTCGGCGAGTTGCTTCTCCGTGGCGGCGCCGGCGCCGGATCGCGTGGCGTCCGCGTCGGACTGTGCGGCACCCGCCTCGAACTCCATGGACAGATGGGCGCCGTGCTGCCGGGCGAAGGAGTCGGCGAAAGGCGCCCCCGACGCCACCAGGAGGGATCCGCCGAGAATGGCCGCGGCCACCGCCATCATGGTGGCCGGCGCGACCACCCACGTCTGCGCCCGCCGACGGCCCGTCCCCGACCGCACCACCCGGCCGAGCGCACTGCCCGGACGCGCGTTCCGCCTGGGACCCGTCTCCTGCAGGGGCCCCGGACGCGTACGCACTGAACTCATCGGACCGGCTCCGGCTCGCTCGGCGCGGTGATCCGGCCGTCCGCGATCCGTACGGTCCGGGTCGCGCAGGCCCGCGCCAGGGCGAGATCGTGCGTCACCAGGACGACCGTCTGACCGTCCTGATTGAGCTCGGTGAGCAGCCGGCCCACATCCTCCCCGGACGCGCTGTCCAGCGCACCCGTCGGTTCGTCGGCGAGCAACAGGGGCGGCCGGTTCATCAGCGCGCGGGCCACCGCGACCCGCTGGCGCTCGCCGCCGGAGAGCCGGCCGGGATAGGCGCGGGAGTGCCGGTCGATACCGAGCCGCTCCAGCAGTCCGGCGGCGCGCCGCCGCGCCTCGGCGCGCGGCAACGTGCTGGCCAGCTGCGCCGGGAGCAGCACGTTGTCGACCACGGTCAGATCGTCGAGGAGGTGGAAGAACTGGAAGACCATGCCGACCTTGGCACGCCGGTAGCGCGCCGCGGCGGTCTCACCGAGCCGGTCCACGCGTGTCCCGTCCACCGTGACCGTTCCGTCGTCCGGCCGGTCGAGGCCCGCGAGCAGGTTGAGCAGGGTGGACTTGCCGCTGCCCGACGGGCCGAGGAGCGCGACGCTCTCGCCCGCCGCGACGGTCAGCGACGCGTCGTGCAGGGCCGGCGGCCCGTCGTCGTACCTGCGGCTCACACCGCGCACTTCGATCAACGACGTGGTCATGTACGTACTCCCGGGTCTCGGCTGACACCAGCTCTGAGCGCCCCCGCTGTCGAGGGCACCCCGGCCCTGTCGGTCAGGGTCCGGCGCAACTGGCTGCCCGACGCTAGGCCGGCCGCCGCCATGGGCGCCTCGGCCACCGGAACCCATTTCCGTACTTCTCCGGGGCCACCCCGCGCCGGGTCCTCCTTGAGATGTAGTCGACGGGCGTACGGCGCGTGGGCCGTGGGACCGACGCGGCGCAAAGGTGCGGTCGGTGAAAATGGGCCGCGTGTCCTACGTACCGCCGCCGAGCCGCTCAGGCATCCGGGCCCTGCTGTCCGACCAGCTGAAGCGGCTGGCCGGCCCGTCCGGGGTGCCCACCCGCCCCGCGGATCTGTGGGAGCGCCTGTCAGGAGCGTTGCAGCGCCCCACCGGCCCGCTCCCTCGTCCCGGCCGTCCCAGCCTGCTCTTCGACGCCGTCCTCGCGGCCGCCGTCGGGGTGACCATGGCCGTGTACGCTGCGGACGCCCCGGGCGGCACCCATGTCGTCGAGGTCGTCAACGGTGTGGAACGAGTGGTCAGTTACACCGGGTCCCACCGCTGGATCGCCTGGGTCGTCATCGCCGTCGTCACGTCGGCCGCGCTCATGCTGCGCCGCCGCTGTCCGCTGGCCGTGCTCTGGGCGGTGACCGCCACCGCCGGATTCTTCGCGCAGGACGCGCCGTCCCGGCTGGTCATCTACCAGGGGGTCATCGCCGCGTACAGTGCCGCCGCCTACAGCCCCTACCGGGCCGCCACCCTGACCAGCCTGCCCGTGGCGATCGCCGTGTTCAGCAACACAGGGAACACCGAACTGCCCATCATCCCCGACAAGTACGTGGCCCTGTGGGTCCTCATCCCGCTGGTCTTCGCCGCCAACGGACTGCGTACCTGGCGGCTGCGCGCCGACACCAGCCGCGACCGGCTCACCGCCCTCGAACGCGAACGGGCCGCCGAACTGCGCCGTGCGGCCGAACGCGAACGCACCCGCATCGCCGCCGAACTCCACGACGTGGTCACCCACAACGTCAGCATGATGACCATCCAGGCCGGTGCCGCCCGCAAGGTCATGGACACCGCCCCCGACCAGGCCCGTGAAGCACTGCTCGCCGTCGAGGCCGGCGGCCGCGCCGCCCTGGCCGAACTGCGCCACGCCATGGGCCTGCTCACCATGACCGCCGAAGGAACAGACCCGGCCACCACCGCGGACCTGGCACCGCAACCCGGCCTGGACCGGATCCCCGACCTGGTCAGCGGCGTACGGGACACCGGACTCGACGTCACCCTCACCATCAGCGGCCGGCCCGCCCCGGCCCCGTCCGGGATGAGCCTCGCCGCCTACCGGGTCGTCCAGGAGGCCCTGACCAACACCGTCAAGCACGCGTCCGGCGCCACCGCGACCGTGACCGTCGACCACACCCCCGACACCCTGCGCATCGTGGTCACCGACACCGGCGGCACCCCCACCGCCTCGTCCTCGACCGGCAACGGCCACGGACTGGTCGGACTGCGCGAACGCCTCGCCGTCTACGGTGGCACCCTGCACAACGGCCCGCGCCTTGACGGCGGTTACCGCACCGAAGCCCTCATCCCCCTGGCCCGTACGGAGAGTTCATGACCACCCCGCTCCGCGTCGTCGTCGCCGACGACCAGGCCCTGGTACGCACCGGCTTCCGCATGATCCTCACCGCTGACGGCATCGACGTCGTCGCCGAGGCCGCCGACGGCAACGAGGCCATCGAGGCCGTCCGCCGCACCCGCCCCGACGTCGTCCTCATGGACATCCGGATGCCCGACCTCGACGGCCTGGAGGCCACCCGCCGCATCCTCACCGGCGCCCCCGGCGAACCCCGGGTGATCATCCTGACCACCTTCGACCTCGACCATCTCGTCTACGGGGCCCTGTCCGCCGGAGCCAGTGGCTTCCTCCTCAAGGACGTCACCCCGGAACACCTCAGCGCCGCAGTCCGGCTGGTCCGCACCGGTGACGCGCTCCTCGCCCCGGCCATCACCCGCCGCCTCGTCGAGCGCCACGCCCGCCGGGACCCGGAAACCGCCACCCTCCACCGTGACCTGGCCACCCTGACCCCCCGCGAACTCGACGTGCTGCGCCTGCTCGCGCAGGGCCTGAGCAACGCCGAGCTCGCCGCCCGCCTTCACCTCGCGGAGACCACCGTCAAGACGCACGTCACCCGCGTCCTCGCCAAGCTCCGCCTGCGCGACCGCGTCCAGGCCGTCGTCACCGCCTACGAAACCGGCCTGGTCACCGCGAGTGACCACCGCCGGTCCGAGGCACTGTGAGTGCCCCGGGCCGACAGCTCGCCGACCGGTCGCGTCAGACGGTGGGATCGTTCAGCTCGCCGCGGACGGTACGAGCGGCGGCGACCACATTCTCCAGCGAGGCACGCGTCTCGGGCCACCCGCGGGTCTTCAGCCCGCAGTCCGGGTTGACCCACAGCCGCTCGGCCGGGATGGCCTCAAGTCCCGTACGCAGCAGAGCGGCTGACTCCTCCTGGCTGGGGACGCGGGGCGAGTGGATGTCGTAGACCCCGGGTCCCGCCTCGCGCGGGTACCCGTGCTCGGCCAGCTCATGGGCGACCTGCATGTGGCTGCGGGCCGCTTCGAGGCTGATGACATCGGCGTCGAGGTCGTCGATGGCCTGGACGACGTCGCCGAACTCGGCGTAACACATGTGCGTGTGGATCTGCGTCTGCGGACGCACGCCCGCGGTCGTGAGCCGGAACGCCTCGGTGGCCCAGGCCAGGTACGCGGCATGGTCTTCGGCGCGCAGCGGCAGCGTCTCGCGCAGCGCGGGCTCGTCGACCTGGATGACCGAAGCGCCGTTCGCCTCCAGGTCGTCGACCTCGTCGCGCAGGGCGAGGGCGACCTGGCGTGCGGTGGAGCCGAGCGGCTGGTCGTCGCGGACGAAGGACCAGGCGAGCATGGTGACAGGGCCGGTGAGCATGCCCTTGACGGGCCGGTCCGACAGCGACTGGGCGTACGTGGTCCAGCGCACCGTCATCGGGTCCGGCCGCGAGATGTCGCCGGCCAGGACCGGCGGACGCACGTACCGCGTGCCGTACGACTGGACCCAGCCTTGCTGCGTCGCCAGGTAGCCGGTGAGCTGCTCGGCGAAGTACTGGACCATGTCGTTGCGCTCGGGCTCGCCGTGCACCAGGACGTCGATGCCGGTCTTCTCCTGGAAGGAGATGACGTCGCGGATCTCGTTCCTGATGCGCTCTTCGTACCCCGCGGTGTCGATGCGGCCGGCCCTCAAGTCGGCGCGGGCGGTGCGCAGTTCGGCGGTCTGCGGGAACGAGCCGATCGTGGTGGTCGGCAGGAGCGGCAGGCCGAGGTGTGTGCGCTGGGCGGCGGCCCGCTCCGGGTACGCCTGGGCGCGGCGGGCGTCGGATCCGGTGACGGCGGCGGCTCGGGCGCGCACCGCGGGGTCACGGGTGATCGGCGAGGTCGCGCGGGAGGACAGGGCGGCCCGGTTGACCGCGAGTTCGGCGGTGATCGCGTCCGTGCCCAGGGCGAGACCCTTGGCGAGCGCGGCGATCTCGGCGGTCTTCTGCCGGGCGAAGGCGAGCCAGCGCAGGATCTGCGGATCGATGTCGCGCTCCAGGGAAGCGTCCAGCGGGACGTGCAGCAGCGAGCAGGACGCGGCGACGTCGACCCGGTCGGCGAGTCCGAGCAGGGTGCCGAGCGTGGTGAGCGACTTCTCCAGGTCGTTGACCCAGATGTTGCGGCCGTTGACGACACCGGCCACGAGTCGCTTGCCGGGCAGACCGCCGACGGCGGCGAGCGCGTCGAGATTGGCGGCCGCCGCGTCGGTGAAGTCGAGGGCGAGGCCGTCGACAGGCGCCTTGGCGAGCACGGGAAGGGCGTCGCCGAGGCGGTCGAAGTAGGAGGCGACCAGGAGCTTGGGCCGGTCGGTCAGGCCGCCGAGATCGCGGTAGGCGCGGGCCGCGGCGTTCAGTTCGGCCGGGGTGCGGTCCTGGACGAGGGCGGGCTCGTCGAGCTGCACCCACTCGGCACCCGCCGCGCGCAGATCGGCCAGCACCTCTGCGTACACGGGCAGCAGCCGGTCGAGGAGGGTGAGCGGGTCGAAGTCGGCGGCGATACCGGGCGCGGGCTTCGCGAGCAGGAGATACGTGACCGGGCCGACGAGAACGGGCCGGGGCGAAAGGCCGAGAGCGAGGGCTTCCCCGAACTCCGTGACCTGCTTGGTGGAGTCGGCGGTGAAGACGGTCTGAGGCCCCAACTCGGGCACCAGATAGTGGTAGTTGGTGTCGAACCACTTGGTCATTTCCAGCGGCGCGACGTCCTGTGTGCCGCGGGCCATCGCGAAGTAGCCGTCCAGTGCGTCGGCGTCCACGGCGGCCCGGTGGCGCGCGGGGATCGCACCGACCATGACGGTGGTGTCCAGGACGTGGTCGTAGGAGGAGAAATCGCCGGTGGGGACTTCGGTGATGCCGGCGGCGGAGAGTTCCCGCCAGTTCGTGCGGCGCAGGCCCGCGGCGATGGTCCGGAGGGCGTCGGCGGTGACACGGCCCTTCCAGTAGCCCTCGACCGCCTTCTTGAGTTCGCGGTTCCGGCCCTGGCGGGGGTAGCCGTACACGGTGGCACGTGCTGCCGCGGCTGCGGTCCTGGTGGTCACGGAGATCTCCTTCGAGAGACGTATCCCTGGGGCCCCGGGGACCCGTACGGCACGAAGGAGTGACACGGACGGCGGTTCGACCTCGCGCGGCAAAGCCGCGGTCGTCCGCCGCATATGTACGCCGACCCGCCCACGAGGTCACCGGGATGTCCGCGTACGCGTCGTACGCACACGGGCAGATGGCAGGTCTTCGGACTCGCGAGCACATCCGTCCGGACCGGACGGACACCTACTGGCCGTCGCTTCCCAGACCTCTTTCCCGAGGTCCAGTGCGTAAGACGGCGGTCGTTCCCACTCACCGCTGCGGGGCAGTCCCGGATTCCCACCGGGTTCCCTCTTGCGACTCCCTGCCTGGCTGACAGGGCGAACCAGCTGCGGGAGCCACCCTAGGACGCCCGGGCCGAGGTTCACCAGGGCGTCCAGGATCCGGATGGAGATGAGACACGCGGTGCACGGCAGCGGGACCTCCAGGAGGCCGGCACCGACGTTCCGGCCCGTCAGTCCGGCATCGCACCCGCCGCATGCCGTTCCGCGTCCTCCAGTTGTGCGATCAGGGTCAGGCGGGCGCGGTTGACACGGGAACGGATCGTCCCCACAGGGCAGCCGATGAGCGCTGCCGCCTCCGTGTACGGCAGACCGAGGAGCTGCGTCAGGACGAAGGCCTCGCGGCGCTTCTCGGGAAGCGCCTCCAGCAGGGCGGAGAGCGCCACGCCCTCGTCGAAGCCGGGAGCGGGGTGGAGCCGGGCACGCTCCGCCGCGCTGTGCCAGTCGGCGGTCTGCGACAAGCGCGGCCGGGCCGCGTCCCGCCGGAAGTTGTCGACGACCGAGCGGCGCGCGATCGACAGGATCCAGGTCCGGGCCGAGGACCGCCCCTCGAAGCGGTGGAGACTGCCGAGCGCCCGCAGGAACGTCTCCTGGGCGAGGTCGTCGGCGAGGTGGGGATCGGCGCACAGTCGCGCCACGTAACGCCGGACGTCGTGGTGGAGCGCGCGGACGAAGAGGTCGGCGGCGCACGGGTCACCGCCACGGGCGGCGAGAGCGAGCACGGTCGCCGACTCGTCCCGCGAACGCGGCAGGGCAGGAGTGATCACCTGGTGTCCTTCTCGGGTCGGACACCGGAGGCGACCCGTGCGGCAGGGTGACTGGCCCCGTGGACAGACAGAGTTGATGTGGAGAGGTGCCGGGCGACGAGGCCTGCAGCCGAGTGGCCGCGTGGTACGACTCCGGTGCGGGGAGTGAGAGGGGCGGTCGCGCGGCGGCACGTGACCGCTGCCCGGCGCCTGGTGTGGGGTGGCGCCGGGATGCCGGCTGTCGTCAGGCGACAGCGAATCGGGCAGGTGGTCCCCTGGAAGTGATCGACCGGGCGAGAAGGAGACGGCGCGGAGCCCGGTCGGAGGCGGGCCTGAGGAGAGGGAGGAGAACGCCGGACACCGGGACCGTGCGCAGTCGCGGGAGGCGGAGCGGCGCACTCAGCCAGCACTCGACGGCGCGAAGGGCGTCGAAGGCGACTTGTTCGCCCCGGCCCAGCCACGCACCGCACACCACTGCCGCGCACAGGTGAGCGGCGAGCATCCCCGCCGAGGACACCGTGCTCATGCCGTGTCCCGGGACGCCCATGCCCGGCATGGAGTGCACGGCAGTGCCCATGCCACCGTCCATGGACGGCAGGGAAGGCATGGCAGCGGTGTGACCGAGGTGCCGCGAACCGGGTGCGGCCGGGGCCGTACAGAGCAGATACGAGATCCAGAGCCGCGTCAGCGGCGAGCCGGACCGAGGATGTGCGCCGGCCTGTGCCAGGGACAGGGTCACGTGCAGCAGGACCTGTAGGCCGACACAGCTCGTGAGCACGGTTCGCGGGGCGCGTTCGAACGCGGAGAGACCCCAGCCGAGGACAGAGGCCATGGCCAGGGCGCCGGGCAGCGCCCACCAGGGAATCCGGGTGCCCGACATGACGACGTGCCCCAGGGCGGCGAGCGCGACGCAGATCGCCGCGAACACCCCGGTCCGAACCGTGCGTGCACACCGTCCAACCATCATGGCGGGTTCATGCTCCCACCCCGGTACCCGGCCCCAAGCGGAATTGCGGAAATCGCGGTCCTCACAGGCGAGATGCCGTTCAGGCGAAGACGAAGGCGAAGGCGAAGAGGAGGAGGAAGGGAACTCATCCGCCCGCGCATCCGACCACTACACCGGACCGCCGAGAAAGGGCGGATGACGTTCCGTTACAGAAAGGCCCGTTATGGCGGAAAGCCACGCAGCGCAAGCCGCGACGGACATATTCACCGCAGGCCCCGATACGAAAGCCTCCGCTACGAGTGATCCCGCCACGCACACCGAGCGGAACGCCGAGTCGGACACCGCGCAGGAACGGAGCGAGGAAGCGGGCATGCCGCCGGGCGGCCTCAAGCCCCCTGTGTCGTGGATCGGCCTGCGCCCCCTGCTGCTCCGGCTGCACTTCTACGCGGGCATCGTCATCGGTCCCTTCCTGCTCGTCGCGGCTGTCACGGGTCTGCTGTACACCGCGACACCGCAGATCGAAGCGGTCGTATACCGGCACGAACTCGAGGTCGCCCCGCAGGGCGACCCCGAGCCGCTCTCCGCCCAAGTGGCCGCGGCCCGCACGGCGGTCCCCGAGGGCACGCTGTTCTCGGTGACGCCCGCGACCGGCCGCACGGACAGCACCCGCGTCGTCTTCGACAAGCCGGGCCTGCCCGACAACTACACCCAGACCGCGTTCGTGAACCCGTACACCAGTGAAGTCCTGGGCCAGGAGCGGACGTTCGCGGGCTGGTGGCTGCCGGTGCGGGCCTGGGTGGACGGCCTGCACCGGCATCTGAACCTCGGTGAGCCCGGCCGCGTCTACAGCGAGATCGCCGCCAGTTGGCTCTGGGTGGAGATCCTCGGCGGCCTCGCCCTGTGGCTGACGGCTCCCCGCGCGCGCAAGGGACTCCGGCGCGTACTCGTCCCCCAGGGCGGCGCGAAGGGGCGCAGGCGCACCATGTCCTGGCACGCCGTGGTCGGCCTGTGGGCCTCGGTCGGCCTGCTCGGCCTGTCCGTCACCGGCATGACCTGGTCCGTGCACGCCGGAGCGAGTATCGGGGAGATCCAGTCGGCGCTGGCCGGTCCCGGTCCGGCCATCTCCACGAGCCTGCCCGGCTCCGCAGCCGAGAAGAAGCCCGGTACCGGGTCGGGAGCGGCGAACGACGTGGGGATCGACGCTGTCGTCGCTTCCGCGCACGCGGCCGGACTGCGCGGCGTCCTCAACGTGAGCCCGCCGGGCGAGGAGCAGGCCGCGTACGTGGTCGAGGAGAACACCTGCAGCTGGCCCGAGCGCCACGACACCGTGGCCGTCGATCCCACCACCGGCAAGGTCACCGACCGTACGAACTGGGCCGATTACCCCCTGCTCGCCAAGATGACCAGCTGGGGCATCGACGCCCACATGGGCCTGCTGTTCGGCCTCGCCAACCAGATCGTGCTCGCTCTGCTCGCCCTCGCCCTCATCGGCATGATCCTGTGGGGTTACCGCATGTGGTGGCTGCGCAGGCCCACCCGTGCCGACGGCTTCGCGCTCGGCCGCGCACCGGCACGCGGGGCATGGCGGCGTCTGCCGGGCCGGTTCCTGGCTCCCGCTGTGCTGCTGACCGCCGTGATCGGCTACTACGTGCCGCTCTTCGGCCTGCCCCTGCTGGCGTTCCTCGTCATCGACCTGGTCATCGGTGTGCGGCGGCGCCGCATCGAGCGCACGGAGGTGTCCGCGTGATCAACGCGATCGGACTGAGGTGGATCCTCACCGCGCTCTTCGTTCTTCCCACTCTCTACGCCCTGTGGCTGACGGCGGCGCCGGGCCGCGCACCGGCCGACCGGGTGGGGCACGCCCTGCACGCCGTCATGGGGGTCGCGATGGCCGCGATGGTCTGGCCCCGGGGCATGAACCTTCCCGCCGGACCGCAAGTTGTCGTCTTCTCGGCGGGGGCGCTGTGGTTCGCCGCCGCCGCGCTGGCCCGTTCCTCGCACGTGAACACCCGTACCACCGCCGTGATCGCGGCGCTGCCCCATATCGTGATGATGGCCGCCATGGCCTGGATGGCAGCCGTGATGAACGGGTCCGCGATGGCCGCGGGCGGGGGCGGTGCGGGCCACGACATGCCGGGAATGGACATGTCCGGCACGGATGCCACCAGCGCCATGACCCTCTCGCAGGCAGCCGATCAGTGGACGGCAGGACTGCTGGCCGTCGCCCTCGTGGCGCTCGGACTGCGCCGGCTGGCCCAGGCGTTCGACCAGGGACGCGTCGCCGTCCGTCCCGCCATGCACGGCACGACCGTACTTGTCGGCGGCGGCGAGGCGTCCGAAGCCGCCTGCCACGCCGCAATGGCCGTCGGGATGGGGGTGATGTTCGTCCTCCTCGTGTGAGGACGGACGATGGCCGAGGGCTCGCCCCGGAACGTGAGGTGCCGATCTCGGCGCGTCCGGCGCCGCGTCCGGCTCGTGACCCTACGACGCGCGAGGCGGGCCCGGTGTGAGTCCGCCGAGCAGCGCTCGGAGGGTGAACTCGAAGCGCTCGTGTTCCTCGCCGGAGGTCAGTTCGTAGATGTGGGCGACGGTGCTGGGGAACGTGTCGCTGGGCAGCATCCGGTACCGCTCCGCGAGAGCGTCCCGGTCCAGGACGCGTTGATCGACTCCGCTCTCGGCGTGGTGGCGCAGCGACGCCTCGAAGCAATAGGCCGATACGTAGAGGAACGCGGCGTCGATCGCCCATGCGGCAGGCTGCGGTGCTACCCCCGCGGTCAGCAGGACCGTCAGCATGCCCTCGCTCAGCCGCAGCGCGTCCAGGCTGTTCGGGGCGGCGGCCAGCGCGGCGCGTGAGATGCCGGGGTAGCGCAGGTACTCGTCGCGCAGCGCCCGGCAGATGTCCAGCATCTGTTCCGTCCACCGCTCGGGGTCCGGCACCGGCACCGGCACCCTGGCGCACAGGTCGCTGATCAGCAGCTCGTCCAGCTCGGCCTTGTTGCGTACGTGCGCGTACAGCGACGCCGGGCCGGTCCGGAGCGCGGCGGCGACCCGACGCATCGTGAGCGCCTCGAAACCTTCGCTCTCGACGAGCTCGAACGCCGCGCTCATGATGCGCCCGACCGTGATGGGGGCCTTTTCGGCCCGCTCGGTCCCGCTCGGCTCGCTGAGCGCTGCGATTTTGGCGGCCCACTCATCACGCGTTTCGTCGCGACCCGGGGCTCGTCTGTTGGCCATGGCGCCAGCATAGCTTGACCTGAACGGTGTTCCTCTGTAGAACAGCATTCGTCTGACGAACACTGTTCGTGCGAGGTGAGGGCGGCGGGCCGGACCCGCTTCCACCCCGAAATCCCACCGCGAGGAAACCCATGTCATCCCCACGCTTCACCCGGGAACGCCCGTTGTCCGAGCCGCCCGGCACCTTCCGATCACTGCGCGAGGCGTGGATGGCTCTGGTGGGCCTCTCGGCGGTCTTCCTGTTCGAGATGATGAGCAACACCGTCCTCAACGTCGCCCTGCCCACCATCGGCCGGGAGTTGAAGGCGCCGACGATTGCTCTGCAGTGGGTGACGAACGGCTACGCGGTCGTGTTCGGCTCGCTGATGCTGGTGTTCGGCGCGGTCGCCGACCGGCTCGGTCGCCGCCGGGTGATGCTCGCCGGGCTCGTCCTGCTCGGCGTCGCGAGCCTGGCGGCGGTGGCCGTCAGCACCACGGGCGAGCTGATCGCCGTCCGTGCGGTCATGGGCCTCGCGGCCGCGATGACCACGCCGGGGACCATGGCGCTGGCCTTTCGGCTGTTCGAGGAGGAAGGCCTGCGGGTCCGGGCGATCACGCTGGTCTCCACCGTGGGTATGGTCGGCCTGGCGATCGGCCCGACCATGGGCGGCCTGGTGCTCTCCTTCGCCCCGTGGCAGGTCCTGCTGCTGATGAACGTGCCGATCGTGGCGCTCGCGATCGTCGGCATCCGGATCGGCGTCCCGAGCGATGACCCCGCTGACCTGCACCGGGCGCCCGCGGATCTCACCGGCGGTGCGCTGGGCACCGCGACGATCGTGCTCACCCTCGTCGCACCCACGTTGTTCGAGGAAGCGGGCGCCGGATCGTGGGCACCGTGGGCCGCCGTCGCAGGGGTCGTCGTGGCCGCGACGCTGTTCGTCGTGCGCGAGCGATCGGCCCGGCACCCGCTGCTGGACCTCGAGCTCGTCGCCAGACCCAAGGTCTCCGGCGGCCTTGCCTACAAGGCGGCTGCCGGCCTGGCCAACGCCGGGCTCGCCTACCTGGTGACGCTGCAACTGCAACTGGACTGGGGATGGCCGCCCGCTCTCGCGTCCCTCGGCATGCTGCCCCAGGTCATCGTGCTGATCGCGGGTGGCCCGTTCGTCCACCGCTTCGTCGGGCGGGTCGGCATCGACCGCGCCGCCTGGATGAGCGTCGGATCGATCGTGGCCGGGCTGGCGGTCTACACGCTGTTCGGCAACCTCGGCTATCCGGGGGTGGTGGTCGCGCTGGTGTTCGTGGCCGCCGGGATGCGGGTCGTCGGCGCCGCCGCCGGGGTCAACGTCCTCAACGGCCTGCCCCGCGACCGCACTTCCACCGGCGCGGCGCTGATCGACACCGCCGCCGAGGTCACCGCCGCGGTCGGTGTCGCCGTGGTGGGCACCGTGCTCGCCGCGCTGTTCGCCGGGGACGTCGCCACGGGGCACTGGAGCCGGGCACAGGCCGGCCAGTTCCGGGAAGCCGTCACCGTCTCCGGGACGGTGCTCACCCTCGTGTCCGCGGCCCTGGCGGTCTGGGCGATGCGCCGCACCCGCCCGGCCGCGGGCGACCACCAGGATGCGCTGCCCGTCGAGACCCCGGCGAGCGGGTCGTGAGCGGTCCGCCGGAACGGCGACGCACAGCGGCGCAGCACGAAAGCACGGTCAGGCCGGGGACGTCGGGGAGGCCGGGGAGGCCGGGGAGGTCGAGACGGTCAGGCCGGGGAAGGCGGGGAGGCCGCGGCCTCGATGTGGGCGAGCTGGGCGGCGAGGATCTCTTCGAACGCGGCGCGGCGTTCCACCCCGAGGGGACGGACTTCGCGGGCGAAGTGGGACAGGGCCGGGAAGCGTTCGGGGTCGGCGCCCAGAACCGCCACGCGGAACAGCTCCATGCCCTGCTCGTGTTCCGCCGGGGTGACGGTGCTGACCCCGGCCTCGGAGGCGATCAGCGCGGCGATGAGGACCGCGATCCGGTGGTAGCGCGGCGGGATCTCCTCGTCGGGCAGCCCTGAGGCGCGCAGGGCTTGCAGTACCTCTTCCATGACCAGCCGGGAGCCGGTGCCGCTGGATGCGTAGCGCCCCCAGACCGAGGCGAGCTGGGGCTGCTGCCCGAAGGCCTCTCTCACGCGCAGGGCCAGGGCCGTGATGCGCTGCTTCCAGTCGCCCTCGGGGCGGTAGCCGTCCATCGCGGCGAGGAGGATCCGGTCGGCGACCGCGCGCAGCAGTTCGGTCTTGCTGCGGAAGTGCCGGTACAGGCTGGAGGAATCGGTCCCGAGGGCCGCGGCCAGTTTGCGCACGCTGAACGTATCCGCGTCGCTCGTGCGCAGCAGCTCCGCCGCCGCATCCAGGATCTCTTCGGTCGTCCAACGCCTTCGACTTGCCATTCTGCTCCTCTCGCCGCATCTCAGCCTACCTGTGCACTCACTGTTGCACGCGCCGCGTGCATAATGATGACATGGGCGCTGCCGGGCGGGCCGGCCTGCCACTGGTGCCTTGCTGTCCGGGTCGGACGACCGAAGCGGCGCTCGCCCCGGGGAACACGAAAGGACGCATGACGTGAAGAACTCGCTGGATACCGCGGCGCTGGACGCCGCCATCGACAACGTCCACCGCGCCGGGATGCCGGGCCTGTTCGCCGAGGTGCGGGACGGCGACCAGGTCTGGCGCGGCGCCGCCGGGGTCGCCGATGCCGCCACCGGCCGACCCGTCACCGCCGGCATGCGGCACCGCGTCGGCAGCATCACCAAGACCTTCACCGCCGCAGCGGTTCTGCAGCAGGCCGAGAGCGGTCGGATCGGCCTCGACACACCGATCGGCCGGTACCTTCCGACGCTGGTTCCGGGAGAGCGCGGTGACACGATCACGGTCCGGATGCTGATCAACCACACCAGCGGCCTCGCCGAGTACCTCCCGTACGCCTATCCCTCCCTCAAGGCGTTCCCCGCCCTCGCGGACACCGGACCCCAGAGCCTGGACGACCACCGGTTCACGCGGTTCGACCCCACGGAACTGATCGAGCTGGGGGTCGCCGCACCCGCCTTCGGCGACCCGGGCGGTACGCCGGGGCTGTACTCCAACACCAACTACCTGCTCCTCGGCCGGCTTCTGGAACAGGTGACCGGCACTACGGCCGAGCAGTGCATCACCAAGAACGTCATCGAGCGCGCCGGACTTCGCGACACCGCATTCCCCGACGGACCGTACGTCGACGGGCCGCACTCGCGGCTCTACGAGTCGTGGTTCGGCATGATCGACCCGCCGCGCGACTACAGCGACTACGACATGTCCTGGGTGGGTCCGTCCGCCTCGCTGATATCGACCGTCACGGACCTCAACCGGTTCTACGGCAAGCTGCTGGCCGGAGAGATCGTCAGCCCGTCATCGCTGGCGCAGATGCAACGCACCGTCCCGGTCATCTCCCAGGAGGGCAGGACGATCGAGTACGGCCTAGGCCTGCACCCGATGGAAGAACCCGGTCAGGGCACCTACTGGGGCCATGGCGGCACGGTCTGGGGCGGTGGAGCGCTGGCCATGATCCGTGCCGACGGCCGGCGGCAGATGGCCGTCGCGGTGAACCTCCAGAGGTGGAACGGCCTCGACTCCTCCGGCACGCCGCAGCCCCACCCCATCGACCACGCGCTGGCGGCGCTGCATCGCGTGGCGATGTACGGCTGACGGGGCCGCCGCCTGTGTGGAGGGAGGCGCGGAAGCCGTAGCGGCCGACCCGAGCTGTAGCGGGTCGGCCACGACACAGCGACTCAGCGCAGTTGCTCGGCCAGCCCGACGATGATGCCTTCCGGGCCGCGGAGGTAGCAGAGCAGGTAGCTGTCCTCGAACCGGGCGATCCGGCCGAGGAGTTCGGCGCCGTGCGGGCGCAGGCGGGCGACGGTGTCCTCGATGTCGTCGACGGCGAACATGACGCGGTGCGTGCCCAGAATGTTGTGCGGCTGATTGCGCGGCCCGGCGCTGATCGCCGCGGGGCTGTCGTACTTCGCCAGCTCGAGCCGGCTGTGACCGTCCGGGGTGCGGACCATCGCGATGTCACAGCGGACGCCGTCGAGTCCGGTGCACTGGTCGGCGACGGGTCCCTCGACCTGGGCCCTGCCCTCCAGCTCCAGACCGAGTTCCACGAAGAACGCGACGGCGGCGTCCAGGTCCTCGACGACGATGCCGACGTTGTCCATCCGCTGAATCGCCATGCTGCATTCTCCTTCTTCCTCGTGCGGCCGGTAGTCGGCCGCTGCTGTCCCTGGGACGGAGCCGGAGGCACGTCCTCGACATCCTCCGACCACTTCACCACCCGGTGAGCAGCAGATGGTTGACGGTCAATGCCAGCAGCCCCTGAGCGGCGAGCCAGGCGCGGGGCCGGGGCAGGAACGCGCCGGCCGCGAGGAGCCACATGGTGAAGGGCAGCCAGATGCGTTCCGTCTCCGCCTTGCTCATGCCGGACAGGTCGGCGAGCAGCAGGGCCAGAAGGGCGGCCAGGAGGATGAGGGCCAGGCGGGAGCGAGGGAGAGTGAGGCGAGGGCCGGAGAGGACTTGGGCGCTCGCCCGGCGCAGGCCCGACACCGTCGCGGGGCCGGCGATCAGGACCGTACAGGCGAGGTTGGCCCACACCCAGTACCAGTAGGGGCGAACACCACCCGCCCCTTCGTAGTAGCGCGTGGTCAACAGGCGGTACGCCTCCCACCAGTTGAACCCGGCAAGGGTGAACAGTGCCGGGACGACGGCGAGACCGGCGAGCAGCGGCAGGGCCAGACGCACGGGGTGCTGCCGGACGCGGCGCCGTCCGAGGAGCAGCACCGCCGCGCCGATGACGGCGAAGAGGGTCAGACCGTACGAGAGGTAACAGGTCAGGCCGAACAGGAGGCCGGAGCCCGCCGCCCACAGCAGGGAGCGCCCGGTCACCGCGAGGGCGAGCAGGGCCACGGCCCAGGCGGCGACGGCCGCGAAGTAGGCGTCGGCCGACGCGCCCATCCATACCGCCGCCGGCGCCAGGACCAGGAACGGCGCCGCCCGCCGTGCCCACTCCTCGCCGACGAGCGCGCGTACGGTCACCAGGACCGCCACACCCGCCGTCGCACCGGTGACGATGCACCACAGGCCGGCCCAGCCGCCCCCGCCGAGACCGATGCGGTCGAGCAGCACGAAGGTCAGCGGGGCCGCCGGCGGATGGCCCGCGGTGTGAGCGGGCCAGTGGTCGGGGGAGTGGATGAGGATGTGGTTCGTGTAGTCCCGCAGCGTCGCCGGGATGTCATGGAAGCGGTCGATGACCTGCAAATACTCGTACTTGGTGGTGAGTCGGCGGGCGATGCCCCGGTGCCAGCCGTCGATCAGGGCCAGGGAGAGGATCCAGGCGGTCGCCGTCGCCCAGGACACGGCGAGCAGGCGCCGCCACGGCAGACGTGCCGCGACGGCGGGTCCGTACGCCACCACCGCGGCGGCCACCGCGAGGGCCGCAGGAGTGCCGGGGCCCACGTGCGGGAGCCAGTTCGCGTACAGCGGTGGCCGGCCGACGTGCAGGGTGTGGTGGGTGCGCTCGATGTAGCCGCCGA
>NZ_BAAATS010000028.1:249368-394176 GCF_039533535.1 Streptomyces kunmingensis
GAGCGCGGCCGCCGTGACGGCGTACAGGTCCCGGCGGCTGCCGTCGGGCGATGAGGGAGATTCGGCGCTGCCGGTGCGGTGGGTGCGGATCACACAGGAACGCTAGGCCGGAGAGCAGCCGGGACGAGGTTGTCCGGGCCGGACGTCAGCGTTTCGTCATGGGTCGCGCAGCTCTTTCCGGGGTGCTCCCGTCCTACGGTCACAGCATGCGTGACACCCTCCGCCTGCCCACCTCGCCCGGCTTCTGGCGCAGCCCGCTGCGCGGCCCCCGGTTCACCTCGGTACTCGGCCTCGTCCTGCTCGCCGGTATCACCGTGCTGTTCGTGACGGGGCTGCTCTCGTACGCCGCGTACAACCCGAACCTGGCATCCGTGAACGACAAGACTCCCGACAAGGGGCTGCTCGGCTTCTACTTGTTCTCCTGGCCCACCGACCCGCACTGGCTGTACCGGTTGACCCAGGGCGTGCATGTCACCCTCGGCGTCACGCTGATCCCGGTGCTCCTCGCCAAGCTGTGGTCGGTGCTGCCCAAGCTGTTCGCGCTGCCGCCGGTCCGCTCGCTCACCCACGGCCTGGAACGCCTGTCGTTGCTTCTGCTGGTCGGCGGCGGTCTCTTCGAGTTCGCGACGGGTGTGCTCAACGTCCAGCTCGACTACCTCTTCCCCGGCTCGTTCTACCCGCTGCACTTCTACGGCGCCTGGGTCTTCTTCGCCGCGTTCCTCGCCCACGCGGCGCTCAAGATGCCGATGGCGCTGCGCAACGTACGACGCATGCGCGAGGGCGCCCCGGAGGCCGGCGAGCTGGGCGGATCGAAGGCTCCGGAGCCCGATCCACCGTCCGTCTCGCGGCGCGGCGCGCTGGGGTTCGTCGGCGCTGGATCACTGCTGCTGTTCGCCACGACGGTCGGACGCAGCTTCGACGGCCTGCGCGGCACGGCGCTGCTCGCACCGCACGGCGGCGCCGAACCCGGCACCGGGCCGAACGGCTTCCAGATCAACAAGACCGCCGCCTACGCGGGCATCCGTGCGGCGGAATCCGGTGCGGACGCCTGGCGTCTCGTCCTCACCGGGCGCACCGGGACGATCCGTCTCAGCCGCACAGAACTGGAGCAACTCTCCCTGCACAGTGCCGAGTTGCCGATCGCCTGCGTGGAAGGGTGGTCGACGTCCGACCAGCGCTGGCGCGGGGTACGGCTGCGTGACCTCGCCGCGCTGGTGGGCCACGACGGCGAGCCGCCGGACGTCTTCGTCGAATCCCTCCAGAGCCACGGTGCGTTCCGGCATGCGGCGCTGCGCGCCAACCAGGTCGCCGACCCGCGCTCGCTGCTCGCGCTCTACGTCAACGACGCCCCGCTCACCCCTGACCACGGTTACCCGGCGCGGGTCATCGTGCCTGCCGCGCCCGGTGTGCTGAACACCAAGTGGGTGGCCCGGATGACGTTCGGAAGGCTCTGACCCATGAGGATCAAGAACACGATGAGGAGCGTACGTGTCTTGCTGCGACGGCACCTGATGCCGAAGGCTCCGCTGCTGTTCCGCCCTGCGCTGGGCAGTCCGCTCCACCTGGCCGTGCTGCTGTGCTCGTTCGCGCTCGCCGCCTACGCGGGTGTGCGACTGCTGGCCGGCGACTGGTTCGGCGTGGCGCTGTGGGTTGTGGGCGCCGCGCTGTTGCACGACCTCGTCCTGGTGCCGCTGTACTCGGCAGCCGACCGGACGGTGCTCAAGACGCTCGGGGCGGCCGGGTGGCGCGAGCGGGCCGGATACATCCGGGTGCCGGCCGCGCTCTCCCTTCTGCTGCTGCTCGTCTGGTTCCCGCTGATCAGCGGGATGATGGACGCGCGCTACCGATCGGCGACCGGCCAGTCGGCGGCAGGGTTCCTGCCCCGCTGGCTGCTGATCACGGCGGCGCTGTTCGGCGGTTCGGCGCTG
This sequence comes from Streptomyces kunmingensis, assembly GCF_039533535.1. Classification (NCBI taxonomy): domain Bacteria; kingdom Bacillati; phylum Actinomycetota; class Actinomycetes; order Kitasatosporales; family Streptomycetaceae; genus Streptomyces; species Streptomyces kunmingensis. Next base: position 251,297 of record NZ_BAAATS010000028.1, read on the forward strand.
CTCCTCGCGGGATCCGTGCTGCGGGCGCGCAGGGCGGCGAAGCGGCGTCCGCCGGCTGTCCACTGAGCGTCGGGTGTGAGTCCGGCCAGGGCCGCGTAGCGCAGCAGGGACTCGGTGCCGACCCGCGCCCAGGGGAACGAGGTGCCGCCCCGGGCGTGGGTGGTGACGTCGACGACCTGCACCTGAGTGCGTTCGTCGACGTCCACGGGTGCGGTCTCGGCGAGCAACAGGCCGCCGGGGGAGAGGAGTTGGACGACGCGGTCGAGCAGGGCGCGGGGGTCGCCGCCGATGCCGATGTTGCCGTCCATGAGGAGGACGCTGCCCCAGCGGCCCTCGCCGGGCAGCGGGGCGAAGACGGAACGGTGCAGCGCCGGGCCCCCAAGCCGCTCGGTCCGGTCGACGGCTGTCTCACTGACGTCGATGCCGAGAACGGCGTGCCCGCGCGCGGCGAGCTCGGCGACCAGCCGGCCCGGGCCGCAGCCCACGTCCAGGACGGCGCCCTCGCACCGGTCGAGGACGGCACGGTCCACGGCGTCGGCCCGCGCGCACCATCGGTCCACGTCGAGGGGCAGCAGCCAGCCGTCGGCCCGGCGCAGGAACAGCGGGCCGTGCCCCGCGCGCAGGGCGAGGGCGTACGGGTCGGCGCTCGCCCAGGAGGCGGTGGCGGGAGGCGCGCTCATCGGCCCACCGCCTGCGCACATCGAGCGAGGCACGCGGCGAACCGGCCCCGCGGCGCCAGCTCGGCCACCGCCCGGGCGTCGTCGGCGGTGTCGACGTCACGCAGCGGCGGCAGGTCACGGACGCGGAGTCCGGCGGCCGTGAGGCGCGCCCGCTGTACGGCGCCGGTGTCCGGTGTCGACATGGGCACGCCGCGCAGCAGCGCCGGGTCGGGCGTCGCCAGGCCGAGGGCCCAGAAGCCGCCGTCCGGCGCGGGTCCGAACCAGGCGTCGTAGCCCTCGAAATCCACGCTCAGCAACTCGGGTGTGACCTGCGGGGTGTCCATGCCGATGAGCAGCGCGGGCCCCGCGCAGCCGGCGAAGGCGGCCGCGAGCCGCTCGTCGAGCCCGCCCGCGCACTGCGGTACGACGTCGAAGCCCGGCGGCAGCCAGGGGCCCGGCGCGCCGTCGAGGACGAGGACACGACGGTCGGCCGGTGTCGCGGCGACGGTGCGCAGGGTGTCCACCAGCGCCGCCTCGGCCAGCATCGCCGCCTGTCCGGGGGTGAACGGCGGGGTGAGCCGGGTCTTGACCCGGCCCGGTCGCGGCTCCTTGGCGATGACGAGGAGGGTGGTCACTGCGCATGTCCTTCCGGCGTGCGGACCGGCCGGTCCACGGGCGGTTCGGCCAGCACGCGGCGCATGTCACGTACCGCGTGCCAGGTGCCGCGCCAGGTCCCGGTCACCTTCGACGCGCCGGAGCGGGGCAGGTACGGCACGTCGTGCTCGGCGATCCGCCAGCCCGCGTCGGCCGCCCGCACCACCATCTGCAGGGGGAAGCCGCTGCGCGGGTCGGTGAGGTCGAGGGCGAGCAGCGCCTCGCGACGGGCGGCGCGCAGCGGGCCGAGGTCGCGCAGGGGGACGCCCGTTCTGCGGCGCACCATGCGGGACAGGACGAGGTTGCCGAGGCGGGCGTGGGCGGGCCAGACGCCCCGTGTCGCCGGGCGACGCCGGCCGAGCACCAAGTCGGACGCGCCCGCCCGTACCTCGTCGACGAAGGGCAGCAGGCGCCGCGGGTCGAGCGAGGCGTCGCAGTCGCAGAAGCAGACGATGTCGGCGCGGGCTGCCGCGAGGCCGGCCCGGCACGCCGAGCCGAAGCCGCGCCGCGGCTCGTGCACGACGTGCGCGCCCAGAGCGCGGGCGAGGCCGGCCGAGCCGTCGGTGGATCCGTTGTCGACGACGATCGCACGCCAGCCGGGGGGAATGCGTTCGAGGACCCAAGGCAGGGCCTCGGCCTCGTCCAGGCAGGGCAGGATCACGTCGACCTGTGGTGGTGGGGTTGTCACAGCTGTCACCCTACGAGCGCATACCGGGCATTTCGGACTCTGGCTTCTTACGAAACAAGGACGTCCGCACGCGCGCCCGGCCGCGGCCCCTTCTTCCCGGCGGCGGGATGCCAGGCTGGGGGAATGCAGCAGCCATACGAGCCCACGGGCGCGGCACCTTCCCCGGGGACGGCCCGCGTCCTGGTCGTCGACGACGCCCCGACCGTCGCCGAGGTCGTCACGGGCTACCTGGAGCGGGCCGGGTACGTCGTCGACCGCGCCGGGGACGGTCCGGCCGCCCTTGCCCTCGCCGCCGCCCACCGCCCCGACCTGGTGGTGCTCGACCTGATGCTGCCGGGCATGGACGGCCTGGAGGTGTGCCGGCGGATGCGCGCCCGCGGCCCAGTCCCGGTGATCATGCTGACCGCGCGGGGCGACGAGGAGGACCGCATCCTCGGTCTGGAGGTCGGCGCCGACGACTACGTCACGAAGCCCTTCAGCCCTCGCGAACTGGTCCTGCGCGTGGAGTCCGTGCTGCGCCGCACCCGCCCCGGCACCGACCGGCACCCGGTGTGCGCCGCCGGCCTCACCGTCGACCCCGCCGCCCGTCGCGCCACGCGGGACGGCGCCGAACTCGGCCTCACCCTCCGGGAGTTCGACCTTCTCGCGTTCTTCCTGCGCAACCCCGGGCGGGCGTACACCCGCGAGGACCTGATGCGCGAGGTATGGGGCTGGGAGTTCGGCGACCTGTCGACCGTCACCGTCCATATCCGCCGGCTGCGCGGCAAGATCGAGTCCGACCCCGCAAGCCCCCGCCTGATCCAGACGGTGTGGGGCGTCGGCTACCGCTTCGACCCCGACACGACGTCCGAGGCGCGAGAGGCCTGACCATGAACGCCAACCTCCTCATCGCCCTCTACTCCTTCGCGGGCGCGGCCACCTCCGGTCTGGCGGGAGCGGCGGCGCTGCGCCTGCTGCGCCGCCGCTCACTCACCGCCTCGCTCGCCGTCGTCTCCGCGGTGGGCGTCGTCGCGATGCTCGCGGGCACCCTCGCCGTGGCCTGGGCGATGTTCCTGTCCCCGCACGACCTCCAGGTGGTGACCACGGTCGTGGCGATGGCGGCCGTGGTCTCGCTCGCCACCGCGCTCCTGCTGGGCCGCAGGTTCGTCGCCCGCAGCCGTGAACTCGCCGTCGCCGCCCGCTCGTTCGGTGAAGACGGTGCCTTCGCGGTGCCCGAGACCCCGGCCACCGCCGAACTGGAGTCGGTGAGCCGCGAGTTGGCCGCGACCAGTGCCAAGCTGACCGCCTCCCGCGAACGCGAACGCGCCCTGGAGACCTCCCGTCGCGAACTGGTCGCCTGGATCTCGCACGACCTGCGCACCCCTCTCGCGGGCCTGCGCGCGATGGCCGAGGCCCTGGAGGACGGGGTGGCCACGGACCCCGGCCGCTACCTCACCCAGATGCGCACCGAGGTCGACCGCCTCAACGACATGGTCGGCGACCTCTTCGAACTCTCCCGCATCCATGCGGGCGCGCTTCCCCTGAGCCCGGCCCGAATGTCCCTGTACGACCTGGTCGGCGACGCCCTGGCAGGAGCGGACCCGCTCGCCCGCGAACACGGGGTACGGCTCGTCGGGGACCACGTCGAACCCGTGCCGGTCGAGGTGGACGGCAAGGAGATAAGCCGCGTCCTGGGCAACCTCCTCGTCAACGCGATCCGTCGCACTCCCGCCGACGGCACGGTCGCCGTCGCCGTCGAGCGCGCACGTGAAGGCAGCGTCGTCGTCTCCGTCACCGACGGCTGCGGCGGCATCCCCGAGGAGGATCTCCCGCGTGTCTTCGACACCGGCTGGCGAGGCACCCACGCCCGGACTCCCCCCGCGGGGGCGGGACTCGGCCTCGCCATCGTCCGCGGCATCGTCGAAGCCCACCAGGGGCGGGCGACGGTCCGCAACATCCCGGGCGGCTGCCGTTTCGAGGTGACGCTGCCCACCGCCTCGTAGCGCTGTGCCGGTGCGAGCGGCACTACTGCGCGCCCGCGAACTCCCGCATCCCGTCCTCGAAGGAAACCGCCGGCTCCCACCCCAGCTCGGCCCGCAACCGCGACGAGTCCGCGGTGATGTGCCGGACGTCCCCGAGCCGGTACTCCCCGGTGACCACCGGTTCCGGACCACCGCACGCCGCGGCGAGAGCGCCCGCCAACTCCCCGACCGTGTGCGGCACCCCGCTGCCCGTGTTGTACGCCGTCAGCGTCCCCGGGGCCGCCTCGGCCTCCAGAGCGGACAGGTTGGCCGCCGCCACATCCCGTACGTGGACGAAGTCCCGCCGCTGTCGCCCGTCCTCGAAGACCCGCGGCGCCTCGCCGCGAGCCAGCGCGGAGCGGAACAGGGCGGCGACACCCGCGTACGGGGTGTCGCGAGGCATCCGGGGCCCGTACACGTTGTGGTAGCGCAAGGAGATCCCCACGCCGCCCGTGCTGCGCGCCCATGCCGCCACAAGGTGTTCCTGCGTGAGCTTGGTCGTGGCGTACACATTGCGCGGATCGGCGGGCGCGTCCTCCCCGACGACACCGGGCTCCAACTCCGCACCGCAAAAAGGGCATGCGGGCTCGAACCGCCCGGCGTCCAGATCGGCGGCAGCACGTGGCCCCGGCCGCACCACCCCGTGCCGCGGGCAGTCATAGCGCCCTTCCCCGTAGACGACCATCGACCCGGCGAGCACCAGCCGCCGCACACCCGCCCGGGCCATCCCGGCCACCAGCACGGCCGTCCCCAGGTCGTTGCGGGAGACGTATTGCGCCGCGTCGTCGACCCCATTGCCGAGCCCGACCATGGCCGCCTGATGACATACGGCGTCCACGCCGGCCAGCGCCCGTGCGACCGACTCCGGATCGCGCACATCGGCCCCCGGATCGTCCCGCACATCGAACACGACGGCCTCGTGTCCACGCGCCGTGAGCGCCTCGACAACATGGGACCCGATGAACCCGGCGCCGCCGGTGACCAGAACACGCATGGCGCCACGCTAGATCCACACGGACGCGACGGCGCAGCGCAGAGCGTGCGCGTCACAGTTCCGTAAGCAGATTCCGTAAGCAGGTTCGGTAAAGCAGATGCGTGCGCCCGCGCCGCGAGGGGTGGGCGCACGCAGCCGTTGCGGTTCTCAGTCGGTGCGCGTCCGGGACGTGCCGACGGGGGAGCGGTGTCGGTCGATGATCCCCTCGACGATTCTCAGCAGGCGGTCGCCCGTGTGATCGATGCTTCCGTTCTGGGTGCTGACCTGCGCGCCTTCCAGTACGAAGGTGATCTCGGCCGCGACCTGCTCCGGCTCGGGCAGCTCCGCCTCGGCACACAGGTCGACCAGCCTGCGGGTCTGGAGGGCCTTGTGCCGCTCGATCACCTGGCGTGCGGGATGGGAGCGGTCGGGCAGTTCGGCAAGGGAGTTGATGAACGGGCATCCACGATGGGAGAGGGCCGGCAACCCCTCGGCGATGAAGCGGGCCAGACCCAGGATCTGCTCCCCGGGCCGGCCCGGATGCTCGGTCCGGACCCGGTCGAAGGCCGCTTGGTAGTCGGCCGCGACGATCCCCATCCACTCCGCGACCAGCGCGTCCTTGGTCTCGAAGTGCCGGTAGACCGCCATCTTGGTGGTCTCCGCCTTGTCGGCGATCGCCTGGACGCTCACGCGCAGGATTCCCTCGTTCTGAAAGAGCTCCTCCGCCGCGTCGAGGATGCGCTCGCGAGGAGGCAGTTTCGCCACCCTGTCGGGCCTGCTGGTGGTCGGTGCCATGACTACTCCGTGACGTCCGGTCGAATGCGGGACCCGCTGTCTCCCTCGACTCTTCGCCTTAACGGTACCAGTCAGTCCCGCACGATACCGTTGGGTATCGTCTGAGACTCATCGGTACCGTCCGTTCGTTTGGAGTGACAGTGAAAGTTTCCGGATACGTGTGCTTCGACGCGGTGGGGCTCGCGGAGCTGGTGGCCGGAGGTGAGGTGACCCCCGCCGAACTGCTGGCGGTCGCGCGCGACGCGGCGGAGCTGGTCGGTCCGCGGATCAACGCCGTCGTGGAGACCTGGCCCGCCGACGACGCCCCCGACGCCGGCAGCAGCGCCCCGCTGGCCGGCGTCCCCTTTCTGATCAAGGACATCGGAGTCTCCATGGCCGGGCGGCGCATGGAAATGGGCAGCCGCCTCGCCGCCGGACTCGTCGCGCGCGACGACTCTTCCCTGATGCGGCGTTTCCGTCGCGCAGGCCTCATGACGTTCGGGCGTACCGCGACATCGGAGATGGCCTACAGCATCACGACGGAGTCGGTGCTGTACGGCGCGACCCACAACCCGTGGGACCTGAAGCGCAGTGCGGGCGGATCCAGCGGGGGAGCGGCCGCGGCGGTTGCCGCCGGAGTCGTGCCTCTCGCGCACGGCACCGACGCGGCAGGCTCGCTCCGTATCCCTGCCGCCTACAACGGCCTTTTCGGGATGAAGCCCACCCGCGGCCGGGTCTCCATGGGCCCCGACTTCGACGAGGTCTTCAGCGGCCTGGCCGTGCACGGCAGCGTCAGCCGCACGGTGCGCGACAGCGCGGTACTGCTCGACCAGATCAGCGGCCCGGAGCCGGGCGATCCGTACTTCGCCCAGCAGCCGTCCCGGCCGTACGCGGAGGAGGTCACCCGCGATCCGGGCTCACTGCGGATCGGTGTCCTCGGCCAGGCCTGGGGCGGTCGCCGCACCACCCCACCCGTGAGCGACGCGCTCTCCCGTACCGTGCGGCTGCTCGAATCGCTCGGCCATCGGGTGGAGGAGGTGACGGTCGGCCTCGGGGCCGACTGGGAGGAGTTCGTCCTGGCCAACGCCCGTCTGCTCACGGCCAACCTCGCCGCCTCGGTCGACGGGTTGGCCACCGCTCTCGACCGGCCCGTCGACACCTCGACCCTTGAGACGGTGACCCTCGCCGGTTACCACTACGGGCAGCGGGTCAGCGGCCCCCAGTTCGTCGACGCGCTGACGATCCGCAACCGCGTCGCCCGGGGCCTGGCCCGCTTCTTCGACACGCACGACATGTTGCTCACCCCGACGCTGCCGGAGCTCCCCGTGCCCCTGGGCACCTATGCCGAGGGCGCGGAGGCGCTGGACGGCCTCGGCTGGATACGTCGCGTCCTCGACCGTTCCCCGTTCACCGTGCCGTTCAACGTAGCGGGCACGCCCGCCATGTCGATCCCCGTGGCGGCGGACACCGGGACGGGGCTGCCGATCGGAATGCAGTTCGCCGCCGGTCACGGCTGCGAGAACCTTCTGTACCGTCTCGCCGGCCAACTGGAACAGGCCGGTCCATGGGCGGGCCGGACACCGACGGTGTGGGCAGGCGCCGGGTCGGAGCACCGATGAGAAATCCACCGTGCGCTACGAGAACGACGCCGCGGAGCAACTGGGCTCCGTCGCGGTAAGTGCGGGTCGCGGTACCAGAGACGGGGCGCCGGCCGAGCCGGTGCCCCGTCGGGCCGCTTGATCACCTGCGGCGACACACTCATCGACGGTGCACGGTGTTCACATGCGGGGGTCGCGTCCGCCCTCGCGGCTGCCGCTCTTTGCCAGCCCACGGCTCAGCAGGTAGCCGATGGTGAGCAGCGTGACGTAGAGCCATGCCCGGTCCGCAGGGAAGCGATCCACTCCGCTGTCGCCGTCGCCGACAACGAGGGAGGCGATGAGAACTGCGATGACCGAGGCGACGTAGACCATCAGTTCAGTGGTCTTGAAAGCCGGCTTGGTCTCCGTCCGGGCGACCGTTGTGGTGCGGGTGTCCCGGGCCGGGACGGATTCGGAGTACCCGCCGGGCGATGCTGCGGTCATGACGTGCCATCCTTCCGGATCGGCTCTGTCCGACGGTTGCCGGACCGCCCTGCGCGTACCCGGGCGGACGGTGCCGGAACGCGGCCTTCGCGCCGCCCTGGAGGAGCAGACGCCCGTCGGCCAGACAGCACCGTGACGACGGAGAAAGCTCCATCCGTATGGGTCACGCCGGGTGAACCGAGGCGGTCCGGGGGGCTGTTGGGCCGTGCTGGAACGCCCCACTACGGCGCGAACGGGCCGCTTCCCGGCCGGATGATCGACCACATCGTGCGGCGGGCGTTCACCAGTAGTGCTTGCGGCCGCCCACCGCGTGGCCGACAGCACCGAGCACCCACAGAGCCGCACCGATGACGACGAGTACGACACCGATGGTCCACAGGATGGAGATGCCGGCGATCAGGCCGATGATGAGCAGGATGAGTCCGAGAACGATCATGGAGTCCTCCAAGCCTCAGAACTACCTTCAGTATGCCGCGTCCCGGCCGATCCGGCCTGGCACGGAAGCGCTACTGGCGCCACGTCGGCCCGTTCGGAAAGATGGCAGCGTGAAAACGATCTCCTTCCCCCAGACCGAACTACAGGCCTCGAACGTTGTTCTGGGCCTGATGCGCATCGCCGAACTCGACGACGAGGCCGTCCGCGGGCTGTACCACAGCGCCCGAGAAGCCGGGATCAACACCTTCGACCACGCGGACATCTACGGCCCCTCGCGCCACGCGTGCGAGGAGCGCTTCGGGCAGGCCGTCAAACTCACCGGCGCGGAGCGCGAGTCGATCCTGATACAGAGCAAGGTCGGCATCCGGCCCGGCTTCTTCGACTTCTCCAAGGAGCACATCGTGCGCACCGTCGACGAGTCGCTCGCGGCCCTGCGCACCGACTACCTCGACGTACTCCTGCTGCACCGCCCCGACACGCTCGTCGAGCCGGAGGAGGTGGCAGCCGCCTTCGACGAACTGCACTCGGCCGGCAAGGTCGTGAACTTCGGGGTCTCCAACCACACGCCGGGACAGATCGAACTGCTCAAGACGGCGGTACGCAGGCCGCTGGTGGCCAACCAGGTGCAGTTGAGCATCACCCACTGCCCGATGATCGCTTCGGGAATCGCCGCGAACATGGCCGGCCTCGACCAGTCGGTGGACCGGGACAACGGCCTCCTGGACCACGCCCGCCTGAACGGAATGACGCTGCAGGCCTGGTCGCCGTTCCAGAAGGGTTTCTTCGACGGGGTCTTCATCGGTGACCGCGAGAACTACGCCGAACTGAACGAGGCCCTGGACGAGTTGGCCGAGAAGTACGAGGTGACGCCGACCGGTATCGCCGTCGCGTGGATCACCCGCCACCCGGCGAACATGCAAGTGGTGCTCGGCACCACCAACCCGGGCCGGGTCGCCGAGTCCGCCGCCGGTTCGGACCTCCCGCTCACCCGGGAGGAGTGGTACCGCCTCTTCCGTACGGCCGGGCACGTGTTGCCTTGATGCCGCGCGAGTGAGGGGCCGGCAACTCCTGTACCGAGCTGACCGGCGCGCCGCTGGGTGCGGAGCCTGCCTGGGCGCCGAGGGAGCGGACAAGATCAGTCGGCCGATCTGTCCAATACCTGCTCCAGCAGCTCGGCGAGGTGCCGCAGCTCCTCGGGTTCGCACTCCGCGAACGGGCTCTGCCGCAGCAGCAGATCCACGGCACGCTTCCTGATCTCCCGGCCCCGCCCGGTCAGTACGGCCACCCGGGCCCGCCGGTCGGCGGGGTCGGTGCCGCGCTCGACGAGTCCACGGTCGACCAGCTGGTTCACGACGAAGCTCAGGTTGGGCGCGTTGCAGTACAGCCGGCCCGCCAGCACCTTCATGGACGGCGGCGGCCGGTCCGGGTCGATCGCCCACAAGGCCTGCGCGGTCGCCAGGGTGAGACCCAGCTCCTCGAGCGGCCGGGTCACCCGGTCACTGGTGCGCATGAACAACTCGTGGTTGGCGCGCACCACCGATTCCAGCAGCGGGTCGGTCATGGTCCGAGATTACCACTTGCTTCGAGACTCGAAGCTGTTACCTTTTCCTGCGGCAAGGTGCTTCGAGCCTCGAAGTAAATGGCGGCGCGTCCGGCTGCGGACCGCCGTGGAACGAAGGGACTCCGCATGACCCGCTACTCCAACATCACCGCCTTGGTGACCGGCGCCTCGAAAGGCCTGGGGGAGGCCTACGCCCGGGAGCTCGCCCGGCGGGGCGCCCGTCTCGTCCTCGTGGCCCGCTCCGGCGACGCGCTGCGCCGGGTCGCCGACTCCGTACGCGAGGAGCACGGCGCCGAGGTGACGACCGAGGTGGCCGACCTCGCCGCTCCCGACGGCGTCTCGCGGCTGGTCGCGGCGCTCGACCGGCGGGAGCTCGCCGTCGACCTGCTGGTCAACAACGCGGGCGCCGGCGCCGTCGGCCCGTTCCTCGGCTCCGCGCAGGACCGGCACATCGACAGCGTCGAGCTGAACATCGTCGCCCTCACGCGGCTCTCCCACGCGCTCGGCGGCAAGATGGTCGCGCGGGGCAGCGGCGGCATCATCAACGTGGCCTCCACGGCCGCCTTCCAGGCCATGCCGTACCAGGCGACCTACGCGGCCACCAAGGCGTACGTGCTGTCCTTCACCGAGGCGCTGGCCGAGGAGTTCCGGGGGAGCGGGGTCCGGGTCATGGCGGCCCATCCCGGCGCCACCGCCACCTCGTTCTTCGAGGGCACCACCGCCGCGATGAAGCCGGCCTTCACCGACCGGCCCGAGGCGGTCGCCGCCCGGACCCTCGACGCGTTCGCCAGGGGAGCCGTCAACGCCTACCCGGGGCGTACCGGCCTGAGGGCCATGACCTGGGCCGCCCGGATCCTTCCCCGCACCACGGCGACCCGTGTCTCAGGACGCCTCAACCGGGCCCTGGGGCTGGACCGGGCCCACGACATCAGCGCCGCGGCTCCGGGGCCTTCCTGAACGGGTTGCGGCGATCACGGTCTTCCGGGCCCCGGCCCCGTGCCGGATGATCGGTGTCATGGTGTTCTCCGCGCCCTACCGGCTGTGGCTGCTGCCCAGCGTCGTCCTCCTCGCCGCGATGGGCGTCTGGGGAACTGTGCGCTACGGCGACCTCCCGGAACGGATACCGGAACACATCGGCACCGGCGGCGTGGACGCCTGGACCGACCGCTCTGTCGGCAGCGCCTTCCTGCTGGTCTTCCTGTACGCCGGGGTGACGGTGATGATGATCGCCGGAGCCGAACTGAGCCTGCGCGTGACACCGCGTGACGAACTGACGAAACGCGGCACCCCTTTCGGCGGGGCCTCCGCCTCCCTCCTCAACCGGCCCGCGAGCCGTACCGCGGCCCGCCGCACGGCGCGTGCCCTCCTGCTGTTCAACGCCTGCGTCGGTGTCTCCCTGCTTGTGAGCTGCGGAGTCCTGTGGCGAACCACCCCCGACCCGGACGTGCCCGGATGGCTGCCGGTCGCCCTGATCGCACCGCTGGTCGTCGGCACGGCGGCGACCGTCGCGGCGGCGGTGGCGGGACGCGGGCGGCGCGCAGGGTGAAGGGGGCGGGGGAGGAGCGCACCCGGCGCGGGGTGCGCTCAGCCGGCCCGAACCGGAGCCGCGGCGGACGTCCGCCGTGGCCGCCCCGTCCGCATGCACGGACGGGCGGCCTCGCCGGCTCGGCCGCGTGGTGCACGGCGTGTACCGGCGCAGACCCGGACCCGTCTGGTCGATGGGCGGCGAACGCCGTCTATCCGCGGTGGTGGTGCAGTTCGATGGCCAGTGGTGTCGCGGTGAACATCGAGGAGTAGGTGCCCACTGCGAGGCCGATGAGGAGGGCGAGGGCGAAGTCGGTCAGGGTGTCGCCGCCGAGGACGGCCAGCGCGGTCAGGATGAAGGCGGCGCCCATGCCGGTGTTGACGGTGCGGGGCAGGGTTTGCAGGAGGGCCTGGTTGGCGATGCGGTCGAAGGGCGTCCTGCGGTCGCGGCGACGGATCTCTCTGACCCGGTCGAAGACGACGACGGAGTCGTTGACGGAGTAGCCGATGACGGTCAGCAGCGCGGCCAGGAAGACGCCGTCGATGGGCTTGCCGAGCCAGGCGAAGACGCCGATGAGGATCACGGCGTCGTGGGCGAGGGCGGCGACCGCCGAGGTCCCCAGCAGCCAGCGGAAGCGGGCGGCGAGGTAGACGAGTTGGGTGCAGAGGGCGACGACGAGGGCGATGAGGGCGCCACGGCGCAGTTCCTTGCCGAGGCTGGGCCCGATGGCCTCGTCGCGGATCTTGTCGGCTCGGTGGGCCAGGTCATTGACGGCGTCGGTGAGGGCGGCCGCTTGCGTGTTGCTCAAGTGGTGGGTGCGTACGGTGAGTTGATGCTCGCCCGAGGTCTGGACGACGGCTCGGGGGAATCCCGCGTCGGCGAGCGCGGCGCGGGCCCGGTCGGGGTCGACAGGGGAGGCCGTGGTGTATTCGATGAGGCGGCCACCGGTGAATTCGACGCCGAAGTCGAGCCCGCGCACGGCGATGCCGGACGCGGCCAGGACGAGGACAGCGGCGGAGACGGCCAGCCACCGGCGCGGGTGGCGCATCAGGTTCGGGTTCGTACGGCGGAGGCGGGCCCGGACGGTGCCGGTGTGGGCGACCCCCGTGAGGTGGGGCCGGCGGCGCAGGCCGGGGCCGCCGACGGTGTAGTCGGCAAGGGCGCGGGTGATGACGAGTGCGCTGAGCATGGAGGCGAGGACACCGATGCCCAGCGTGACGCCGAACCCGCGCACAGGTCCGGACGCGAGGAAGAACAGCAGGCCGGCGGCGATGAGAGTGGTGATGTTGGAGTCGGCGATCGCGCTGAAGGCCTTCTTGAACCCGGAGTTCAGGGACGACCGTGGCGTGGAGCGGTGCCGGGAGGTGTACTCCTCGCGGGCGCGTTCGAAGACGAGCACGTTGGCGTCCACGGCCATGCCGATGGCCAGTACGAAGCCGGCGAGGCCGGGCAGAGTGAGGGTGGCCCCGAGGGCGGCGAGAGCGGCATAGGAGATGAGCCCGTAGCAGGCCAGTGCCACGGCGGCGAGGACGCCCATGATCCGGTAGACGGCGATGATGAACAGCGAGGTCAGAGCAGTGCCGATGGCGGCGGCCCAGGCGCCGGCCGTGATGGCTTCGACGCCCAGGGTGGGGCCGACGGTGCGCTGTTCGATGGTCTCGACCGGCACCGGCAGCGCACCGCCGTTGATGAGCAGGGCCAGCTCTTTGGCTTCGCGGTCGTCGAAGGTTCCGGTGATCTGGGTGGAACCGCCACCGATGCCCGAGCGGCAGGAGACGGACGGGTCGACCTGCGGCGAAGAGATGATCTTGTCGTCGAGGGCGATGGCGACCCGGCGGGCCGGATCCCCGGCCGCATGGCAGGCGGCCTCGCCGGTCAGACGGGCCCAGCCGTCCTTCCCCGCTCCCTCGAAGTCGACGGTGACGTGCCATCCGGCACCGCCCTGCTGATCGAAGCGGGCGGCTGCCTTCTTGACGTCCTTGCCGGTCAGCGACGCCGCTTGAAGACGCAGCAGTTGGCCGGACTCGTCGGCTCTCACCTGCTCGCCCTGCCGCTCGGGCAGCGAAGGTGACGCGTCGTCGCCGGCTGCGGTGCCGCGTACCTGGTGGAAGGTGAGCCGGGCGGTGCGGCCGAGCACCTCGGCCGCCTTGCGGGGGTCCTGCAGGCCGGGCAGTTCGACGACGATGCGGTCGTCGCCGGAGCGGGCGATGGAGGGTTCGGCGACACCGAGCGCGTCGATACGGCCGCGCAGCACCTCCACGGTGCGGTCCGTCGCCTCACCGTCGGCGTCGGCAGCGTCGGTGGGGCGGGTCTCCAGCACGATCTGGGTACCGCCCCGCAGATCGAGTCCGAGGTGGACGGGCACGGTGAGCGCGACATACAGGGACAGGGCGACAGCGGCGAGGGCGATCAGCCCTCTGATGCGTCGGGATCGGTGGGATCGGTTCACAGGGGCCTCCGGCAGGCACACCGCGGCCAGGACAGTGACCGCAGTCGAGAAAGGAGAGGGAAGGTTCAGATGCCGGAGAGCGCGGGCGGCGCCCGCACCCCGTGACCGTGTGCGGGTTGCCGCGCTGCGGGAGGGCCTTCCGCAGCGACGGGCGGCTGCGCAGGCTGGAGCGGACCGGTCCCTGTTGCAGACGATGCGCCTGGGGCGGCGACCGGAGGAGCGTGACGCTCACCGCTGGAATCCCTCGGGCCGCGAACGGCCGCGGTGGAGACGCCCGGCTCCGCGCTGTCCGCCTGAGGCTCGCCGTGAGCCGACACCACCTGCGCCGCGAGCAGCGCGCGGGGGTGCTCACTGCCCAGGTCGGGGCCGAGCAGGGTGACGAGGACGGCGAGCAGGACGGCCCACACCGCTGCCGCGCCCGGGCTGCGCGGGCGCCGAACGGGTTGCGCGCAGCGGGCCATCCCTCATGTCCCTTCCGTGGCAACGGGCGGCGTTGCCGCAGAGGTTCGGACCTTCAAGGACCTGGCTGATGAGCGGGCCGGGACGGCCGGCCTGTGCAAAGACCGGCTCTCAGGCTTCGATGAGGCCGGCGCGGATCGCGTAGCGGGTGAGTTCGAGGCGGTCACGCAGGCCGAGCTTGTGCAGCAGGTTCTCCCGGTGCCGGTGGACGGTCTTGATGCTGATGAAGAGCATCTCGGCGATCTCCTTGGAGGAGTGCCCCTCGGCCACGAGCTTGAGGACCTCCTCCTCGCGTGCGGTCAGCACCTGCTCGGGAGGCTCCTCGCCGTTGCGGACACGGTCGAGGTAGTTGCGGATGAGCGCGCTGACCGCGCCGGGATACAGGAAGGGCTCGTCGCGCATGGCGGCCCGGCAGGCCGCCACCAGGTCGCGGTCGGCCACGGACTTCAGCACATATCCGCTGGCGCCGGCCTTCAGCGCCTGGAAGAAGTACTGCTCGTTGTCGTGCATCGTCAGCATCAGCACGCGCACCGCGGGCTTCAGCGCGAGAAGTTCGCGGGTGGCCTGCAGGCCGGTCATCCGGGGCATGGCGATGTCCATCACCGCCAGGTCGACCTCATGGGTGCGTGCCACTTCGACGGCCTGCGCGCCGTCCCCGGCCTCGGCGACGACTTCGAGGTCCGGCTCCTGGTCGAGGATGAGGCGCACCCCGCGACGTACCAGCGCGTGGTCGTCGGCGAGGAGGATGCGGATCACGGAGGTGTGGGGCGTGGTCATGGCTGCTTCCTGACAAGGGGCACGGTGAGCCGGACGGTCGTACCGGACTGCGGCTGTGAAACGACGTCCAGGGTGGCTCCGATGAGCAGGGCCCGCTCCCGCATGCCGCGCATTCCCGCGCCTTCACGGGTGGCCCCGGTGCCGCGGCCGTCGTCGACGACGGCCAGCACCACCGCCTCACCGGTGTGGCGCAGGCCCACCTCCACCTGGCCGGCCTCGGCATGGCGGGCCGCGTTGGTCAGGGCTTCCTGGGCGACGCGGTACAGCACCAGCTCCGTCTGCTCGTCCAGCACGGGCAGGCCGGTCTCGAAGCGCCGCACCACGCGCAGCCCCACGTGGGTGGCGAACTCGCTGGTCAGTGACGTCAGGGCGCTGACCAGACCGAGGTCCTCCAGTACCCCCGGCCGCAGCCGACGCACCAGACGCCGTACCTCGTCCAGGCTTCCGCGGGTGATCTCCTGCGCCTGGCGCAGCTCACCGCGCAGCGGCTCCTCCGCGTCGTCGGCGGCCCGCTTGAGCGCCAGCAGGATCGCGGTCATGCTCTGCCCCACCTCGTCGTGGAGTTCCTGGGCGATACGACGCCGCTCCGCCTCCTGTGCGAACAGGGCGCGGGCGCTGCTGGAGGCCCGTTCGTGTTCGAGGCGCTCGAGCATGGCGTTGAAGGTGCGGATCAGTTCGGCGGTCTCTCCCCGTCCCCGTTCCGGCAGCCGGTGGCCGGGGTGCAGCAGGTCGACGGTGGTCATCAGCCGCGTGAGCCGGTCCAGCGGGGCCAGGCCGATCCGCAGCAGGGCCGCGTTGGCGACCAGCATGACGGCCAGACCGGCCACGAGGATGACCGCCTCGGTCAGGACCACCGGCACGGAAACGGTCACCGGAGCCCACAGCAGCAGCGCGGTGGCGCTGCCGAGCACGACCGCGTTGAGCGCGAAGATCCGCCAGAACAAGGACACCGGGATGACGCCTTTCGTGGTGCGACACAGCTTTGTCTCTACTGTCGGTCACCGCACACCCCGAGCGTGAGCCGCGTCCATAGGTCTTGACCGGACTGCTGTCCAGGCTGCCCGCTCCTGCTGCCGCCGTCGATGGGCTCCAATGCCCATTTCCCGGACCTGAACCGCCCACCCCGCGGCGGGTCCTGGGCCCGCCACAGATGGGTATCGCGCCCGATGGGCTTCGCGCGGCATCACGGCCATGGTGGAGCCATGCACCGCCCTTCCTGAGGGCGATCACACCCAACCGGCTCCCCGAAAGAAGGCCCACCATGTCGCTCGATACGCCCCAGGCCGGACCCCGGCTCGAGCGGCTGTCCCCGCACGAGGCCCGCGAGCGCCTCGAACACGAGCGCACGTCCCGCGCCACACAGCTACAGGCCATCGACGAGACCGGCCCGGACACCGAGGAAGGAGTGATGTCCGCGCAGAAAGACACCATCCAGCGGGTCCTCACCGAGATCGAGGCAGCCCTCGCCCGCGTCGAGGACGGCAGCTACGGCATCTGCCGGAGCTGCTCCGAACCCATCCCCGTCGAGCGCCTGGAAATCCTGCCCTACACGCCGTACTGCGTCCCCTGCCAGCGCAACGCCGCCTGACAACCGCCCCTCCGCCCTCCTCTTCCGCCCTGCCTAAGGGGTGACTTGGTGAACCATCAGATCATCGACGACCGCACCACGACTCTGTCGGCCGAGGACTTCGCCGCACTGCGCGAGAACCTGAACGAGCAACGCCTCTTCCGCCAGGATCAGCTCCAGCAGCTCTCGACTGCCGCCGCAACCCGCGCCGACGCGCTGCGCGCCCGTCAGGCGCCCTCCCAGACAGAGGTCCGCGTCCAACTCGCCGCCTCCGCCCGCATGGTCCTGGCCGACGTCGAAGCCGCTCTGGCACGCATGGACCGGGGCCGCTACGGCGCCTGCCACCTGTGCCGCGGGCCCATCGACCGCGAACGACTGATGATCGTGCCGCAGGCCCGCCACTGCGCCCGCTGCCAGCAGGTCAGGGAGGCCGACCGGTGACCGCCGCTCCCCGTCCCCGTCTCGCGGCCGTCCGGCACCGCTCGTGGCCGTGGTGCCGGCGGTGCTCCGGCATCGCCCTCGACCTGGGCAGCGCCCGCACCCGCGCCTGGACGTCCGGGCGGCGAATGATCCTCGACGTGCCCACCGTCACCTTCCCGGGCAGCGGCGCCACCTATCCCATCCAGCGCGGCACCATCGTCGACACCCCTGGAACGGCCCGGATGCTCGACAGGCTGCTCTGCCACCGCCTGCCCCGATTCGGCCGCCCCCTGCTCATCCTGACCACGCCCGTACTGGGCGGCATCGCCTACCGGGCCGAGGCCCGGGCCGCGGTCGAGATCCTGCGGCCGCGCACCGTACTGACCGTCACCACCGCGCGTGCCGTGGCCGTGGCCGCAGACGCCGACCTCGCCCACCCCCTCCTCGTCGTGGACATCGGCGCCCACCTCACCGAAGTCACGCTCCTTGCCGACGGCGCGGTGACCGACGCGCGCTGCACCGCCCTGGGCACCAGCGACCTGGACAGTCTCACTCCACCCGCGCGGATCACCGAGGCGGTCGTCACCATGGTGACCGGCATGCTGGACCAGGACCACACCTCCCAGACGCTCGACGCGCTTCGCCGGGGCGTACTCCTCGCCGGCGGGGGTGCTCTGCGACCCGACATCACCTATCACCTCACCGACCGGTTGCGGGCTCCCGTCCAGCCCGTCCCCGCCCCGCACACCGCAGCGGTCCGCGGCGCCGCGACGCTCCTGCAAGCCGCCCACGCCCACCCCTCGACCAGAGGAATGGTCAAGGGAACCACCGACGCCACGCACCACGGCTAGCAGGCCGGCGGACGGGTCCGAGCGGGTCTCACAGGGCACGGGCGGGAAGGCGCGCCGGTGCCAGAAGTGCGACCGCCTCGCGGAGCCCTCCGGGTTGCACCGAGCCCTCGACCGTCATGCCCCGCCAGCCGGGCCCCGCGAGAACGACGGAAGCCTGTTGCCGCGCCCCATTGGCTCCCCAGGCCAGACGCAGAAGATGGTGGGCCAGTGGCGTGCTCGCCAGGGAGCGCGTCTGCGCCCACAGCACTACGGCGGCGGGCCCGGTACGGCGCACCGCTGCGATGAGCGCCTCGGCAGGCAGCGCGGCGCCGAGCATACGTACCGACTCTCCGCGCTGCGACAGGACCGCGTGGATCGCCTCGAGCGGCAGGGTGTGCTGTTCGCCCGGTACGCAGGCCAGCAGAACGGGAGGGTCGTTCCGGCGCTTCCGCGCGGGCTCCGGGAGGGCCTGTGCCCGGCGCAGGGCGGTGGAGACGTGCCAGGACAGAAGATGTTCGACCTCGACGTAGCGGTCTCCGGCCGACTCCCATTTACGTCCGACCGCATGCAGCGCCGGCATCATGAGTTCTTCCCATGCCGCGATGACGCCGTGTTCCTGGACGTAGGAGTTCAGTTGCTCCTCGATGTCGGCGGATTGCAGCCGCAGAGCGGCACGGGCCAGACCGCGGAATCCGGCACGCGTCGCACCGGTCGGCAGGCCGGAGGAAGCGGACGCGCGCGCCTCGTCAGGCGGAGGCGCGGCCGCGGCGATCAAGGTAGTGGTCGCGGTCGAATCCGGGAGCTGTCGTTGCTCTGCGCGCGCCTTCGCCGTGCGCGCGGCTTCTGCCGGCGGGATGCCGGAGGCCGTGAGCCGGCACATGTCTCGCACCGTGGCGATGTCCTGGGGTGACCAGCGGCGGTGGCGGCCGCGCTCACGCCGGGTCGGCCCGAGGCTGTACCGCTGGTCCCAGGACCGCAGGGTCGTCGGTGAGATGCCGAGTTCGCGGGCGAGTGCTCCTGACGTGATACCGGCATCGTGAAGGTCCGGGGTCGGGAGCGATTCCGCAGAAATGTCGCTGGCACTCATGAACCAAGCTTATCGATGCAGAAGCGATGCGTCCTTGGCGGTAGGTCACTCGAAGGGGAGTTCCGGCAGCGGGCGCATCTGAAGCACCGGGGCCGGCCGAACGCTTGAGGGACGGCTGGTCCGTTTCGCAGCTTTCGCCTTGTGCTGTCCGCCCGTGCTTACAGAGGTGACCGATGTCAGCCGCGTCTCAGATCCACCACCCGTCGTCCGGAGATCTCGCACTCGTCGCGCTCGGCAGCGAGACGTATGAGACCACGGCACAGCATGTGCGGGGTTGCGAGACCTGCCGCTCGGCGTTGGAGGCGTTCCTGCGGATCCTGGAGGCCGGCCGGGCGGGGCCGATGGGCGCGGTGGCGCCGCCCGCAGACGTCTGGGAGGCCATCCGCAGACGCATGTAGCCGTACCTTGGCCCGCGCCCGCAGCATACGGAGCAGGCGGAGTAAACGATGCAGATTCGATGCGAGTCGAAACGAAGGCGGTGGGGTCGGCACAGTGAAGATCACTTGATCGGCGACGAAAGGGCACGGCCCCATGCGCGCTCAGATCACCCTGCAGCAGCCCGCGGACCGCCTGTGGGCTCCAGTCGAAGAGTCGTTGGCCGATGAGGAGATCGCCGCGGGCCTGCATCGCGGGCAGGAGGCGTGCCTGGAAGCCGCCTACCGGCGCTGGGGCACGCTCGTGCACACCCTGGCCTACCGGGCGCTGGGCGACGCACGCGAAGCCGAGGACGTCACGCAACAGGTCTTCCTGGCTGTCTGGCGCGGGCGCGCCGGGTACAACGCGCACCGCGGCGCCTTCGCGGGATGGGTCGTGGGCATCACCCGACGCAAGATCGCCGATGCCCTCACCGCACGTACGCGCCGCACCGATCTGGTGTCGGCGGCCCAGGCCACCCTCGGTCTCACCGCACCTGCGGACACCATGGCGCGGCAGGTGCTCGACCAGGTGATGGTGTGTCATGAGCTGGCGCTGCTGCCCGCGGCGCAGCGGCGCGTTCTCGAACTCGCCTTCTACAGCGACCTTTCACACTCCCAGATCGCTCACGTGACCGGATGGCCCCTGGGGACGGTGAAGAGTCACTCCCGCAGGGGCCTCAACCGCCTGCGCCTGCGGATCGCCGCGGCCGAAGCGCAGTGACGGAGCCGGTCGGCGCCGGTCAGGTCGAGCGGTTCTGCACACGCGGCTCCGGTGCGCCCGGTGTGAGCGGGACGGGCGGCCCGTTCCGCAGAGCGGGCCGCGGACCCGTCCCGTGCGCCGCCTCCGGAGAGTGGCGCCGGCGCCAGTAGGGATTGTCGTGGGGCAGCCGGCTGGACACCCGGCCGTACATGCCGAACGTGAGGATGACCAGCCCCATGACGAAGCTGAAGATGACGTTGGTCATGCCGAAACCGAGCACGTTCGCGCCCTTGTCCAGGATGAAGATGTGGGCGAATCCGCTGACCAGGAACAGAGCGCCCACGACCATGTTGAGCGTCGAGGCGAAGTTGCCCCCGATGATTCCGCCGACGATGAGGGCGAGACCCACGATCACCGAGATCAGGCTGAGGGCACCATTGGTGCTCATGCCGCCGATCCGGCTGCCGTCCGTGTCGAAGGGACTCAACTGGTCGGCAAAGCCGAGACAGCCGAAGACCAGCAGCACGACGCCGCAGAAGGCGGCACCCCAGCGGTAGACCTGAGCCAGTTTGTAGTCGAGAGGAAGTTCGTCTTTGAGCTCCATGACGTCGGCACCCTTCTGATCGGTGGCACTGTGCGGCCCTCAGTACCCATTTCCTCTCAATAGGGTCGAACGGTTGCATCCCGCGCACAACACCACCCCCACAGATCCGACCGGCCGCATGTGTCTATGCCGCATGTGTCGAATGGCGACGATGTTCGTCGGGTTGCGGGGCTTTTGGCGAGAGGTGGGGCGGGCTCTCAGGTGCGGGCGGTGCCCCGGCGGCCGGGTGTGACGAGGTAGGCGATCGCCATGTCGCTGAGTTCGTCCGCGTACCGGCGCTGCGCCACGTCACCGATCACCGGGTCGGGGCGTACGGAGTTGTGAAAACAGGCGCCGAGGACGGCGCGGGCCGCGGTGTCCAGCGCTGCCTGCGGATCGGAGTGACGGATCTCGTCCTCGTAGGGAGTCGCGGCTTCGAGCAGGAGCCGGTGGATCTCGGTGATGGTGCGGCCCCCGTGGTCCGGAGGCTTCGTCCCGCGTGCACGCAGCAGCGCCGGGAAGAGGTTGGTGCTGTCGGTGAAGGAACGCAGCAGGGCGTGCGCGTAGGCGTCCATGACGCCGCAGAGGGACGGTTCGGCCTTGCGCAGCTGATCGGCCACATACTCCTCACGCCGGTCCAGCATCCGCTCCGTCAGGGCGTTGACCAGCTGTTCTTTGTCCTCGAAGCGCCGGTAGATCGTGCCGACCGAGACGCCTGCGCGATCCGCTACGCCGGAGATCGTCAGCTCCTCCAGACCGGCTGACACGGCGATCTCCTCGGCCGCCTCCAGCACGCGAGCCAGGGTCGCGGCGCTGCGCGCCTGCTGGGGCTCCCGATACGGCGCAGGGCGGTCGTGCTGGTTGGTCATGACCCGCATCGTATCGGCGGCGGTGGGGGCCGGAGCGGTTGACAAGGGGTGCGCCTCTCTGCGTAACCTCACGATGCGAATGCGAGTTCACATTCGCATCATGAGGAGGGTATGACCATGACCGACAAGCAGACTTCTCCGGCAGTGACCGTGACGCTCGCGGCAGGGCCCACCGGCGGGAGCATCGACGACTTCGAGCTGTTCTACGCGCGCCGGGCCCTCGACCGCTTCAGGACGCTGCTGGGCCGCCAGGGCCTGCTCGATCTGCTGGCCGCGGACATCGAGGAGGGCAACGCCTTCCTGCGGGAATGTGCGCGCACCTCCGACGGTGAGTTCCATGCGGGTACGACGGTGCTCGAGGCGCGTGGCATGAGCTCGGCCGAGTTCCTGGACTGGATGGACGGGGCCTTCAAGAGTGACGACGAGCGCCCGCTTCTCGCGGCACACCCCGAGCACTATGTGATGGGCGCCGACGACATCGGCGCGCGTGGTGGAGAACATCGGCCCCCACGTCTGCTCGTTCTACATGGGTGGCTGGGGCACGGCCGAGATGGCCTGGGCCGACGACGCGGCCGAGCTCCTTCCGGAGGCGGAGTTTCCGCGCAAGATGTCCTCGAACCTCTTCCTGGAGGACGGCACCGTCGTCGGGCGGGCGCTGATCCAGTTCGGTGACACCGCCGACGGGTTCACCGCGAACCTCACGGTCTACTTCCCCAGGTCCTGCCCGCAGCACGTCCTGGAGCACCACATGCGGCACTACGCCGTCGAGTTCCGGAACTGGATCGTCGCCGCGGCGGCGGCCCGCGCCTGACCGACTCTCCCCACCACCCGTCCGGCTGGATCCTGTCCGGCGGGCGGTGACCAGCGAAGAAAGACCTCCCCCAGGCCCTGACGGGCGGCGAGTTCAGGCGTGTGACCTAGTCCGTTGGAGCGTCGCTCTACGCCGGAACGGTCGCGATCTGGATCAGGTTGCCGCAGGTGTCGTCGAAGACGGCGGTGGTGACCGGGCCCATGGTGAGGGGCTCCTGGGTGAAGCGGACGCCGAGGCCGTGCAGTCGGGCGTGTTCCGCGTGGACGTCGTCGACGGCGAACTGGGCGAGGGGGATGCCGTCCTGGGTGAGGGCGTCGCGGTAGGTCCTGGCGGCGGGGTGGCCGGCCGGTTCCAGGAGGAGTTCGGTGCCGCCGGGCTCCTCGGGGGAGACGACGGTCAGCCACCGGTCCGTCTCGCCGAGAGGCACGTCGTGTTTCTTCACGAAGCCGAGGACCTCGGTGTAGAAGTGCAGGGCCTTTGCCTGGTCGTCGACGAAGAGGCTGGTCAGGTGGATTCTCATGAGGTGCTCTCCTGCGCTTCGGAGGGGTCGGACACGGGCCACCGCCGGGTGATCTCCCGCAGCGGGGCCGTGTTCAGGTCATGGAACTTGTAGCGGCCCTCCCGCCTGGTCTCGACCAGACCGGCAGCCTCCAGCACCGCAAGATGCTGGGAGACGGCCTGCCGCGACATGCTGAGCCGGTGCTTCATGCTCAGCCGCGCACAGATCTCGAACAGGGTCTGCCCGGAGGTGTCCGTGAGCTCGTCCAGGATGAGCCGGCGGGTGTGATCGGCCAGGGCTTTGAACAGGTCGTCAGCCACACCTCCACCATAGGCAAGCGCTGACTTGCCTGACAAGATGTGGCATGTCCAGAGCCTTGTAACGCCTCGGAGTCGGCGGAGGCTTCCTCGGCGTCCCGGACGGCAAACGCCTGGCCACCTGCCAGGGCCACCAGCATCCGTGGCGTTAAAGGGTGCCGCCGCCATCTATCGTGAGCACGGCTCCTGGAAGTCCGCGTCCGACCGGCCGAGTTGGCGGGCCTCCCGGGCGAGCATGGCGTGCGGGTGTCGCCGAGGGCGACGCAGTTGATCCGGATCCCCGACGACGCAGTCCCGTGGAGCGCCCTGTCCTGGAGTACCCCGCCCTGGAGTACCCCGCCCTCGGGCGCCCCGTCCTGTTCCAGTGGGTCCGGGGCACGCACTGGACGAATCCGCCGTGTTCGACAGGTGGGCAGTCCACGACCCACACGACTGCGAAGCCGTAATCGTCCCCATGCCATCTGTGGGTGTCGCCGGAATGCTGGAGCTCTGTGATGACGTACTGCTCGGGCTCGTACGGGCACTCGAGAACCCGCTCGCCCGCGACACGGCTCAGCGCCGCCCGGAATTCGGCGGATCGATATACGGCCGGGATGACGGAGCCGTGTTCCCGGATCTCCCGGTGGCGGACGTTGCGCATCCGCCGAGGAGTCCCGCCGGTCTCGTCGAAGCGCATCTCGCGCCGTACGCCGTGGCTTTCGACGAGTGACTCGATCTCGCCGGCGATCGCGTTCTCTGTCTCTTCCGGCGCCAGGAAGGAGATCTTGGTGAATCCGCGGGTGAGGAACTCCCGGCGAGCGCGGTCCATCTGCTCTTCCTCGACACCAGCAACAAGGTGCTCCAGCAGGATCCGCAGAGTGGCCCGAACGCCCTCATCCACACGCATGGTCTCTTTCCAGTCAATCCAGGCGACTCCCTCCCCGCCTCGACCAGCCTCACACCCAGCCCACCCGGCCGCAGAACATGGCCTTCCTCATGAACCGTCATCACACCCTTTCTGCGGCCAGGGCGAAAGCTCGATGCCTCCGGGACCCGGTTACGCCGGATCACGAGAGCCCGGGGCGGTCCCGGTTGCGCCGGATCACGAGAGCCCCGGGCGGTCCCGGTCACGTCCGCCGTTCCCCGACACGGTGCACGAGGCCGTTCAGGATGAGGGTGAGGCCCGCCTCGAACGCCGACTCGTGATCGATCGCCGGCACGCCGGCCGGTGGCTCCGCGCCGTCGCCGGGGCCAGGATCAGCCTGTTCTTCCAGGACGCTGCCGACCGTGAAGCGGCCGGCGGCCAGCATGGCCATCTGCGCATCCCGTTCGGGCACGCCGGAGGCGGTGAGGAAGTCCATCTTGCGGTGGATCCGGTCGAGGTCGCCGGTGGGAGTGCTGCCGGCGTGGAGCCGTGCGCCGTCCCGGCGCATCAGCAGGGTGCGCCTGAAGCTGCGGGTGTTGTCCAGGAACCAGTCGCGCCAGTCGTCCTCGGGCGTCGGCAGGGGGGCGGTCGCATGCGGTGCCATCGCCGCAGCCGCCATGGCAGCGAGGAGGTCCTTCTTGGTGCGGAAGTACCAGTAGAGCGACGGCTGCTCCACATTCAGCCGCTTCGCCAGCCGTCTCGTGCTGACGGCGTCCAGCCCGACCTCGTCCAGCAGGCTGAGCGCCTCGGCGATGACAGTCTCGCGGTTCATCTTGGTCACGTTGACAATCTATCGCTGATAGATGACTCTCGAAAGGAATCTTTCACTGATAGATTTTGGAGTGATGGGCAGGCGGAGAGATCGGGCACGCAGTCCCTGCGGGTCCTCGTCGCCGGTGGCGGGGTCGCGGGGCAGGCTCTGGCCTTCTGGCTTACGCGCGGCGGCCACCGGGTGACCGTTGTCGAGCGCTTTCCGGCGCTGCGGGACGCCGGGGCCCAGGTCGACCTGCGAGGACAGGGCGTCGAGGCCGTCGAGCGGATGGGGCTTCTCGACGCCGTCCGCGGCAGACTCGTGGACGAGACGGGTGTCGCCTTCGTCGACTCCCGCGGCAGGGCCCGGGCGACGATCATGGCCAACACCTCGGGCAAGGGACGTCAGACCCTCACCTCCGAGTACGAGATCATGCGCGGCGACCTGGTCCGCATCCTCCACGACGCGACCAAGGACGACACCGAGTACGTCTTCGACATGAGCGTGGACGGCTTCGAGCAGGACGAACACACGGTCACCGCCCACTTCTCCGACGGGTCCTCCGGCGCATACGACCTTCTGATCGGCGCGGACGGGCAGGGATCACGCATCCGGCGGGCGCTCCTACCGGCCGGCTGCGACCCGTACTGGCGTGTCGGCATCCACATGGCCTACTGGTTCGTCCCACGCATCGCGTCCGACAGCACCGTCCGGGACACCTACATGGTCCCGGGCGGCCGCCAGATCATGCGCCGCAGCCACAACCCGACCGAGACGCAGGCGTACTTCGTCCTACGGGAGGAGTCCGAGGAAGCCTCGGCGATCCACCGAGCGCCCGTCGAGCGGCAGCAGGAGTTCTGGGCGAGCAGGTTCCGCGACGCCGGGTGGCAGACCGATCGTTTCATCGAGGGCATGAAGACAAGCCCGTTCTTCTACTCCCAGGAGATCGTCCAGGTCCGCACCGACACCTGGTCCGAGGGGCGTGTGGTCCTGGCCGGTGACGCCGCCCACTGCGCGTCGCCCTACAGCGGCATGGGAGTCTCCGGCGGCCTGGTCGGTGCCCACGTCCTGGCCGGTGAGATCAACCGGCACCCGGGCGAACTGCCGGCCGCACTGGCCCACTACGACCAGGTGCTGCGGCCCTTCGTCGACGCGATCCAGAGCGGAGTCAATCCCCGCCTCCTGCGTCTGGGCATGCCGATGACCCAGCGCGCCATCGACGTCTTCCAGGCCGCCACCGCGCTGGCCTGCTTCCTGCACGTCCCGGACCTCGACGCGCGCTTTGCGAAGGACGACCGCGACGGCGACTGGCAGCTCCCGGAGAACCCGGAGGGTCAGCCGCAAGTGCGCTCGACTTCCGAGGACACCTCATCCCGGTCCGGGCCCGACTGCTCACAGCGCAACAGCAGAACGACGCCCGCGAACGGATCCTGCGCCTGATGCCTCCTCCGACGCGTACGGTCTCGGGGAACATCGGTACAGCGGTTATCGGTGAGAACGATCTTGTTCAGGGCGTGAGGGTGCTGACGCGGTTCTCGTAATCGCGGCGGGCCTTGCGCTGGGCCGGAACCGCCGGGACGCCCTGGACGCCGTCGAGCGGCTGGCAGCGGGCGAGGAGCCCTCGGTGTACGGCGGGGACGGCGCTGACGCGCAGGGTGTAGCCCTGGCCGCGCCGGACGGTCGCCCCTTGGTCGAGCGCGGCTCGCTCGACAGGCTCCAGGGTGGCCGCCCGGAGAAAGTCGGCAACCTTGCCCGGCATGTCGAGGGTGACCGACAGCTCCGGCGCCGGCATCTCTTCGGCTGCGGCGACATGCTCCGGCAGGAGGTCGTCGAGGGCGGTGCGTACGGCGCCGCGGCTGACGTTGTGCTCGCGGGCCAGGGCGGCGATGGACTGGCCTTCCAGGAAAGCGGTGCGGACGGTGGTGATCGTGTCGCCCGCAAGGGCGGGACGGCGTCCGCCCTTGTTGCCCTTGGCCTCGGCGGCGCGCAGTCCGTCGTAGGTCAGTTGGCGCTGGAGGTCGCGCTGGAGTTCGCCGGCGGCGGCGAGGGTCTGCACCATGAACTTCACGGTGGACAGCAGCTCGCCGGTGCGCGGGTGGCGGGCGGTGAGGTCCATGGCGGAGAACGCGCCGTCGTGGATGCGCAGGGCGAGCTGGTCGCGGTGCAGGACTTCGAGGACATCGAGGATGTGCTGGTTGCCGCGTACGAGGCGGAACATCTCGGAGATGTGCACGGTGTCGCCCGACCGGGCGTAGGTGAGCAGTTCGCCGAACTTCGGGCGCTGGAGCGGGTGGAGGCGGCTGGAGGTGCCCGGGTCCTCCTCGAAGACGACCGGGTCCTCGATGCCGGCGTCGGCCAGGACGAGGTCCTGGCGGGCGGTGGACTGCTGGTCGGTCGACACCCGCTTGTAGACGAGATTGGCCACGCTGTTCCCCACTTCTGCCGCCACATCGGACCTCGGGCGTCATCTAACCCTGTCGTCAACTGCCATCGGATCCCACATGCACACCACGTACGCGTCTCGGTCCACCGCGCCCTGCGGCAGATCCGGGTTGGCGTACACCGCCTTGCGCCACGCCGGCGGCACGAGCTTGTCGCCCACCTCGCGCGGCAGCAGCGGCTTGACCCCGACCTTCCGCCGCGCCAGCGCCGGAAGACCGGCGCGACTTCCTCCACGGCTGCCCAGAGCGCGGCCACGTCCAGGTCCGTCTCCTGCTCCTCGACCAGCTCCAGCTCCTCGAACAGCACCTTCGCCGCCCGCGCGAGCACCCGAGAAGCCTTCTCCAACTGCGGCAGTGTCGACAGCCGCTCCTTCTCCGTCTTGCGCTTCGCCGAGTTCAGCAGCCGAGTGGCCATCAGGACCTGGAACAGGTCCAGAGCCTCGTCGATCGCCTTCGCCTCCAGGTGCCGCATCACCGCGGTCAGCATCGCCGTGCGCTTCGGTTCCGCCGACCGCTCCAGCAACGGCGCCTTCGACCCCAGCGCGTACCTGGCCAACGCCGCCATCCGGTTCGGCGGGATCTGCGACAGCCTCAGCCGCCCGAGCCGGTACGCGCCGATCTCGTCCACCCGCTCCAGCGCGCGGGCGAACGCCGTGCCCGTCGTCCGCGTCGGCGGCCGGCGCAGCCGCTCCAGCTCCGAGAACCGCGAGCCCTCCGGCGTCTTCAGCGTCGCCACCAGATCCCCGGGCAGCGCCGGGTCCGCGCGGCGGGCGGCGCCCGCGACCGTGGCGTGCAGGCGCTTCTCCGCGACTTGCCGCGCCTCTGACACCTGCCGAGCCAGCACGGACACCCCGGGCAGCAGGACCCGGCGACGGCGCAACCAGCCCACAGCGTGGTCGAACAGCGCCTTCGGGCCCTCCGCGTGCGTCCACGCCCGTCCGTGCAGGAACGTACTGAACCGACGGCCCCACTCGGCGTCCTCGTAGGGGTGGTAGCCGTAGGCGTCCCGGATCTCCCACGCGTGGTCGTACAGCGTCTGGCGCCGCTCCGTGTACCGCTTGACTACGGACGGGTCCTCGATGCGGAGCTGCACGGCCAGGTGCTCGACCACCGGCCACGGCACCGCGAGCGGGTCCTCCAGGAACAGGCCGACGTACCGAACCGTGCACATCTGGAGCGCGAACCCGAGCCGGTGATGCTCCGTCCGCCGCAAGGCGATCAGGTCCCGGTCCACGTCGTCCAGGAAGAAGAACCGCTCCAGCTCGGGCCTCGTCGGCTCCTCGGCGAACGTCCCGTACGCCTCGGCCTGCTCGTCTTCTTCGCGTTGCAGGTGTCTCATGAGACATGACCCATCGGCTTCGGCGATGGCATCGGGACCCTCTGAGCCCAGCGCCAATGGAACCCAGCGCTGGGCAGGACACAGGCAGAGCGAGCCGCAGCCCGTTGGTTCACCAGACTGCGGCAGGGACGATATCGATCGTCACTGAGTGCTCTTCATGATCTTCAACTATCAGCCCAGTCGCCTCGATGGTCATGGGAGCACCCAAGAGCCTCTGACCGCCCCCGCGGCCATCCGGGCGCCTCGGGAGGCGCTCAATCACGAATCGGATGCCCCATATTCCGGAGATGCTGGTCAGAGTCACCTCATCGCTTTGACATTTGTATGCCTCTGCGCCTTTACGGAGGTGGAATACAGTTTCCGCTTCGCCAATCCGGTCCAAGTGTCGGGGGGACAGGTTCCCCTTGTCCACGGCAACATCAACTAGTGCATTCTGAAAGTCAAGGCGACTGCTGACTGCCTGTGCATCGACGCGTCGCTTTGGGAATCCGAGGTCTGCGAGAACTTCCATAACCCCCTTCTTGAGGGTCATCATTTTGCGTTCGGTGTTCTCTGAGCGCAATTCCTTAGCGAGTGAAGTTGCATCACCGGGAACGCAGAAGTCGTTGTCCCGTGAGACGAAGATGACTGGCAGCGGTCGACCCGACGCGTCCAAGTCGGGCGTTCCGCAAGCACGTGCCGCCGTCAGCCAGATGGATGCATCCCGGGCACCAGATCCGTTGCGGCAAGGCCCCCGATGGTCCGCCTCCCATTGGAGCGCCGTCAAAGCATCCTCTGGAAGCGTTGGTAGCACGCGATAGGCGTTGCGAATGGCCTCCTCAAAATTCCTGACTTCCCGGTTGGCAAAAAAGCGTCGAGATCTGCCATCGGGAAAAGGAACTTGGGCGCGCCCCTCCATCCAGGTGCCAGCGTCATTGAACTCGCGTTGCGCATCAGCCAGCGCCTTAGCGACAGAAATGACCCTTGCATGGTGCTGGCGAACTACTTCGCGAAGCACCATGTCGGTTGTAGCGATCGTATGTCTGGCCCGTTTGGCGATTGCCGTAAGCTGCTGAAGGGCAGCACTTCCGGGCAGAAACAGCCGAATCTCATTACTGTCAAGGACAATCATGCAGCGCAGCCTATAAGTGAAGCTCTCCGCACTCGACACGTTTCATGAGACAGGCGGGCTGGAACGACGAGGCTCCAGAAGAGCTCAGCGGCGTCGCTGGGGGCCGCGGGGCCGGATGGGCGTGACGGAGGCTGAGACGTTCCGGTTCAGCTGCTGTCGAAGGGCTTCGTTGTCGTGGTAGAGGGCGGCGATAGCGGTGGCTGCGGCCTTCAGCTTGTTCTCCAGGAGCGTGCACTCCTGAGTCTTCTTGGTGAGGCGCTTCTTGAGGTCGGCGATGGCGGCATCGCGCTGGGACTCGCCGGGGGTGGTCTTGCCGTGGGCCGCAATGTGGGCGTCCCACTCGGCTAGAACGGCCAGAGCCCGGTTCATGGTCGCGCGACTGACCTGGGCTTCTTTGTAGAGGTTCTCTTTGGTGAGCCGGCCGTCTGTGCGCTTTGGGCGTCCTTCGAGGAGACGGGTCATCGCGCTGCGCAGAGCGGCTGCGGTCTTCGGGCTGACCTGGTCCTGAGGGGCGACGCTGGCGGGGTCGGTCACGGGTGAGCCCCCTTCGCCATCGCGAGAACCCGATTGGTGGTGTCGAGTTCGCGCTCGGCGAGCTCGCGGCGGACCGTCGGAATGCGTGGGTTATTGATGATCTCCAGTTGTCTGCGCCCGTGGGAGTTGTAGAAGGGCAGGTGATCGGAGGTGATCATGCTGTTGCCGCACCGGTCGGGGCGGCAACGTTCGTGGAGGGGTCCGACGTGGCCTTCGGGGACGACGGCGTTGTCCAGGCAGACAGCGCCGACGGGGTTGGCGTGGTCGGCGGTGCAGTGGTTGAGCGCGCCGAAGCGGACGTGGATGCGCGCGGAGTGCAGGAGGCTGTCGGCGGTGCGGGCGTCTCCGTTGCGGGCCTTGACGGTGGCGGTGATCTTGTCGAAGGCGTCTTTGACGCGGTCGGCTCCGCCTCCGAATCCGATCTCCTCGCCGGCGGTGTGGCGCTGGTAAAGGTCCTTGATCTTGCGGAACTTGGCGCTGTCGAGTGCGGTTTGCAGGTATCTTGCCCAGTTCTTGTCGGAGGCCGCGTAGCCGCGGGTGCTGGCGTTGGCCAGAGCGCGGGTGGCAAGGTGCTTGAGCTGGATGCCGGTGGCGATCTCCGAACCGGGGAACTGATCGGTCAGCATCGCCATCGTCCTGCGGAACATATGGGGTCGGATGTAGGCCGGGGGAATCTCGTCGAGCCCTGACCAGCGACAGCCGGCGTTAACGATTGCCACGAACGACTCCAGCATCTTGACGCCGTCGATGGTGCCGTCCGGGCCCGTGATGTGGACGGGAGCGAAGACCCGATCGGGGTGGCTGGAGACGGCCTCAGCGACGGCGAGGGCCTCGGCGACCGGGTCGGCGATCCACCAGTGCTCGCCCGGGCGGTCAGCCGTTCCCTTGATCTCGGTCGATGCGATCGCTGGGGTGCTGTAGTGCTCAACGACGGACTCGCGCAAGATCTCGTGGATTTCTGAGTCGCGCATCATGGACAAGCCCACAACCAGGGAGAATGCCGCATCACGAAGTGCCGTCTTGAGCTCGATGAGTGCCCGCGGGCCGATGCCGGGGTGCCACGGGCCCGTGCTGCCGTCCTGCCGGGTGACCTGCACCAGCTCCCCGGTCAACGCATGGGGTGTGAAGCGGCCGGTGGCCACCGCGTTCTCGATCAGAGCCCGGCGCCCCGTCGATGTCCTGCTGGGCTTGTTGGTGAGCATCGTGTCGCGATGCCCTTCATATCCGAGGAGCAGGGTCATCAGGTGCCAGTTCACCCGTGGGGCTTGTCCCTCGACGGACGCGGCGTGGACGGGGACGTTGTTCCGGGGATCGGCCAGCCAGGCCCGCAGGCGGGAGTCGGCGCCCTTGACTGAGGGCTCGGCGACGGTGCGAAGCTCGCGTAGCCGCTGGTCGGCGCGAAGGATGTCGGGGGCGAAGGTGTGGATGTATGCCCAGGCGGCGCGGATCAGGGGGAACCACGCCTCCGGGGGGACCACGGGCGTGGAGATCTCAGCTGTGGCGGTGAGGTCCACGACTGCCCTGGCGCTCTGCCCGGGCCAGGGATCCCCGGCGGGCCAGGGCAGGCTCAGGGCGGGCTCCACCATCGCCAGGGTCTTCAACGCTGTCACATGTCCCGCGACTGTGGCCTTGGCGGTGCCGTCCGCGGCCAGGTCGCGGATGCGCTGACGCAGGTCGTCCGCAGTCCAGCTGCCCGATTGAGGGGCGAGGCCGTTCTTGTGTCCCCATCGGGCCAGTGTCCGCAGGCGCGAGGCGAGCTGGATCAGGGTCTGCGGGTCAGCGGGGGTGCCGAGGACGACGCCACGCCGCAGAACGGCCGGGTGGTGCGGGTTGGACAGCGCCATGAAAAACTCGCGCGCCAGAAGATTCCAGTACGGGTCTTCCAACTCGCTGCTGAAGCAGACTTTCCAGCCGCTGACGTGCACGTTCGCGGGACGCTTGAGCGAGGTGGTGAAGTCCCATACCTCCAGGTCACCGAACACGGGACCGCTGGCGTCGGGCAGGAGCGCCCGGCCCTGGAGGACGGGTTCGTCGTCGCGGAACAGGGACGAGCGGCGCTGTTGGGGCAGAGGCTGGGTCATGCGTCGAACTCCGTGTATGCGCTCAGTGGCAGGTCCAGGGCCACCCGGCCGGTTTCGATGTGCTCGCGGGCCTGGGCGAGCTCGGTGGGCGTGCGGTCGGCGAGCACCGCGCGCAGGTTCGTCCAGCGCTGTCCCCAGACCCTGTCGAAGGCGTGCGGGGGCAACAGGGAGCGCACACGTTCCAGGTGTTCCCCGAACAGCAGCAGCTGCGGCAGGTTGGAGGGCAGGATCCAGGCGTTTCCGCACTCCAGGCAGCTCAGGGGCGCGACCGGACACAGTTCCCCCGGACGTCCGAAGGGCGACTGGCGAGGGCTCCTGCAGTGGCTGACGCCCATGTCGAGCTGGCCGTTCATGATGTCCTCGGCCTCTTGGAAGGAGAGTCCGGTGGCCTGGAGCAGGTCACTGTCGACCTCGTCCTCGGCGTCGTCGAGGATGGTCGGGCCGTCGACCCGGTTGAGGGCTTGGTCGAACCAGTGCTGTTGAGCGGTGGCGATGGTGCGGCCGGACATGATCCGCAGCGTGGTGCCCTGGGCGTAGTGCCCGGCGAAGGTCTCCTCTGTGTGGTCGTCCGCGGCCGCGCTGATCCGCCCTTCGGTGACGATGGCCTTCTCCACCTTCGTGGATTTGCGCAGACGTCCGATGTGCCGGTCGCCGTTGATCTCGACGCCCATCATCTCGATCCAATGCCCGAACCCTGCGCTCGTGGCATTGGGGTTCCACCTGTCGAAGACCAGGCCGTAGCCGCTCTGGACCGTGGCGTGGACGAAGAGGGTGTCGGTGATGTCAGCGGCCTTCGGGCGGACGCGCGCGGTGATGTCCAGGAGTTGGCGGACCACTTCGCTCGCCTCTCGTCGCGGCATGTCCAGGATGACCGGCCCGTCCGGCTCGTCGTCCTGCTCGGGCGCGACGGCGACGGGGGCCTGGTCGCGGAAGGCCCGGTGGCGGCGCCAGCCCGCGCGCTGCTTCAGCAGGGTCAGGCGAACGCCTTTGGGTAGGAACTCCACGTCCGACTCACCGAAGGCGGTGACCTCCTCGGAGGCGTGCCCGGTGGCGTCCATCAGCAGAACACGGAAGGCTTGCAGGTCAAGGGTGGTGGGATACAACTGGGCGATGAGACGACGACACAGCTGGGACCGCGCCATGGATCTGCTGGAGGTCCCGTCGGGTCTGGCGGCGAGAGCCCGCAGGGGCTCTGGCCACTGCCGGAGAGCAGGAATCGTGTCGCGCATGTCGCAAGGGGTGATCTGCTCGTGGGCCAGGCCCCAGAGGAGGTCCGGAATACTGGTCCAACTTCCCTGGTCGGGATGGCGCCCGGTTGCCGCAAGCGCCCAGCCGTCGTCCAGGCGCTTGCGGGTCGCGTGAACGCTCTGCCAGGCGGCACGGACCAGGGCACGCTTCTCCTTCCGCGTGAACTCGTCCCGCTCCGTCGACTCGCCGGTGCCGATGAGCACGGGGCGGCGACCCAGGCGGGCCAGCGCGGGGGCAACAGCCCGGTCCTGGTGGTCATCACGGCGCACGATCAGCAAGTGCATTGCCGAAGCCAGCGCTGAAGGAATCGTGGATCCCGGGCCGAGGTCCTCGGGCAGGGCGGTCTCCCAGGCCACCAGTGTGTCGAACAGATCCGCATCGCTCAGGCTCGCCTTCTCGGCGGCCGGTCCGAGAGCCGTGTCCACATACCGGCACAGACTGTCGATCGCCTTCCGGTAGCTCCTCGTTTGCCGCCCGAGGGCGGTGGCCGCTGTGTACTCGACCCACTCGTCCGCCAACTCCCCGGCCAACCGTGAACAGACGTAGGCCGCAGGATCGATGCAGAGCAGGTTCCGGGGAATCTGAACGACGCGGGGCCCGACTCCGCCCGCCGGCACCGGGTTCTCCAAGGCCGCGAGGAGGCGCTCCCGCTCCTGCTTGGTCCGCCCCACCGTCACCGACCGCCGGTCGTACTGACAGCGGCGCCCGCGAGGGCGTGGGCTGCGATCTCGGCGTAGGTGGCGTCGTCGTCGCCCACCCAGCCCCGAAACGCAGCCTCGAACTCGTTGACCAGATCATCTGTGTACTGCAGATACTCATACGTGGTCGATGGATCCGCATGCCCCAGTCTGCGACTGACGATCAGCAGGGGGTTATGGCGGATGTGGCCAGTCAGATAGGAGTGGTGGCGGCGACTGCGGGCCTTCTGGTCCGGCTCCTCGCCGTCCATCAGGTTCTCCAGGTAGGTCAGCAGTTGCAGGGCGTGAGTGTGCCTCAGGTCGTGCCATCTCCACCTGCGCGCGGGCAGGTGCGGCGTAGTGGAGTCGGCAAGGGCGGTCATCCACTCCCAGGCTCGGTGCCGGTACCCCTTCCAGGCGTCTGCTCCGGGCATCAGCCCACCCCGACAGACGAACAAGGTGAGGGTCTCCAACCCGAACTCGCCCTCGTAGACGGTGATCCGCCGCAGCTTTGCGGGCATGGCCGACATACGAAACTCGCGGTCGACACCGTCCAGCGTTCCGCGCACCACACCACCGGCGACGTCAACTTCAGCGACGACGAACAGGTCGCGGGCCTTGCGCTCCAAGGTCCTGGCGGCGGCGCGGACAATATCTGGACGTTCGAGGATGCAGAACAGATCAGCGGACGCGGCAGCGTCTTCGGGGACGTAGAGGGTGCGGGCCTTGCCGTACTTCGCGCACGCCTGGACCTCGAACTCGGCGCTGCCGCCCTGCATCCCGGGCCACAGCCCCATCTCGGGCAGCAGCACGGTGGCCCACTCGCGCCATCGCGCCCCCGTACCCAAGGCCAGGTCTGATCCGGCCCGGTTGCGTAACGGCGCCCAGCCCCGGTAGCCCCGGTTGACCTGTTCGTCCGGCAGCTGACCGCCCAGGCCGACATCGCGGAAGTACCGGTACTGCTCGAAGGTCAGGTGCCGGATGTCCATGTTCGACCGGACGCCCGGAGCCAGGGCGTTTCGGCCCCGGGCGGCCAGCCGCACCGGCTGGGCCGGCAGGGAGCCGCGCGCGACGAGGAAGCGGTAGAGATCATCCAGGATGGATGCCTCCTTCCCCCAGGTCCTGGCGGCGACCGGCTTCTTCTGCCACAGACGCCGCCAGTTGCGGTAGGCGACCAGGTCGGACTCCGTCGCGGACAGGACATCGCTGCCCAAGCCGGCGAGATGTCCGTCCAATCGGGCTGCCATCCGCCCGTAGTCCCGCAGCGTGGTCTCGTCGAGCAGGCCCGTGGACAGGTACCGGCCCCACTCGGAAAGAGCGGGCAGCGGCATCATCGTCTCGTCGTCCAGGAACACCGGCATGCCATCCAGCAGTCCCCGCCGCTTCAGCAGCGCGGCCACCTCCTCGGCCGAGACCACCTCACTGTCCAGGTACCGGCCCAGCAACCCCGACTGTACGAAGGCGAGTTCCACCCTGATCCCTTCCGGGGCCACGGCGCACTCCCGTCAGCCCAACTGCCTCATGCCCCCACCCGTCACCGAGACTGAACCACAGGCTCCGTGAGACAGAAATGAACAGCGGAAAGAACTCATCACTCAGAAACTCCACCGGCACGAGCCGGACCGGTAGCCAGCCCCGGACCAGGCCTGGAGGCGTTTCACCGAACCTCAGCGGCGAAGTGGATCACTGTGCTAGACGACCATGATCGTTCTCACCGATAACCGCTGTACCGATGTTCCCCGAGGCCGGCGTACGCCACACGCAGCCGTCGGCAGGTACGGGTGTTCATCTTGACGCCGCTCGGAAGCGGCGACCGCAGCAATCAGGAGAGCGCACCCTGACGCCGGCCGGCGGGAGATCATGACGCATTACGCTGACACCCCTTTCCTTCAGAACCAGGGAGCAGCGTGCCGTCGGCCTTCGCTCACCAGATAACCAAGTACAACCCCGCCCACTGCGACGAGCACGGCCGCTACAACGGCTCCGAGGACACGGAGAGCGACCACGGGCCGGTCGAAGCGGCCTACTTGGAGGCGATCGCAGCCTTCGCGCGGGACTCGGGAATCGACCGGCTGGAGATTCGCGAACCCCAGGTCGCGGGCTTCGTCAACTTCGGCCTGGAGGCGCCGGTCGACGGACACGGCCTCGCCGGGCTGTTCCCGCCGGACCTCACCGGCTACCACGACGGTGCCGAGGTCTCCATGCCGGTCGCACTGGAACTGATCCGGGTCATGCTCCGCGGCCAGGGCGCCTGGTGCCGACTTGAGCAACAGAACACGTTCACCGTGCACGTCGGATGGGATCAGTACGTGTACGTCGGCACCGACCGGGCCTGCGAAGCAGCCGTTGCCCGAACCAGTGAACTCGGCCTGTTCGCGCAACCGATCACGGCCTCGCCCTACGCCGCGGACCTGGAGGAACCCGAGGTGACACAGGCTGCGGACGAAGACTTCTGGCTACAAGTCCGCGCAGAACTGGCCGCACCACAGACGCTCCTCCTGGAAGAGACCTACCTCGGCAACGCCACCCGCTGGCACCGCCTCACCGAGAACAACCTCGACACCGTCCGCGCCGCGCTCGGGCCCCGCGCGCTCCTGACCATCTGGCCGGACCTTGCCCCTGATGTCGACGCGGTCCTCGCCTCGTATCCTGAGTACGCGACCGTGGACTTCGTCTGGGAAGAACCGAACGGAACAATCCGCCACGTGACCGTCGACGAGACCGACCACCGACAGCTCACCGCTTTGGTGAAGGGGGCAAAGGCGGCCTGCTTCCTGCCCCTGGCCCTCGACGATCGCCATCCGCTATTCCACGCCGCTCTGCCCGACAGCGACGGTGTGCTGCGCGCCAGGTGGTGACCGGGTCGTGGTTGCGAGAGCCGGAAATCAGTCGTGCTCAGAGGCGCTCACCGGGTGTGCGTCGCAGTTGATGTCCTTGGCCGGCAGACGCCCGGTGGCGAGGTAGGCGTTGACCGTGGCGTCGACGCACGAGGAACCGTAGACGCCGTACACCGCGTGCTGGTCAGCGCCGCGCAGGGTGACCAGGCGGGACGAGGGCCAGGCTCGGTGCATCGCTGCGGCGCCGTCGTAGGTGGTGCGGGGATCTCCGGTGGCGTTGACGAGGAGGGCGGGCAGGTCGGCCCTGATGCCGGTCGGTTGCTCGCGGGGCGGGTCCCAGAAGGCGCAGGGATTGAGGTTGTTGGTGACGGGGCCGAACAAGGGGTCTTGCGCGCGTGCACGTTGGACATCGCGCCAGTAGACGTCCGGGTTCTTCGGGGCGGCGGCGTCGCCGCACAGGATCGCGGTCTGGACGCTGCCGTAGGCGGAGTCGGTGCCGGTCAGTTCGAAGTCGAGGACACCCGCGAGCCAGGGGGAGGGGGCGACGTCGTGTCCGTTCGCCGCGCGCCGCAGGTCCTGGACTCCCCGGGCGAAGTCCGCGTAGGCGGCGTCATCGTCCTGGGAGAGTCCGTTGAAGAGGACGAGGGGAAGAATGTGCTCGTCCACCCGGTGGTCTGCGAGCCGCAGGGGTGTGCGGGTGGCGGCGGCCTGGACGCGGTCCACGGTCGCCAGTACCGCTGTACGGGTACGGCCCAGGCCGTAGGTCGTGTGACGGGCGGCAGCCCATGAGGCCCATCCCTCCAGGGCGTGGCGGTTGGCCTTCTCGCTGCCCCGCAGGAGCCGGGGACCGTAGCGGTCCGGGTCGATGACACCGTCCAGGACGACCCGGCCGGTGCGGGTGGGGAACATGGTGGCGTACACCTCGCCCAGGTAACTGCCGTACGAGTACCCCAGATAGGAGATGCGCCGCTCGCCGAGCGCGGCGCGGATGACGTCCATGTCGCGGGCGGTGTTCCGGGTGGTGACGTACGGCAGGACGTCGCCTGCGTGCTGCCGGCAGCGCTGGGCGAGGTCCTGGGAGAAAGCCGCCATGCGGTCGAAACCGGCGCGGTCCGCGCCCGCGCTCCGGAATGCGGAGCCGGTCGGCCAGTGGCAGTCCAGCGGGGTGGATCGGCCGACGAAACGGGGGTCCACGCCCACCACGTCGTAGCGTGCGGCGACGTCCTTCATCGCCTTGCGGACCCAGGGCGGGTCGCCGAGTGTCTGCCCGCCGGGTCCGCCGCCGTTGAGCAGCAGCGGTCCGGCGCGGTGGCCCGTGTCGGTGGCGCGGATCCGGGAGATTGCGACGGTGATCGTACGGCCGTCGGGGTCGCTGTAGTCCAACGGTACGGTCACGTCGGCGCATTGGGCGCCGGCCTGCTCGAGCTCCTTGCCGGTCGTGTCGTTCGGGCCGAGCACGCAGCTCTTCCAGCCGAGACGCTGATGGTGATAGGAGGCGAGCGGGTGGGTGTCGGCTCGGGCCTGGAGAGCGGTGGCGGGCAGCGCGGTCAGGGCGAGTGCGGTGGCGGCCATCCCCAGGGCCGCCTTTCTCGCCGACCTGGCGGCGTTTCGCGGCGAGTGGGCTGAGCGGATCACTGATGCTTCCCTTCTGTCGGGTGCGTCGTCGCTTCCTTCGAAGGCGGGTCCTCGCAGAAGGCGGTCCGGACGACGTCGAGAAAGTCCTGTTCGGCCTGGAGCGTGGCCGGTACCTGGTTGAGCGCGACGGCGACGCTCCGCCCGCCGGGGCCCACGGCGGTCAGCGCCCGGTGGCCTCCCGGCACGGTTCCCGCATGGCCCCACCACAGGCCGCCGCAGGGCAGCGGGGAGGAGATCAGGCCGAGCCCGTAGCGGGCACCGGGCCAGAGCCGGTCGGGATCGGCGGCCACGGTGCGCCGCATGTCGGCCAGTTGGCCCGCGGGCAGCAGATCACCGCCGAGGAGCGCGGTGCTGAACCGGGTCAGGTCGGCGGGTGTGGAGATCAGCGCGCCGCCGACCCCGCCGAACGTCGTGTTCCATGCGGTGCCGTCGACGAGGCGGCCGTCCTCGGCCGTGAAGTAGCTGCGCGAGTGCGGTCCGTGGATGCGGGTCTCCTCCCCGGGCCAGTACGTGTCACGCAGACCGAGGGGGCGGATCACACGGCGGGTGATCTCCGCCTCGGGGGAGCGGCCGGTGACCTCGTGGATGATCAGGCCCGCGAGGAGGTAGTTGGTGGTGGCGTAGTGCCAGGTGTGACTCGGGCGCGGCAGGTCGAGGGCGCGGGCGACGAGTTCGCGCGGCTCGAAGTGGCGGTAGCGGATGCGTTCGGGGTGTTCCCACTCGGGGGCGTCGAGATAGTCGGGCAGACCGCTGGTGTGCCGCAGCAGCTGTCGTACGGTGATGCGGCGGCCGTCGTAGCCGTTGCGCCGGATCAGACCGGGCAGGTACCGGTCTACGGGGGCATCGAGGGCGATCCGGTGCTCGGCGGCGAGTTGGAGTACGACGGTCGCGGTGAACGTCTTCGTGACGCTGCCCGCACGCAACCGGTCGGTCGCGTTCATGGGACGGCCCGTCGCCCGGTCGGCCGTCCCGGCGGTCTCGGCCCGAACCTCGCAGGGCGCTCCCGGAGCGGTGTCGGTGATCAGGACCGCGGCACCGGTGATCCGGTCACGGTCGATGAGCGTGCGCAGCGACTGACGCAGTTCGTCGCGCGGTTCGCACACGGCGTGCCGTCCGGCGGCGGGCGATTGGGCGGCGGCCGGGGCGACGGGCACGACGAGAGCCGTCAACAGAGCTGCCACGCCGGTGCGTCTGCGTAGCGTCGCGGTGATGAGGGAGGGTGGCATGGAGCAAACGCTAGGCAGGCGTCACGACAAGGTCACTCGGGGTGGCTGCCCATTCGCGGGTGGGGGCAGCCACAGTGCGGGACCTGCGGTCAGCCCCCGCTTATGGTCGGCCGGCCTCGCCCCGGCTGTGCCCGAGCGCCCGTGAGCGCGGGGCGTGAGTGTCGGAGGCGGTCGTAGCGACCAGGGTCGTCCCGGTCGCTGCTTCCGGTCCGGTGGGGGCTGCGCGTCCTCCCTCCGTGACTACGCGGTGGGGGAAGCCGATGCGCAGCACTGCGGCGGACGCGGCCGCGGCGAGGACGACGGCGGCGGCCAGCAGAAGCGCCCGGTCATAACCGTGGTGCAGCAAGGGCGCGACGAGCAGCGGTCCGCCGATCTGGCCGGCCGAGTATCCGGCGGTCAGCAGGGCTACCGAGCGGGGAAACCGCAGGTGCGCTCCGGCCGCCAGGGCCAGCGCGCTGACGCCGATGAACGTGGCTCCGAACAGCACCGCCGAGACGAGAGCGGCGGCGGTCCCGCCGACCAGGGCAGGCAAGGCGATGCCGGTCGCCTGGATCAGGAGAGCGGTGAACAGCAGCCCCGGGCGCGACCAGCGGCGGCCGAGCCGGGCCCACAGGGCCGCGGACGGTACGGCGGCCAGCCCGACGAGGACCCAGGCGCCGCTGCCTACCCACTCCTCGGATCCCTGCCCGATCGCCGCGACGAGGAAGGTTCCGGCGACGATATAGCCGACGCCCTCGAGCGTGTAACTGACGAGCAGCGCACCGAAATGGCGGTGTGTGCCTGCTGTGCCGCTGACCTTCGTCTTGCCGTTGCCGTTGCCGTTGCCCTTCGCCTTGGCCTTCGCCGGCGGAGCGAGCGGCGCTTCCTCGGGTCGCAGGTTCCACGAGGCGGCGGCGAGCGCGGTCGTGAGAGCGGCGGCGGCCCACCAGGCGGCCCGCCAGTCGGCGACGGGGCGCAGCAGCAGGATCAGCAGGCCGGACAGCGCGATGCCGCCTCCCACCCCGCCGAACGCCCAGCCGGACAGGTGAGGTGGGTGATCCCGCAGGTGGTGGAGGAGGGATCCGGCGGCGACGACGAACACCAGGGCGCTCGCCGCGCCGGCCAGCAGCCGCAGGAGGCCCCAGGCGGTGGTGGTGTGCATGAGCGGCATCGCGGCGAGGGTGCCGGTCAGCAGAGCCAGGGACCCGCGCAGCGCGATGCGGGAACGGACCAGCGCCGGGGCCAGGATGCCGGCGAGCGCCCCGGCGAGATAGCCGACGTAGTTGGCCGTGGCCAGGTGCGCGCCGGCGTCGGCGGACAGGCCCGCCTGAGTGTGCATCAGAGGGAGGATCGGGGTGTAGACGAACCGGCCCACTCCCATGCCGGCCGCGAGCGCCGCAGCGGCCCGCTGAGAGGCGCGGCCTTCCAGGGCGACTCAGCCACGCTCAACAGCCGCTCTGTCGCTCAGTAGCCGGGCGTCCATCGGGTGTCCCGGATCGCGGTGCGCAGATCGTCGTCGGAGGCATCCGGTGCGACACCGTCGGCGACGGCCTGCCGCGCCACAGCCAGCGCGATGCCATCGGCCACGTCCCGAACGTCCGCCCACGCCGGGAGCAGCGGAGCCTTCGCGTCCTCGAGAGCCGGGGAGGCGTCACCGAGCGCGCGGGCCGCGGCCCGCATCATCGCGTCCGTCACCCGGTTCGCCCGCGCCGAGGTCACCGCCAGTCCCACGGCCGGGAAGACGTAGACGTTGTTGCACTGCGCGACCGGGACGTCGGCGCCGTCGCGGTGCAGGGGTGGGAAGGGCGAGCCCGTCGCGACCAGGACCTTGCCATCGGTCCACGCATCCAGATCTGCCGGCCGGGCCTCGGCGTTCGCCGTGGGGTTGGACAAGGGGAAGATGATCGGCCGGTCCACCTTCGCGGCCATGGTCCGGACGATCTCCTCGGTGAACGCGCCCTGTGCCGTGGAGAGTCCGAGCAGGACTCCTACGCGCAGGTTCTCGACGACGTCCGTCAGCTGCGGGGTCCCGTGCGTGC
The DNA here is from genome assembly GCF_039533535.1 of Streptomyces kunmingensis. NCBI lineage: Bacteria > Bacillati > Actinomycetota > Actinomycetes > Kitasatosporales > Streptomycetaceae > Streptomyces > Streptomyces kunmingensis. Next base: position 293,233 of record NZ_BAAATS010000028.1, read on the forward strand.
CCCAGCTCTCGACATCGGCGGGGTCATGCGCGAAGGCACGCTGGTCCTCGGCGAGGTCGTCGCGATCGGTGGTGAGCAGGCCGTCGACGTCGAGAACCCAGCAGCGTGCGCGGGCCTGCGCGTCCGACAGGCCCTCGTCGACCATCTCCTGACGCACCATGTCCAGGACGCCGATGCCCGCGGAGCCCGCGCCGACCATCACCACCTGCTGCTCCTTCAGCGGGGCGCCGGCGACCTCGCTCGCCCCGTGCAGCGCGCCGAGCGCGACGGCGGCCGTGCCCTGGATGTCGTCGTTGAAGGTGAGCAGCCGGTCCCGGTGACGTTCCAGGATCGGTGCCGCGTGCGGGGTGGCGAAGTCCTCCCATTGCAGCAGCACCTCCGGGAGTTCGGCCCGCACCGCCTCCACGAACGCGTCCACGAAGGCGAAGTAGTCGTCGTCGTCGATGCGGCGGTGCCGCCACCCCAGGTAGAACGGGTCGTCGAGCAGGTCGGTGTTGTCGGTGCCGACGTCGAGCAGGACCGGCAGGGTCCGCGCCGGGTCGATGCCTCCGATCAGCGTGTAGAGCGAGAGCTTGCCGACCGGGATACCCATCCCGCCGACCCCCTGATCGCCGATGCCGAGGATGCGCTGCCCGTCGGTGACGACGATGACGTCGACGTCCTTGCGGGGGCGGTTGCGCACCATCTCCACCAGTTGGTCCCGGTGCGGCCAGGACAGGTAGAGCCCGCGCGGACGCTGCCACAGCTCGGAGAAGTGCTTGCAGCCCTCGGCGACGGTCGGGGTGTACACGAGGGGGAGCGCGGTCGGTACGTCGTGGGCCAGTACGGCATAGAAGAGGGCCTCGTTACGGTCCTGCAAGGAGCGCAGGTACACATAGCGCTGGAGGTCGTCGGCCTGCCGGTCGATCTGGCCCCAGGAGCGACGGACCTGCTCGTCCAGGCTGGTCACCGCGTACGGAAGCAGCCCACGCAGCCCGTGTTCGGCGCGCTCGGGTTCGGTGAACGCGGTTCCCTTCGTACGCAGCGGGTCGGACAGCAGGGCGGGGCCGGTGAGATCGCTCATGGAGCCCATGGTCGTGGCGATATGCCCGCCATTGCACCCTCGACACGCCACCTGGAGCGGTCCTCGCCGATGAGGCAGCCGCGGAGCCGGGGCGGCGCTCCGGGGAGCCGCCTTCGTCAGTGATCCCCTGTGGCCGGGGCCAGGATCGGTTCCTCGACCGGCAGTGGTAGTGCGGTGACCGCTCGGCGGTACTCGGCGACGATGTCTTCGACCACACCCGCCGCGGGAAGCACCGCGTCGACGAGCCCGGCGGACTGGCCCGCCTCCACCTTGCCGCTGTCGACCAGGCCGTCGAGCGCGGCGTCCTTGAGGCTGGCGGACCGGAACTCACCGCGCCGCACGTCGAGTTCGGCGGCTTCCTCCTCCAGTCGGGTCATGCGCCGCGTGAAGTCGTTCTCCAGGGCGCGGATCATGCCGAGTCCGTGGCCGACCGTACGGGTGGAGTCGACACCGGCGGCGACGACGGCCGCTTTGTAGGCGGGGTGCACGGTCGCTTCCTCGGTGGCCAGGAACCGGGTGCCGAACTGGGCGGCGCCCGCGCCGAGCGCGAGCATGGCGGCCAGTCCGGCGCCGTCCGCTACGCCGCCGGAGGCGATGACCGGCACTCCGGGCACGGCGGAGACCACCGCGCGTACCAGCACCTGCGTGGTGACCATGGCGGGCGGCGGGTGGCCGCCGGCCTCGGCGCCCACGACGACCAGGCCGTCCACGCCCGCGTCGGCGGCCTTGCGGGCGTGCTCGACCCCGGCGACGACGTGCAGGCAGAGGGTGCCGATGTCGTGGAAGCGGTCCAGGTAGCGGCGAGGCCCGCCCTGGGAGGCGATGAGCACCGGCGGGCGGCGGGACAGCAGCAGCTCGATGACCTCGTCGGCGCCCGCCCGGTAGAGGGGCAGGTTCACCGCCCAGGGCCGGTCGGTGCCGGCGGCCGTCTCGTCCAGGGTGCGGGCGAGGCCGGGCAGGCGCATCGGGCCCGCGGCGACCACGCCGAGCCCGCCCGCCCGGCTGACCGCGAGGGGCAGCGCCGAGCTGGAGGAGGCCCAGGACATGCCGGCCTGGATCACTGGCAGGTCGATGCCGAGCAACTCGGTGACGGGGGTGGGGATTCGGGTACGGATACGGGTCATGCCACGGCCTTGGAGTCGGTGCGGTCGTCGCGTTCGAGCAGGGTGCGGGCGTGGGCGGCGAGGCGGTTCTTCTGCACCTTGGAGCTGGCCGTCATGCCGATGCCCTCGAAGCCGTCCACGATGCGCAAGTGCCGGGGCACCTTGAAGCCGGCCACGCGGGCGCGGGTCCAGTCGATCAGTTCCTGTTCGGTGGGGCCGCCCGGTTCGGTGAGGACGACGAACGCGAACGGCACCTCCATGAGCCGTTCGTCGGGCACACCGACCACGACGGCCTGCCGGACTCCGGGGTGCCGGTGCAGGACGTCCTCGATGTCGGCCGGGGCGACGTTCTCGCCGCCGACCCGGATGATGTCCTTGGTGCGGCCCGCGAAGTGCAGCCTCCCGGAGGCGTCGAGGGCGCCGACGTCGCCGGTGGCCAGCCATCCGTCGGGGTCGACGGCGGCGGCGGTGGCCTCGGGGTCGTCGAGGTAGCCCTGCATCACGTTCCAGCCGCGGACGAGGATCGAGCCGGGTTCGTCGGGCCCGCAGTCGCGGCTGCCGTCCAGGGCCCGGATGCGGACCTCTACGCCGGGTTCCACCAGCATCGCGCCGGAGGCCCGTACCGCGTCCTCCTCCCACCAGCAGGACTGGGCGACGTTCGGGGACGCCTCCGACAGGCCGTACCCGGCGACGCACTCAGTGGCGCCGAGTTCGTCGATGACCCGGCGGATCACGGTGGGGGAGGCGGCGACCCACGCGCCGCGCAGGCGCAGGGTGCGCTGTGCGCGGTCGGGGTGGTTGAGCAGCATCAGCGCGATGGTGTCGTTGCCGGAGAAGTGGGTGCAGCGCTCCTCCTCCAACAGCCGCAGTGCTTCGCCGGGTTCGAACCGTGGCATGGTCACCAGCGTCGTGGCGTGCTGGAGACAGGCGAGGACGGACAGGGTGCTGCCCGCCACGTGGAAGAAGGGCCGCGCGCTGTGGAAGCGGTCGCCGGGGCGCAGGCCGAGGCGGGCGCCGGAGAAGAATGCGTCGGCGCACATGCTGCGATGGGTCAGCAGGACGCCTTTGGGCCGTGAGGTCGTGCCGGAGGTGTACTGGACGAGCAGGATGTCGTCCGGGGTGCCGGTGGCGGGGACCTCGACATCGCCGGCGTCCAGGAACTCCGGCCACGGTGTCGCCCAGTCGGGCACCGCGTCCCCGCACACCACGACCCGTTCGAGAGCGGGCAGCGTCGGGCACGTGGGCGTGGCGTCCGCGCCGACGCCGATCTCGCGCAGGACGGCGTGGAAGTCGACGCGCAGCACGCGGTCCGCGACGAACAGCGTGCTGACCTGGGCGTGAGCCAGGGTGTGGTGCACTTCGTCGGCGCTGTAGCGGGTGTTGACCGGCACGGTCACCGCGCCGACGGAGCCGAGGGCGACGAACAGGGCGACCCAGCGCGGCCCGTTGCCGAGACAGAGGCCGACCCGGTCGCCTCGGCCGATGCCGGCGGTGGTGAGTGCGGCCCGGACACGGCGGACCTCGGCGGCGAGGTCGCGGAAGGTGATGCGCTCCTCGGCGGTGACCACGGCCTCCACGTCGGGGGCCAGGAGCGCGGCACGCTCCAGCGCCTCGTGCGCGGTCAGGGGGCATACGGCGGCGAGGTCCGTCACTGTTCTTCCTCCTTCGGGGTGCGGGGGGCGGTGCGGAGGGCGTCGGCGTCACGGCGGGCGAAGCGCTCGACTCCGTCGCGCCAGCCGCCGTCGGCCAGGCACTGCTCGATGGCCGCCATCTCGATCCTGATGCCGCGGTCGAGGTCGGTCTCGCCGCCGAGGTCGACGGCGCGTTTGGTGAGGGCGATGGCCAGTGGCGGCGCCTCGGCGATCGACGCGGCGATCTCCTCGCCGGTCCGGGTGAGCTGATCGCCGGGCACGACGCGGCTGACGACGCCGAGTTCGGCTGCCTCGGCGGCGGGCATGACGCGGTTGGTGAACAGCAGTTCCTTGGCGCGGCGCGCTCCGATGACGCGCTGGAGGCGCTGGGTGGCGCCGACCGTGCCCCAGTGCGGTTCGGGAAAACGGAAGGTGGTGTCGTCGGCGGCGACGGCGAAGTCCGCGGCCAGGGTGATCTCGCCCCCGCTGCCGACGACCGGCCCGTGCAGCAGTGCGACGACGGGGCGGCGGCAGCGTTCGATCGCCTCGTACGCGGCGAAGGACGCCTGCCGCCTGCGCCGCACCCAGGCGGCGTCCCGGCCGGCCCGCTCCTTCAGATCGGCGCCCGCACAGAACGCCGGGCCCTGCGCGGACAGCAGCACCACACGGACGTCGTCGTCGGCGTCGAGGTCCTCGAAGACGGCCCGCAGTTGCCGGCACATCTCCAGATCGACGGCGTTGCGGGCGCGGGGCCGGGCGAGCTGGACGCGGGCGACGCCGTCGGCGATGTCGCAGCGCACGCGCGCCTGTTCCCCGGCGGTGGACGGGGCCGGTGCGTCGGTGGCGGTCATCTCAGATCACCCCCGCTTCGCGCAGCCCGTCGATCTCCTCGCCGTCGAGCCCGGCGAGATGGGTGAGGACGTCCTCGGTGTCGGCTCCGAGCAGCGGCGGGGCGCCGGCCGTGGGCGGGGCGCCGCCGGTCTCGCGCAGCGGGGTGCGCAGGGCGCGGAACGTGCCCTCGGTGGGGTGCTCGAACTCGGTGACGACGCCGCGGGCCTGTGCGTGCGGGTCGGCCAGCGCCTCGCGGACCCCGCGCACCGCGCCGGCCGGGACATCGGCGGCGAGCAGCTCCTTCAGCAGCGGGTCGCGGTCGCGTCGGGCGATGGCCGTGCGCAGGGCCGTCATGACGTCCTCGCGCCGGGCGACGCGTCCGGCGTTCTCCCGCAGTTCGGGGTCGGCGGCGAGGGCGTCGAGGCCGAGGACGGCGCACAGGGGCGCCCAGTGCTGGTCGCTGCCGCTGATGTGCAGCCAGCCGCCGTCGGCCGTCTCGAAGGCGGCGGACGGGACGCGGCCGGGGTGCTGGGTACCGGTGCGTACGGGGTCCTCGTCCAGGGCGAAGAGCCGGGCGGCGTTGAGTGCGTGCAGACTGAGCTGGACGTCCATCATCGAGACGTCGAAGTGGCCGCCCCGGCCGGTGACACCGCGCCCTGCGAGGCCGGTGAGTACGGCGATGGCGACCCACAGCCCTGAGGTCATGTCGGCGACCGGGATGCCGGTCTTGCTGGGCGGTCCGTCGGGTTCGCCGGTCATCGCCATCACGCCGGACAGCGCCTGGAAGACGGTGTCGTATCCCTTCCGGGTGCGGTCGGGGCCGCTCTGCCCGAAGCCGGTGGCCGATACGTAGACCAGGCGGGGGTTGTCGGCGGCGAGCGCGTCGTAGCCGAGGCCGAGCCGGTCCATGGCGCCGGGCAGGAAGTTCTCGACCACGACGTCGGCGCGGGCGGCGAGGCGGCGGGCGAGATCCTGGCCGCGGGGGTCCTTGAGGTCGAGGGTGACGGAGCGTTTGCCGCGGTTGAAGGCGAAGAAGTAGGCGCTCTCGCCGTGGGGCAGGCGGGGTTCGAAGCCGCGGGTCTCGTCGCCGCCGCCCGGCCGCTCCACCTTGACGACGGTGGCGCCGAGTTCGGCGAGGATCTGGGTGGCCATGGGGGCGGCGAGGACGCGCGAGAAGTCCAGGACGGTGATGCCCTCCAGCGGGCGGGGAGCGGGCTGCCCGGTCATCGGCGGAACCCCCGCATCAGCGCGTTGACGTCCTGTCCGGCCCGTACGGCGGCCTCGGTGGGCAGGTCGGCGACGCGGTAGAAGAGGTCCTTGGCCGCGTGGAGGGCGCGGGGTTCAACGGCCGCCCAGCGCTGGGCGATCTCCAGGGCGGCGCTCAGCACGTCGTCCGGTTCCATGACACGGTTGACCAGGCCGTGCTCCGCGGCCTCGGCGGCACTCAGCAGCCGGCCGGTGCTGACCAGTTCGAAGGCGAGCTTGCGGCCCAGGTGGCGCTGGAGCCCGGTCATCACCAGCGCGGGCACGATCGAGTGGCGCAGCTCGGGATAACCGAACTTCAGGTCCGTGCCCGCCACGGCCATGTCGGCGCCGATGGCAAGCCCGGCCCCGCCGCCCACCGCGGCGCCGCGTACCGCCGAGACGACCGGTGTGCCCATCTGCTGCATCTGCGTCTGGAGCCGGGCGGTGAGGGCTGCCCGTTCCAGTACGGCGTCCGGCCGGTCGGGGGTGAGTTCGGAGAACTCGTCGAGGTCGGCGCCCGCGCAGAAGGCCCGGCCGGCGCCGGTGAGGGCGACGGCGCGGACGTCGGGGTCCTTGTCGGCCGCGGCGAGTGCGTCGCTCAGGGCCCGCGTCAGGTCGGTGTTCAGCGCGTTGAGCTTGTCGGGGCGGTTCAGGGTCAGGACGCGGACGGGGCCGCGGTCCTCGACGAGCAGCACGTCGGCGGCCGGTTCGCTCGGGGCGGCCGGCTGTCCGCTGGTCGTGACGGTCACGAAGGGGTCTCCTCGGTCGGAGCGGGGTGGGGGAGTCGCGCCGGGGACGGCGGCGGGCGGGTCAGGGCGCGGTGGACGCGGCCCCTGCGCGGTCGAAGCCGGCCCGGGCCACCATGCTGTACAGCGGCCGGCCCAGTGCTTCCTCGCAGGCCCGGGAGGCGATGGCCAGGGCGTCGAGGTCGATGCCGGTCTCCACACCCATGGCGTCGAGGAGGCTGACCAGGTCCTCGGTGCAGACGTTGCCGGTCAGGCCGGCGCCGTAGCCGATCTGTGAGGGGTGACCGCCGACGCCGCCCAGGGCGCTGTCGAAGTGACGGCAGCCCGCCTCCAGGGCGGCGACCGCGTTGGCGATACCTGTGCCGCGCGTGTTGTGGAAGTGGGCGATGACCGGCAGCGCGGGATGGGCGCGCTCAAGACGGCGGAACAGCGCGGTGACGGTGCCGGGGGTGGCGACGCCGGTGGTGTCGCCCAGGGTGACGGCGTCCGCACCCAGTTCGACGAAGCGGGCTACGTCGTCGGCCACCCGGCCGGGGTCGACGTGTCCCTCGAAGGGGCAGCCGAAGGCGACGGACACCACGCCGATCAACCGGAACCGGCCGCCCGCCAGCTCCACCATCTCCGCCACCCGCTGCCACTGCTCCTCGCGGGTGGAGCGCAGATTGCGCTGCGTGTGGCTCTCGCTGGCGGAGACCAGCAGGCTCAGTTCCTCGGCGCCGGTGCCCCGGTCGAGATCGGCCAGGGCGCGCTGTACGGCCCTGGGGTTGGGGCAGGTCGCCTTGAAGGCCACGCCGGGGCGGTGGGCGATGCCCGCCAGCACGTCACTGGCGTCGGCGAAGGCGGGCACCCACCGCGGATGGCTGTAGCTCGTCGCCTCGATGCGGCGGAAGCCGGCCGCGGCGAACGAATCCAGCAGGCTGATCTTGGTGCCGGTCGGCACGAACCCTGGTTCGTGCTGGAGACCGTCCCGGGCAAAGCACTCGCAGATCGTGACCGTGTCGGTCATCGAGCCACCTCCTCGTGGATGACCCGACCAGAACTACCCCCCGAGTGTTGATAAAGTCAACACCTGGTCGGCGTCCTAGGCATCGTCGAGGCGCTCACGTTCCTCCCGCTCCATGGTCAGTGCGAGATCGGCCAGCTTCTCCAGCGCTCGCCCCAGCGCACCCGCCTCCTCCGGCGACAACGCGGCCGCGAAGACGTCGTCCCGCTCGTTGGCCGCCGCGATCAGGCCGCGGTACAGCACCACCCCGGCCTCCGTCAGGGCGAGTTGCCTGGTGCGGCCCGAGCCCTCGGTGCGGCCGACCAGGCCCCGCTCCACCAGTCCTCTGACCACCCGGCTCATCTGTGCCTTGTCCAGTCCGGCGCGGCGGGCCAGCCGGTTGAGGGTCAGTGTCGGATCGGCCGCGATCAGCGCGATCGTGCGCCACTCGCCGAGGCTGACGTCGAACTCGCGCCGGTAGCGCAGCGCCGCGCTGCGCGACAGCGCCGACGACGTGCGCGACAGTCTGTAGGACAACAGTTCGGAGATCGGGACGAGGTCTCCGCCATCCTCACGCTTCAGCATGAGGGTCATGCTATCGCCGGCGACTCTCTCCAAAGTGTTGACTTTATCAACAAGCGAGGTCGAGACTCGCACTGGCCGCGGTCTTTCGCGCCCCCCTCACTTCACGCAAGGAGTCGTACATCGTGGTCGACCCCTCCACCTCGACCGAGCTCTCGAAAACACCGCCGGCCGACACCTCGTCCATCGACCGTGCGGCGACCTACCGCACCATCGCCTGGCGCGTGATGCCGCTGCTCGTCATCTGTTACGTCGTCAGCTTCATCGACCGCACCAACATCGGCATCGCCGAGCAGGGTCTCGAACGCGACCTCGGCTTCGGCTCCGCCGTCTACGGCCTCGGGGTGACGCTGTTCTTCGTCGGCTTCATCGTCTTCGAGGTGCCGAGCGCGAGTCTGCTCGCCCGGTTCGGCGCCCGCCGGACCCTCGTGCGGATCATGGCGTCCTGGGGCGTCGTCACCGTCGCCACGGCGCTCGTCCAGAACGAGGTCACCTTCTACGTCGCCCGGTTCCTGCTCGGCGTCGCCGAGGCCGGCTTCTTCCCCGGGGCGCTGTACTTCCTGTCGTGCTGGTTCCCCTCCGCGCGGCGCACCCGCATGACCGCCGTGTTCTTCGCGGGCGTGCCCGTCTCCGGCGTGCTGGGTTCCCTGATGTCCGGCTGGATCATGCACGCCTTCGGCGGCGTGGCCGGGCTCGCCGACTGGCAGTGGCTGTTCATCGTGGAAGGCATTCCCCCGCTCCTGCTCGCCGTCGCCGTCCTCTACTGGCTCGTCGACCAGCCGGAGCAGGCCCGCTGGCTGTCGCCGGCCCAGAAGGCCGCCGTGCGAGCCGACCTGGTCGCCGACCAGCAACGCAAGACCGGCGAGGTCAAGAGCCACGGCGGCCTGCTGGCAGCGCTTCGCGACCCCAAGGTGTGGATCATCGGTCTGTGCGCCTGCGGCGCCTACACACTCGCCAACGCCGTGTCCTTCTGGACCCCGCGCATCATCGCCGACGCGGGCGTGGGCGACGTCCTGAACCTGGGCTTCTTCTCCGCTCTGCCGCCCCTGCTCGGCATCGTCGTCATGCAGATCGTGGGACGGCACTCCGACCGCACCCTGGAACGCCGCTGGCACGCCGCGCTGAGCTGGACGGTGGCGGCCTGCGCGATGGTGGCGCTCTCGCTGACGGACGGGAACGTCGTCGTGGCCATCGTCCTCCTGGCCGTCATGGCCGCCGCCCACTACTCCGGGCTCACCGTCTTCTACTCGATCCCCTCGATCTACTTCGGCGAGCGCGCCGCCGCCACCGGCATCGCATTCGTCACCTCGATGGGTTCGTTCGCCGCGGCCGCATCCCCGTCCCTGCTCGGCTTCATCCAGGCCGAGACCGGCAGCCTCGCCCTCGGGCTCCAGATCAGCGCCGCCGTCATCCTGCTCGCCGTGGCCCTGCTCCTCATCGGCGTCAAGACCCGCGACCTGCGAGAACAGCGCTCCGGGTGAGGACCGAAGCCGGACGACCCCGCTGGGATGACAGCTGCGGCATCTGCCCTCTCGGGGTGACCGACACCGGGTGCCGCCAGGGCCACCCGTATCTCCGCCTCGGCACGGTTCCAGCGCAGCCCACGCGGCAGCCCGAGCACGATCACCCCGGGCTCCTCGGCCGCCGCGCGCACCGCCTCCGGCAGTTCCTCGCCGGCGCGACGCTCACCCAGGGCGTGGTCAGCGTCGAGGACGGCGCCCACCGCGTGGTGGCGTACGCAGGTTGCGGTGACGAGGCCGACGGACTGCGCCGCCGCTCCATCCTCGGCCGCAGCCGCCCGGAGCCGTACCTGGCGCTGCTGCGGCGGCTGGGGGTCTACCAGCGCGTCCGGTCCGGCGAGGAGGTCGTCAGGGTCGCCGAGCAGCCGGAACCGGGCGCCCGGCGACGGCTGGTGATCGGCATCAACGCCGGGCGCCGGCCGCTCGGCATGAGCGGCATGGCCCTGCTCTCCCCGCTGTGCGTCCTGGCGCTGCCCGAGACCGAGGACCGCGACCTCGGCACCATCTGACGCTCAGGTGTTCCGGGCGGCGTTGAAGCGCGCCTTCTTCTGACGGTTCCCGCACGTGTTCATGTCGCACCATCTGCGGGTGCGGCTCTGGCTGGTGTCGAAGAAGGCGGCCCGGCAGGTCGGTGAGGCGCACAGGGCCAATCTGCCGTCTCGTTCGCCCGCGATGATGCTGATCGCGTCGGCGGCGATCACGCTGAGGGCATCCTCGACGCCAGAAGCCGAATGGAGCCGCCACCGCCGCTCGCCCTCGGGCGTCAGGACCGCCGCGGCCCGGCCCTGGGCGCTGAAGTCGTTGATGACGCGGACGGCCGATGCCGGAAGGACCTCCTGGAGCGCGGCTGCTGTCGCGGCTGCGTGGACCGACTCCCTCAGTTCGCGGGCGAGATCGAGCTGGGCCGCGGTGCAGGAGTCTACGGCGAGGCCGCTCACCGCCAGCCAGTCGACGAGTCGGTGCGGCGTGGGAATGCGCTCCACGGCGTCTCCATGACGCTCCGACAGAGTCCCCGTGAAGCTGGTCGCCAGCACCTTACCGAGACGGAAGTCGGGAAACTCAGCACGCATGGAACCACCTTAGCCGGTTGCGGCCCGGCTGAAGGAGCTGCTAGAACCGCCTTAGCCGGTTCCGCAATGGCCAGGAGGTCTCATGCCCCGTCCATCCAGCGACGTACAAGCCTTTGAAGCCCACGCATCCGACGCCGACCTCGACGATCTGCGCGCGCGACTGGCCGCGGCGCGGCTGCCGGAGGCCGAGACGGTCCATCGCGCCGCGCCCGGCCGGCGCCGGTGGGAGCAGGGCGTCCCTCTCGCCGACCTCGTCGAGGTCGTGCACTACTGGCGCACCGGGTACGACTGGCGGTCGTTCGAAGAGCGCCTCGACCGGATCGGCCAGTTCCGCACGACCATCGACGATCTGGGCATCCACTTCCTGCACCGACGGTCGGCGCGCGCGGACGCCACTCCTCTGCTCCTGAACCACGGCTGGCCGGACAGCATCGTGCGGTTCATCGATGTCGTGGACGAACTGGCGGATCCGGAAGAAGCGGACGCGCCGGCGTTCCACGTCGTGGTCCCGTCGCTCCCTGGCTTCGGTTACAGCGACAAGCCGACCACGACCGGGTGGGGGACCGAGAAGATCGCGGCAGCCTGGGTGGAGCTGATGGGAAGGCTCGGCTACGGCAAGTTCGCAGCCCACGGCGGCGACTGGGGAGGCAATATCACCACGGTTCTCGGTGGCAGGTTCCCGGCCCACGTTCTCGGCATCCACACCACCTTCGCGGAGGGGCCGCCCGGGTTGACCACGGACGGGCTGACGGAGGCCGAGCGCGAATGGGCCGAGGACACGCGCGCCTTCTGGAGCCACCGCGCGGCGTACGCGAAGCAGCAGGCGACCCGGCCGCAGACCATCGGCTACTCGCTCGTCGACTCACCGGTCGGCCTTCTTGCCTGGATCCTCGACAAGTTCGCCGAGTGGTCGGACACCGAGGACAGCCCGTTCGAAACGATCTCCATAGACAGAATCCTTGACGACGTCACCCTGTACTGGCTGACACGGACCGGCGCGTCGGCGGCCCGCATCTACTACGAGAGCCACAACTCGCTCGACCCCGAACTTCGGGTCGACGTCCCGTCGGCCCTCACCATGTATCCCCGCGACGTCGAGAAGTGTCCACGCCCCTGGGCGCAGGAACGGTACCGACAGATCGTCCGATGGAGCCTGCCCGAAAGAGGGGGACACTTCCCGTCGCTGGAGGTCCCCGAACTTTTCGTCAGGGACCTGCAAGAAGGCCTGGCGGCGGTGCTGGCCCCCGAGGCGCAGTCCCTTCCGGGAGACGGTCGGTGACCTCCGGCCCCGCCGACGGCCCAGGACTTCATAGCCGGGACGACGAGCACGTGCCTATGAAGCTTGGTCCTTGCCGGGGGCGAGCGGGAAGGATGCCTCGTCGCGGTCCGTGCCGTCGGTGATCCACCATCGGGACCCGCCGAAAAGGGCCAGTTCGGCGCGGCCGTCGCGGTCCCAGTCGTCGACGGCCATGAGCGCGCCGTCGGCGGGGCCGTCGTCACCCGGCACGGAGCGCTTGGTGGCGCGCCAGGGCTTCGACCCGAGCCCGTGTTCGGAGCCGCCCCGCAGCACCTCGAACCGCGCGTCCCCAGCCTCCTTCTTCTTGGTGAGCTGTACGGCCAGGTCGTCGCAGCCGTCGCCGTTGAAGTCGCCGGCGGCGAGCCGGCTGCCGAAGCCCTCCTTCGGGTCGCCGCCCTCGATGGTGACCCACTTGCCCGGCTCCTTCCCGTAACGGACGCTGACCTGGCCGCGCCGGTCGGGTGTGTCGACCTCGTCGTAGCTGTCGACGAAGCTCCGGCCGACGGCGACGTCGTGGCGCCCGTCGCCGTCGAAGTCACCGAAGACGATGTTCTCGCCCTCCGGCAGCCGCTCGGGCTCCTCGCTCAGGCCGCTGCGGGTACGGGCGCCGCCGGTGAACAGCAGGGGCGGATCGTACGGGGAGTCGTAGATGGCGAGATCGGTGGCGCGGTCGTCGTTCGCGTCCCCGGCGGCCAGCATGGGTGCCGCGCCCTCACTGACCGGGCTGGGGATCTCCGCGGTCCGGGCGGGGGCGCCGGACCGCTTGAACGGTCCGTGGAGAACAACTACCGCCTGGTCCTCGCTCGAGTCCCTGTAGGCCGCGAGGTCGGTGTGGCCGTCCCCGTCGAAATCGCCGGCGATCGGCGCGGTCTGATATCCGTCGCCCGGCAGACGGACGCGCCCGTGCGGCCCGTCGGCCTGCGGGCCCTTGGCGCCTCCCCACACGATCTGGGCCGCGCTGCTGACGACGAGGTCGGCGTGGCCGTCCTCGTCCAGGTCGGCGACCGTGGGCTGCCACCCCTCGTCGCTCACCTGGATGTCGTCCGGCACACCGAGGTCGTCCTGGGTGAGGACGGTCGTGCGGTCGTGGTCCGGGCCCTGCTCGGAGCCGGGCACGACGACCACATCGACCTTCGACGACCCGGAGATCTCGTGCACCAGATCGGCGGAGCCGTCCCCGTCGAGGTCGGAGGTCGCGGGCGGGTCCTCGCGCGCCGAATCGACCGCCCGGCAGGGGCTGCCGGGCACCGGGCGCGCGCCGTCGGACGGGAGGAGAACGAGGAACGCCACCACCGCCACCACTACGAGGAAGGCCGGTACGGCGTGCCACATGCGCAGGTGGCGGACGAACGGACCGCCTGCTGTCGGAAAGTGCATCAGCCCACTTCACGGGCGTGGACGCGGCCCGCACAAGGAAGTGGATCATTTTGTTACGGGGGTGATGCACGGCAGGCGGCCGGGACGACCGGCCCCGCATCAGGCAGGGGGCCGGAGCCGGTCGTCGAGCGCGGCGCCGACATCGGGGCAGTTCTTCCGAATGGTGTCGAGGAAGGCGCTCAGCACGGGGGAGTGGTCGCGGGCGGCGAAGGACAGCACGAGATCGGGCAGCGGCGTGCGCGGCGTCACCTCGCAGAACCACGCTCCCGGACGCGGGGCCGCCTTCATGCGGGACGGTCCGAGGCCGATGCCCACGCCGGAGGCGGCGAGGCCGATGATCGTGTGGACGTCCCGCGCGACGGTCGCGCCGCCGAGGGCCGATGAGTCCGCGCCGAGCAGAATCCGCAGTCCGGCGACGACGGCGGGCTCGTCCTCACCCGCCGACACGATCAAGGGCTGCCGTCGCAACTGGTCGACGCTCACAGCCGGTTGACCCGCGTAGGGGTGCGCGGTGCTCACCACGGCGATGACGTGGTCGTGCCCGATCGGGACGGAGACGAGATGCTCGGCCCCGGCACCCCGTGGCGGGCCGAGGGTGATGGCCACGTCCAGTTCCCCGGCGACGAGAGCCGTGCTGCTGCGGCTGGTCGACATCTCGTGCAACTCGAGGCGTACGTCGGGCCGTTCGCGGCCGAACCGGCGCAGGACGTCGGGCAGCGGGTCGAGCAGTGCCGAGGCGATGAAGCCGAGGCGCAGCCGGCCCGTCTCGCCGCGCGCGGCCCGGCCCGCGTCGACCGAGGCCGCCGCGATCTCGTCGAGGGCCCGGCGCGCCCGTGCGAGAAACGCCTCGCCGGCGGCGGTCGGGAACACCCCCTGACGGGTGCGGTCGAACAGCCGGGCCCCGACCTCGCGCTCCAGGTCGGCGATCTGCTTGGACAGCGGAGGCTGGGCGATGCCCAGCGCGGTGGCCGCCCGGCCGAAGTGTGCGTGCTCGGCGAGAGCAACCGCGTACCGCAGATGCCGCGCTTCCACGTGCTGCCCTCCATCTCATCGTCGCCTTGCCGCATTTGGCGATACCTCAAAGATATTGCCATTCCACTTGCCAGATCTATGAGTGGATGGCGCTGTGGTTCCTGACTGGAATGGGGCCATGAAGAACGCATCTCCGACTGGCACCGTCTTCGTCTTCGTGCACGGGGCCTGGCACGGCTCCGGACAGTGGGCGGCGACGCAGCGCGCGCTGGCCGGCCTCGGCGCCGCGAGCGTGGCCGTCGACCTGCCGGGGCACGGTTTCGACGCACCTCTGCCCACCGGTTACCTGCTGCCCGGCCAGCCCGGCCTGCTGACCGAGAAGTCGCGGCTCGCCACTGTGACGATGGACGACTGCGCCGAAGCAGTAATGAGCGTCCTGCTCCAGGTGCGCCATCACCGCACTGTCGTGCTCGTCGCGCACAGCGCGGGCGGCGGTCCCGCGTCCCTGGCCGCGGAGCGGGCGCCCGAGTTGGTGGACCGGATCGTCTATCTGTCCGCGTTTGTCCCTGGCGGGCGCCAACGGTTCTTCGACTACTTGGGCTCACCCGAGAACGCCATCGCGCTGGGCCGGAACCTGAACCTCGGAGACTCCGCGGCCCTGGGCGCCGTACGGATCAATCCGCTCTCAACGGATCCCGCCTACCTCGACGAACTGCGCGAGACCCACTACCACGACACTCCCGTGGACCGCTTCGACCGGTGGCGGTCCGCGCTGAGCCCCGATCTTCCACTGGCGATCCCGACGTCCCCGGTCACGCTGACCGCAGCACGGTGGGGACGGGTCCCGCGAACCTTCCTGCGCTGCGCCGAGGACCGGGCGCTGGCACCGGCCGCCCAGGACCTGATGATCGCGGAGGCCGACCGGGCCTTTCCCCACAACCAGTTCACCGTACGTACCCTGCCCGGCAGCCACAGCCCTTTCGCCGCCAGGCCGGGCGAGCTCGCCGCTGCTCTCGCCTCATGAGCGGCTCTCGCCTCGTAGGCGGGGAGGCCGGCTGACGCTGGGTCTCTCCGGCCGGTGCCGCGGCCGGCCTTGTCTACTTCGCACCCGCCGCGGGTCCGGGCGGTTGGAGAGGGCCACCTGCGTCGAGCATGGCCTGGACGAACGCGCGTACATGCGGTGTGTTTCCTGAGGCAGGCCACGTCAGGCCGTACTGCACGGGCGGGGCGTCACGGAAGGGCACGTAGACGATGTCCGGGCGGGAGTAGTAGCGCGCTGCCCGGAGAGACGTGGGGGAGACTCCCTTTCCCGCGCCGACCAGGGCCAGCACATCCTGCCAGGCTGTGGCGGACGGTCCGCGGGGAATGGTGCGCCCCGAAGGGGTGCGGTGCGGATAGTGCAGGTCGAGGAAGTACTGAGGCTGGTTGGTGACCGCGATCAGGGGGACTTCGGCCAGGTCCTCCAGAGAGACGGTGCTGCGCTCGGCGAACGGTTGGGCGGCGGGCACCATGAGTGCGCGGGGCTCGGTGAAGAGCACGGGGCCGTTGACGATGTCGGGCTCGTCGATCGGCAACTCGGTCAGCTGGAGGTCACAGTTGCCGTCACGCAAGGGCGTGAGAGGGTCATCCATCTGGAAGTTCAGAAACCTGATCGTGCTGTGCGGGTGACGGGTCCGGAAGGTGTCGGCGGCCGTCACGACCAGGTTCCCGCACCAAGCGGCCGAGTAGCCGACGCGGAGTTCGCCGGTGAAGGTTCTGCCCGCTGCGGCTGCGGCGGCCAGGCTTTCCTGGATCTGCTGATAGCCGGTGGACAAGCCCTCTTTCAGCTGAACGCCGATCGACGTCAGTTGCACGCTGCGGCTGGTCCGTTTGAAAAGCTCGGCACCAAGGGCGCGTTCCTGCTTCTTGACGGCCTGGCTGACACGGGCCGGAGTGACATGCAGGCGGTCTGCCGTACGGCCGAAATGCAGCTCCTCGGCCAGCACCAGAAAGATCTCTATCTCCCGCAGCTCCATGCGTTCCCCCGGCATCGGCATTCCGTCGACTGTTAACTCGCAGGTTAACTGTCGCGGCCCAACCTGTCGTTGATCGGCCGTCAGGCCTCGCCGATCCTTGGGTGAGGTCAGCAACGGCGAGAGGGTGCGCGGGGAAAGCGCTCCGTGCACCGGGCCGAGCCCGCCCCGCCCCCGCAGCCACGTCCGCTCATATCGGGAGATCCCCATGCCTTCATCTGTCATGTCCACTACCAAAGCGACCGGTGGCCTCGCTGCGCCGGCCGCCGTCTCTGCCGTCGGTCTGCACAAGGCATACGGTGACAAGACCGTCCTCGGCGGCATAGATCTGCACGTCCCGGCCGGGTCCGTGTTCGCACTGCTCGGCCCGAACGGTGCGGGCAAGACCACCGCCGTGAAGATCCTCTCCACGCTCGTCACCGCCGACGCCGGCGACCTGCACGTCGGCGGGCACGACCTGGCCACCGACCCACAGGCGGCCCGTGCGGCGATCGGTGTCACCGGCCAGTTCTCCGCCGTCGACGGGCTGATCACTGGCGAGGAGAACATGCTTCTCATGGCGGACCTGCACCATCTGTCCAAGAGCGAGGGCAAGCGCGCCGCCGCCGAACTCCTGGAGCGGTTCGACCTGGTGGACGCCTCGAAGAAGCCCGCGTCCACCTACTCCGGCGGCATGAAGCGCCGCCTGGACATCGCCATGACCCTGGTCGGCCGCCCACGGATCATCTTCCTGGACGAGCCGACCACCGGCCTCGACCCGCGCAGCCGCCACAACATGTGGGGCATCATCCGCGAACTCGTCACCGACGGCGTCACCGTCTTCCTCACCACCCAGTACCTGGAGGAGGCCGACGAACTCGCCGACCGCATCGCGGTGTTGAACGAGGGCAGGATCGCCGCCGAGGGCACCGCCGAGGAACTCAAGCGGATGATCCCCGGCGGACACGTCCGGCTCCGCTTCACCGACCCGGCCGCCTACCAGGCGGCCGCCCGCGACCTGCGCGAGGCCACCCGGGACGACGAAACCCTGGCCCTGCAGATCCCCAGCGACGGCAGCCAGCGCGAACTGCGCTCCATCCTGGACTGGCTGGACGCGGCCGGGATCGAGGCCGACGAACTCACCGTGCACACCCCCGACCTCGACGACGTCTTCTTCGCCCTCACCGGCCCCTCCCGCCTCGCCGACCAGACCCAGGAGAACGTCCGATGAGTGCCCTGTCCCTCGCCGTGCGCGACTCGAACACGATGCTGCGCCGCAACCTCCTGCACGCCCTGCGCTATCCGTCCGGCACCTTGAACCTGCTGCTTGCACCGATCATGTTGCTGCTGCTCTTCGTCTACATCTTCGGTGACGTGATGAGCACGGGCATCGGCGGCCGAGGAGCCGACCGCTCCGACTACATCGCCTACATCGTCCCCGGCATCCTGCTGATGACCATCGGCTCCACCGTGATCGGAGCCGCCGTACACATCTCCATGGACATGAGCGAGGGCCTCATCGCCCGCTTCCGCACCATGGACATCCACCGCGGCTCGATGGTCATCGGACATGTCGTCGGCAGCGTGTTGCAGTGCCTGGCCAGTGTGGTCCTGGTCGGCGCCGTCGCCCTGGCCATCGGCTTCCGAGCCACCGACGCCACACCCCTGGAGTGGCTGGCCGCCTTCGGGCTGCTCGTGCTGTTCTCCCTGGCCTTCACCTGGATCGCGGTCGGCATCGGTATGGCCAGCCCGAACGCCGAAGCGGCCGCCAACAGCGCACAACCCCTGATCCTCCTGCCGCTCATCTCCAGCGCCTTCATCCCGGCGGGCACCATGCCGGGCTGGTTCCGGCCGATTGCCGAGTACCAGCCCTTCACACCCGCCATCGAGACCCTGCGCGGCCTGCTGCTGGGCACCGAGATCGGC
The DNA here is from genome assembly GCF_039533535.1 of Streptomyces kunmingensis. Lineage (NCBI taxonomy): Bacteria > Bacillati > Actinomycetota > Actinomycetes > Kitasatosporales > Streptomycetaceae > Streptomyces > Streptomyces kunmingensis. Next base: position 311,569 of record NZ_BAAATS010000028.1, read on the forward strand.
AACAACGGGTGGATCGCCCTGGCCTGGTGTCTCGGCCTGACGGCGCTCGGCTACCGCTGGTCGATGGCCCAGTTCAACCGCGATCCGAAATAGCGACACAGCCTGCCCGTTCGTCAACGGCCGTCCGCGGGCCTGTCCTGCTGCCAGGCGTAGACGCGGACGCGGTCGAGATGAAGTTCGTTCGGGCCCATGCAGTCGGCGGCCCAGGTGGCCAGACGTGAGCCGCAGGAGCAGGCCAGGTTGGGGCCGTGCGCCCCGGTGGGGCCACAGCACCCGAGCCAGTTGTCCCCGAGTGTGAAGGGTTGCAGCTGTGGCAGGACATCGTCCGGGTGGACGACGAGGCTGTCGCGCCATCCGGCGGAGACCGTGTCCTCGGTGCCGGCCCGCAGCAGTTCGCGCCCGGCGCCGCGGGCGCGGTGGCGGGACGCGGGTGCGAGGACGAACGGGGCGCCCCACGGGCCGGGGTCGATGGCGTAGCGCCCGCGGGGGACGGTGGAGAGAGCCCGGCCGGTCTGCTTGTCCCGGCCCCGATCAGGGTCGTCGACGTCCGGAACGGCCGGGAGCGCTGTCAGGCCCCCGGTGAGCGCGGTCGCGCACTTGGTGCAGTAGAAGACGGTCACAATGGTGAAGGCGACTCGGGATCCCAGGGACGCGTGCGGGGCTACCGCGCGGGCGGGATGCGGTAGACGGAGACATGGGACCGTGACTCGGCGGTGAACTCGGCGTCGGCCCAGTCCGCATGCCGGGTCTCCAGTTCGAACCCGGCGAGCTGCGCCATGAGGTCGAGCTCCGATGGCCAGATGTAGCGGTGCGGGCTCTGGAACAGCTCAGCGGTTCGCTCGCCCTCTTCGAAGTCGAAGTGGTGAGAGACGACGTGCTGGGTCAGGACGTCGTAGGTGTCCAGACTGATGTGTCCGGGCCCGGACTGACAGACAACGGCCTTCTGGTCCGGCGGGAGCTTGTGCACGTCGGGCACCCAGAGTTCGATCACGAACCGGCCTCCAGGCTCAAGATGGCGGGCGGCGTTGCGGAAGCACTGGACCTGCTCCTCCTGAGTGAGCAGGTTGGAGATCGTGTTGAACACGAGGTAGACGAGGGTGTACTTCCCCGGAGCGACTGCGGTCGCCATGTCACCCATGAACACGGGGATCGTTGCTTCGTCCGCCTTGGTGCGCAGTTGTTCCACCATCAGCGGCGACAGTTCGATGCCGGTGACGGGGACCCCTCGCCCGGCGAGCGGGACGGCTACCCGGCCGGTCCCGATGGCGAACTCGAGCGCTGCTCCGCCCTCGGCGAGCTGGGCGAGCCGGTCCACGGTCGGCTCCAGGACCTCGGGCGCGAACATGCCGGAACCGGGTGTGTCATAGCGCCCGGCGGCATCGGCGTCCCAGATCTTCTCCTGCTGCATGCCGCCAAGGCTCACCCTCGGCGGCAGGCGATGTCCAACCAGTTTTCAGCCCGGAGCCGTGCACAAGATCCGGCACGGTAAGTCCGTGGCAAGGGTGGCAGCTGCGGGCTGCCACCCTTGGTCCGTCAGGCGGCGGTCTCCTCCTGGTGGGTCAGACGGTCAGCTGAGCGAGGATGCGGGCGAGTTCCGCCGGCTGGAGGACGAAGCCGACGTGGCTGGTGTCCAGGGTGTGCACGTCGTAGGGGTTGTCCGGGGTCAGGGCGTCGCATTCGGCGATCAGACGGTCCTGCATCGCCACGGGCAGCGTCCGGTCGTCGGCCAGACGGACGTAGGTGCGGGCGATGGTGCCCCAGGTGTCGGCGTGGCCGCGTGCGTCGTCCGTCATCACCGCCAGCGACTCGTCCGGCTGCAAGGTGTTGAGGAAGGTACGGAACTGCTCGTCGGTGCCGTCGGCCATCATCGCCGCTTTGAGCGCGGCCAGCAGATGCGGGTCGGCGGTGCGGTAGTTGGCCCGGCCGACGCCGAGCTTCGCGGGGTCGCCGACGTTCAGCGCGTACAGCGGGCCCAGCAGGTTCTCGCCGAATTCGGGTTCCTGCATGTACTCGACGGGGCTGGAGCGCTGCACGCACGACCAGGCGGATATGTAGACCAGGCGGTTCACCAGGTCGGGAATCGTGTTGCCGACCCTGGTGATGGTGGTGCCGCCGAGGCTGACGCCGACCAGGACCACCGGCCCGTGCTCGGCCACCCGCCGGACGACATCGACGACCATGTCGACGTTGTCCTGCAGGGTGATTTTCGCGAGGCCGGACGGTTCGGCCGCCCATGCCTCGAGGTCCTGCGGGGCCTGGTAGGCGGCCGAGTACTGGGCGTCGAAGCCGTGCCCGGGAAGGTCGACGGCGAAGCTGCGACGGCCGAGCAGCGCCAGCTCGCGCTGGACGGGAGCCCACATCAGCGAGCTGGAGCACGAACCGTGCACGAGCACGAACGTGGCGTCCGCGGCGCCCGCCTGCCGGGGGCCGGGGGAGTGGCTGGGAACAGATGTCATACGGGTCAGTCCTATGTCCGGTGGGCGGCGCGGCCGGGCGGGCATGGCGGAGAAGCCGATGCCTGCGTGGTGCGCCGCCGAAGCGTGCCGAAACCTGCGGGAGGAAACGGAGACACCTGTTGCCAGGCGCATCGCGATTCCCGGAGCCGGGCGCACACCCGCCGGTGGCAGCGTTCGACCAGCGCCTGCCGACCCGTCAGGGGCAGCACACGCCGTCGAAGCGCTCACCGCAGGCAGTGCGCGTCGGTGGGCAGGGCCGAGCGACACCCGCGGGGCAATGGTGAGACCGTGGCGGTCTCCCCGCGGGTTCCTCGACCGGCGCCGGTCGCTGAGTGACGACGGCGGCAGAGCTCTCAGGCGGTCCGGAGACGGACGAACATGTAGGACATGACAAGGACCGTACCTGAATTCGGATCACCGGCGGGGGTTGTTTCCAGCTCGGCGAGACGGCCTTGGCCGTGGCGATGCCCTGCGGAAATCGCCGTGGTGAAGCCTTCCGGACGGGCCTCGATCGGGACTCGTCCGACGTCCGGACTCCGGCCCGGGCACGGCGCGTAAAGTCCCGACGATGAGCAGACGGTGGTGGGGGTTCGGCGCAGCGGTAGTGACTGTCGCGGCAGGTCTCGGTGTCCGGGCGTGGGCCGGCGGGTCCTTCGCGAAGTACGCGGGGGACGCTCTCTACACGGTGCTGGTGTGTGCCGTCGTGGTCATGGTGGCGCCCCGGCTGCGGCCCGTTGTCGCCGCCGGCATCGCGCTGGGGTTCAGCTGGGCCGTGGAACTGTTGCAGATCGTGGGGATCCCGGCTCCTCTGCGGCCGCTCCTCGGGGCGACCTTCAACGCGCCGGATCTGTTCTGGTACGTCGTGGGAGCCGTCCTGGGGTGGTGTATCGCCCTGCGGGGCCGGGGGCGAACGCCAGATGTCCGCCGCTCAGCGAGAGACGAGTACGAGGTGGCGGCAGCCGGAGCGGCGGGGCGGCCCCCGGACGGATCAACACTCGACAGCGATCACCCCAGGGCCGGAATGCCACAACTGCCTGCGGAGTAACAGGAGTTCACGGAGGTGTACGCCGAAGGCGGGGCGGCTTCGCTGTAGAGCCGGAGCGGGGAACGTCGCGAAGGAACAGGCTTGAGCGAGATCAGGAGTGGGCGGGCGGGAAGAACATCGCACCTCCGATTGTTGGCTAATACAAGTACATGGCGTACATGTGCGTACACATATACGTACCCCCCACCCCGTACAGGAGTCATGGTGCAGTCCACCGTTGAACACCCCGCCGACGTCGTCAGCCGGCTGCGCACCACCTTCCGCTCCGGGCGCACCAAGCCCCTCTCCTGGCGCACCGAGCAGCTGCACGGCCTGCGAACCATGCTGACCGAGCACGGTCAGGACCTTGCCGCCGCACTGCTGGCGGACCTGGGCAAGGGTGAGGCGGAAGCGTTCCGCACCGAGATCGACTTCACCGTGCGCGAGATCGACCACACCCTGGAGCGGCTGGCCGACTGGCTGCGACCCGAGCCCGTCGACGTGCCCGAGCGGCTCGGCCCGGACGCCACGGCCTGGACCGTGCAGGACCCCCTGGGCGTCGTCCTGGTCATCGCGCCGTGGAACTATCCGGCGCAGCTGCTGCTCGCCCCGGTCGTCGGCGCGCTCGCCGCGGGCAACTGCGTCGTCGCCAAGCCGAGCGAGCTGGCTCCGGCCACGTCCCGCGTCATCGCCGACCTCCTGCCGCGTCACGTGGACAGCGACGCGTTGGCCGTGGTGGAAGGCGCTGTACCGGAGACCACTGCCCTCCTTGAGCAGCACTTCGACCACATCTTCTACACCGGCAACGGCACCGTGGGCCGCATCGTGATGCGCGCCGCCGCCGAACACCTGACGCCGGTCACCCTGGAGCTGGGCGGAAAGTCGCCGGCGTTCGTGGACCGCGACACGGACCTCGCCACGGTGGCCGCCCGGCTGGTGTCCACGAAATTCCTCAACGCCGGGCAGACCTGTGTCGCCCCGGACTACGTCCTGACCGACCCCAGGACCGCGCGCGAACTGGAAGGGGCGCTGGAGAAGGCCGTACAAGAGACCTTCGGGTCGGATCCGGCCCGGACGTCCGCGTACGGCAGGATCGTCAACGACCGGCACTTCGACCGGCTGACGGGTCTTCTCGGCTCCGGCCGCGTGGTGGTCGGCGGTGAGCACGACCGTGCGACCCGGTACCTCGCCCCGACCGTGCTCGCCGATGTGGCGCCGGACTCACCGGTCATGGCCGAGGAGATCTTCGGGCCGATCCTCCCGATCGTGGAGGTCGAGGACCTCGACGAAGCCATCGCGTTCATCAACGAGCGCGACAAGCCGTTGGCCCTCTACGCGTTCACGCAGTCCGCGGCGGTTCGCGACCGGCTCATCGCCGAGACCTCCTCGGGCGGCGTCGGAATCGGGCTGCCGGTCGCCCATCTCACCGTGTCCGACCTGCCGTTCGGCGGCGTGGGCGAGAGCGGCATGGGCCGCTACCACGGCCGCTACTCGCTGGAGACGTTCAGCCACCGCAAGGCCGTACTGGACAAGCCGCTCGGCTGAGCCACGTCGGCACGCCGGGGGGCGTCACCGAGCCCCGGTCCCTGCCCGCGGCTCCGGCCTCAGCCCCGGCTCCCGGCGGGCCCGGGAGCCGGGGCTGAGGCCGTAGCCGATGCGGTCGTGCCATGACGGTACGGGTGGATCGTGGGTTCGTTGCGCAGCGCCCGTCAGCCGTGGTTGGCTCGCCCGATGAACTTTCTGCTGACGGCGAGCGGCCTGCGCAACGAGACACTGCGAGATGCGCTGCGGGACATGCTGGGAAAGCCGTTCGGATCCGCGAACGTCGTGTTCGTTCCGACGGCATCACTCGCCGAGTCCGGGGACCACGGGTGGTTCGTAGAGGACATGAACCGGCTGCACAGCCTCGGCTGGCGGGAGTTCGACGTCCTGGAGCTGAACGGCCTGCCCCGGCAGATGGTGCTCGACCGGCTGCTCCACGCCGACGTCATCTATGTCGAGGGCGGCAGCCACTACCACCTCGCGCGCAGCATCACCGGCAACGGCCTGGCCGAGGGCTTCCTTGAGGCACTGGAGAACCGGGTCTATGTGGGGGTCAGCGCCGGATCCATGATCTTCAGCCGCCATCTCACCGAACACTCCGCCGACGTCATCGGGGACACCAAGGACCTCCACGTGCTCGGCGCGACGACCGTGGAGCCGCCGTTCGGCCTCTTCGACTGGTATCTCAAGCCCCACCTGTACTCACCGGACTTCCCCGAGCGGGACGACGCCTGGGCTGATCGCATCACCGCACGCGCGGACTTCCCGATCTACTTCATCGACGACGAGACGGCCGTTCGCGTCAGGGACGGCAAGGTGGACGTCATATCCGAAGGCCGGTGGCGGTTCCAACCGTGACGTAGCCGTGGCGGGAAAACTGCGCCGGACCGGGTCAGAACCGTCCCCGCCCCTGCGCGGGGTGCGTCATCCGCCGCTGCCGGCGTACGCGCTGCGTCATCACCAGACCGGGGATGCCGAGCCCCAGCAGCACCGGGACCGCGGCGGCGAGGGCGACCCAGAGGATGAGGGCGAGATAGCCGAGGGCCTGCTTGTCCCGGTCGGCGTCGGCCAGTGCCAGGAGCACGAAACTGGCGACGAAGGCCACCGCCATGAGGGCCGCGAGACCGACCGCCAGCCAGAGCAGGATCGCGGCCCAGCGCCGGTAGCCGGCGCTGATCTCCTGAACGTGGGGCGGGGCGTACCCCAGGGGCGGGCCGGGTATCGGCGCAGGGTGATGGGGTGGCCACTGATCGGACATGGTGCCCAGTTCTACTGGGCGCGGCCCCGAAAAACCACCCCTGCCGCCACAGCCCGTGCCGTGTCACGGCGGCATTCACATCTACTTCTTCGCGGAGTCCCACGCTCCGGCATTGAAGCTGCGCAGCAGGGCGATCAACGCGGCCCCGAGCCGCCAGTCCACCCCCGGGGCGTGCACATGCAGTGCTTCGCCCTTGGATCTGAACTCCAGCGGGACCTGTCCGTTCGCCCGCCATCTGATGCGGCGGGGAGCGCGAGCGAAACCGCCCTCGTTGCCCGGGACACTGTCGAAAACGCTGGCCACGAGAACCGCCACCATCAAGGGCAGCAGCAGCCACCACATCCACCACCACAGGATGCGGCCCTTGAGGCCCACGGCATCGGGGCCGCCGGGCTGCGTCACGATCCAGCGGGTGCGCAGGCGCCTGCCGCGGAGCGCCTTCTCCCGCACGAGCGTGCCGAGGTGTTCCCCGTGCGCGCCGAGCACCTGGAACCTCGCGACGCCTCGAGCCGCCGACAGGGTCACCACGGTCGCCACGCGTTCCCGCCGGTTGTCGTCGGCCCAGAGCGCGAAGGCCCGTGCCCCGCTGCGACGTGCCGCGCGGTAGGCGGGTATGCCGCCGGGCGGCAGCTCGCGCTCCACATACACGGCGGAGGGCGCCGCTCCCGACGTGTCGGCGAAGCTGACCAGGTTCCCCACTTTCGCGGGCGCGTGGTCATCGACTCTCTTCGGGCCGCCATACATGGTCAGTACGTTGCTCATGCGGGAGCTCCTCGGGGTGTGGCCGGGGTTCGGAGACAGGCCCCGAAGTCTCACTCACCGGCGTGTGCGAGGTACAGACGGCGCGACGGGACGGTGCCGGTCCGTCGGTCGGTGAGAGGACGTCGATCACGGACTCATGGGTGTCAGGCGCGTCGGAGCGAGCACACGGTGGGCATGACGTCTTGGAAGGTTGCCATAGAGAAGAACGACGAGGACGGCCTGGTCAGCGAGGCCGAGCCGGATGCCGTCGCCCACGCCTACGACGTGGACGCCGACAGGCTGCCGCACCACGTCACGTCCGCGTACGCCGTCAAGCCGGATGTGGACTGGGCGATGGCGCTGCAACGGGGGAAGCGCTGCCCCGAGTGCGCGGACGCTGTGCCGCCGCACTAGCGCGCAGTGCCGTCGGCGCCTCTTACGGTTCCATGCCTGGTCGGGGACGTTCGTGGGTACGCGGTGCGCGTGAGTCATGAGCGAGTGGTGCGGTTGGTGGAGCGGGCCGCTGCGGGGGACGAGGCGGGCCTGCCGGGCCGGTTGTGCCGGGCTGTCCGCGACGGCCTGGGGATGGACGGGGCGACGATGTCGCTGCTGACGCACACCGACGCGCGTCAGCTGCTGTGCGTCACCGGGGACGAGGCGCTCCGGCTGGAGCAGCTGCAGTTCGAGTCGGCCGAGGGCCCCTGCATGGCGGCGTCGGAGTCCGGGATCCCGGTCGTGTGCATGGACCCTCGCGACTGCCTGTCCCTGTGGCCGATCTTCGGCTCCCGGCTGAGCGAGGAACTCTCCGACATCGCTCTCGTTCTCGCGGTGCCCCTGATCCCGTCGGGCGGCAGAAAGCCCGTCGGGTCACTGGACGTGCTGCGGCACACCCCCTGGCGGCCCCGCGAGAACCTCGTCGCCGAGGCCACCGCGGCCGCCCAGGCCGTCACCGACATTCTGCTGCGCCGGGCAGTGCACCACTTCGGCGGCACGGAGCCGCTGCCGTGGGAGCCGGCGGACGTGATCGACGCCCACTGGGGGCAGACCCGCCGGGCCGCCGGGCGCCTCGCCGCGCGCCGCGACATCGAGGTCTCGGAGGCGCTGGCCCTGCTGCGGGCCCGCGCCTTCGCCACCGGCCGCCCGCTTCCCCAGGTGTCCGGCGACCTCTTGGACGAGCCGGGCGACTAGGAACAGCGGCCTGTGCCGTGACCGGGTGGCCTGCGCGAACTCGGCCGCACAGGCCACCCGCCGCCCCTCATCGAGCAGGGGCGGCAGGATTCGAACCTGCGGCGTGCGGGTTTGGAATCCGCTGCTCTGACCGGCCTGAGCTACGCCCCCTGGGTGGTATGGAGCGTGCCATCGTGGCGCCCGGGCGTGCCACTGGATTTTCCCGGGCGACGGCGGGACAGATTGCCCCCGGGCCGACCGTCACCCCGCCGTACCGTCGAGCAGCCTGCTGTAGCGCAGCCGCAGAGCCCGTTCCGTGCCGGCCGTCAACGTGATCACTGTCAGCACGGCGTTGCCCCAGAGCGACGGATGGACCGGCGAGGTGAAGGCGCCGACGTGCTCGGTCACCACCGGTACCGCGGTGGCCTTCTCGGCGAGCTGCCCGATGAGCAGGACCAGGGCGACGACGAGCACGGTCAGTGAGACGGTGCCGATGCCGCGGCTCAGCGCCGGGTGGGCGCGGTCGAGGTGGGCGCGGCGGCCCTCGGCGGAGTCGCTGTCCGGGACCAGCAGGTGTTCGGCGCCCTGCGTGGTGACGTAGTGGCAGCGGCGCAGGCCGAACGCGCTCAGCCGCACCTCGACGGTGCCGCCTGGGACAGGGAAGGCGGCGGGGAGTTTCGAACGGGCGTGATGCCTGCCGTCGAGGTACAGGTCGGCCTTGGCCTGCGCGGACGTCTGGTCCTGACCGCGCTTGACGTCCACGGCGTAGATCGCCTGCCCGCCGCCGCTCCCGGCGGGCAGGCGCAGGTAGAACAGGGAGCGGTAGGGCAGTTGCCACCAGCGGAACCGCTCCAGCGGCCGACCGTCCCCCGGGGTGATCCGCCGGGCGGCCCGGCGCTCGCGCATCTCCTCGAACATGTCCGGCACCTCCATCGCTCGCCAACTCGTCCGCGCACCTACTTGGTCGGGTCCGGTTCCGCCGCGCAGTGCAGGTCCCGCGCCGGGCGCTGCCCGGTCGTCAGGAACGCCGTCGCCGCGTCGTTCGCGCACCTGTTGGTGCCGTACGGGTAGACCCCGTGGCCGCCCTGGTCGGCCGTCACCATCCTGGCCCGGTCACCGAAGGCCCGCCGAAGCTGTCGGGCGCCGGCGAGCGGTGTGCCCGGGTCGCGCTCGTTCTGCACCATCAGGACGTTCGACGGGCCCCGGCCGGTGATGCGTACGGGCGGTTCGGTCCGCTCCTCGGGCCAGAACGCGCACGGGTTGATGCTCGCCGTGGAGCCGCCCAGCTTCGGGTACTTCAACCGGTCGACGGCGACATTGCGCCGGTAGTCGCGGACCGTGCCCGGCCAGCGCGAGTCACCGCAGACCACGGCGAATCGTGAGGCCATGAGGTTCTCCACATCCGGGGTCACCTCCGGGAGCGGCAGCTCCTTGCCCGTGTCCGCCGCCTGCCAGAACTCGGCGAGCCCGGGCAGGGAGGCGTCGGAGTAGAGCTGCTCGAAGGTGAAGGCGCGGAACCCGGTCCCGTTGACGCCCTGGACCGGCTTCGCGTCGAGCTTCGCCGCGAGCTCGTGGAACTTGGCGGTGATCTGCCCACGGGTGGAGCCCAGGCCGTACTCGGGGTGCGCGGCGGCGAACGCGGCGAAGTCGGGGAAGCGGTCCTCCATCCCGCGCGCGAACAGCCGCATGGCCGTGACGTCGTACCCGCCGGGGCCCGTATTGCTGTCGAGGACGATCCGGTCGCCGCGCCGCGGGAACAGCGTCGTGTACACCGCGCCGAGGTAACTGCCGTACGAGCCGCCGAGGTACGACACCTTCGGCTCACCCAGGGCCGTGCGCAGACGGTCCATGTCGCGCGCGGTGTTGGCGGTCGTGGTGTGCGGCAGCATCCACGCCGTCCGCGACCCCGCGCACTGGCCGGCGATCTTCCGCGCGTACCCGGCCTCCCGCGTGACGTCGGCGGCGGTGTGCGCGTACGCCGGGAAGTTGCCACGCCACTGCTGCTCGTGCGTCAGGTCGCAGGTCACCGGCGTACTGCGGCCGACACCGCGCGGGTCGAAGCCGATGACGTCGTACGAGTCGAGCACGGACTGCGGCAGTCCCGAGGCGGCGAGGACGGCGGGGTACGTCAGGCCCGCGCCGCCCGGTCCGCCCGGGTTGGTCAGGAGGACGCCGCGCCGCTTCGAGGGCTTCTGGCTCGCCAGGCGGGAGACGGCGACCTCGATCTGCCGGCCGTCCGGGTTCCGGTAGTCCAGCGGAACGTCGAGCGTCGAGCACTCCAGGCGGGGCGCGGCAACACCCTCGGGACACGGCCCCCACCGCAGGGCATCCGGCGTCGTGGGCGTCGTAGCCGCTGAGGACGCGGCCGCCGGGAGCGAGGTCGCCGCCGCCACCGCCGCGGTGGTGAGAGCGAGGGACAGACTTCTGCGCATGAGGTGTCCTCCAGAGGCCGTGAAGAGGGCTTGACCGGTACATGCACGAGTCTGTTCGCCGGGCGGAGCGGGCACATCGGCCCGGCGGCCCGGCCCGGCCCCTACCGCGGGAGAGGCGGGTATTAGACCTGGGTCGAAGGCACATCGGTCCCGGGTCTGATCCACGGGTCGTACGAGGTGGCGACAATGGCCTGGTGAACACGGATGTGATGCCCCGGCTCGGGGAGTGGCAGCAGACCTGGCGGCTGTCGGTGGCCGTAGTCGTGAGCCTGCCGATCTGGCTGTCGACCCTCGCGCTGATGCGGCACCAGTCCGGCGGCCCGACCTCCTGGAACCTCGTCGGCGATCCGCTGGTGGCCCTGGGCTGTCTGACGGCGCTCCTGTGGCGGCGCCGGTGGCCCCTCGCGGTCGCCCTGCTGGTCACCGTCGCCTCGACCGTGTCGGCACTCGCCACCGGTACCGCGCTGCTGGCGCTGTGCTCGGTCGCCACCCGACGCCGTCCGCTGGAGATCGGGGCCGTCGTCGCGGCCTACGTGGTCGCATCACAGGTCGCCGTCGTGGTGTACCCGGTCGAGGAGCCGCCCGCCTCGCTGTGGTGGGTCCAGGTCGCGGTGCCGGCGCTGACCGCGGGGATCGCGGTGGCCGCCGGGATGGCGGTGGGGGCGCGGCGGGTCGAGGTGCGGTCCCTGCGGGCGCGTGCGGAGAGCGCGGAACGGGAGCAGAACGCGCGGGCGGCGCAGGCGCGGGCCATGGAACGCAACCGGATCGCCCGCGAGATGCACGACGTCCTCGCGCACCGCATCTCCCTCATCGCCATGCAGGCCGGCGTCCTCGACCACCGCGGTGACCTCCCGGCCGAGGAGAACCGCGTACTGGTCCGGGGGATCGCCGAGGGTGCCACCAGGCGCTGGAGGAACTGCGGGAGGTGCTCGGCGTGCTCCGCGCCGACCCCGGCCGCCCGGAGCCCCCGCAGCCGTCCCTCGACGGGGTCCCCGCCCTGGTGGCCGACGCCCGGACCTCGGGGCTCGACGTCACGCTCACCGACGCCGTGACCGCGACTCCGCCCGACGGGGTCGGCCGGACCTGCTACCGCGTCGTCCAGGAAGCGCTGACCAACGCCGCCAAGCACGCGCCCGGCGCGGTCGTGGAGGTCACCCTCGGCGGCGCCCCGGGCGGCACCCTCGACGTCGGCGTCCGCAACGGACCGGCCGCCCTGCGCACCGCCCCGCCGCCGGCCTCCGGCTTCGGCCTGCTCGGCCTCGGCGAACGGGTCACCCTCGCCGGCGGCGAACTGCACCACCGCCCCACGCCCGACGGCGGGTACGTTCTCACCGCACGAGTGCCCTGGCCGGACAGCCCCGCCCACAGCCAAGAAAAGAGCGCCTGAGTGGAAAGCCGACCCGGTCCCGCGGGGCCCGTACCGCCGTCCGTTCCGCCGTCCGTTCCGCCGTCTGTACCGCAGTCCGTACCGTCATCCGGTTCGTCGTCCGTACCGACCTCGGGGCCGACCTCGGGACCGCCCGTACGGATCGTCATCGTCGACGATGAACAGCTGGTGCGCATGGCCTTGCGGCTCGTCATCGACGGTGAACCGGACCTGGCCGTCGTGGCGGAGGCGGCCGACGGGAACGCCGCGCTCACGCTGGTCGAGGAGCACCGGCCCGACGTGGTCCTGATGGACATACGGATGCCCGGCCGCGACGGTCTGGACACGACCCGCGAGCTGCTGTCCCGGCCGGCGCCGCCCCGCGTGCTGATGCTGACCACCTTCGACTCCGACGACCTGGTGCTCGGGGCGCTGCGCGCCGGCGCCCTCGGGTTCGTCCTCAAGGACACCCCGCCGGCCCGCATCCTCGACGCGGTGCGCACCGTCGCGGACGGCAATCCCGTACTGTCCCCAGCCGCCACCGCCCGGGTCATCGCTGCGGCCACGGGGCCCGACTCCGCGCACACCCGCGACCGCTCCCGCGAGGCCGCGCGCGAGCGGCTGTCCGTGCTGACCGACCGGGAACGAGAGACCGCGCGGGCCATCGCCGACGGACTCGGCAACCCGCAGATCGCCGAGCGCCTGCGCGTCACCGTCGCGACGGTCAAGGCCCACACCGGCAGCCTCTTCGCCAAGCTGGCGGTCGAGAACCGCGTCCAGATCGCGCTCCTGGTGCGTGACGCGGAGGACTGACCGAGCGGAGGACTGAACGAGCGGAGGACTGAACGAGCGGCGTGGCGGAACGCACCCCTACAGCCGTGCACGCCTGACCAAGCTCCCCGCACGTACGGCCAAGTTCCGTCCCCGCGCCCGTCCTACGGTCATCGGGCGATCTCGGAATCCGGTGCCGGAAAAGGGGACACGTCCGTGAGGAAGAAGACCTTCGTCGCCGCTGCCATGACGGTGGTGGTGTGCTGCATGGCCGGCTGCGGTGCGCAGGCGGAGCGGCGGACCGCCGCGGACGTCGCGGTCCGGGAGCGCACCGTCCGGGATCTCACCGTCCGGGAGGAGATCGAGATTCAGCGCGCCGAGGAGCGGCTCGTGAAGCAGTGCATGGAGGCGAAGGGCTACCCCTACTGGGAGTTGCCGGTCCCCGGAGTGGACGAGCGCCGGGCCGGCCGTTACGTCACCGACGACGTGGAGTGGGCGAAGAAGTACGGGTACGGCCGAGGCTTCGAGGAGCGGGCGGAGAAGATCCGCAGAACCGACCCGACCACCGTCTACCAGAACAAGCTCCGCCCCAAGGAGCGAGCCGCCTACGAGAAGGCCCTCGACGGCGACTACCGGGACCGGATGAGCACCGAACTGCCGGGCGGGGCAGGCACGGTGGACGCTCCGCGTGGCGGTTGTGCGAACGAGGCACGCTCGAAGCTCTACGGGGACTCCGAGGAGTGGTTCGTCACCCGCAAGACCGTCGAAGGTGTCCTGCCGCTGTACGGCCGGGACCTCATGAACGACGCCCGCTTCACGAAGTCCGTCGCGAAGTGGGCGCGGTGCATGAAGGAGGCCGGCCGCCCCTTCGACGACCTCGACCAGCTCCGCGGGAACCGCGCGGCGGTCACGGAGGGAATGTCCTCGGCCGAGGCGCACGAGTTCGACGCGGAGCTGGCGGTCCTCGACGCGACTTGCGCGAAGAAGACCTCCCTGGCCAGGACGATGCGCACCCTCGAGACCTCGTACCAGGAGAAGGTCCTCGAACGGTACGAGAAGGAACGGGCCGACTATCGCGGGATGCGCCTGAACGCCCTGGCCGAGGCCGAAGACATCCTCTCCTGACGCTGACGCTGACGCTGTACCGAGCAGGCCCGTAGGTCACTCGTGGCGGATCCGCTCCGATGCCGATGCCGATGCCGATGCCGTGTCCGCCGATCACGGGAATCCAGAAAACACACTCACCGAAGGAGTTCACCATGCGCAGATTGTCCGCCGCGGCTGTCGGAGCCGTGTTCGTCGGTATCAGCCTCGCCGGTCCCGCCCCCAGCGCCTCCGCTGCCGAGGCGGCCACATGCTGGGACATCTTCTACAAGACGGCTCGCGCCGGCTACATGTACGCCTACAACGGCGCCAACTGCCAGGGGCAACTCGGCCTCGCACTCGGCAACGACCAGGACTGGGGCGACTCGGCAAGCAGCTTTCAGGGGACCGACAACAACAAAGCCTCCTCGATCCTGAACAAGGGAAACTACTCGCAAGTCAAATTCTTCGCGTTCCCGCTGAGTTACCCCAACTTCAACCCCCACATCTGCCTGAGCCGCGCTGAGGGCTTCGCCTCGAACCTCAGTGACGACGACTTCATGGAAGATCCGATCTTCGGCACCGCCAACAACAGCATCAGCGCGCACATCTGGGTCGATTCGACCTCATGCAGTGCCTACGCGCAGTGACCCTCTGAGCTGCCATCCTGGTCGGCATTCTCTCTGGCACGGGTCAGTTGGAACACCCCGTTGAAGTCGCTCGCCTGGGTTCCGGATCCGCCCCCGGCGCGCCTCGCGTGGTCGGCGTGGACGCATACGCCCAGCGCGGGGGGCGGATCCGGCGCAGCTGGGCGTGATGCAGTCCGCCGGGGCTAGGTCCCCGGTCGCGTTCGAGCGAGTGAAACGTGCCCGACGGCAGCGGGCGAGCGCGCGATGGGCGCAACCCAGGTGCTGGACGGGGCGACAGCGCACTGCGGCGGTCCGTTCATTGCTGCTGAGCCTCAAGGCGGGCGTTCACACGACGCAACGCACCTTGTATTGGCTGAAGGTCGGGCACTCCGGCATCGGTGAAGTAGGCGTGGGCGCGCAGTAGGCGATCCTGGGCAGTGGCGAGATCGTCGGACGCTTCCGCGGCCTGTCCCCAGGCCATCATGATGCGGGCCAGGTACTGGCTCGAGCCGGAGTTTTCCATGACAGTCCAGGCGGCGCGGGCGAGTTCGAGCGCCTCTGACGCACGACCGACCCGGGTCAGGGCTACCGTCGGCCACCCGGAACGGAAACCCGTGACCGACTCCGAAACCGTCTCCGTGACCGCGCGGTACGCGAATGGCAGCGTCAGCCCACTCGGCTCCACCCTTGACCAGCGCCCGTCGAGCCGTCGCAGACCGTGCCGCAAACCCCGCCCTCCGGCGCGAACGCCTGGCCAACGCCCCTCAGCCGCTTGCTGTCGAACCCTCGGCGACCGCGCCGCGGCCGCCCCGAGGACCGGCCGTGACCGCGGCCTGGAACTCCAGGGCTTGCGGTCCTCCTCCGTTGCCGGCCTGGCCGATCTGACGGAGGAGGACCCGTCACGGTCAGCCGCGGAGCAGTGAGGTGTGGATGCGGGCGACAGCCCGCAGCACCTCGTCGCGGTTCTTGGCCTGCTGCATCCACGCGGGCAGGCGGGCCACCACGGTCATCTTCCGGCCGTGGTCGTGCCAAGGAATCCCCTCGCGCAGTGACGCCTGTACAAATCTCTTGATCACCTCAAGGTGTTCCAGGTTGTAAGCCCATACCCATCCGCGCCGGGTCTCGGTCTGCAGCCACAGACGGGCGCCGAAGTACGGGTCTGTGGCCGGCTCGCGCGAGTTCCGATGCAGGGCCACATATCCACGGCTCCACTCCCTTGCCGCCCCGCAGTTCCGGCAGACGAGACGCTGGTCGCACGCGTCGTGGCGGGGCCGGGCCGGCCGTATGTGAGCCGAACGCGATGGGCCCTACCCGTTATAAGTCAAGCTCAGAGCGTCGGCCGCTTCTTGCACAGCTGGTTCCGGGTAGCCGCGCTTATGGGCTCTCGGAGTCTCCGCTACACGAACGCCGCTGAGGCCGCGCCTCCCTGATGGTCCTGAACAGCACAGCCGTCCCGCCCATTTACATCGATGTACACGCGGCTCTAGATTGACGCGACGCCCCACGTGTCCGCAGGAAGGAATGCCGTGTTCCCGTTCCTCTCGTTCCGCGTGCCCCGACGCCGACGCCCCCCATCCGCAGGTCACAGCGCCGCCCGAACGCGCCGGTCTGGGTCCCGCGCGCATCTCTCCAGACGGGCGGCACAGACAGCCGTCCTCGGACTGGCCGTCGTCCTCGGCCTGTCCCTCGGTCCTTCCGCCGCCGCGACCGCGGCCCCCGCCGCCGAGCCTCCCGCCACGGGCACCGCCGCAGCGGCGAGCCAGGCACGGACCGCGAGCGCGCGGACGGGGGATGCCTCCGTCCTGGCGACGGGCACGGCGCTGGGCACCGGCACCGGCCTGTACCCCCGTGCCGTACGCCTTGCCCACAACGGCTCCGCGAACGGCCGGATCATCGCGAGCGTCGTGTCCTTCGACGGCAACAACGGAATCGGGGCGATCCACGAGAGCACCGACTCCGGAGCCACGTTCAAGCAGGTGGGCAAGGTCGCCGACCCGGAGTCGTCGGGCGGCCAAGGGCTGTGCTGCACCACGCTGTTCGAGCTTCCCCGACAGGTGGGAGGCCTGCCAGCCGGCACACTGCTGTGGGCCTCCTCCGCCGGTCAGGACGAGCAGAACCGACGTATGTCACTGCGCATCTGGCGAAGCAACGACGTGGGCCGCACCTGGTCCTACCTCTCCGCCTGTGCCACCGCGACCAACACCGAAGGCCTGTGGGAACCCGAGTTCTCCGTCGCCTCCGACGGCGCGCTGGTGTGCCACTACTCCGACGAGACGGACTCCGCGCACAGCCAGAAACTCGTCGCCGTACGCAGCTATGACGGTGTCACCTGGCAGGGCAAGCACGACACCGTGGCGAGCAGCCTGTCGACCGATCGGCCGGGCATGCCCGTGGTGCGCCAACTGCCCAACGGCACCTACTTCATGAGCTACGAGATCTGCACTCCCGGCGGCCAGTACCAGTGCGTGGTGCACTACCGGACCTCCGCGGACGGCTGGAACTGGGGCACCCCGACCTCTCTCGGCATCCGGCCCGAGACGGTCGACGGGAAGTACTTCCGTGCCGCGCCCACCATCGCCTGGGCACCGGCACCCGACGGCAGCCCCAATGGCAGGATCCTGCTGATCGGACAGCGTCTGCTCAACAAGGACGGCTCCGTCGCGGCGGACAGCGGGCACACCATCCTCGCCAGCACGGAGAACGGCAGCGGGCACTGGTACGAGATGGACTCCCCGGTGTCCGTTCCGTCGCCGGAGGTGAACTACTGCCCCAACTACAGCTCGCCGCTGCTGCCCTCGGCCGACGGGAAGCGGGTGCTGCAGTTCGCGACCGACTGGGACGGTTCGGTGTGCCGCCCCTACTACGCCACCGGCAGCCTGCTCGGCAGCGCCGACGCCACTGGTGTCACCGACGGGGCGACCTACCGGCTGGTGAACGCCAACAGCGGCCACTGCCTCGACGTCTCCGCGGACTCCCGCAATCCCGGCGGCAACATCCAGCAGTGGACCTGCAACGGCCTCGGCCCGCAGAAGTGGAAGTTCAGCGCTCGCGGCGACAGCAACTTCACGCTGACCGGCGTCAACAGCGGCTACTGCATGGACGTAGAGAACGGCTCCGCCGCACCGGGCGCCAACGTCCGGCAGTGGTACTGCAACAGCGCGGCGGCGCAGGACTGGCGCCTGTCGAACGTGGGCCGTGGCTACTACCGGCTCGTCGCCCGGTCCAGCGGCCAGTGCCTGGACGTGTCCGGCGGCTCCCGCGACCCCGGCGGCAACGTCCAGCAGTACACGTGCAACGGCCTCCAGCCGCAGATCTGGAAGCTGGAACGAGCCTGACACGCCCGTAGCACGTTCGTAGACCGCTGAACTCGTGGGGTCACCTCCAGGTGCACGCTCGGAGGTGACCCCCACATCGCAGGTCTCCGGCCATCTCCGCGGCGGCCCCGGCGCCGGTGAACTGGCCGTACCCGTAAGGTCAACGGCATGACAGCGCAGGATCTGAAGACTCCCGAACCCCGAGTTCAGCTGGTTATTGGCATCGTTCGCCGAGGCGACGAGATTCTGCTTGTGCGAGAGAGCCTCGGCGCCGATGGTGAGATGCGCTGGTCGCTGCCCGGTGGCGGGGTCGAGGACGGCGAGCTCATGCACGAAGCTCTCCGCCGCGAGTTGCGGGAGGAGACCGGGCTGCTGGTGGGCGACCCGGTGCGGACCGCCTTCCTCATGCACATCGATTCCGAGCGGCACCCTTCGGCAGTGGCTGCCGCCTTCGAGATCGACGCATGGGCCGGGGACCTCGCGCCACAGGACCACGACATCGAACAAGCCGCCTTCTTCCCCCTGCCCGACGCCCTGAAGCTGCTCGGCGAACTGGACAGCGCGACCCAGCGCGACCCCATCGTCGGCTATTTGAGCGGGGCCATCGCGCCGGGGACCACCTGGCTGTACCGCAACCGGGGTAAGAAGGAGACACTCATCGCCCGCTGGTAGGGGACATGTCGCCCGGGCGGCGCCGGCACATCGACGTAAGCAAGCGCGCAGCGGCGCCCCCGGCCGAACAGCCGGGGGCGCCGCGATCAGAGGACCTCAGTGTCCGTCCGTGCCACTGCCGTAGCTGCGGCGGGCGGCGTCGGCGGCCTTGTCGGTCTGCGCGTCGTACTTGTTGCCCGTACGTTCGTCGATGGCCCGCTCGGCGCCCTCGACGCCCTTGTCGGCCTGGTCCGGGTGTCCCTTGGCCATCTGCTTGGCCTTGTTCGCCATCTCGCCCAGCTTGCCCATGGTGGATACCTCCTACGTTCGTACGTGCTTTGTGCGTCGTGCGTAACGACGGGTACCCCGGATCTCGCGCGGAATCCTCTATTCCCTTTCGGATTCGCGTCAGGTCGAGAGATCACCTAGGGGTGACGGGGGCGAGTGCGACGTGTTCCGTCGTTGCTGGTCGGCTGCTTCTGTGTGTCGGCCCAGGCTGCCAGCAGGGTGAGACCGTCGGCGCTGGGCGTGCCGGGGTCCGCGGTGTAGGTGGTGATCGAGACGTGCGGGTCGCCGGGCAGAGCGAAGTCGTCGTAGGCGAGGTCCATCGTTCCGGCGGCCGGGTGGTGGATGACCTTGCGTCCGCGCGAGTGGCGGCGCACGTTGTGCTGGGCCCAGCGGGTGCTGAAATCGGTGCTGCGGGCGGAGAGCTCGCCGAGGAGTTCGGTCACCTGTTGGTCCAGCGGGTCACGCCCGGCGGTTGCGCGGAGTATCGCGACCAGCTGGTCCTTCGCGTCATCGATGTCGGCGTAGAAGGCTTTGGCGCGCGGATCGAGGAACACGTATCTGGCGAAGTTCGGTGGCTGCTGCGCCATGGTCAACAGGTCGGCGTACAGGGCGCGGCCCAGGTCGTTGGCGGCGAGGAGATCGAGACGGCCGTTCTGTACCACGGCGGGAACACGCATGGAGTCGAGGACCTGCTGCACCGATGCGGTGATGGGGGAGGTGGGCTCGGGGTGCCTGCGGCGTGAGCCGGGGGCGACGTTGCGTGCCAGGTGGTAGAGGTGGGCGCGCTCGTCGTCGTCGAGTTGCAGCGCAAGGGCGATCGCGTCGAGGACGCTCTCGGACGCGCCGCCGAGCTGGCCGCGCTCCATACGGGTGTAGTACTCGACGCTGAGGCCGGCGAGTATCGCGACTTCTTCGCGCCGCAGTCCTTCGACGCGACGGTCACCACCGACGTAGGGCAGCCCGGCCTGCGCGGGCGTGATCCGCGCCCGGCGGCTCATGAGGAAGCCCCTGATCTCCTGCTGAAACTCCATGGCCTCCACGTTAGGACGCCCCTTTCTGTTCTGGGGGTCCCTGAGAGTGCCTGGCAGGCCTCCGCGAGACGAGGGACGGTGGTGAGGCACCCCAGGAAATCTGTGTGCGTGGCCCCGGGGCGGCAGCCCTGGCCCCAACGCACCCATTCCCGCGCCCTCACCCGGGACCACACACGTCCCGGGCAGGTTGCGGGACCTCACCCAATACAGCGGGAGAACATCATGAACCCCACCTACGACTTCTCCGGACAGGTGGCCCTGGTCACCGGCGCCGCCTCCGGCATGGGCCTGGCCGCAGCCCGTGCCTTCGCCGACTCCGGTGCCGCCGTGGTCCTGGCCGACCTCGACCACGATGCCGTCCACAACGCGGCGAAGGAGATCACCGACCGCGGAGGACGGGCGACCGGTGTCGTCTGCGACGTCACCGACGAACAGCAGGTGGAAGCGGCGGTGCAGCGCGCGGTGACGGAGTACGGCCGCCTGGACATGGCGTTCAACAATGCCGGCATCCAGGTGGAGCCGACCGACGCGGCCGACGAGACGGCCGACTCCTTCGACCGGGTGAATGGCGTCAACCTGCGCGGTGTCTGGGCGGCGATGAAGCACGAACTGCGACAGATGCGCGAGCAGGGCAGCGGCGCCATCGTCAACTGCTCCTCCCTGGGCGGGCTCGTCGGGCTGCCCGAGCGTGCGGCCTACCACGCCTCCAAGCACGGCGTCATCGGCCTGACCCGCAGCGCCGCGGTCGAGTACGCGTCCCGGGGCATCCGCATCAACGCCGTGTGCCCCGGCGTCATCGACACCCCGATGGTCGCCGACATGGTCGAGAACCAGGCCGAGGCCATGGCCGGGATCATCAAGGAACAGCCCATCGGCCGACTGGGGCGAGCGGACGAGGTCGCGGCAGCCGTCCTGTGGCTGTGCAGCCCCGGCGCCGGCTTCGTCGTCGGAACGGCTCTCCCCGTCGATGGTGGCTTTACCGTCCACTGATGACGGATGCGGACTCGGGGTATTCCGGCCGGCCCATGCCCGGTCGACGTGGCGAGATGCATGGCCCTGACCGGAACTGCGCGTGGTGCCCCGTCCGGCGGCTGCCGCGAGCGTTGCCGCCGGTTCCCATGTTGCGCGCAACATACTGAACGACCCTTTTGCGCGACCGGGGCGATGACCTCCTTGGATACGGTTTTCGGTAATGATGCCGTGAAGCGCAACACCGCGTCGGGAGCGTTGTTGCAGGATTTTCGGCACGCAACGCACCCCGCGCACTCCATCCTTTGTGTCACCCCGGGCGGCAGCCGTGCCGCACGAATGACGGACATCCTCGTCGACCGAGCAGGGGTGAGCGGATGGAGACCCGATGGAACGGCCCTTATTGACGACCCGGGCGACGCTGGTGCTGCTGCTCGCGATACTCAGCGGGGCTGCCGCGGCAGCACTGTCCTGGTGGGCAGGGGAGGGACTTGCCCGCAGTGTGCTGGCCGGTCTTGCGACGACCGGGCTGGCCGTCTCGTTCTTCAACCGGTTGATCGCCGGTGAGAACGTACGGGGCGGCGCCCGCGGCGGGGGAGAGGAAGAGGAGCATGGGTGAACTCAGGCCGCTGGGCAGCGATCTTCCCGAGGCCACCCGCGTATTGGCGCAGGCGCTGCGGGAGTTGTTCGAGGGGCTGGAGATCTCGGTGCGCCGGTACGCGGCGCGTCGCCGGCTCGACCCCGGCACCCTCTCCCGTTACCTGAACGGCACCCGGATGCCATCGTGGAAGGTCGTGAGAGAGCTGCTGGCCGATCTCGGCGAGCACCGGGGCACTGCGGTGACCCCCGAGGCCATCGAGCTAGTCCGGGAGATGTACCGGGCCGCGGCGGAGGCCGGATCCTCGCACCAGGCGATGGAGGTGCTCGAGGACCAGTTGGCTGATGCCGACCGCAGGTCTCGCCGCTCCAGCGTCCAGGGAGACGTCCTGGGAGACGCCCTGCTCGAGCGGACGAACCGCATCCACGACCTCGAGGTGCGTCTGTCCCAGTTGGAGGCCGACTGGAAGGCCGAGCGGGGTCGCGCCGACCAACTCGCGGCCGCCCACCCCAATGTCTCCCAGCTGATCGAGGAACGCGACGTACTTCAGCAGCAAGCTGTGCGCCTCGAAGAGGAGCTGCGCGGTGCTCGCCAGGAACGGGCCGCTGCCGAAGAGCGCTGCCAACTGCTGGAACGACAACTCGAGGCCCTGGAGCGTCCGGCGACGCTTCCGGCGCTGCCGGACACCGGCGTACCGAAGATCCTCATCGTGGACGACCAGCCCGACAACCTTCTGGCCATCACCGCCGTCCTGGGCACACTGGACCAGGACCTCGTCACGGTCGCGTCCGGACGGGATGCTCTGAAGGCCCTCCTGGACAACGACAACTTCGCCGTCATCATCATGGACGTACAGATGCCCGACATGGATGGCTACGAGACGGCCGCACAGATCAAACGCCGGCACCGCAACCGGGACGTTCCCATCATCTTCCTCACCGCAATGGGCGCGGATCCGGTACATACCAGCCGGGGATATCTCTCGGGCGGCGTCGACTACATCACCAAACCCTTCGACCCGTGGGCTTTGCGGGCGAAGGTGGCCGTCTTCACGCAGATCCACATCGAACGGCGCATGACATCGTGAACTCCCGGCGGGATCATTGCCGGCCGGGGTTCCGATAGCGCGGGGCGAGTGTGCTGGTGGAGGAGGCTCTCAGTCCGGTTTCCGCCGCGGTGATGCGGTCCACCGCCGTGTCGTCGACCAGTCCTGGCACGCATACGACTTCGCCGGTCTCCAGGGCTCTGAACGATGCGGTCACCACGTCCTCGACGGGCATGCCTCCGTCGTCGTGCACGCGTGCTTGCTCACCGCCGACCGGTTCGTGGCCCTGGGCGAGGTGGAACTCAGTGGCGGTCAGACCGGGGCACAGTACCTGGACTCGGATCGGGGACCCGTCCAACTCCGCGGCGAGGGTTCGGCTGAAGGTGACCACGTACCCCTTGGTCCCTCCATAGACCGCACGTGTCGGCAGGGGACCGGGCGGCAGCGAGCCGGCGAAGGCGAGGGTGGACGCGACATTCACCACGGTGCCGTGGCCGCGGGCCAGCATGCCCGGCACGGCTGCGCGAGCGAGCCGGGTGACCGCCACCACGTTCACGGCGAGCACTTTCTCCAGAAGGGAGGGGTCGGTTTCGGCGAAGGGGCCGTAACCGTTGATGCCCGCGTTGTTCACCAACACATCGATGTCGTCCTCGGCGGCCCGCCGGACGATCCGGTCCAGATCGCCGGTATCGCTCAGATCCGCAACAAGGGTTTCCACGCGCACGTCGTGTTTCTCGGCCAGCTCCGCGGCCAGCGCCCGCAGGCGCTCCGCGCGACGGGCCACCAGCACCAGGTCGTGGCCGCTTGCAGCGAGCCGTCGTGCGTAGGCCGCACCGATGCCCGAGGAGGCGCCGGTCACGATCGCTGTTCCTCTGCCGCGCGAAGGTTCCAGATGAGTGGTCATGGTGCTCCTTTTTCGTGGATGCTATGGCGCGGACGTCCCGCAAACGAACAACCGCCGGGCGCACACGTGTCGCGGGTCGGTGTGACGACCGGTGCCGGGTGAAAAGAAGGTGCACTGGGCACGGCGGTGTCGGCAGGATGCCTGGCGTGACCGAGCTGCCGAGCAACGCCGTGCCTGCCCCTGCCGTCCTCGATGCCTTCGGTGTGAAGGGGACTCCCGTTCCGCTGGTTGGCGGGCAAGGACGAAGCGTTCTCGTCGGTGGGTTTGTGTTCAAGCCGGCGGAGGGAGCCGAGGACGAGGCCGAGTGGGCTGCCACTCTGTTCGAGGCGCTGGCACAGGGCAGCGGCTTCCGCGTCCCGTTGCCGCTCCGCGCCGTCGGCGGGCGGAGCGTCGTGGACGGCTGGACGGCGAGCGAGTTCCTGACCGGCGAGTCCGGTCCGCAGGAACACTGGACTGGTGTGCTCAGCGCCGGTCGTGCCTTCCATGCCGCCCTGCGACAGGTGCCCCGGCCCGACTTCCTTGACCGGCGTACGCACCCCTGGGCCGTGGCCGACCGCGTTGCCTGGAACGAGCGGGACATCGACGTGATCCAGGACCTCGCCGCGCCGTTCTCGGCTCTGCTGGAGTCGAGGCGCCCGGTGGAGCAGGACGCGGCTCAGCTCATCCACGGCGACCTCACCGGCAACGTGCTCTTCGCCGCGGACGAAGCGCCTGCCGTGATCGACTTTTCGCCGTACTGGCGGCCCCCGGTGTTCGCCGAGGCCATTGTGGTCGTAGACGGTCTGCTGTGGTTCGATCTTCCGTCCGACCTGCTGACGGGTGGCAGCGATCATCCCGACTGGCAGCAGATGTTGATTCGTGCGCTGATCTTCAGGCTCGTCGCACACAGCGAGAGTGCCGCACCCTTGGAGCGGGCTCGGCCTGGTGAGCGAGAGCGGTATGCAAGGGCAACCGACGTCGTGGTACGTACGTTGGCCGCCCTCAAGGAGTAGCCCTCGTGCTCGGCGGCTCAGCCGGCCCACGTGGTGTCGAACCGCCTGGCCGTGCGGGGTCCGGTGGTCGGCGACGTCCGTGCGAGCCGGGGCGCTTGTCGTGATCCATTGTCCAGAGCGCCGGGTACGGAAGTGACCTCTGCATCACTTGACCACGGATCTCTGCGCGGTCGACCATGCGCTCGGCCGGCTGCTCAGACCCCAGGACAGGGGGCGGCTCTCTAAAGGGCCCGCGGCGGGACAGCCGACGGCTTCCACTCCCGCCTGATCAGCCCGTACACCCATGAGTCGGACACCTCGCCGTTCACGACGCAGTCTTCGCGCAGCGTTCCTTCGCGTACGAAGCCGATCTTCTCCAGCACCCGGGCAGATCCCGCGTTGCGCGTATCGGCCTCGGCCTGTACCCGATTCAGGTCCAGCGTGTCGAATGCCCACCGCAGCAGCGCGTGTGCGGCCTCCGTCGCGTAGCCGTTGCCCCACAGCGCGTCGTCGAGGCAGTAGCCCAGCGACGCGCTGCGGTAGACCGGGTTCCAAGCGGTCAGACCGCACCAGCCGACGAAGGCCCCGTCAGATGCACGGTCGATGGCGACCCGCGCTCCGGTGCCTTCGTCCGCCAACTCCTGGCACCTGGCGATGAAGCGATCGGCGCGGGCCGGTTCGTCCCACGTCGGGGAGTCCCAGTAGCGCATCACGTGGGCGCTGCCGTGCAGCGTGTAGAGGCGGTCCGCGTCGGCGTCGCTGAAGGGGCGCAGTCGTAGGCGAGCGGTGTGCAGTGTGGGCGTGGCCAAAGTCATGGGCCCCATCTTGCGACCGCACGGGGCGGGCTGAACACCAAATATTCGTGCCTGGCCCGGTGGTCGTTCGGGGCTGTCCCGGGGCCTCGGCGCCGTGGTGAGACGGATGGTTGGGAACCTGGCCGTCACACGTGCAGCCGGGACTCGCGCAGCAGTCGGCTCATTTGTTCGGCAGCCCGCACGGCGGCGTCACCGCAGCAGTTGTTGAACAGCACGTGGACCCGCTCCACCCGCCCGGCGAGCTCCCGCAAGCGTGGCAGCCAACCGGACAGTTCGGCTTCGGTGTACGTGTACCGGAAGCGGTCCTCCTTGCTTCCCCGGCCCCACGACGTGCTGCGCCCGTGGAACCGCACGACGGCAAGTCGGGCATCGGCGACGGGGGTGACGGGAGGCAAGGAGGACGGCAGTCCCTGAGCCATGTCGACGGCGACCGCGGCCATGCCGAGGTCCGCGAGACGCGCGCACGTCAACTCGGCCTGTCCCGCACGCCACCAGCCGGGATGCCGGAACTCCACGGCGACCGGCCAGCCGGCTGTGCGCCGCGCGGTCTGCGCCAGTACCCGTTCGGCTCGGGCCCCGGGCCGCAACCACGGCGGGAACTGGAACAGCACGCTGCCGAGCCGCCCGGCGTCCCGCAACGGCGCGATGCCTTCGGTGAACCGCGCCCACACCTCGTCGAGCACGCCGGAATCCTCGGCGTCGGGCGGCAGTCCGCCCGGCATCACCGCCGCGCGGGTGGGATGCCCGGTCAGCAACGAGAACGCCTTCACGTCAAAGGTGAACCCGTCCGGGGTGCGTTGCGCCCACATCCAGCTGACACGTGCCTGAGGCAGGGCGTAATAGGACGCGTCGGCCTCGACGACCGGAAACCGCCCCGCGTAGTACCGCAACCGCCCCTCGGCGTCCCGATGCCCGGCCGGATACCAGCCGCTGCGCACGAGTGCCGGGTCTGTCCACGAGCAGGTCCCCACGAAGATGTCGCCCATGAGGGCCCAGTACCCAGGAAGCGAGAGCCTGCGCGTGGTTTTCCGCGCTGTCCGGGCGGACCCTCCCTCCTGAGCCGGCGTGTGGGGTGCGGTCCGCCGACCCGGGCCACGCATGTGTCCCCCCGGGTGTCAGTCGTCGGATGCGGGCCGCAGCGTGACCAGGTCGCGGCCGTCGCAGTAGGACAGCAGGCCTCTGTGTGCGTACGCCTGACAGCTGGAGACCGCGCTCCAGAGCTTCTTGTCCTCGTCGCCCAGCAGGACCAGCCGGTGTCCGTCCTGCCAGAAGCCGCTGCCGAGAAAAAGTGCGGAGGAGCTCACGCCACGCGGGCGGACCCGGTCGCTCCCGCTGTCGTCCAGACGCCGGTCCGGACGGCCCGGCCTGCGGATGAGGGCCGCGTCGGACAACGTCTGTTCGGACGCGGGCTGTTGGGATGTCAGGTAAGCCCCCCGGGCCAGTCGCCGGTGAGGGTGCAGGGTCCCGAAGTATGGGTGGATGAGGAGGGCGCCCTTGGCATCCGGCAGGACCATGCGGAACCCGAGGGTCAGAGGGAGCGAACGGTCCCAGCGGCAACCCGAGCGGGGGTCGCGTCGAGCCTGCGGTTGATCCCACACGAAGGTGTGCCGCCAACCGCGGTCCCCCTCCCCGGAGCCGACACCACTCGCCGCCACCGTGGCCTTACAGGTGCCTTCGGCCGGTGCCGTGACCAGGACGGTCCGGTCCCCGTCCCGCGCGATCCGGTCCACGACGCCGTCCGGCGGTCGCAGGCCTGCCACCCACTGCACTCCGCCGTCCTCAGGATCCAGGACACCGACGCGCCGACGAGTGATGACGTACGGGGAGCACGGCTCCGGCTGGGGCGCAGCGGGGTTCAGGGCATCGGCTCCGCAGGAATCGAGGACGCGTACGGCCCCGGGCACGGTGCGCGTCCACCGGCTCGCGCCCAGAGAACCCGGCCACGCGGTGATCTCGCAGGAGCCGGTGCGGCAGATCACTTCGAGCACGTTGCCCTCCGCGGCGAAGACCCGGCTCCCGGGAGTCACCGCTCGGTGCCAGAGGAGGCGGCCGTTCGCCGCGTCGATCCCTGCCAGCACGCTCGGACCGCGATCTCCCGCTCCGGCGCCCGCCACCCACACCTGACCGGCGAACATCGCGGAGTGAGGGGCGCCGAAGACGGGGGAGGTAAGGCGCAGTTCGTCGGGCAAAGTGGTTCGCCAGGCCGCTGCCTGAGGGCTCTTGAGGCGGGCCAGGACCCGGCCCTGGCCCAGCAGTTGCATGTCGGGACGGTTCAGGGCCCATGTCCCATCGGGGCCCGGGCGCACCGGCAGCGGCGTGCGCGACGCCTCTTCGGGCAAGGAGTGCCCGTCACCGAATGTCGGACCCTGCGGGGCGAAGCAGCCCGACACCAGCAGCATCACCAGTACCGCTGTCAACCCGCGCGACCAACCGGTCCTCGTCCTGGCCCTCGTCTTCGCCCCCATGATGGCTCCACGCTATGACCACCTGGGACGTGCGCGTCCACGCTTGCCGTCTTCGTGATGACCTCGTAGTCACGGCCCACCATGCGTCAGGTGGCCACGGTCGGCGCGGGCGGAGTCCAGCGGTGGGTGCTGGGCACGGTGGCGTTGACGCCGAAGTCCTTCTTGAGCTGTTCGGGGATGGCGTAGTGCATGACGCGGCCGCGGGTGAGGGAGGACAGTTCGAAGACGGTGGTGAGGTGCCCGATACGGTCCAGGGCCCAGGCGCCGAACGAGGAACGGTCCTCGATGCTCTCCAGGACGCCGAGCAGGGCCGGAACGGTCCGGGCGACCTTGTCCCAGGCGGTGCGCGGTACTTGGAGCCAGTCGGCGCAGGTGTCTCCGATGAGGTAGCGGATGAGAGCGGAGACGATGGGGTCGAAGAAGGTGCCGGGGACGACTTCCTCGTAGAGGTCGATCAATTGCCTGGTCAGGTGGGCACCTTCCGCGGACGGTCCCATGTGGCGGATCATGTAGAGGTCGAGGAACTGCCGTGCCTCCTCCAGGGTTTTGGGTACGGCCTCCTGGTCCACGCCGAGGATCGCTCCGACCACACGCCAGGCGTAGTAGTACGCCTCGGCGCCCTCCGTGGACATGTGGATGTTCAGGCGGTGCAGGCTGTCCAGGACGAGCAGGGAGAAGAACATCTGGCCGCCGATCATGTCCTCCTGACTGATCGGCGTGCCGAGCGTCCGCGTGTCCCAGCGGTCCTCGCGCTTGAGGTGATGGCGGATCGACGCGTGCAGCAGGCGCACCTTCTGCGCGGCGGGGATGAAGCGGCCGCCGGCCTCGAACGCGTCGGGCTGCATCAGGTAGACGGTGAACTGGCCGGTCTCCGCCATCCGTCTCGAGGGGTAGTCCAGGCCGTGGGTCGTGGAGAGCAGGCGGGCGACGTTCGGGACGACGTAGCAGGCGGGCATGGAGGCGAAGGACAGTGCCGTGGAGATGTGGACGTTGTTGTCGATGAAGAACAACCGCGCCTTCTCCATCTCGCCCCAGTCCACCCAGGACGGGGGGACGCTGGTCGCGTGGAGGTACTCGCGCGCGACGTCGGGCAACCCGTCGGGCAGGGGTGCGCCGGCAGTGGAGACGTAGCGCATCAAGGTGTTGAACTTCCCCACCTCTCCCCGGTCGAAGAGGGTGGCGACGACGGCGTCGGCGAGTTCGTCTCCGTCGAGGCGCAGGGCGTCCATCGAAGCTTCGGTGTAGGTCATGACAGCTGTTCCTTCCTGGCCGGCCGCTCTCGTGGTCGTGGGCGGCCTGTTCACGCCACGGATCAGTGGTGGCGGTCGGTGGCGGTGTACGCGAGGTCGGTCAGCGCCCCGCGTGCCTGCGCGGGCATACCGAGCCCGCCGAGGTGGCCGACGGCCTCCCTCACCCGCGCGGCGATCAGCACCTCCACCTGCTGCGGCGCCTTGAGCTCGCGCATCAGCTCGCGGACCGTGTGCAGGTCCGCTTCGTCGAGGTCGTGGCGGCCCAGCAGTCCGGCGAGCCGTTCACGCTGGGAAGGACCGGCGGCCTGCCAGGCCATGGCCAGCAACGTGGTGGGCCGGTGACCGCGGATGTCGTCCAGACCGGCCTTGCCCGTGTCGTCGGGTTCGCCGAACAGGCCGAGCAGGTCGTCACGGAGCTGGAACGCTTCCCCCAACGGCAGCCCGTACGCGCAGAGGCCCGCACGCAGACCGGACGCGGCACCCGCGAGCAGAGCGCCGATGAGCAGCGGCTGCTCGACGGTGTACTTGGCGGTCTTGTAGCGCACGACCTTCAGGGATGTGCCGGTGTCCGGCGGGGCGCCGGTGCTGAGAATTTCCAGGCATTCGCCCGCGATGAGCTCCCGCGCGAGTTCCGACCACACCGGCCGCGCCCTGGCCAGGTAGGCGACGGGCAGACCGCTGGTGGCGAACAACTGGCCTGCCAGCGCCATCAGATGGTCCCCGACGAGCATGGCGAGGGAGCGAGCCGCGGCCCGCGCGCGTGGGTGAGCGGTGACGGCGGTGCACAGCGAGATGTGAGCGGTGGGCAGGTTGTGCCGTAACGGACTGTCGTCGATGAGGTCGTCGTGGACGATCGCCGCCGCATGGACCAGATCCATCGAGGCGGCCGCCCGCAGGAGGGCATCGTTGTCGGGCTGCCCGGCCGCGCGCCAGCCCCAGTAACAGAAGGCCGTTCGTAATCGCTTGCCGTGGGCGGAGGCCGCCTGCAATTGCTCGGCCACCGGCTTCAGCGCGTCGTCGATCGCGAGCAGATGCCCGGCCTCCTCGGCCAGGAAGCCGGCCAGGAGGGCGTCGACGCGTTCCCTGAATCCGGCCTGGTCCCAGCGCTCAGGCATCGCTACCGGTCGCCGCCGCTCGCTCGGCCATGGCGTGCTGGGCCAGTACTTCCAGATGGGCGGGTGGGACGGTGGCGATACGGTCCAGGGCGATCCGGCCGCGGGCCATCAGGTCCTGCTGCGCGTCCCGGGCCAGTTCGCGTCCGTCCGACCGGCGCAGCAACTGCTGGACGAGGGAGGCGGCCGAGCCGATGGCGCCCACCGTCAGGTCCGCCAGCCCCGCCACGAGTAACACCGCCTGATCTTCCAGCCCTTGATCACGGCGTGCACCAGATGTCATGCGATTCTCCTCTGTCATCCCGGTACAGCCGGCCGTCCCTGTACTGCTGGTCGTCCCTGTACCGCTGGGGCACCAGGACACTCGACCGGGCACGACAACGCTTGCCCGTCAGTTGTAAACCACACCTTCGACTGATCGAATTCGAGTGTTGTCCGGAATGCAGGAGGCAGGTCGCCGCACCGTAGGGAGCGGCGTTCTGGGGGTCACCCATCCGAATGGCGCAGCGGTACGACTCCCACGCTGTGCCCGTCGCGGTCGAGGAGACGCCCCATGTGCTTGACCGTGCGCAGGACCACCGAGCGGTCGCGGACGCTCAGGTGGGGAGGGCCCGCGCGAGGTGGGACTCGAAGGCATGCACGTCGTGCAGGGCGCGCAGCCACACGTCGACGACCAGGTTGTGCGGGCCCGCCGTGATGGAGCATGAACGGACTTCCGGTACGCGGGAGAGCACCCGGCCGGTCTCCTCCACATACTGGCCGGGCACGGAGGCGAAGTACACCGCGGGCAGGGGCCGGCCGGACAGCGGGCGCGCCAGGTCGCAGCGGAGGAGCAGCCGGGAGGAGACCAGGGACCGCAGGTGGCGGCGGACCGTGGTCAGGGGAGCGTCCGTGGCGCTCTCGGCCGGATCTGCAGCGCCTGAACGACACCGCGGTCCAACTCGTCCAGTCCGTACGCGGCGTGTAGGAACACGGCGGGGTACGTCGTCATGATGTTCGTCGCCGCGCGGGTCATCGCGGTGTTCAACTGGTCGAACCTGGGCGTGCTGCTTGGTCGTCATCTCCGGCTCGGCGCTGTGGTCCCTGATCGGGCCGGTGTTCGTGCCGTTCCTTGCGGTGTGGCTCGCCATTCTCGCTGTGTTCTACGGCCTCGATCTGCCGTTGGGGCCCGGGGCGGAACTCAAAATCAAGTGACCGCGGGACCGTCGGCGCGGCCCACCCACTCCAGGACCGTCCGGGCGAACTCCGCCGGTACCTGCTCCGGCGCCGCCACATGTCCGTCGGACAGCACCCGGGTCTCGCAGCCGAGCGCGGCCGCGAACTTCGGAAGGGAAGGGAGCGAGAAGTGGTCCCCCGATGCGCAGACGGCGAGGGTACGCGCGGTGATCTGCGGCAGCCGGGGCTCCATGACGTAGCGGCGCAGCGACTCGTGGCCCTCCTCGACCCGGTCGAGGACGGTCAGCGCGTCGATGACGTACCGGGTCAGGGCCGCCTCCTCGCCCGGCCGGTAGAAGCCGCGCCGTCGGTCCCACAGCTCCCGCAGGTGCGAACCGTCGGGCTTCGGATCGACATGGTCGACACGGCCGTGCCCGCCCACGCCGCTGCGCTTCTCGTCGTCGACGAACGCGGTCGCCGACAGCGTCAGGCTCGCCACACGGTCCTGGAAACGGGCCGCGACCTCGACGGCGATCGCCCCGCCGGTGTGATGGCCGACGAGGTGGAACCGGTCGAGACCGAGCGCCTCGACCAGGTCACCCACGCCGTCCGCGAACCGCTCTACGGAATGGGGGCCCTCGGGCTTCGCGGAGGCCCCATAGCCCAGGGTGTCCATCGCGATCGCCCGGTACCGGGCACCGACCAGGGGGAGGACACCGAGGTATTCCGTCCAGGAGCGGGGCGTCTGGTGGAGCAGCAGCACGGGTTCGCCGTCGCCGTACTCCACGTAGTGCAACTGGCCGAAGCGGCTGGGCACATAGCCCTTGCGCAGCGCGTTCGTGTGCGGCGCGTTCGTCGTGTCCGTCATGCGTGGGTCGCTTACGTCACAGGGCCGGCAGCACCGAGGCGCCGACGGATTCGATGAGGTCGGTGGGTGGGTCGTACGAGCCGACGTGCTGAAGGAACACTCCCTTCACGCCGTCGGCGTGCAGGGCGCGCAGCCGACGCGCGATCTCGTCCGCCGTGCCGAAGAGACAGAACTCCTCGGCGAACCGCAGCGCCGCCGCGTCGTCGACCCACGCGGAGGCGACCCGCACGGCGGCGTCCCAGTCCTCGGCGTGCACCAGATCCGGGTACACGCCCTCGACGACGTCGGGCACGGCGACCTCGATGCCGGCAAGCGCGAGGAACGGGGCGCCGCCGTTCTGGGCGATCGAGGCGCAGATCGGCTTGATCCGTCGGGCCGCCGCCTCGATGTCGTCGGTCACCTCGCAGTACGCGGACACCGTCAGCGGCACCGAGGCCGCCGCACGGCCCGCCGCCCGCTCGCCCTCCCGGACCCGGGCCGTGGCGCCCGCCAGGGTGCGCGGCGAGACGCCGCTGAGCAGGATGACGCCGTCGGCCACCTCTCCGGCGAGCCGGACATTCCTCGGCCCGCTCGCCGCCAGATGCAGCGGCACGGCGGGGTGGGGGTCGCGCAGTCGGGAGCGGACCGTTCCCGCCGCGCCTGCGAACTCCCATGCGTCGCCGTTCAGGAGCGCACGCAACTGTGCGAGTCCCTCGCGCATCTCGGTGGTCGTGCTCTGGCGCAGGCCGACGGGCGCGACCGAGCTGTTGCCCACGCCGAGCCCCAAGGTGAAGCGCCCCGGGGCCAGTTCGGCGACGCTGCGCGCGGCGGAGGCGACGACGGCCGGGTGGCGGGTCACCAGATTGGTGACCGCCGTGCCCAGCCCGATCCGCTCCGTGCCGAGCGCGGCGGCGGTCAGCGTGGTGAACACGTCGCGCCACAGGAGCTGCGAATCCGGGAACCACGCGCTGTGGAAGCCGAGTTCCTCCGCCCTGCGCACTGTGGCCATGATCCGGTCGGCGCGGACGCAGGGCGGAATCCGGACACCGACCGCCAACCGGTGCGGCACGGGGTTCATGTGACGCGCCGCATGCCGTACGCGGCGTCGATGTCGCCCTCGGCGGTGCTCACCGAGTGCTCACCAGCGGAGTGTCGACGCCCACCGGGCCGAGCGGTGTCGCCCCGCCGGGGGAGCCGAGCGCGCTGTCGCGGCCGGGCAGGACCTCCACGAAGAAGGCCCGGTTGTCCTCGCGGAAGTCGGGATCCGCCTTGCGGTCCACCGTGATCGCCTGCTCGGGGCAAGCGACTTCGCAGGCGCCGCAGTCGATGCACTCCATGGGGTTGATGTAGAGCTTGCGCTCGCCCTCGTAGATGCAGTCGACCGGGCACTCCTCCATGCAGGACCGGTCCATGATGTCGACGCAGGACGCGCCGATGACGTACGCCATGGTGTGTTCAGTGCTCCCTCTCGGTGGAGTGGCCGGGGAACAGGGCCGCTTCCGGGTCGATGACGGTGGCCGCGTTGTTGACGGCGGTGGCGGCCTCGCCGAAGCCGACCGAGATGAGGCGGACCTTGCCGGGGTAGTCGGTGATGTCGCCCGCGGCGAAAACCCGGGGCAGATTGGTCGCCATGTGGGTGTCGACGGTGATCTTCCGGGCCTGGAGGTCGAGCCCCCAGTGCTGGAGCGGACCGAGGTCGGCGAGGAAGCCGAGGGCGGCGACCACGGTGCCGGCCGGGACGAGGCGGGTCTCCCTGGTCGTGCGGTGCCGGAGCTCCGCCTGCTCCACGCGGCCGGCGCCGATGAGCCGGCTCACCTCGCTGTCCGTGACGATCTCCACGCCGAGGGCGCGCGCCTTCTCCACGGACGCCGCGTGGGCGCGGAAGCGGGCGGTGCGGTGCACGAGAGTGACCGAACTGGCGATCGGCGCGAGGAGGGCCGCCCAGTCGAAGGCGCTGTCACCGCCGCCGACGACCACCACGTCCCGGTCCGCGTGCACGGACGGGTCCGGCACGAAGTACTCGAGTCCGCGCCCGAGGAACTCCTCGCCGGCGGGCAGCGGGCGCGGCGTGAACGTCCCCACGCCGCCCGTGATGACGACGGCCCTGGCCCGCACCGTCGCCCCCTGGTCGCTGCGGACGACCGGCAGTCCTTCGGCGTCGTGCGTCAGCTCGGCGGCCCGGTGGCCCAGGAGATAGCGCGGGGAGTACGGCTCGGCCTGGGCGACGAGACCGTCCACCAGATCGCGGCCGCGCACGGAAAGGAAGCCGGCGATGTCGAAGATCGGCTTCTCGGGGTACATCGCGCTGATCTGCCCGCCGAGCTGCGGCAGGACGTCCATGACGGTGACGGTCAGGCCGCGGAACCCGGCGTGGTACGCGCCGTAGAGGCCCGCCGGACCGGCGCCGATGATCAGGACGTCGGTGGTCAGGACGCCGCTTTCGTCGGTGAGTTGGCTCATGTCCGTGAGCGTAGGAACGAGGGGGTGGTTCTCCCTACGGAGTCGTTCCGGTGAGCAGGACGGTCCCGAACGGAACAGCCCGGAACGCAGTGAGGGGCCCGCCGTCCGGCGGGCCCCTTCGCACTCGTACTGTTTGTGCTGTCTCTCCTCGCCGACGCTCAGGCCAGTGAACGCCCGATGCCGAGTGCAGCCGTTCTGAGCGCCGTCGCGTACCCCGCCGCGTCCATTCGGTAGGTGGGCGCCGTGATCGACAACGCGCCCACCAGCGTGGTGCCCCCGGCGAACACCGGAACGGGGTTTCCCCACCCCGCTCGAGGGTCATGGCGGCCTCCACCGGCTCGAACTCGGTGAGCGGCTTGGCCGGGGCGCCGAGGACGTAGAGCGCGGAGGACCCGTTGTCCGCGACGGTGTCGCCGAAGGTGATGTCCCAGTCGGCGATCCGGCTGTCCACGATCTCCAGGGCGGGGACGGCGTGCGCCACCGCGGCCCGGATCTGCGCGGCGTCGAGCGGTCCTTCGGCGAGGTCGGCGCCCAGGACGAACGCGATCTCCGCCTCGACCTTCGGCTGCAGCAGCGTCTCCACCGGTACGGACGCCCCGTCCGCGACGCTCATGTCCGCGAACAGCACCCCGAAGTCCGGCTGTTCCACGCCCAGTTGCCGCTGCACGGCGGGGGAGGTGAGGCCGATCTTGCGGCCGGTGACGCTGCCGCCCGCTTCGAGGCGGCGCGCGGTCAGCAGCTCTTGGACGGCGTAGGCCGCCTTCACGTCGTCGCTGCCGATCAGATCGCGGACCGGGGGACAGGGAACACGGTCGGCGGTGGCACGCAGCAGACGGTCGGCCGCCTGCGCCACGGCGTCGTCGCCGGGAGAGGACTCGTTCATGCCCACAGCTTGAACACGGGGGCCGTCCCACGCCCAGCAATGAGTTCCGCCTCGCGGAACTCATCCGCCGATCAGTTCCAGTGCGGCAGCCGATCAGTGGCTGCGCGGTGGCCGATCAGTGGTTGCGCAGCTCCGCCCGGCGGCCGAGCGTCGCGGAGATCCCCGCCGCGGCGGCCCGCACACTGGTGGCGTGCCGGGCGGGCTGGAACCGGTGCACCGGGCCCGTCACACTGACCGCCGCCACGATCTCGTCCGACGGTCCGAAGATCCCGGCGGCCACGCAGACGATGCCGACCGCCGACTCCTCGTACTCGAAGGCCACACCCTTGGTGACGACGTCGGACAGCTGGCGCCTCAGCACGTCGACGTTGGTGATCGTCCGGGGCGCCTTGCGCTCCAGGGGCCCGCGCAACGCGGCCTCCCGCACTTCGGCCGGGGCGTGGCTCAGCAGCACCTTCCCGATGGCCGTCGCGTGCAGCGGCATGCGCCCGCCGAGCCGCGACGGGGAGTGGGCCTGCTGGTGGCCGCCCATCTTGGCGACGTAGACGACCTCGGTGCCCTCTCGGGTGCCCAGGTGGACGAGTTCGTGCGTGCGCTCGTACAGGTCCTCGAGGAAGGGCGTGGCCACTTCGAGCAGCCCGCGCTCGACGGACGCGCGCATTCCCAGCTCGAAGACGAGTCCCGACAGGCGGTAACGCTCCTGGACACGGTCCAGGAGCCGTGCCGCCACGAGGTCGCCGAGCACCCGGTGCAGGGTGCTCTTCGCGAACCCCGTACGTCGCCGCAGTTCGGTGAAGCCCAGGGTGGTGTCCTCGACGGTGAATGCCTGGAGCACGGCGAGGGCTTTGCTCAGGACGCCGCTCGGCGCGTCGTTGCTCAAGGGGGTCTTCTTTCCGGGGCATCGCAACGTGTCGACTGTACGGGACCACGAGTGGCCCCCGTGGTGACGCTGCGTGACCGACATCGACAGGGGCAGGGCGGATGAGCGACGGCAACCGAGACCTGAGGCCCCCGTCATCGCCGTGATTCCGACAGCACGGGGTCGGTCTCCCGGGCGACCGCGACGATCTCCTTGATCAGAAGGCTGGTACTCGCGGACGGCGGCCGGTCGGCGGCCGGTCGGCGATCGTGGTGATCCCGATCTCGCGCGGCACGGTGTCGAGCCCCAGGGGCAGCACGGCGAGCAGCGGGTCCCGTGCGCCGATCAGCATGGGCAGTGGAGCGACGGCGTCTGTTTCCAACAGGATCGTCCTCAGCGTGAGGATCGTCGAGCACTCGATGATGTTCGCGGGGAGGGGCAGGCCCCCGGCGGTCGAAGAGTTCGTCGATCTCCTGGCGCAGCCGGCTGTTCCGGCCCGGCAGGATCCACGGCAGGTCCATGAGGTCCTCGATGCCGCTGGTGGGTGCGGAGAGGCAGGGGTGCTCATGCCGAACGACGAGGCGAACCGGTTCCTCGTAGAGCCGTACGTGACGCAGCGTGGCGCGCAGGCTCGACGGCTGAAGCCGGCCGACCAGTACGTCCACTTCGCCTCGGGAGAGTTGCAGGCCGAGTTCCTCCGGCATCGCCTCGACGATCCTTCGGCGGGGAGGCCACGGCGACCGTGCCGTCGGGGGCGTAGCGCCAGGGCAGACCGCCGCGCGCGACCTCGGTGCCCACGCCGGCCGGGGTGTAGAAGGCGGGGATGCCGCAGCCGCCCGCGCGCAGCCGTTCGGCGAGCGTGCCCTGCGGGGTGAGTTCGACCTCCAGCTCACCGGCGAGGTACTGGCGGGCGAACTCCTTGTTCTCGCCCACGTAGGAGCCGGTGACGCGGACGATCCGTTCCGCGGAGAGCAGGACGCCGAGACCGTGGCCGTCGACGCCGCAGTTGTTGGACACGACCGTCAGACCGGTCGCCCCCTGGGCGTGGAGGGAGTCGATGAGGACGGCGGGGATGCCGGAGAGGCCGAAGCCGCCGACGGCGAGGGAGGCCCCGTCGGGGATGTCGGCGACCGCCTCGGCGGCACAGGCGATGACTTTGTCCACGGTGGTGCGGGGTCCTTTCAGGGGAGCGGGTTGGGCGGGCCGGGTAGAACCGTCGACCAGCCTCCGTCGACGACGAGGTTGTGGCCGGTGATGTACGCCGCGTCGTCGGAGGCGAGGAAGAGGGCAGCCCGGACGACGTCGTAGGGCGAGCCGATCCGGCCGAGCGGGATGTGGTCGGCGGCGGCGCGCAGGGGGTGGTCCTCGGCGAGGAGGTCGCCGCGGGATCCTTCGGTGTCGATCATGCCGGGGCTGACACAGTTGGCACGGATGCCGAACGGGGCTCCCTCGGCCGCCAGTTGGCGGGTGAGCGCGATGACGGCGCCCTTGGACGCGGAATGGGCGGTCCGGCGGTTGCTCAGCGAACCGGTCAGGCCCGCGGTCGAGCCGACGGTCACGATGCTGCCGTGGCTGCGCTCGAGGTGCGGCCAGGCGAGATGGGCGGCGAGCCACACCGAGTCGAGTTCGGCGCGCAGCGTGAACGCGAAGTCCGCGTAGGGCTGGGTGTCGACGGCGCCGAAGCGGACGGCGCCCGCGTTGGCGTAGAGGATGTCGATACCGCCGAAGGCGGACACGGCTTCCTCGACCCAGGCCCGCACGGAGTTCTCGTCCGTCGCGTCGAGGGGCGCCGCAGTGAGGGCGACGCCGCCCGCGCGACCGATCAACCGCTGTGTCTCCAGGGCCTGTTCGTACAGCAGGTCGCCACCGACGACCAGCGCGCCTTCGGCGGCGAATCGCAGCGCCGCCGCTCGGCCCTGGCCGCGGGCCGTTCCGGAGATGAGGGCGACCTTGCCCTCCAGACGCTTCATGACTCCGCTCCGGGCCGCAGGGCGTCGGAGATCGACTTGGCGCCACCGTGAGCGGTGTAGCCGCCGTCGACCGGGATCTCGGCGCCGCTGATGAAGGAGGCGTCGTCCGACAACAGGAACGTGACCAGCGGGGTGATCTCGTCGACCGTGCCGGTGCGGCCGAGCGGTGTCTCGCGGATGTTGGCCTCCCTGAAGGCGGGGGCGGCCGACGCCGTCATCTCGGTCTCGATGAAGCCGGGATGGATGGTGTTGACGCGGATGCCGCGCGGCCCGAGTTCGAGCGCGGCCGTCTTCGACAGGCCGCGCAGCGCCCACTTGCTGGCCGTGTACGCGACCGGGTAGTGCCCGGTCAGCGCCGCCGATGAGCCGACGTTGACGATCGAGGCGCCGGGCGGCATCAGCGGGGCGAGGTGCTGGATGCCGAGCAGCGGGCCCGTGACGTTGACGGCGTGGACGCGCGCGAAGTCGTCGGCTCGGATCTCGTCGAGGCGGGCGCGCCAGGTGACGCCCGCGTTGTTGACCAGACCGTGGAGCGGCCCGTACGACTCCCTTAGCTCGGCGGCGAGTTGGGCCCACTGCGCCTCGTCGGTGACGTCGAGCGGACGGATGCCGGCCCCCTCGGTGACGTCGGTGGCGATGACGCGGGCGCCCTCCCGGGTGAGAGCCTCGGCCTCGGCGGCGCCCTGGCCGCGTGCCGCGCCGGTGACGACCACGACCTTGCCGAGGAGCCGCTTGGGATACAGGTCGCTCACGGCCGTTCCCGGGAGCGGCGCCGGCCGGCGGGCAGGGGAACCGGGGCGGCGCCGGGGGCGACGGTGTTGGTGAGCGTGCCGATGCCCTCCACCGTGAGGGTGACCGTGTCACCGGGCTTCAGCGGCGGCGGGGTCTGTTCGCCGCGCCGGCCCCAGAGTTCGGCGAGGCAACCGCCGTTGCCGCAGGTGCCGGAGCCGAGGACGTCGCCGGGCACGACGCGGGTGCCGCGGGAGGCGTAGGCGACCATCTCCTCGAAGGTCCAGCTCATGTTGGACAGCAGGTCCGTGCCGACCACCTGGCCGTTGATCTCGGCGGTGAGGGCCAGGCGCAGGAAGCCCTCGCCGTCGCGGTACGGGTCGAGTTCGTCGGCGGTGACCAGGTACGGGCCGAGCGTGGTGGCGGTGT
Source organism: Streptomyces kunmingensis (assembly GCF_039533535.1). Classification (NCBI taxonomy): domain Bacteria; kingdom Bacillati; phylum Actinomycetota; class Actinomycetes; order Kitasatosporales; family Streptomycetaceae; genus Streptomyces; species Streptomyces kunmingensis. Next base: position 350,783 of record NZ_BAAATS010000028.1, read on the forward strand.
CCTTGCCCTTGCAGGGCCCGAGCCCGACCTTCATCTCGGCGGACTGCAGGTCGCGGGCCGACCAGTCGTTGAAGACGGTGTAGCCGACGATGTGGTCGCGGGCCTGTTCGGGGGTGAGGTCACGGCCTTCGCGGCCGATGACGGCGGCCACCTCGAGTTCGAAGTCCAGGGCAGCGGAGCCGGGCGGCGTGGGGATGTCGTCCAGGTGGCCGAATATCGCGTGTGGGTTGGTGAAGTAGTAGGTCGGCGCCGCGTACCACTGTTCGGGCACCCCCGCGGTGCCGTCCACGGATCGCCGTACGCCCTCGACGTGCTCCTCGAAGGTCACGAAGTCCCGTACGGACGAGGGCTGCAGCGGGGGCAGGAGACGTACGTCGGAGATACGCGGTCCGGGCGGGACGTCGAGGGCCGCCGCCCCCGCGTCGAGCAGTCCGGGCAGGCCGCCGGTCGACGCGATCAGTTCGGACAGCGAGGAGACGCCGGGCAGCGGGAAGAGCGTGCCGTCGTTCTCGACGACGGCCACGTGCGGGCGGCCGCGGTACTCGTATGAGGCGAAGCGCATGGAGATCCTGTCGGGGCGGGACCGGGGGCGCGGCGGACAGCCAGGGCATGGACAGGGCCGCCGCGCCCCCGGAGCTCGGATGGGGTCAGACCGGCGGGGCGACGAACACGCCGCGGTCGGGGTCGTTGAAGGACTCCTTGGCGATGAGCTCGTTCATGGGGTTGGCGGTGCCCCACTGGTCGGTGACCTCGGGCTGCGAGAAGTCGTAGACGTGCGGGTGCCAGGTGTCCTCGTCGAGGAGCTCCAGCTCGGTCGTGTACTCGATGGTGTTGCCGTGCGGGTCGAGGAAGTAGGTGAAGGTGTTGTCGCCCGCCATGTGCCGTCCCGGCCCCCAGATCTTCTGGTACCCGGCGCGCATCACACGGCCGGAGCCACGCATGTACTCGTCGATGCCGCGCATCTCGAAGGAGACGTGGTGCAGGGCGGTGTGCGGGCCCTGCGCGATGGCCATGGAGTGGTGCTGGTTGGAGATCCGCATGAAGTGCATGACCTCGCCCATGTGCGGCGACGACAGCGTGTCGGACAGGGCGAAGCCGAGGTGGCGCTCGTACCACTCGCGGGTGCGGTTGAGGTCGGGGGAGTTGAGGACCACGTGGGAGAGCTTGACCGGGATGGCCTCCTTCTCCTCGATCTTGCGGTGCTCGCGCACGGCGACATCGGCCGAGACCTCGATGGTGCGGCCGTCGACGTCGAAGAACCGGAAGCCGTAGCCACCGCCCGGGGTGTCGACCGTTCCCGGCCGGGATATCAACTGGACACCACCGGCCAGGAGGTGCTCGGCGAGGGTGTCGACGTCGGCGGTGGACGCGGCGCCGTAGGAGACGAGGTCGAGGCGCTTCTCGTCGGCCTTGCGCAGTCGGACGACGTAGTTCTCCGGGCTGCCCTCGGCGGCGAGGAAGGAGATGCCGGAGTCCTCCTGGACCTTGGTCAGGCCCCAGACACCGGAGTAGAAGTCGAGCTGCTTGTCGTAGTCGGGCACGGCGAGGTCGACGTGGCGCAGATGGGTGAGCAGACGGTTGCTCATGATGTGTCAGTCCTTCCGGAGGAGGGCGGCCGCGGTGCCGCCGCGCACTGCTTCGAAGTCGGCGTCGGACAGGCGGGCGGCGCGCAGGGCGCCGAGGGGGTCCGTGGTGCCCATGTCGAAGGGGAAGTCGGACCCGAGCAGCACCCGGTCCGCGCCGGCCACGCGCACCAGTTCCCGCAGCACGCCCGGGTCGTGGACCAGGGAGTCGAAGTACAGGCGACGCAGGTAGCTGCTGGGCAGGTGGGCGCAGCCGGACCCGGCGTCGGGCCGGGCCTGCCAGGCGTGGTCGGCGCGGCCGATGTGGGTGGGCAGGTAGCCGCCGCCGTGCGCCGCGATGATCCGGAGGTCCGGGTGGCGGTCCAGGACACCCGAGAAGATCAGGTGGGAGAGGGCGACGGCGTTCTCGGTGGGCTGGCCGACGGAGTTGGACAGGTACCACCGGTCGAGCCGCTCGTCGAGGGTGCAGCCGAAGGGGTGGAGGAAGACGATCGCGCCGGTCTCCTCGGCCCGGGCCCACAGAGGCTCGTAGTCGGGGTCGGACAGTTCGCGTCCAGGGGCGTGGCTGGAGATCTCGACACCGGACAAACCCTGCTGGAGTGCGTGGTCGAGCGCGCGTACCGCCTGGGCGGGGTGTTGCAGGGGCACGAGGCCGAGGCCGCGCAGCCGGTCGGGCGCGGCCGAACAGTGCGCCGCGGTCGCCTCGTTGGCGAGCCGGTACACCTTCTCGGCCGTCTCCTCGTCGGCCCAGTAGTGGTAGTGCGAGGGGGAGGGGCTGACCAGCTGTATGTCCACGCCCTGTGCGTCCATCGCCGCGAGCCGGACCGCGGGATCGGTGAGGCGGGGGATGCGTTCCCCGATCATCGGGCCGTTGACCCGCAACGCGGCGGAGCCGTTGCGGCGGGCGTCCAGGGCTCGTGCGTCGGCGAGGCCCGGCAGGCCGTCCACCAGCGCCTCGATCCCGGGCAGGAGGACGTGGGCGTGCACATCGATGGTGGGTGGTGCTGTCACGGCGGTGCCCGGTGTCGTCATGGCGGTGTGTGGCGTCGTCACGGCAGCTCCCGCAGCATGGTCATGGTGCGGCCCATCAGGCCGGGCAGATCGGCGTCGCGGACGCCGTCGAGCTGCCACTGGCCGATCTGTACGGAGGCTTCCACGATGGGACGTACGCGGGCGACGCGTCGCTCGTAGTACGCCTGGAGGAGCGCGTCGTCCCAGGTGTCGGTGGCGGCGAGCATCTGGGTGAGCACCCAGGCGTCCTCCATGGACAGGGCCGCGCCCTGGGCGAGCGTGGGCGGACAGCAGTGCGCGGCGTCTCCGACGAGGACGACACGGCCGCGATGCCAGGAACCCTCGACCAGCATCCGGTCGAACCAGGTGTAGTTGACCTGGGCCGGGTCGGTGATGTGCGCGGTGATCTCGGGCCAGTTGCCGCCGTAGTGCCGGGCCAGGGCGCGCATCTCGCCCGCGTACGAGTCGGCCGGGATGGCGGCCCGGTCGCGGTTGGCCTCGACGACGTACGCATACAGGGTGTCGTCGCTGGTGGGGCAGTATCCGGCGATGTAGGCGGGGCCGCCGTAGGCGAGGTCGGTGCGGGTCACACCGGCCGGGCGGGGTGCGGCGACGCGCCAGATGGCCATGCCGGTGGGCTCGGGCCGGTCGGTGATGCCGATGGCGGCGCGGGTGGCGGAGCCCAGGCCGTCGGCGGCGATCACCAGGTCGTAGCGGTTCTCGGTGCCGTCGGAGAAGCGGACGGTGACACCGTCGCCGGCGGACTGGTCCAGGGACAGGGGGCGAACGCCGAGCCGGACGGTCGCACCACTGGCGCGGACGGCGTCGATGAGGATGCGCTGCAACTGCGGGCGCTGCATACCTACGGTGGCGGGCAGGTCGTCGCCGCCGGTGCGCAGGTCTTCCGCCACATGCAGGACGGTGCCGTCGGGGGTGGTGATGCCGACCGCGCCGAAGCCGTAGCCGGACTTCTCCACCTCGTCCCAGACGCCGAGTTCGCGCAACACACGAAGGGCGTTGCCCTGGAGGGTGATGCCGGATCCCGCGGTGGCGTTCCAGTCGTCCTTGGCCTCGACCAGGTCGACCGTGATCCCGGCGCGGCGCAGCAGGATCGTGGCGGCGTTGCCTGCCGCGCCACCGCCGATGACGAGGACGGTGCGGGGTGTGCTCATGAATGACTCCTCTGCTGCTGGCGGAAGTTGGGGACTACTTGACGGCGATCGGGTTCACGGGTGAACCGACGGCTCCGGTGATGGGCAGGGGAGCGGCGGTGAGCCAGAAGTCGTACACGCCGTCGTCCGCGCAGTCGGCGGCGAGCGCGTCCAGGTCCCACATCTCGCCGATCAGCAGACCCATGTTGGGGATCGCGACCTGGTGCAGCGGCTGGAAGGCGTGCTCGAACTCGTTCGGGCGGACCTCGAAGCCCCAGGTGTCCGTGGCGATCGCGGCGATCTCGGTGCGGTGCAGCCAGCCCGCCGAGGTGAAGGAGAGGCCGGGCGCGGGGCCGCCCGCGTACTCGCCCCAGCCTTCACGCCGGGCGCGGGCCAGCCGGCCCGTGCGCACGAGGACGATGTCGCCGCGTCCGATGGTCAGCCGGTGTGCCTCGGCCGTCGCGGTCAGGTGTGCCTCGGTGATCGGGAAGCCGTCCGGCAGTTCACCGTCCTCGCCCACGACGCGGCCCACGTCGAGAAGGACGGCGCGCCCGGCGACGTACGGGGCCATGTGTTCGATGCCGGTGACGAGGTCACCGTCGGAGGTGACGACCTGTTCGGCAGGACGCCCGTTCCACGCCTTGCCGTGGTCGAAGATGTGGCCGAGCCCGTCCCACTGGGTGGAACACTGCAGGGGCATCGCGATGACGTCGTCGGCGCCACCGAGACCGTGCGGGAAGCCCTGGTTGCCGAGGGCGGCGTCGGTGCCGGTGTCGAGCATGGTGTGCACCGGGTTGGTGCGTCGCCGCCAGCCCTTCTGCGGTCCTTCCATGTCGAAGCGCTGGGAGAGGGAGAAACTGACCCCGCGTCGTACGAGCGCGGCGCCCTCGCGGCGCTTGGCCTCGTCGAGGAAGTTGAGGGTGCCGAGCACGTCATCGGCGCCCCATCGGCCCCAGTTCGAGTACGCCTCGGCGGCCTGCGCGATGCTCCCTTCCGGGTCCGTGCGGTCCAGGGTCACGGCGTCACCTCCGCCAGGCACCGGGTGCGCTGTGCGCCGAGCCCGGTGATGGAACCGTCCATCACGTCACCGCCACGCAGCAGGCGTCCCCAGTGCATGCCGTTCCCGGCGGGGGAGCCGGTCAACACCAGGTCGCCGGGGAGGAGTTGAGCGCTCTGCGAGGCGTAGGACACCATGCGGGCCACATTGAAGATCATGTCCTGGGTGGACTCGTCCTGCATGGTCTCGTCGTTCAGCTTGAGGACCAGGCGCAGATCGTCGGGGTCGGCGATCGACTCGGCGGGCACGATCCACGGGCCGAGCGGGGTGAAACCCGGCGCGTTCTTGCTGCGCAGCCAGTCGGTGCCGATCTGCGGCATGTCGCGGCGGAAGACGGTGGCCCGGTCGGTGAGGTCGTTGGCGATCGTGTACCCGGCGACGTACTCCAGTGCCTCCTCGACGGAGACGCGGTGCGCCGGGCGACCGATCACGGCCGTCAACTCCAGTTCCCAGTCCGGCTTCTCGGCCCACGCGGGGAGTACGACATCGTCGTAGGGGCCGGTGATGGCGCTCGGCAGGCCGATGAAGACGTACGGCAGGTCTTCCTTGGCCCTCCGGTCCATGATCTCGGCGGCCTCGGCGCGGCGCTCGTCCTCCGGGCGGTCGTCACCGGGCGCGCGGTGGGCGACGTGCAGATCGATGACGTGCCGGCGGTAGTTGGCGCCGGACTGGAACACCTGGCGCGGCTCGACCGGGGCGTGCACGCGGAACCCCGCCAGCGGCGCGCGCTCCAAGGACGCGTCATCGGCCAGCGCCCGCAGCCTCGGCAGTACCGCGGGCCAGTCCTCGAGGAGGCGGCGGACGGTCAGGTTCGCGTCCTTCATGGCGCCGCGCAGGTCGACGACGTGCTCGTCGGGCGTGACCAGGGCGGGGAACGCGGGACCGTCCGGGGACGAGAGCGTCGCCAGGGCGAAGGGGCCGGCGAAGGGCGCGGATACGGGAGCAGGTTTCACGGACATGTCCTCCAGATTGCGGTGGGTCCAATCTGGACCCGCCACCCGCGATCAGGGAAATAGATTGCGTGGATGTAAGTCATCCGTCGGGTAAATTTCCACTGGTCAGCGCCGACCGACGCCGCACAGCAAGGGAAAGTCCGTGAATCTGGCCCGCCTGGATCTCAACCTCGTCGTCGCGCTGCGTGCCCTGCTGGAGGAGCGCAACGTCACCCGTGCCGGTCAGCGCGTCGGCCTGAGCCAGCCCGCGATGAGCGCGGCCCTGGCCCGGCTGCGCCGCCACTTCGACGACGAGCTGCTCGCCCGCGTCGGGGGCCACTACGAACTGACCGCCCTCGGGCAGGTCCTCCTCGACCGCACCTCCACCGCCTACGACGTTCTCGAGCGCCTCTTCTCCAGCCAGGCCGAGTTCGACCCGGCCAAGGAAAGCCGTGAGTTCAAGCTGGTGGCCTCGGACTACGCCGTGTCCGTTTTCGGCGCCGAACTCGCCCGCGTGGTGCACGAGGAGGCCCCTGGCATCCGGCTGCGCTTCGCGCAGACCCCGACGACCGTGGTCGAGGACACCGCCACCCTGCTCAGCGCGGTCGACGGACTGCTCATGCCGCACGGCGTCATCAGCGACTTCCCCGCCACCGACCTCTACGACGACCGATGGGTCTTCGTGGTCTCCGACGACCACCCGAGCGTCCCGGACCGGCTCACCCGCCAGGACCTGGCGGACCTGCCCTGGGTCACCTATCAGCGGACCTACGACGCACCGGCCGTCCGCCAGCTCGGCATGCTCGGCGTGGAGCCACGCGTGGAGGTGTCCGTCGACAGCTTCCAGCTCCTGCCGCTCCTCGTGGCCGGCACCCGGCGCATCGCCATGGTCCAGGCACGGCTCGCCCGGCTGCTCGCGCCCCTCGCCCCGGTCCGGGTCGTGGAGCCTCCCTACGAGGCCGTTCCGTTGCAGGAAGCCCTGTGGTGGCATCCGGTGCATACGCACGACGCCGCGCACATCTGGCTGCGGGAGACGGCGGCGCGGGTCGGGGCGACGTTGGCTCCGCCGCACCTGTCCGCTACGCGGCGACGCCGTTAGCATGCTGGTGACACCCAGACATGTCCTGCCCATGACACCTCCTCACCTCATCCTGTACGTGGTGGGTCAGGGTCAACTCCGATGCATCAGCGCAGTGTTGGGCGTACAGGAGTCGATGAAGCCTTCGCACCCCATAGGGAGTCCGTATGGCAACACGTATCAACCGTCGCACCGTTCTGGCCGCCGGCGCGGGCGGCGCCGCCGGGCTGTCCCTGCCCGGCGTCGCCGCGTACGCCGACAACGGTGCGCCCGCCGGCGTGAGATTCACCCTGAACGCCCAAGTGCTCGACGGCGGTGAACAGGTCACCTCGATCACCCTCGAGACGGCCCGGCTCGGACCGATCGACCCGGCCGGCCTGACGACCGCCACCTTCGGCGTGCACGCCAAGGCCAGCAGTCCGTTCCCCCTCGCGGCCGGCGAGAGCATCGGCGGCGAGTACGACCTCGACCGCACGGTGACCGCCGCCCGGCTCGACAACCGTGGCAACATCGTGCTCGAACTCGGCTATGGCGAGGGCCAGTTGGGGGGCGGTACGCTCGGCTACCTCGCGGACGAGGGCCGCAACGTGATGCTCGACCTCGCCTACACCCTCACGCAGCATGCCCCGATCGCCTCGCGCAAGCACCGATCGATCGTCATCAAGAACTTCGTGCAGAACCCCCGGCTCTCGGACCCCGAGGTGGACGCGTTCAGCTCCCACACCTCCGGCTCGGGAATGAAGTACCGGCTGTTCTCACCCGCCGAGTCCCATTCCTCCCGGCGGGACAAGAGGCCGCTGATCGTCTGGCTGCACGGCGGGGGCGAGGGCGCCTCACTGCCGAACCACTACTACGACAACGAGGTCACGCTGCGGGCCAACCGCGGCGCACTGGGCTTCGCCACCCCGCAGGCGCAGCGCATCTTCGACGGCGCCTATGTGGTCGCCCCGCAGAGCACCTCCTATTGGATGGAGGACGGCCCCCGCTTCGCCCCCCTCATCCACGAGATCATCGACGACGTCGTGCGCAGGAACCGCATCGACCGCGACCGGATCTACGTGGCCGGCTGTAGCAACGGTGGCTACATGAGCATGAAGATGACCACCGTCTATCCCACCTTGTTCGCCGCTTCCGTGCCGATCTGCGGCATCGTCACGGCCTTCCCGCCCGGGGGCGCACCGCTGCTTCCCGACAGCGAGCTGGCCCGGATCAGCACCCCCAGCTGGCTCGTCACCTCCGCGGACGACCCCGTCGTGGACCCGCAGGCCAACACCGTCCACGCGCACGATGTGATCCCCGGATCGCTGATGACGCTCTACGACCACGTCGTCTGGAACGACTACCAGTTCCTCGGCCACTTCTCGTGGATCTACGTTGCCCGCAACGATCCCCGCATCGACGGAAGGCACATCTGGCAGTGGATGGCCGCCCAGCACCGGCGCTGAGAGGACGGTATCTCCGGTGGACCGGCGTCACGCCGCGACCGGGCGCCGGCTGGGAGTGCGCCACCCTGGCACCACCGGACGGGTGATCGTCACGCACTAGGACGGCCCGTCACCCGGGGGGGGCTTGGGTCCGGACCGGATCTCCTACGCCGGGACCTGCGCACTGCCCGGCGCAGCGTGACCGTCACGCCGGGCAGTTTTACCCGTTCGGATGCCGGGCCGTCCGAGATGTCAGCGCTGCAGTGTCAGCAGGCCCGGACGGTAGGGCAGAAGCCCGTAGTCGCCGCCCGAGTTGGGGCTGCGCCCCTGGTAGAGGAGTTGGAGATTGCAGGGATCGACGGTCATGGTCTGGTCCGCGCTGGTCCGGAGGAGCTCGCCATGGCTGATGTCATTGGTCCAGGTGGCGCCACTGTTGGCCTTGCCCGCGAAGGGATTGCTCTCGGTGGCGGCCTGCGGTGTCCATGAGCCGTTCAGGCTGGTGGCCGTGAACGAGCGGAAGTAGCGGCCCTGCGAGCCGATCGCCTCGACGATCATGAGGTAGCGGTTCTGGCCCTGCAGCTTGTAGACCTGCGGGGCTTCGAACAGGTTGTTGGTCGTATCGCTCATGACGACGGTCGAGGTCGTACCGAAGCTGCCCGGGAAGTTCCCGATCGGCATACTGGCCCGGTAGATCTTGCCGTTGTCACCGGCGAAGAACAGGTACATGTTCGTCCCGTCACCGATGAGCGTCTGGTCGATGGGGCCCGTTCCGGAGCCGGAGATGCTCCCGGAGAAGAGCACCTGCGGGGACGACCAGCCGTTCGGGTTGGTCGGGTCGCTCGACGTCCGGTACGAGAAGGCGGTCCCGCCCCACTGGTAGGTGAGCACCCAGATGTTCTTCGGCGCGAAGTAGAAGAGCGTGGGCGCGACGGTGGAGCTCGACATCGTGTTCTGGCCGGCCGAGGCCATCTCCGACCAGTTGGTGAACAGGTTGAAGTTCATCGAACCCCAACTCGTCCCCGTGTCGTGCGTCGTCGCATACACGAGCTGCTTGCCGTTGTAGGGGACGACGGTGAAGTCCTTGAGCGAGACCCAACCCGACTTGGGTTGCGCCAGCGCGCCCGTCGATGTCCAGCGGTACGTCGATGGAAGATCGCACGCGTTGCCGTCGTCGCCGCCGACCTTGACGAGCTTCCACTGCTGGTTGGTGCCGCCCCAGTCGTCGTACTGGACGATGTTCGCGCTGTCGGCGGTGGAGGCGCCCTGTACTTCGAGGGCCTTGTTGCTGTGGCGTGATATGAGCCGTACGTAGCCGTCCGAACTGTCGGCCAGCCGCCACTGTTGGTTGGTGGCGTTCAGGTCGGTCCACTGGACGACCGAGCCGCCGTTGGCTGTGGACCAGTTGTAGACGTCCAGCACTTTGCCCGAGAGACGGGACTTGATGCGGTAGTAGCCGTCCCCGGAATCGACGAACTGCCACTGCTGCTGACTCTGGTCGTTCCTGGTCCATTGGGTGAGGCGGGCGCCGTCGCTGGTCGCCATGTTGTAGACGTCAAGGGCCTTTCCGCTGTTGCGGTTGACCAGCACGTACGAGGCGTTGGGGTCCACGGTCGCCGCGCGAGCGGGCTCTGCGCCGAGGAAGGCGACCACGAGCAATAAGGGTGCGAGGAGAGCGAGCAGGCGTCTTGGACGGATCGGGGACGGGTGGCGAACCCACATCGGAGAACTCCTTGGGGGCGGGAGCGAGCGGACCCGGATGAACCGCGGAGCGGCCCATCGGGGACGGGCCAGTACGAAAACTTTCGGAAAGATTCCGGTTTCTTTGACGCCACAAGCTAGGAATGTCAGCCCCTCAGGTCAAGGCCTCATACTGCTCTGGCCGCAAACAGTGCCTCCTTCGCGGGCTTAACGGGAGGTCACCTCCGCCGAACAATCTCCTCCGCCTCGGCATGCGGGGTTTCGCAGTTTCGGGCCTACGGTCGAAACTTATTCTGCGAAGAGTGTTGACGAGTCACCGTCAACCCCTCGATCATCCCTGTCTGAAGAACCGGCCACCGTTCGATAAGCCGAACGGTGTTGGCCGGGCAATCTGTGCAGCACGACAGGTCCACCCACAGCTGCATGACAGGTCCACCCACGGCTGCACGACAGATCCGCACACCGAAGCACCTGCACCACCCGGTTTCGGCCCGGTGCAATTCGCAGCAGTGCATGCGTGCTGCCCAGTTTCCAGCCCGGCCCGTCCGCGTGATTTCTACATTGGAGGCACAGCCATGGGCTCGTACGCCCTTCCCAGACCCGTTGTCCGCCGCAGGAGGCGCGATGTGCTGGTGGCGCTGCTCGTCGGCGTCCTCGGCGCGGTCGTCGCACTGGTAGCGCCGCCGACCGCACACGCCGCCGAGAGCACGCTGGGCGCCGCGGCGGCGCAGAGCGGCCGCTACTTCGGCACCGCCATCGCCTCGGGCAAGCTCGGCGACTCGGCGTACACGTCGATCGCCGGCCGTGAGTTCAACATGGTGACGGCCGAGAACGAGATGAAGATAGACGCCACCGAACCGCAGCGGGGTCAGTTCAACTTCTCCGCCGGTGACCGCGTCTACAACTGGGCGGTGCAGAACGGCAAAAAGGTGCGCGGCCACACCCTGGCCTGGCACTCCCAGCAGCCCAGCTGGATGCAGGGCCTCAGCGGCAGCACCCTGCGCCAGGCCATGACCGACCACATCAACGGCGTGATGGGCCACTACAAGGGCAAGATCGCGCAGTGGGACGTCGTGAACGAGGCCTTCGCGGACGGCAGTTCGGGTGCCCGGCGCGACTCCAACCTGCAGCGCTCCGGCAACGACTGGATCGAGGTGGCCTTCCGCGCCGCGCGCGCCGCCGACCCGGCCGCCAAGCTCTGTTACAACGACTACAACGTCGAGAACTGGACCTGGGCCAAGACGCAGGCCATGTACAACATGGTCAAGGACTTCAAGCAGCGCGGCGTGCCGATCGACTGCGTCGGCTTCCAGTCGCACTTCAACAGCGGCAGCCCCTACAACAGCAACTTCCGCACCACCCTGCAGAACTTCGCCGCCCTCGGCGTCGACGTGGCCATCACCGAACTCGACATCCAGGGCGCCTCGCCCACCACCTACGCCAACGTGACCAACGACTGCCTGGCCGTCGCGCGCTGCCTCGGCATCACCGTCTGGGGTGTGCGCGACAGCGACTCCTGGCGGTCGCAGGACACGCCGCTGCTGTTCAACAACGACGGCAGCAAGAAGTCCGCGTACACCTCTGTCCTCAGCGCACTCAACGGCGGTACCACTACGCCCCCTGCGGACGGCGGACAGATCAAGGGCGTCGGCTCGGGCCGCTGCCTGGACGTGCCCAGCTCCAGCACCACCGACGGCACCCAGGTCCAGCTCTGGGACTGCCACAGCGCCACCAACCAGCAGTGGACGTACACCGACGCCGGTGAGCTTCAGGTTTACGGCAACAAGTGCCTGGACGCCGCAGGCACCGGTAACGGGGCCAAAGTCCAGATCTACAGCTGCTGGGGCGCCGACAACCAGAAATGGCGCCTCAACTCCGACGGATCCATCGTCGGCGTCCAGTCCGGCCTCTGCCTCGACGCCGTCGGCAGCGGCACCGCCAACGGCACCCTGATCCAGCTCTACTCCTGCTCGAACGGCAACAACCAACGCTGGTCCCGCGCCTGACGATCGAGGTGCCCGCCGCCGTGGACCCGGCGCTCGCCGAGGCGACGGCGGCGGACACCGACGGCAGTGTTGTCAATATGTTGGTCCGGCCGAGCTAAAGGCAGCAGTCGGGTCCGTCCGCTGTTCGCCGCGACGGTATCGGCTGTTGTTGAAGGGTCTTCGCGGGCAGTGCTGTGGGGCTACGACTGGCCGGCGGAGTCGGCGGTCGCTTCTTGGGCTCGCAGCATCTGGGCCAGGGCTTCCAGACTCTGCGCGGCGGCCGCGCCGCCACCGCATGTCAACGAGGCTATGAGGTTGCCGAGCAGGCCGGCCCGGTCGGCGACGATCCGGACCTGGCCGACTTCGACGATGAGGCCCAGGAGATCCAGCCGCAGTCCCTGGGGGATGTCGAGCACGACACATTCTGGCGTAGGCGTTGTCATTCTTGAGCTCCCTCTTGAAGAGCTTGGTGCTGTTCCCTGTTCCCCTTGCGCGCTGTCCATACCCGTGCGCGCGGCCGCGCCCGATGCCGCTTCACCGCACGTCCGGGCCGCCCGGGTTGTCCGTCGGTCCAGTCCTTGCTGTTCGGGGGAGGAGGCCGGGCGGAGTCGAACGTTATGGGGCGGGGCTCCTTTACGCCGAAGAGAGGACTGCCAGGCGGCTGCTGGGCCTACCGCTCCATCGGCTGGTCCACGTACTGCGCACCCGCGGGACGTTGCACCATGCCCGGCGCCTCGGCTGTGACAGATGCACGACCGTGCGCCGCAAGATCGCGGCGCCGCCAGTTGGTGGTGAGTGCCCGAGCTCGGAATTACGTGCGCCGCGTCCCCGATCCCGTCGACCGGCGCAAGGTGACCGTCGAGCCGGTCGGCGAACTCGCGGACCTCGACCGCGTCATGGCCCCGCGCGACAGAAGATCGGCTGCGCGACTGCCGTGCCTGGGGGCCGGAGTGGCAGGCTGACCGGACGGACGGCCCTGTTACCTTCCCGGCTCGGCATTCGTCAGGGGTGTGACGGCCGAATACGAACGGGCGTCGCACCTACGAATGGATCGGGAACCGGATGCTGACCAACATCATGTACGTGACGGTCTACGTCACTGATCAGGACCGCGCGCTGGAGTTCTACGCCGAGGGACTGGGCCTGGAAAAGCGGCTCGACTTCCCGGGACCCGACGGACGCTTCCTCACGGTCGGCGTGCCCGGCAGCCCGGTGCAGATCGTTCTGTGGTCGCATGCGCCGGCCGCGGGACAGCCGGGCGGCGCGGGCGCGCCCGGTCCGCTGATCCTCGAATCCGAGGACTTGCGGAAGGATTTCGAGATCATGCGCCGGCGCGGCGTCGTCTTCGAAGAGCCCGAGCCCGTGGACTACGCGTTCGGGGTCCGCGTCGAGGCGGTGGACCCGGACGGCAACCGGGTCTCGCTCCGTCAGCAGCGAAAGCTGTGACCGCCCACCCGTCCGGCCACGTGGCCGAGGCGTTCGAAGCCCAGCGCGACCGGTTGCGCGCCGTCGCGTACCGCGTGCTGGGCTCGCACGCCGATGCCGAGGACGTGGTCCAGGAAGCCTGGATGCGCCTGGTCCGCCAGGACGAGGCGACCATCGGCAATCTGGCGGGCTGGCTGACCACCGTGGTCGGCCGCATCAGCCTGGACCTCCTGCGATCCCGCCGAGCCCGCCCCGAAACGGACTACGAGGAGGAGTTCGGACACCTCGTGGTGACCGCCGACGACGGCCCCACACCGGATGAGCAGGTGGCGCTGGCCGATTCGGTCGGCCTCGCCCTGCTCATCGTGCTCGACTCGCTCACCCCGAGCGAACGCCTGGCGTTCGTCCTGCACGACATGTTCGCGGTCCCGTTCCAGGACATCGGCCAGATCCTGGGCAGATCCACCGACGCCACGAAGATGGTCGCCAGTCGTGCCCGCCGCAAAATCCAGGCCAAGGACCGGCCGGCGGGCGCCGGCCGCGAGCACCGCGAGGTCGTCCAGGCATTCGGCGCCGCCGCCCTCAGCGGCGACTTCGAAGCGCTCCTGCGTGTCCTCGACCCGAATGTGAAGCTGACCGTCGACACCTCCGACGGCGTGGTCGTCACCCTCGGCGCCACCAAAGTCGCCGCCGGCGCCCGCATGTTCTCCGGCGAGGTCGCCCGCCAACGGCCTGTGCTGGTCAACGGCGTCCCCGGCCACATGTCCTGGAGCCCCGACGGAACACCTCTCTCCCTCATCGCCTTCACGGTCCGCGAAGGCCGCATCGCCGGCATCCACATCGTCGTCGACCCGGCCAAACTCGCCTCGATCCACCTGCCCGCCCGGGACCGTGAGGCATGAGGCATGAGGCATGAGGATTGACCTTCGACCGGCTCCCCTCTGACCGGAGTCCGGGGGCCGGTGTCAGACCCTCCCGGTAGCGTGCCGACAAACAAATGCAACTCCTCTCCCGGGAGAACCACCGTGGACATCCTGCTCATCGCCGGCTTGTGGCTCGACGGAACCGCATGGGACGACGTCGTGCCCGAACTTGCCGCGCTCGGCCACCACCCCGTGGCGCTCACACTCCCGGGTCAGGGCGACGGCGCCGCCTCCGCGACGCTCGACGACCAGCTGGCGACCGTAGTTGCCGCGGTTGACGCGGCGCCCGGAAAACCTCTGGTGGTAGGGCATTCCGCGGCAGCGACCCTGGCCTGGCTGGCCGCCGACGCACGACCGGAGAAGGTGGCCAAGGTCGCCCTGATCGGTGGCTTCCCCGCCGCCGACGGGTGTGCCTACGCCGATTACTTCGCGGTCGAGGACGGCGTCATGCTCTTCCCCGGCTGGAGTCCTTTCGAGGGCGCGGACGCCGCTGACCTGGACCAGCAGGCCCGGGATCGCTTCGCGGCCGCCGCCGTTCCTGTTCCCGAGGCGGTCGCCAAGGGAGTCGTGCGCCTGACCGACGAGCACCGCTTCGATGTCCCCGTCGTGGTCGTCTGCCCCGAGTTCACCCCCGCCCAGGCCAAGGAGTGGATCGCCGCCGGTGAAAGCTCTGATCTTTCCCGCGCTGCCCACCTCGAGTACGTAGACCTCGACTCGGGCCACTGGCCTATGGCCACCCGCCCCCGAGAACTCGCCCACATCCTGGCAAAGGCCGCCACCTCCTAGGAGCGACCGGGAGCTGCGCAGGGCGCTGCGCTGCGCAGCTCCCGCGGTCGGCTGTACTCCCGCGGTTGCCCCAGCTCAGTTCTTGCTCAAGACCCTTCGAGCACAAGCAACTGCATGGAACAGTGTGGTCACTGCTTGTTGTTCAGTGCGCAAAGCAGTACAGAGAGCCGGAGTTGTCACCAACACGGGGAGCCGCTATGTACCGCAACAACGAAGAGATCAAAGTGCAGGTCGAGCAGCGCCGTGACCGCATCGAGCACAAGACACCCATGGGGCCGTTCCTCGCGCTCGCCGCAGTCGTCGTCGTCATTCTGGCTGTGTTCGTCGTCATCGCCAGGTAGCTCCTGCCCGGGGCGGGCGGCCGGTGTGCCCCGCCCCGGGGCGTCCGGTCCTTCGGACGCGGGTGCGGGGGCGTCGGTGGTCGTGGATCATCGAGGGCTCCTTCTGAGGGAGATGTGCCGGGGACGGAACGTGCCGGGGGCGCACCTCAGGAGATGACGAACTCCACCAGGCCGGCGCCGAGTTGTTCCTTGGGCAGTGGGTGCTTGCCGTCCTAACGTTGTTGATCTCCCGCCGTCGCCTACGGCGATGAGGGGCGATCAATAAGCGGCGGCTGCATAGAAGGAGGCTGCTCGTGGCCAGTGCGTTTCAGGAGCGCAAGCTCAGGGGGATGTTCGCCGCGTTCAGCGCGGACGGCGACGGTTATCTGCGCGGGGATGACTTCCGGGCGCTTGTCGCCCGCTGGAGGCACCTGTCGGCGGCGGCGCCCGGAACCGAACTCGGAGTGCGGGTGGAGTCGATGCTGACGGCGACGGGCGCATCTCCGCTGAGGAGCACCGTCGTCTCGTGGAGACGTGGAACGGCCGGTCCGTCGACAGGACGGGTGTTTTCGAACTGCTCGACCGCGACGGCGCCCGGCGGGCATGACCTCTACATCTTCCGCATCTGTGCCGCACCGGTTCTGATGGCTTCGCGTATGCGGAAGTAGGTGCCGCAGCGGCAGATGTTGCGAATGCCGTCGAGGTCCGCGTCGGTGATCGCGCGTCCCTCCTCGGACGCACGGCGGACCACGGCCACGGCGGCCATGATCTGGCCGGGCTGGCAGTAGCCGCACTGGGCCACGTCGTGGTCGAGCCAGGCCTGTTGCATCGGGTGCAGGTCGGTGTCGACCGTGTCCGCGAGGCCTTCGATCGTGGTGACCTCGTCGGTCGGCCGTAGCGCTCCGACCGGGATCGAGCAGGGGTTGACCGCTCTGCCGTTGAGGTGACTGGTGCATGCCTTGCAGACGTTGATGCCGCAGCCGTACTTGGGGCCGGTGACGCCCAGGATGTCGCGGAGTACCCACAACAGCCTTACGTCCTCGGCGACTTCGACGGTGACCTGTTCGCCGTTGAGGCGGAAGGTGTGCTCGGGCATGGGGGCTCCTTGCTGGAGGGCGCGCCTCAGATTGCGTGGTCGAGGCCGTCGGCGGGGGAGGCGGGGACGGGCGGGACGGTCGGCTTGGGGGTGAAGGAGAGCGTGGCGTGGTTGATGGGGAAGGAGGTGGGCATGGAGCCGGTGGCGCGGCCGTAGGCGCAGGCGACCGCGGCCATCGACGCGGCGACGCCGAGTTCGCCGGCGCCGCCCGGCTTGTCGGTGGTGGGCGGCATGACGATGATCTCCAGCTCGGGCGGTGTGTTCCACTGCCGCGTGTAGAAGTAGTTGTCCCAGCTGGCCTCCAGGAAGTACCCGTCGCGCAGGTGCAGGCTGGAGGTCAGGGTCTGGGCGATGCCGTCCATGAGGCAGCCCATCATCTGGGCCTCCAGACCCCGGGGGTTCACGGCCAGGCCGACATCCACCGAGCAGACCGCCTTGGTGACCCGGGGGCCCGCGACTCCGTCCCGGATGGGGCGGTCGACCGTCTCGGGGCGGCAGTCGATCTCCACCAGGACCGCACTGGTGGCGTGGTACTCGGAGTGGAGCGCGATGCCCTGGGCCGTGCCGTCCGGCATCGGCCGGCCCCACTGCCCGGCCTCGGCGACTTTCTCCAGGACGGCCTTCGACCGGGCGTCCTTGAGGCGGTCGAGCCGGAAGCGATAGGCGTCCTGGCCTGTCTTGGCCGCCAGCTGATCGATGAGGAGCTCGCGGGCGCAGGTCACGTCGGGGGAGTAGACGTTGCGCATGCTCCCCGTGTTGAAACTCTTGTC
Source organism: Streptomyces kunmingensis (assembly GCF_039533535.1). Lineage (NCBI taxonomy): Bacteria > Bacillati > Actinomycetota > Actinomycetes > Kitasatosporales > Streptomycetaceae > Streptomyces > Streptomyces kunmingensis. The sequence goes on from NZ_BAAATS010000028.1 coordinate 368,022, forward strand.
GGTCTCGTTCAGCAGGCGGCTGTAGACGCCGACGTTGTAGGGCATCGACTGCGAGAGCTGGAAGAACGTCTCGGAGAAGGTGAGATCGGCGACGGGCAGTTTCGCGGCCATGGCGGTGAGGAGCTCGCCGAAGCCGTGGCCGAGGTCGGTGGCGACGCTGGTGTGGCGTTGGGTGTAGCCGAGGACGGTGGGGCCGAGGTGGGCGATGCGGACGCGTGAGGTGGCCATGGGGTGGACGCGTCCCTGACGGGTGTCGTCGGCTCGGTGCCACATGAGCTTGACGGGCTTGCCGATCTTCTGCGAGATCTCGGCGGCTTCCAGGGCGGCGTCGAAGAAGAGTTTGCGCCCGAAGGAGCCGCCGCCTTCGGTGACGTGCACGGTCACCGCGCCGAGGGGCAGCTTGAGCCGCGCGGCGATCATCTCCCGGGCGACGATCGGCGCCTTGAGGCTGGACCAGATCTCGGCCCGGTCGTTGCGTACGTCGGCGATGGCGCAGTTGGTCTCCAGAGCGCTGTTGCCGCGGAAGTGGAAGGTGAACGTCGCGTCCACGCTCGGCGTCAACGGCGGCAGGCCCATGGGGAGTTCGGCGGCCCGGAGCTCTTTGAGGACGGTCGCGTCGGATTTGCCTTCGGCGGTGCCCGGCTTCCAGGACACGCGCAGCGCGCGTACGGCGTCGATGCACTGGCCGAAGGTCCGGGCGCGGACCGCGACGCCGGTCGAGACGACCGCGACGTCCGTGACGCCGGGCATGGCGCGGACCTCGTCGGCGTTGGCGACGGAGCGGACGGTGCCGTTGAGTGTCGGCGCCCGGCATACCATGGTGGGGGCGGCGTCCGGGACGGCGAGGTCCATCGTGAACTTCTTGCGTCCGGTGACCGCGTCACGGGCGTCGATACGGCCCCGCGGTGTGCCGATGACGGTGAACCGGCCCGGTTCCTTCAGGTCGGCGGTGACCGCCCGCGTCTGTGCGCTCGCGGCCTTCTCGGCGAGCTTGCCGATCTCTACGGTCCTGCCCGTGGGGCCGGTGATGACGCCCGCCTTGAGGCTGAGGTCGGTGACGGCGGCTCTGAGTTCGGTCGCCGCGGCCTCCAGGAGGCGTCCTCGGGCGACAGCGGCGGCGACCCTGATCGGCGTATAGGTCGAGAGGGTGGTGTTGGAGGCGCCGGTGAGCTGGTTGAAGAGGAGCTCCGGGCGTGCGTCGGCCAGGGTGACCCGGACCCGGTCCAGTGGTACGTCCATCTCCTCGGCGATCAGCATGGCGGTGGAGGTGGTGATGCCCTGGCCCACCTCGACCCGCGGCAGCGCGAAGGAGACCGTGCCGTCCTCGTTCACCTGGACCGTGATGAGGCCGGAGGTGGGCAGGGCCGCCAGGGTCAGCACGTCGTTGAGGTCGGCCAGTTCGGTGATGTCCGCGGAGGGGATGCCATCGGAGGGGCCACCCGCGGAGCCGAGCTCCGCGGAGAGGTCTGCCGGAGTGGTTCCGGCCGTGGGAGCGTCGGCCGCGGCCGGGCGGGCGGGGAGGAGTTCGGCGGCGGTCATCAGGGTGGGCGCGGCGAGGACGTAGCCGAGGAAGCGGCGTCGGCCCGGGTCGGGGCGGGGTGGTCCGGTCGGTGTGTCCATGGGGGCGGCTCGGCTCCTCGTACGGGTGGGGGCGGGTGAGCTGGGGCGGGGTGAGCAGAAGCGGACGAGGCGGCCAGGGGCGGCTGCGTATCGCCACCCCTGGCACGTACCGGTCACGTAGGACGGTTCATGTCCGGGATGTTGATCGCGATCCGCTGCCCCTCGGCGAGGAAGAGCAGGACGAACCGGCGCAGTGCCTCTTCCAGGGTCCACATCACGCTCGGGATGCCCGGAAGCGATATCAGGCCCTCGCGGAACGCGACGAGGAGCGGCCAGGCGGTCGCGACCAGTGGCTTCAGGATCGGCTCTCTGGAGAGGCCGATCATGTCGCCGATCTTGTCGTTGAGCGTGTACCGGGAGAACGCGCTGATCAGGGGGCGGGTGAGGCCGGCGTCGAGTTCGGCCACGATGTCGAGGAGGACGTCGGCGAGCGCCTCGCCCTCCTTCGTGTGGGCCAGGACGGGGTCGAGTACCTGCTTGGACTGGGCCTGCGCCGCGTCCCAACTGGCCGGGATGTACTCGTCGTCGACGCCGAGCATGGCCGCGCTCACCTGCCATACGTGCAGATATGCGTCCGCGTCGGCCGTGGGGACCCGCACCCCCCAGTCTTTTAGCTTGCGCATGACAAACGTGGCCAGGCTGTGCCAGGTCACCATGATGTCCGCCTGGCTGATGGGGATCTGCTGGCCGTCGCTGACCTGGCTCCAGCCCGGGGACTTCGGCAGCAGATGCCGTACCGCCGCGTGCACCATCCGGGTCTTCACGGCGGTCACGATCATCGAGCCCTGGGGCTTGTAGGCGTCCAGGTCCCCGATGTCGTAGCCGAGTTTCGCCGTCTTGGCGACCCGGTCCTTCATGTCGGCGCCGCCCTTGGAGTAGTACACGGCGCGCGCCTCGCGGGGGATGGCGGTGCTGATCAGGCCGCTGCCGAGGCCGTACAGCGCCCCGACGTAGATCCCTTTGGTCGTGTTGAACCGGGCGCCGCGGTCGAGCTTCGCCGTGTCCGCCCAGGCGGGCAGCTGGCGGGCGGACTCCATGAACTCCCGTACGTCCGCGGGGAGTCCGCCGGGAAGGGGCTGGTCGTTGCGGGTCCACTGCTTCAGCAGCTCATTGACCCTGGGTACGTCGCCACGGTCGATCACGGCGGCGAGGACCGGGTCGGCCTGCTCGTCCCACACCCACTCGGGGTCGATCCCCGCTCCGGCGCCCGCCACCGACATGCTCGGCGACCAGGTCCACAGGGGCCTGGCGGCTGCCGGGCCCGCCGCACCCAGCGCACCGAAGGCGCCGAGGGCTCCGCCCGCCAGGAGCATCTTGCGTCTGCTGAACCGGTTGTCCGATCCGTTGCTCAGCTCGTCCATTGGTCTGAACTCCTTGTCAATGGTGGTCAGGTGATGCGAGGTCAGTTGGAGCCGGGCCGGTTGGTGTCGGGGATCTCGATGCGGGTTCCCCTGCCCTTGGTGAGGTAGAAGAGGATGTACTGACGCACGGCCTCGTCGACCGTCCAGGCGAGCGGCGGCACCAGGGGAAGCGAGATCAGCCCCTCGCGGAAAGCGACCAGCTTTGGCCAGACGAGCTCGATCGTCTTCTCCCAGAACGGCTCCTCGGGAATCCGGTCCATGTCGGCGACCCGGTCGCCGACCAGGTACCGGGCGAACGCGTTCACGAGCGGGCGGTCGACGCTTCCCGGACTGGTCTGTTCGGCGAGCTGGCCCAGCAGGATGTCGGTCAGCTCGACGCCCTCCCTGGTGGAGGTCAGGATCGGGTCGAGGACCTGCTCCGACTGGGCGTTCGCCGCATCCCAACTGACCGGGATGTACTCGTCGCGGACCCCGAGCATGTGCGCCGTCACCTGCCACACATGGAGGTATGCCGCCTTCTCGGCGGAGGTGACCGGGACCTTCCACTCCAGCAGCTTCCGCATGGCGTACGTGGCCAGGCTGTGCCAGGTCACCAGGATGTCGGCCTGGCTGATCGGGATCTTCTGGCCGCCGCTGACCTGAGCCCAGGCGGGGGACTTCGGCAGCAGATGCCGTACCGCCGCGTGCACCATCCGCGTCTTCACGGCCTGCACGACGCAGTCCCCGTCGGCCCGATACGCCTTGAGATCGCCGACGGCGAAGCCGAGCAGGCTCGTTTTGGCGACGCGGTCCTCCATGTCGGCTCCGCCCTTGGAGTAGTAGACGGAGCGGGCCTCCCTCGGGATGGCGGTGCTCAGCATGCCGCCGCCGATTCCGTTGAGAACGTTGAGGTACAGGCTGCGGCCTTCGCTGAACTCCGCCGCCGCCTCCAGCTTCGTCCGGTCCGCCCAGGCCGGCAGCCGACTCGCCTGCGCCATGAACTCCCTTACGTCGTCGGGGAGTCCGGCCGGCGGGGCCTGGTCGTTGCGGGTCCAGGAGCGCAGCTGCTCGTTGACCCTGGGTACGTCACCACGGTCGATCACGGCGGCGACCAGCCGGTCGGCCTCGTCGTCCCAGACCCACTCCGGGTCGACACCGGCTCCCGTGCCCGCGACCGAGGCGCCCGGCGGCCACGTCCACAGAGACCTGGCACGGGCCGGTGCGACCGCGCCGAGCGCCCCGAAGCCCCCCAGAGCCCCTCCGGCCATCAGTATCTTGCGCCTACCGAGTCCGTCCATCGCTCTGAACTCCTCCTCGAGTCCAACCTGTTGGCGGTTTGGTACGATGAAACACGTCAAGCATCTCTGTATCAACAGGGGAGCACAGGCACAGCGTGAACGCCAGAGGCTCCACGGAATCTGGGAGGCGGAAGTGGAACCTTCGGTGCTGGAGCTGGCGTTCGGCGACTCCGTCGGCTCCGTCGAGGAGGCCGACCCGGACGACGAGGTCGCGGCGCGACTGCTCGACGCCGCGTTCGAGCAGTTCTGCCGGATGGGGATCAAGCGGTCCACCATGGCCGACGTCGCGCGGATCGCGGGGGTCGCCCGGATCACCGTCTACCGCCGGTTCGCCACGAAGGAAGCGCTGGTGGAGCAGGTCGTACGGCGTGAGTTCCGGCGCTACTTCGACCAGTTCAGCGTCGAGATCCAGGCCGCCGGGACCGTTGCCGACCGGGTCGTCGTGGGGTTCGTGAGCTCCCTGCGCGCCATCCGGCACAACCGCCTCATCGGCGGCCTCATGACCGTCGAACCGGACACCGTCATCCCGTCCATGACCGGTGACGGCGGCCGCACCCTCTTCGTCGTGCAGCAGTTCGTCGCCCAGCGGCTGCGCCAGGAGCAGTGCGCCGGCCAGGTGGCGGCCGAGGTGGACGTGGACGTCGTGGCCGAGATGATGGTCCGCGTCTGCACGTCGTTCCTGGTCGTGCCCAGTCATGTCATCGATCTCGACGACGACGAGCGGATGCGCGCGGTGGCCAGGCAGTTCCTCGTCCCGATGCTCGGGCCACCGCCCCATCGCCCCTGACCGGCCGATGAGTTGGTCACTTCCGGGTGGCCGCGGTGACGCTACACGTTCTGGATCAGGTGCCCCCTCATTCGACGGCCCACTTGGCCATCCAGCCCTTGTTCAGAGTGGAGATCACCGCCTCACAGTGCGCGACGAACGCGTCGTCCGCGGCCTGGCCCGGCCGGTCCTCCACGAGCCGACGCTCCAAGGCGCGCCCCAGGGCATCGGCCGTGGCCGCGAACTCGATCTCCTGATAGGCATAGTTGGCGGCCAGGGCATACGCGCCGAGTGCGGTACCGGCCGTGGCGGCGATCGCCACCCACGCGGCGATGCGCTCCACACCGAAGGCGCCCGAGAAGGACCCCAGCAGCACACCGGCCGTGCCCAGGGCTAGTTCGGCCCGGCGCAGCGCCGTGACCCGGCGCCCCATCTTCTCGGCGCGCGGCACGTAGTACGTGTCGATTTGCGGCCGGATCCATTTGTCGATGTAGGTGGGGACATCCGACACGGCGGGCAGCGCACGGACGACAGGCCGCAGGCCGACGGTGTACGGCACGAGCCGGGCCGCGTCCACGCGCAGCGCCTCCAGCCGTTCGTAGAGGACACGAGGGGCGTCCGGGCCCCGGTAGGGCGTGACGCCGGCGAGCCGGACGTACACCTCGCTCTTGATCGCCTCGCTGGTCATGCGGAGACGGATCCAGTCGCGTACCGGGCCCGGGCCGGCGATGCGCGCCACGAAAGGCGCGAGGCCTGTCACGGATGCCGCCGCGAAGGCCAGCGTCTTTCCCGGTGCGGGGTGAGCGTCCATCGTTTGTGAGGCGGCCATGCCGAGAACGGCTCCGGCGAGGCCCAGCAGCAGGGCGGCCCCGCGGGCCCGGTCGATGGAGGCCTTGAGCCGGTCGGCGGCCTGGGACCAGATGCTCTGCTGGTCCCAGGCGCGCGCGGTGGTCTCGTCGGTGAATGGGGTGGCCATGGCCGGTCAGTAGTCGGCGGCCGGCGCGTGCGGGGGAGCGCCCTGGCCGGCGGGCAGATTCGGACAGGTCCGTTCGTAACGCTTCTGCGGGATGTACTGACGCCACTCCGCCGCCGTCAGGTTGCGGTTGACCACACGGCAGGACGCGCCCACCCAGTCCGTGAAATCGCGGTCCCACAGGCGAGCCGTCCCGTCGGCGCCCGCCGAGGCGAGGAACCGGCCGTCCGGGCTGAACGCGACTCCGTAGACCTCGCCCCGGTGGCCGGTGAGGGGGAATCCGGCCGTTCGCCCGGTACGCACGTTCCACATCCGCACGGCGCCGTCGTCCCCGGCGCCCGCGACCAGGCTGCCGTCCGGGCTGAAGGCCACATCCTCCAGCGTGCCGGTGCTGCCGGTCAGGGGGGCGCCGCGCAACCTACCGGAAGGCACGTTCCACAGCCGTACGGTGAGGTCGGCGCCCGCCGTCGCCACCAGCCGGCCGTCCGGGCTGAACGCGACGTCGTTGACGATGTTGGTGTGCCCTTCCAAGGAGGCTCCTCGGGGTGTGCGGGTGCGTACGTTCCAGAGTCGGCCGGTGGTGTCGTTGGACACGTCGGCCAGGAGAGCCCCGTGCGGGGCGTAGGCGACGCCGTTGACGGGTTCGTCATGCCCGCTGAGTGGTTTCCCGACAGCCCGGCCGGTGGCGGTGGACCAGATCCGCACCCGCGAGTCCATGGAGGCCGTCGCGAACTGCTTTCCGTCCGGGCTGAAGGAGACATCCCGCACTTGGGTGCTGCGTCCCGCGGTAATCCGCCGTACTGCCTTGCCCGAGGCAGATCTCCACAGGCGGGCGGTGCCGTCCGCTCCCACGGAGACGATGAGGTCTCCACGCGGGCTGAACGCCACCCGGTAGACGGGACCCGAGTGGCCCCGCAGGATCCGGGGAGCGCCTTCGCCCGCTCCCGTCCGCCACAGTCGTACGGTCCCGTCGTCCCCGGCCGTTGCCAGCAGTCGGCTGTCGCGGTCGAACGCCACAGCGTTCACGTCGGCGCGGTGGCCGGTGAGGGGCCGGGCGACCGAGTACGACTCGGCGACGCTCCACAGCCGGGCGCTCTTGTCCCAACTGCTCGTGGCCAGCCGCTTGCTGTCGGGAGCGAAGTCCACCTGATTGACCAGGTTGGTGTGTCCGGCCAGGGCCTGGCCGCGCGGCGTCCCGTCGCGGGCGCTCCACAGCCAGGTCGTGCCGTCACCCTCCGCGGTAGCCAGAAGACGTCCGTCAGGACTGTAGGCGACTGACCAGACGTCGTTTCCGTGACCGCTCAGATGCCACTTCTCGGGTCGCCCCGTCCGCACGTTCCACACCCGGGCGGTGCCGTCGGCGCTCGATGTGGCGATGGTCGCCCCGTCGGGGGCGAAGGCCACCCTGCGCAGCCAGTCCCGGTGACCGGTGAAGGTCCGCAATTGCTGGGGTGCGCCCTTGCCGACGCTCCACAGGCGGGCGGTCCGGTCCCAGCCGGCTGTCGCGAGCAGCCGCCCGTCGGGGCTGAACGCGACGCTGGTTGCCGCGTCGTCGTGTGCCCGCAAGGTCGCCTGCGTGCGGTGCGTGCGCACGTCCCAGAGGCGGACGGTGCCGTCGGATCCCGCTGAGGCCAGCAGGCGGCTGCGGCTGCCCGGGCGGAACTCCACGTCCGCCGCCAGGCCCTGGTGTCCCACGAGCGGTCGCCCCATGAGGCGCCTCGTGCGGACGTCCCAGAGGCGGATCGTGCCGTCCTCGCTGCCGGTCGCCAGCGTCGTCCCGGCCGGGGCGAACGCCACGTCCGTGACCGCGCCGCCAGGCACTCGCAGCGGCTTCCCCTTGGCGTCTCCGCCGGCGGTGTCCCACAGATGCACTGCTCCGTCATAGCCGCAGGTGGCGAGGGTGGTGCCGTCCGGGGCGAAGTCCACGCCCTGGACCCGGTCGGGATGCGGCAGGAGCGTGGATGTGTGGGTGAGCCGGGCCAGGCCGGTCACGAGTCCCCCGGGCGGCCGGGGCGTTGTGCGGTCCTGGTGCGCGACGCTCAAGCTCTGCAGGCCGACCAGGACGGCGACAGCGGGGCGGCTGCCCACCGCCGCGTCGGACTGGGCGCCCAGCCGGTCGGCCAGGGCGAGCCGGGCGCGGGACTGGGCGCGTTCGCTGTTCATGTAGGCCAGCGCCCCGGCGGTGAGGGCGAGGACCAGCAGGGCGACGAGCCCGGCCTTGAGCCTGCGTCGCCGGCGTTGCGACCGGGTCGCGAGGACGCGTTCGCGTTCGGCTAGGCTCCGGCTCTCGGCGACGAACCGTTCCTCCAGGGGACTGAGTTCTTTCGGATGGTCCGCGGACCAGGTCGTGAAGGTGCCGAGCCGGCCGCCCCTGAGCAGGTACGACTCGTCGTACGCGCCGCGTTCCCAGTCGGCGGCGAGCCGCTCCAGCTCCGAGCGCAGGCGCAGGAAGTGGCGGGATTCCGCGATCTTGGCGTGCAGCGGAGGCCAGCGCCGCAGCAGTGCCTCGTGGGCGACTTCGTACGAGGGCTGCTGCCCGGGGACGGCGCCGCGAACGAGGAGGCGTGCTTCTGCGAACACGTTCATCACGGTGCGTTCATCCGCACTCAACGGAGCAGCGGGTACTCGTCTCGCGGAGGGTTCTTTGTCCCCGTCGACCGTGACGAGCCTGAGCAGCGCGGGCAGCACGGCCTCGCCCTGCCCCCGCCGGGTGAGTTCCTCGCGGAGCGCGTCGGCGCGGCGGCGCAGAGCTCCCTCGACCCCTCCCACAGCTTCGTAGTCCTCGACCGTCACGACGCCTTCGCGACCCACCCGCGCGTAGAGCGCACGCAGGGTGTACGCCAGGAGCGACAGGGCGTCCCCGCCGACTGTCTCGTCGACCATCCGTGCCGTCAGACCGGGGGCCAGGACGAGGCCCGCCTGCCGGGCGGGGAGTTCGATGACCTCGGGCAGACGGTCGCGGCTGAGCGGTTCGAGAACGAGGGGATCGTCGATGGCCTCGGTCAGGCCGGCCCGCTCGGGGCTGGTGGTCAGGAACTCGGAGCGCACGGTGGCCAGTACCCACAGAGGGCTCCCGGTTCCCAGCGCACCGGTCAGGAGGCGGAGGAAGGACTTCTGTTCCTCCACGCCTGTCAGGGTGAGGAGTTCCTCGGCCTGGTCGATGACCAGCAGCACGGAGCGGCCGGGAGCGGAGAGTGCCCCTTCTGCGTGTGCGACGGCACCCGCCAGCTCCACGAGCGCGGCGGAACCCTCGCCCAGCAGCCGCCCAGCGGTGGCGCCTTCGGCAGGCAGGCCATGCCCGACCAGGGCTTGGTGCAGGCTGTCGGCGAGCGCCGCGGTCGGCTGTCGCCCGGGGCGCAAGGGAGGCAGCACCACCCATCGGTGGTTGCTCAACCGAGGCAGGACACCGGCGTGCAGGAGGGAGGACTTGCCGCTGCCGGAGGGCCCGACGACGGCTACGAAACGGCCCGAGCCGTACTGCACGGTCGGTTGCAGCAGCTCCATGAGCCGCCCCGTCTCCGGCTCGCGACCGAAGAAGACGGCGGCGTCCTGCGGAGCGAAGGGCTCAAGTCCCGGATAGGGAGAGCGGGTTGCGTCCCAGGCGAAGGAGCCGGACGCATGGATCCCGGTTCGGCGCAGCCCGTTCAGCAGCCGGTCGAGAGCGGATTCCCCCGCGCGAAGGTCGACCCACTGCACATCCTCGAGGAGGCGCAGGCGTGGGGCATCGTCGAGGCGGACGGGAAAGACGGGAGAGCCGTGCGCGCGGGCGTGGCTCAGCTCCGCGAAACACCAGTGGGAGGCGGCGGAGGCTGCGCTCGCCAGATAGATCACCGCGTCGGCTCTGCGGAGCTGAGCGTGCAGTTCGCGCTCCCAGGAGCGCCCGGCCGGGATGCCCGCCTCGGGATCGATGTCGAGGAAGATCCCCTGGTATCCGGCTTCGGCGAGCCGGGCGGCCACCCTCAGCGCCACAACGCGGTCCTGGCTGCTGTGGCTGATGAAGAGGGTGGCGGTGCTCACGACGTCGGGATGGTTTTGTGCTGGAGGTACCACAGGTCGGTACCGGCGTCAGTTGTGGACAGCACCGATTTGCTGAGGTCGCGGTCGTTGTGGGTATACCAGTGCCCGTCGTCGTGCTGGTGCTTGTACGTGCACGTGTACGTCTCAGTCGTCCTCTTGTCCGGCGCGGCGGACGTCGAGCACTTGAACTTGTCCGGGGCGGCCAGATACTCCCACTTCTTGTTGTCGTAGTTCGGGTTCGGAGTCACATTGTTCCCCGCCAGTATCTGATCCAGCAGCATCACCGCCGGCCCGCCCACGGGGCCGTTGCAGAGGTATTCCTCCACGTCGAACCCCTGCCAGCTCTCCAGATAGCTGCACCTGATTTCGGCCGGAGGGTTGGAGTAGCCCGCTGCGAAATCGGCGAACGACCGGTTGTACTTTCCTTGCGGACGTTTCGCCGCAGCGTCCGTCCCAGTTGCAAGGGTCAGCCCGCCGCTCAACCCGCACACCACCATGAAAGCCAGAGCTGAATTCCGAAACTTTACCGTCCTCACGGTCATGAGATCCCCCTTGTCTCGAAGAGTGCTAAGTGAGCATGCGCACTGCAGCTCATCAAGAGAAAGAAAACGTTACTCTTTATAAATTTTTTATGTCAAGGGAAGGAGTGCCATTCTCTGCCGCGCGAAACGTACGGAGCAACACGCATGTCACCGCAGGCCTCGGGCGCACCGCTGACCTCTGACGACCTCTGACCGGGGTTCGCCGAGAGTATGCGTGCTCAGCACGTTGAGGACCGGAGCGCCAGCCATCTGTCGCTCAGGAGCAGGAATATGCTGCCGGAGCGCTGAAGGCACTGAATGCGTACGCATGGTGGGAGCGTCACTCCGGGCCCGGCAAGGAGGGGCCATGAGGGTTTACGAGGCTATCGTCAAAGATCTCGAGGGAATTGCTGTACGGACAGCCCTCGGCGGCGCCGGGGGAATTGGCCGACCTGATGCTGGCCTTGGAGGAGTCGCGGCTGATCCGGAACACTCATCACCCGTAACGAGGTGAAGAACTTCCGCCCCCTGCGGCTCGACGTGGCGCCGGTCCTGCCCGACCCCGTGCGGGTGGAGGAGATCGCGTCGGTGCCGGCGGTTCTCCACCGGCGATAGCGGAGGCCGCCTATGTGCTGACGAAGCCGGTAGGACTCAGAGAGTTGCCTCGTTTCGTACGTCGAAGGCTTCTCGGGCGCGTGTGATGGCGGGCATGTTGTGCGCGGCCCAGGCCAGCAGCACATCGACGGGAGGCCGCAGGGACTTGCCGAGTGGTGTGATCCGGTACTTGATCGCCACCGGGCGGGTGGAGACCACCTCGCGCTCGATCACGCCGTTCCGCTCGAGGCGCCGCAGGGTCGCGGTCAGGGACTTCTGCGTGACCTGCGGGATGGCACGGCGCACCTCGTTGAAGCGGCAGGGACGTTCGCACAGCTCACTGAGAACGGCCAGCGACCACTTGTCGAGCACTTGGTCCAGCAGTTCACGATGCGGCGCGGCGATGAGGAGGTCATCCCTGGTATCCATGGCGAAACCTGGTCTCGTTGAAGTGTCCTTCTTCCACTAAGTAGCTTACGGATACCTGAAGAAGAGGGAGCACGTACTGATGACTGTTCAGCGCTTCACCCCCAAAGGCATGCTGCAGCCGACTCCGTATCACCACGTGGCCGTGGGCACCGGAACGACGCACGTCCACGTCAGCGGGCAGATCGCACGCCGAGCCGATGGAACTCCGGTCGCACCCGGCGACCTGGCCGGGCAGGTCGCCCAAGCGCTGCGCAACACCTCCGTCGGGCTGGCCGGCGCGGGCGCGTCGTTCGCGGACGTGGTGCGCCTGACGTTCTACGTGACCCGGTGGAGCCCGGAGAGGATCGGCGACTTCATGGCCGGCGTGGAGGCCGTGGCCGAGGAGATCGGACTGCCGATGCCCATGCCCCCGGCCTCTCTCATCGGGGTCGAGTACCTCTTCGAGGAGGATGTGCTCGTAGAGGTCGAAGCGACCGCGCTGCTCGACTGAACCGTGAGGCGGAACTTCTGCCGCGTCGTCCCTCTATGACGCCCCGTCAGTCACCGTGTGCGCCGGACTCTGCTCGCACCTGTCGTCGGAACGACGGTCCGGGTCAGGGGCGGAATAGGCCCCTCCATGGGCATTTGCGGCCAGTTCCGGTCTCACGGCACCACCTCTGTGGCCGCTACATTCAAGCCCGAACGGACATGTACACGACCAGGGGGAAGTAAGCGATCATGCGTTCCATCAGACCCGCCGGCCGCATCGGCAGATCAACCATGGCGGTGACCGCCATGGCGGTCACCGTGGCGGTCACCGCCATGGGCCTCACCGCCTCGTCGGCTGCTGCAACAGCCACCGACACGACGGCGCCCCAGCCCGGCGACACCTGTACGGCGGCCGACCTCGGCACACGCCACCCATACATCAAGAGCACCGAAGTGTCCCCGGCTATCACCCACTTCAAGGGCTGGTACGTCACCGAGGGCTCGACCGGCGACCAGACCATCACCACCAGCACCGAGACCACCATCTCGGTCTCCGTCGGCCTCGACGGCAACGTCGAGGGCAGTTTCGACGCCGAGGCACTCGGCAAGGTCGGCGCGAAGCTTGGCCTGAGCGTGAAGGTCGAGTACTCCTCCACCAGCAGCGTGTCGAACGTGGTCAAGTGGAACTTCAGTCAGCCCGGCTACTACGGCGTCTACAAGGGCACCAAGAAGGTCACCGGTACGTACGCGAGCCTCAACTGCAACCGCGTCCAACAGGGCGACGGCAGTTGGGTGTTGAAGTGGACCGAAGGGCCCGGCGGCGGCGGTTTCACCACCTACACCACCCTTGAGGAAGGCGCGGTGCGCTGCCAGGACAACGTGCCCGCAGACAGCATCATGGCCAAGGCGCAAGACCTTCTGGACTGCGGCTCGGCCGCCGCGAAGGCCGAGCGGCCGGCGGGTGCGGTGGCGCCGACGGCGAAGCAGAAGCGGGACCGCCTCGTGCAGCGCCCAGCTCTCGCCGGCGGCATGCCCGCCGAACAGCCCAAGGCCACCGTGCGTAGCGCGCGGGCCGCTCTCGACTGCGAGCCCACCACCTACAAGATCGCCGTACCCGGCAAGCCCCTGTCCTGGGGCGCGCCGCTCCTGGCGGACGACGGTGTCCGCCTGCGGCCCTCGACGATCTTCAGCGCCCACCTGGACAACTGGCGCCTGTGCAACGTGACGGAGCACGACGGCGTCCTCGAGGCTTCCTTGTGGAACTGGGGCAACGGTGGGTGCGCGACCATCGCCGAGCAGAACGCGGCCACCGAACGGGCGGTCCTGACGACGGTCACCTGCACGGAGGACGACCTCCAGCGGTTCTACATCTACCGCGACGTACCCGGCAGTTCGAAGATCGGTGTGCAGAACAAGTACACCGGCTCCATGATGGGCCACGACCGGTACGCGGACGGGGAGTTCATACGGCAGTACTCCGGCGGCAGGCAGGACGGAACGGGTACGTACACCCTGACCGGAGTCTGACGGCGCACGCCCCGTGAGCGCCCCGCACGTGAACCGGCGACCTCCCGGTTTCGTGCGGGGTTCTCCGACCATGCGTCAGGCGTCCCCTCTCAGATACTCCACGGCTCTGCGTGCTGCGGCGCCGATCACCGCGTCCGCGCGAGGGAGACTGCGGTCGGCGCGGGCGGCTTGGGTCAAGACGACAGCCGTGTAGGTGTGGCCGTCGGCGAATCGCACCATGCCCGCTTCGTGGCGCATGGCACCGAACGTCGCGGTCTTCCCGTACACCGCTACGTCGTCGTAGGGGAAGCCCGCCGCGAGCCGGTGCCGCCAGGGCTGGAGTTGCATGGTGCGGCGGATGAACGCGCAGCCGGCGGGGGAGGCCGCGGTGTCCGTCCAGATGCCGCGCAGCAGTCGCGCCATCTCGGCCGGGGTGGTCGAGGCCACCCAACTGGGGTCGTACACCCCGGGCGGCGCTGCCTGATCGTTGTCCGCGATCCGTGCCATCGCCGCGTCCACCGATGCGGCCCCCGTCAGTTCCATCAGCCGATCGAAGGTTCCCGCGGCACCGTTGTTCAGGCGCGTGCGTAGCAGGCCGAGTGCGCGGCAAGTGTCGTCGAAAGCTTCGGCGCCGACGTGGCGGAGCACCGCGTCGGCGGCCGCGTTGTCGGAGATGGCCATCATCATGACGACCAGGTCGCGCAGGGACATGGACACCTCGTCGCGCAGCTGTGAGATGCCGGTGGGTCCGGGCAGCCTGTCCTTGGGCGTGAGGGTGATCCGTTGCAGCGGGTCGAGGACGCCGGCGTCCACCTGTCTGCAGTACGCCACCATGAGGGGCACCTTGTAGAGCGAGCCCATCAGTACGGCCTCGTCCGCGTCGAGGGTGACCGCTGCCGTCGGCCGGTGCACCTCGGCCACATGAAGCAGGCCGCGGACTCCGGCGTCGTCGAACATGGCGCGAAGGGTGCGCCGGATCGCCCGGTCGGGGGCCGCCGCGCTCATCGGTCCGCCTCCCCGCCCGAGGGGTCGGAAGATGCCAACGCGTCGGCCATGATCTCGGCTGCTTCCGTGGCGTGTGCGGCGGCGAGCCGCCGGGCGTCCCACACCACGCGCAGTCGCAGCGGCAGCGACGGGTCGGTGGTCGGCCGCCTGACGACACCCTCCGCCGAGAGCGCCGGGTCCGCGGTGACGAGCATGGCCTGACCGGCGGCGACCAGCGCCAGCCCCGCGCGTTCGTCCGATATCACCACCGTCTCGACGCGACGGCCCTGCCCCGCGAGCGTGTCCAGGAACAGGTCGTGCGCTGCGGGCGCTTCGGCACGCGGCCGGACGGCGTAGGGCCAGGAGCGCCCTGCCTGAGGTCTGTGCCCGGCGTCCGACGGCGAGGAAGCTGCCGCCCCGGGGCCGGCCCCGCCGTCCGGCTCCAGCAGCCACGTCGGCAGCAGCGTCACGGGTCCCGCGGACAGGCCGTGCAGGACGACGGGGTGCCGGACGACGGCCAGGTCGAGCCGTCCCGCGGAGACGTCCGTCAGCAGCGTCGCCGTCGGAGCCGTCACCACCGAGACCCTGGCCCGCAGGCCGGCCCGGACGGGCGAGGCGGCGACGATCGCGCCGAGCCGGGGAGGCAGTTCGGGCGGCAGACCGATCCGCAGACGATGTCCGTCGGCGCTCTGCCTGGCGCCCGTCTCCCGCAGTTCGGCCAGTGCGGAAAGTGCCCGGCGTGCGTGCGGGAGCAGCGCTGCGCCCTCATCGGTGAGAAAGACGCCGCGTTCCCGGTCGAACAGTCGCACTCCCAAGAGCGCTTCCAGCCGTCGCAAGGCTTGCGAGAGGGGCGGCTGAGAGATGCCCACGCGCTGTGCGGCGTCGCCGAAGTGCCCCTCCTCCGCGATGGCGACGAAGATCTCCAGATGCCGCTCGGTCAGCATGGGGCCCCTGTGGTCTGCGGCGATATGCCGAATGAATCGACCGGTTGCCGAGAGTGTATTCGACACGGATGGGCCTGTGCGGTTTGACTCCTGGACTCAAGGCGCGGTCAGAACCGCGCAGTTGATGTCCCCAGCAGGTGAAGGAGTCCGTCATGTTCTCTCAGCAGTCTCAAGCCGCTTCGCGAGGTGTGAGCCGGCGCAACGTCCTGAGGAACAGCGTCGTCGTGGGGGCACTGGGAGTCGCGGGGGCACCTGGAACCGCGTCGGCCACCGTGCCGCTCGGCGGTTCGGTGCGCGACAACCGTCTCGGAGGCAGCGGCGTGAAACTGCGCTGGCTCGGCATCGCGGGCTGGGAGTTGAGCTTCGACGGCCACCGGATCCTGATCGACCCGTACCTCACCCGGCAGCCCTACACGGACTCGGCCGGTGCGGCCGATATGACGCGCAAGCTGCAGGTGAACCACAGAATCATCGACTGGGTGCTGCGCGAACACCTCACCTCGGCGCCCGAGTTCGTCCTCCTGACACACGGGCACTGGGACCACCTCGCCGACGTGCCGTACCTGCTGGATCACCCTGCCTGGCGTGACCAGGAGATCAACGTCCTGGGCACCGAGACGCATATGCACCTGCTGACCGCGATGGGCGTCCCCGGCACAGGGCGCAGGCACCGTCTGGTGACGGTGTCGGGGGAGGAGGTCCTGCGTCATCCCCTCCAGTCCTCCGACAAGCCGTCCCGCCCCGACTACACCATCGAGGTGGTGCGCAGTCTGCACAGTCAGCTCGGCGGCTACGGCTTCGACCCGTACGGCACCCTGACCGCGCCCCCGGCCCGGCCCCGGACGCTGGGGGATCTGGTGGAAGGCGGCACGCTGGGCTACCAGGTCACGGTGGGCGACCGGCTGAGCGTCATGTTCCTCAGCGGCTCGGCCAACTTCGCGGCCCGCGCGGTTGCCGGAGCCACCCCCGACGTCCTGGTGCTCGGAGCCAGCGGGCACGCGGCCGTCCACGACTACTTCGAGCGCGCCGTCGCCACTCTGGGCAGGCCGCCGGTGATCGTCCCGAGCCACCACGACGACCTGGTCACGGCCCTGGACGACCCTACGGTGCACGACACGGTGAACCGGCGCGTCGTCGACCGGCTCCAGCAGGTGCTCGGCGCCGACGGCCGCGTCCTGGACCCCCGCCACCTCGAACCGCTGGAACTCTGACTCCAGCGCCTTTGCCCGGAGCGCAGACGGTGCGGCCGACGGCTGAGACGATGTCGCCGTCGAGCCGCACCGAGAGCCGCGTCGACGGGAGCAGAGCTGTGTCCTTCACGGTATTTCCCTCGCTCCACCTCGACCGCGGTCAGGTCGTCCACCTGGTGGAGGACCAGCCGGTACCCGAGGCGGTCCAGACGGACGCGTTCGAGGTGGCCCTGCGCTTCCAGGGCGAGGGGGCACGCTGGCTCCATCTCGTCGCGGTCTCCGCACAACCCCACGACGCCGACTTCGACCTCGCCGAGCGCATCATCAGCACTCTCGACATCGACGTCCAGGCTTTGTTCTGCTCCGTGGCCGACCAGGACACCCTCCACCGTGCGCTCAGTACCCACTGCGCCCGGCTGAACCTGGGCAGCGCTGCCCTGACCGACCTCGACTGGTGCGCCGAAGCCATCGCCGAGCACGGCGAGCGACTTGGCGTCAGTACCCTCGTCCGCCCCACGCCGCAGGGCCCGCGTGTGGCGACGGACGGCGGAGAAGGCGACGTCGGCGACCTGTGGGAGATCATCGAACGTCTGGAGCACGCCGACTGCGCACGCCTGCTCGTGACCGACATCGGCAAAGAAGGCTCCCTGGCCGGCCCCAACCTCCCCCTCATCGAAGAGGTATGTGCCCGCACCGTCGTCCCGGTCCTGGCCGCCGGTGGGATCCGGCATCTGAACGATCTGCGCAACATTGCCGCCCTCGTTCCCCAGGGCGTGGCGGGCGCCGTCGTCGGCCGCGCCCTCTACACCGGCGGGCTGTCCCTGGCCGAGGCTCTGAGCGTCGCGGCGTAGGCGGCGGGGCCGCCGGCTCACTTATGAGTCGGCCCCCGCGAACTGCCGGGGCACCCTCGTCCCACCAAGTGGCGCCCGGACAGCACACCGCGGTCATAGGAACGGATCCGCTTCAGCCGCGGCCGGGCCCACGACGCGGCCGCGGTCTGTCAACGCCAGGCATACAGCACGGGCTTCAGCAGTTCGTTCGTGCGATCCTGGTCGGTCGGGCGCAGGCCGGACTCCGTGGTGTTCTTCCAGGACATGGAGACCATGGGGGTGTCGCCGTCACCGACGTCCACCTGGGACCCGGCGTACCGCTCACCGGCGGCGGTCTTGGCGCGCAGCTTCTCCGCGATCTTCTCGGCGGCGTCCTTCGACGTGCTCAGCACGCACATCTTCTCGGTCGAGGCGGAGTCATGGGCGCGCCCACCGATCCCGGCCAGGACGACGCCCTGCTTCCGGTACCCGGGGCGCTTCCCGTACAGGCCGGCCTCGTACACGTCGTCTCCGAGGCAGGCGATCACCGACTTGTACGCGGCATCGTCCGCGACGGAGCGCTCGGGCTTCTCCAGCGGGAGGACAGGGCCGCTGTCGAGCCACTTCGTGACGCGCACGGAACCGGACACGTCGAAGGTGGCCTGGCCCTCCTTGCTCAGGCGCACGCCACCGTCCCTGTCGGAGGACCGGTAGCCGTCCTTCTCCATGGCCTTGCGTGCCGCCTCCACATCGAACGCCCCCGTCAGCCGCTGCGCCCGGCCCGCGCCCACCATCAGCGAGGTGTCGACGTCCTTCGCGGAAAAGCCGTACGACTCCTTCACGGAGGCGGCGGTCGCGCGCCTGCCGCCCAGCTCCCAGACGCCGAAGTCGCCGAGCCCCGCGTACAGCGCCTTGTCCGCGGCGACGAGCCGACGCCCGGCCTTCACGTCGCGGTACGTCAGGGTCTGCTCGCCCGCCGACGCGGGGACGCCGGACAGCGCCGATGTGAGTCCGGTGCCTCCCTCGCCACTGCCGTTTCTGTCGTCACTCTCGGCTCCACAGGCCGCGGCACCCATGCCGAGCACCCCGGTGAGCACCAGCACTACGCACCTCTTCGTCACCATCCGCATACGCGGCAGTCTGGCAGGCGCGGATCACGTCCCGGCCACGACGGCGTCCTGCACCGGATCTTGTGGGGCGAGGGTACGGGTGCGTGACGCCGCCCGGTACTGGCGGATCAGTGTTCTCAGGACGGCAGGCAGTGCCACCTCGGCTCCTCCATCCGCAAGGTCGCCGCCCGCCTGCCGGACCGCGGCCAGTTTGAGGTGCTGAAGCCGGCACAACGCTGTGACGAAGGGCTGCGTTGCCGGGGCGACGAGTTGGGGCAGCCGGCCTGCCGCGCGGAGCTGGTCCTGTGCCAGGGCGGTCTGTTCCTGGACCAGCTCGGCCAGCGAGCGCCGGGTGCTGTCGGTGGGCTGGGCGATGTCGGCCACAGTCAGCTGATGCCGGTCGAGATCCTGCTGGGGGACACCGACCACGCCGTTGGCGGCGTCCTCCGCGAGGTCGTCGAGCCAGTCCACACGCTGCATCGACTCGATCAACGCTCGGCACCCTGCTTCGAAGGCGGCCTGATCGCCATGCGTGCCTCGTGTGCAGGCCGGGGCGACGAAGCCGGCCATGAGCATGAACGCGGGCAGCGAGTAGCCGGTGACGTACTCCTGCAACTGTTCCTCGGAGCGGAACCCCGTGTAGTCGACGTCCAGGTGCGCGCCGGTCAGGAAGGCTTCCACTCGCGGTCGCAGGCCGGGGTGGCGAGTGACGGTGTCGGCGAGCGTCCGGAGTGTGGCGTCGGTGCCGGCCGCCGGTTCGCCGAGTGCGGCACGGGTCGCTTCGGCCCATTGCGCCAGCGCGTTCTTGCGGTCGGCGGCATCCCCGGTGTCGATGAGTTCGTCGGTGGCGTGCATGAAGGCCACGGCGGCGATGACCGGCGGATGCAGGGCTGGAGGCAACAGGAGACGCACCGCCAGATACTCCTTCTTCGCGAAGGCCTTCACGAGGTCGCGTTGGCGGGAGTAGTCCGCGTGCAGGTCGGCGCGCCGGATTCCGGCAGCGCGCAGCGTCTTCTTCCAGGTGGGCATCGTCAGATCCTAAGAGGCCGTCGGACGGACAACGTCATGGCCGACCGCCGCGCATGTCCCAAAGCCGCCGGCGTGGGGTCCGGCAACGCCCGGTCCGTCGTCCGATCTCCTCTGTTCAACAGGGCAATCCTTATGCGAACCGGAAACCGGATGAAGGGCAGTTCCGACCGGGGACAAGTCGTCCCTGGCTCGGCCCCGGCCGACGGACCTGATTCACGACGACTCCCGCACCACCAGCTCCGTGTCGAGCACGAGCCGAGTGCGAGGGAGGGCCGGGTTCTCGATCTCGCGCAGCAGGGTCCGGGCGATCGTGCCGCCGATCTCTTCCGTGGGCTGGCGCACGGTTGTGAGCGGCGGGTTGGTGTGGCGGGCGAGGTAGGAGTCCTCGAAGCCGACGACCGAGACGTCCTGCGGCACGCGGCGTCCCTGGGCGCGCAGTTCGAGCAGGATGCCCGCGGCCATCAGATCGGAGGCGGCGAAGACCGCATCCAGGTCCGGGGCGCGTTCAAGTAGCGAACGCATCGCCTCGCGGGCTCCTTCCTCGGTGAAGTCCCCGACGGCGACCAGGTGGTCCCGGGCCGGTATGCCGGCCTGGACGAGTGCTTCCTGGCAGCCGTGCAGCCGGCTGCGGCCGACCTCCATGTCCTGAGGGCCCGCGACGGTGGCGATGCGGCGGCGGCCGCGGTCCAGGAGGTGGCGCACGGCGGCGGCGGCCCCGCCCCGGTTGTCGGAGCAGACGTAACTGAGCGGGTCGTCCTCGCGGCGGCGGCCCGCGAGGACGGTCGGCAGGCCGGCGGACTCCAACAGGCTCGGCAGGACGTCGTGTTCGTGCACCGAGACCAACAGGACGCCGTCGACCCGGCGTTCGGCGACGGACTGGGTGAGCTGGTCGCGTTCGGCCTGGTCGCGGACGAGCATCAGCTGGAGCTGGGTGCGGGTGTCGGCAAGCGCGGCGCTCACCCCGCGGATCACCGCCGAGAAGTAGGGCTCCGAGCCGAGCCGGCTCTCGGACTCGGGGATGACCAGGGCGACGGCGTTGGTACGGCGGGTGACCAGGCCGCGGGCAACGGAGTTGGGGACGTAGCCCAGTTCCGCGATGGCGGCGAGTACGGCCTCCCGCGCCTTCTCGCTGACGAGTTCCGAGCCGTTCACCACCCGGGAGACGGTGGTGCGTCCGACACCGGCCCGGGCGGCCACGGTCTTGATGGTCGGCCGGGAATCGGGCGCCGTGTTCTGTCCGCGGTCCAGGCGTGGGCCCTGTCCCCGGCTGTCGCTTCGCGGCTCTCGGCCTGCCGTCCGTTGTTCCCGGCTTCCGCTCCGCTCCCGGCCCGGCGCTTCTCGTGTGGTGTCGCCGCTCATCGTCCCGGATCCTCCCCTTCGCCTCCACGGCCGCCCTGGTGGGTGCCCGACCCTCCCGGCCTGCGCATTCTGCCAGTTGCCGTTCCGACTCTGCCCGCCCCGTGGCGCCTTCCGAAAGTTTTCGCCGATAACGAGGTGGAAACGAGCTCAATTCGACTTCTTGACACGGCAGTTGTCGGCCCGACAGTCTTCCCCCATCTAGTGGGCACGTTCCCACCAACTCTTCCGCAGGTCCTCCAGAGGCCCCCAACCATGTTCGTCGGCCTCCGGAAAACCCGCTCCGAGCTGGGAACTTGGCCATATCTGCCGCGGGCGGCCGCATGTCGGGCCGACTCGCGCCGTGGGGTGCGTCGGCGCCGTCTCAGGGAGGACGTTCATGCTCAAGGTCGAGCGAAAATTGCGTACAAGAATGACAGCCATGGTGGCCTGTACGGCGGCGGCAGCCTTGCTCTCGGGCTGCGGCGGAGACGGTGCGAGCGCCACCGGCGGCGGCGTCAAGGACGGCAAGGTCACCATCACCATGGGCCTGTACGGCGTGATGGGCTTCAAGGAGACCGGCCTGATCGAGAAGTACGAGAAGGAGAACCCGGACGTCACCGTCAAGGTCGAGGCGGCCGGTGACGAGCAGACGTACTACACCGCTCTGCAGACCCACCTGGCCAGCGGCTCCGGACTCAAGGACGTCCAGGGCATCGAGATCGGGCGGGCGAAGGAGATAACCGACACGCAGGCCGGCAAGTTCACCGACTTCGCGGGCACCAAGGGCGCCGACCACTTCCTGCCCTGGAAGCAGGCCCAGATCACCACCAAGGACGGCAAGGTCCTGGGCCTCGGCACGGACACAGGGCCGATGGCGGTCTGCTACCGCAAGGACCTTTTCGAGCAGGCCGGGCTGCCCACGGACCGCGAGGAGGTCGGCAAGCTGTGGGCGGGGGACTGGGCCAAGTACGTCGAGACCGGCGAGAAGTTCGCCAAGGGCAACAAGGACAAGAAGGTCTCGTACCTGGACTCGGCCTCCGGCCTGTTCAACGCCATGGTCTACGGCAACTCCGAGCAGTACTACGACAAGTCGGGCCAGCTGATCTACAAGACCAACCCCGCGATCAAGGAGGCCTGGGACCTCTCGTCCGAGGCCGCCAAGAAGAACCTGACCGCCAAGTTGCCGCAGTTCCAGCCCGGTTGGGACCCGGGTCTCGCCAACGGTACCTTCGCCACCACCGTCTGCCCGGCCTGGATGCTCGCGCACATCAGCGACAAGGCAGGCGACGCCAACAAGGGCAAGTGGGACGTCGCCAAGGCCCCCAAGGGCGCCAACTGGGGCGGATCCTTCCTCGGGGTCACCGAGAAGAGCCCGGTGAGGGACGAGGCCAAGAAGCTCGTCGCGTGGCTGACCGCCCCCGAGCAGCAGGCCTACCTCTTCGAGAAGCTGGGCAACTTCCCGTCCTCCAAGACCGCACTCGAGGACCCGAAGGTGAAGGACGCCACGTCGGAGTACTTCTCCGGCGCCCCGACCGGCCAGATCTTCGGAGCGGCCGCCAACGAGATCCCCGCCGAGCAGGTGCTCGGCCGTAAGGACGGCACCATCAAGGACGCCTTCTCGCAGGGCCTCCAGCTGGTCGAGAACGGCACGGCTCCGGCCCAGGCATGGAAGACCACCGACGAGCGCGTCAAGAAGGCCGTCGGCTGACGCGTACGGCACCGAGCGGGTGCGGCCGCATCACCGCCGGCCGCACCCGCCGCCTCGCTCACCCGCCCGCCCGACGGAAGGACCCCGGTGGCCACCTCCACCCAGCTCGGCTCGGACGCCGAGCCGCCCCCGACACACGGCTCACCCGTGCGTCCGGACGGTGCCGGCAAGGCCCGTTCGAAGGTTCCGCTGCTGCATCTCCTCGATGTGAAGGGTGCGCCGTACGCGTTCATCGCCCCCTTCTTCGTCATCTTCGCGGCGTTCAGCTTCTATCCGCTGATCTACACCGCCTGGATCTCCCTCCACCAGGTCGAGCTGTCCACCTTCGACGTCATGACCTGGCGGGGCCTGGACAACTACACGGCGCTGATCGCCGACGAACGGTTCTGGAACGCGCTGCGCAACACCATCACCATCGGTGTGATCTCCACGGTTCCGCAGCTGCTCATGGCCCTGGGCCTGGCTCATCTGCTCAACTACCGGATGCGTGCCTCGACCTTCTTCCGGGTCGCCGCCATCACCCCGTACGCCACCTCGGTCGGCGCCGCCGCGCTCGTCTTCACGATGCTCTTCCAGCGCGACTTCGGCATGATCAACTGGGGTCTCGGCCTGGTGGGCGTCGATCCGATCGACTGGGAGAACTCCACCGGGGCCTCCCAGACGGCCATCTCCTCGATCGTCATCTGGCGGTGGACCGGCTACAACGCCCTGCTCTACCTGGCCGCCATGCAGGCCGTGCCGCTGGAGCGCTACGAGGCCGCCGCCATCGACGGGGCCAACCGCTGGCAGCAGTTCCGCACCGTCACGGTCCCCGGCATCAGGGCGACGATCGTCTTCACCATCGTCCTCTCGACGATCGGCGCCACCCAGCTCTTCGGCGAACCACTGATCTTCGGCCAGGGCCCCAACGGCGTCACCGGAGGCATCAACAATCAGTACCAGACCCTCGGCCTGCTGCTCTACGAAGAGGGCTGGAAGAACTACCAGATGGGCCGCGCGGCCACCGTGGCCTGGGCGATGTTCCTGCTGCTCGTCCTCGTCTTCGTCCTGCAGCGCGTCATCTCACGCCTGCGCAACCGCACGCACTGACCGGGGAGTCACGCCATGACCACCGACACCGCTCCGGTCCTGACCGGCGCCGGGGGCCGCCGCGCCGTCGAGAGCTCAGCCCCCGCCCGCCGCAGACGCCTGAGGCAGGGCGCCGGCAAACAGCACCATGCGGGGCCTCTCGCCTACGTCCTGCTCGGATTCACCGCCCTGGTCTCGCTCTTCCCGCTCTACTGGACGCTGGTGGCGGCCTCCACCGACAGCAGCCGGATCTCGCAGACCCCGCCCCCGTTCCTGCCGGGACCGAACCTCTTCAGCAACCTCTCCCGGGCCTGGACCGAGGCCGCCATGGGCAAGGCGATGATGAACTCGCTGATCGTGGCCGGGACCATCTCGCTGTCCACCGTGCTCTTCGCGACCCTCGCCGGCTTCGCCTTCGCCAAACTGCGCTTCAAGGGCCGCAACGCCCTCCTCATGGTCGTCATCGCCACCATGATGGTGCCGCCGCAACTGGGCGTGGTCCCGCTGTTCATGATGATGAGCGACCTCGGCTGGGGCCAGCAGCTGCCGTCGGTCATCTTCCCCACGCTGGTCAGCGCGGTCGGCGTGTTCTTCATGCGGCAGTACTTCGCCGAGTCACTGCCCGACGAGCTCGTCGAGGCGGGCCGGGTCGACGGCGCGCACTCGCTGCGCATCTTCTGGTCCATCGTGCTGCCGATCGCCCGCGCCCCCATGGCCGTCATCTTCATGATCACGTTCGTCCACGCCTGGAACGACTTCTTCTGGCCGTTCATCGCCCTGGACATGACCAACCCGACCGTCCCCGTCGCGCTCACCCAGCTGAGCGCCGGTTACGTGCGCGACCAGTCCCTGATCATGGCGGGCGCGCTGCTCGGCACGCTGCCGCTCCTTGCGATGTTCGTGGTCTTCGGCCGGCAGATCGTCGGCGGCATCATGCAGGGCGCCGTGAAGGGCTGACCCACCGCGCCGCGCAGCAACTCCCGTATTACTACCGCCTGTTCGCCCCGGAGGAGCCCTCTATGTCATCCGCGCTCACGTTCCCCGCCGACTTCCTGTGGGGCACGGCGACCGCCTCGTACCAGATCGAGGGAGCCGCCCAGGAGGACGGCCGCACCCCGTCCATCTGGGACACCTACGCGCGCACCCCCGGAAAGGTCCTCAACGGCGACACCGGCGACATCGCCTGCGACCACTATCACCGCTGGGCCGAGGACGTCGACATCATGGCCGGCCTGGGCGTCAAGGCCTACCGCTTCTCGCTGGCCTGGCCCCGCATCCAGCCGACCGGCCGCGGTCCGGCCCTGCAGAAGGGCCTCGACTTCTACCGGCGCCTGGCCGACGCGCTGCGCGAGAAGGGCATCAAGCCGGTCGCCACGCTCTACCACTGGGACCTGCCACAGGAGTTGGAGGACCTGGGTGGCTGGCCGGTCCGGGAGACTGCCGAGCGGTTCGCCGAGTACGCGGCGCTCGCCGCCGAGGGCCTGGGCGACCACATCGACACCTGGACCACCCTCAACGAGCCCTGGTGCAGCGCCTTCCTCGGCTACGGCTCCGGCGTGCACGCCCCCGGCCGCACCGAGCCGGTGGCCGCCCTGCGCGCCGCCCACCACCTCAACCTGGGCCACGGTCTGGCCGTTCAGGCGCTGCGCTCGGAGCTGCGCCCGTCAGCCGAGGTCTCGGTGACGCTCAATGTGCACCACGTGCGACCGCTGACCGACGCGGCCGGGGACGCGGACGCCGCCAGGCGTATCGACGCGCTGGCCAACCGGGTCTTCACTGGCCCGATGCTGCGCGGCGAGTACCCGGAGGACCTGCTGAAGGACACCGCGCCGCTGACCGACTGGTCCTTTGTCGAGGACGGTGATCTGGCCGAGATCCACCAGCCGCTGGACTTCCTGGGCGTCAACTACTACTCGCCGACCCTGGTCTCCGAGGGCGACCCGGCGCACGGCAACGACGGCCACGGCGCCAGTGCGCACAGTCCGTGGGTGGGTGTGGACCGCGTCGCCTTCCACCCCACGCCCGGGGACAGGACCGCGATGGGCTGGACGATCGACGCCTCGGGACTCGAGGAGCTTCTGCTCCGCCTGAGCGGCGACCACCCCGGCCTGCCTCTGGTGATCACCGAGAACGGCGCCGCCTTCCACGACTACGCGGACCCCGAGGGCAACGTCAACGACCCGGAACGCATCGCCTACGTCCGCGACCACCTGGCCGCCGTGCACCGGGCGATGGCCGCCGGCGCGGACGTCCGCGGCTACTTCCTGTGGTCACTGCTGGACAACTTCGAGTGGGGCTACGGCTACAGCAAGCGCTTCGGCATGGTCCACGTCGACTACCCGACCGGCACCCGCACCCCCAAGGCCAGCGCCCGCTGGTACGCGAAGGTGGCCGCGACGGGGACGCTGCCGGTGTGAGCGCCCCGCGGTCCTCGTGACCGCGTC